>CAYLIJ010000001.1:0-36261 GCA_964383925.1 uncultured Puniceicoccaceae bacterium
AATCATCCTTTCTCACATATTTATTTCAAATGGACAAGAAACTACTTCACGGAGCGCATACTGCTCTAATCACACCAATGAAAGATGGGACAGTATCTTATGCTGACCTCGAAAGCCTTGTAAACGCCCAATTATCATCTGAGATCTCAGGGATTGTACCCTGTGGTACCACTGGAGAATCCCCTACTCTATCCGCAAGTGAACACCTTCAAGTTATAAAAAATACTGTAAAAATTGTGGATGGAAAAATTCCAGTAATTGCTGGTACTGGTGCAAATTCGACAAATGAAGCACTTGAATTAACTCAAAAAGCCGATCAAGCAGGAGCAGATGCATTCTTATTGGTTGCCCCCTATTATAATAAACCAAGCCAAGATGGCTTAATTGCACATTTTAGTGCAATTGCAGAATGCACCGAAAAACCAATCATCCTTTATTCGATTCCCTCTCGTTGTGGAATCGAGATTTCGACTCATACAATAACGGTATTGTATGAAAAATATCCGCATATCTGTGCTTTAAAGGAGGCTGGAGGACGTTCCGCAAAAGTTTCGGAAAGTGTTTGTGCTCTAGATTCCAATTTTGTAGTTTTATCTGGTGATGATGGTCTGACTCTTCCTTTTATGGCGTCTGGTGCCAAAGGTGTAATCAGCGTTGCATCCAATATTATTCCAGATGAAGTTTCGAAGTTAGTGGATTTGGCATTGAAGGATAATTATCACCAAGCACTTGAAATTCATTTAAAAAACTACAAATTCTTTAGTGATATTTTTATTGAACCCAATCCAGTTCCAATTAAAACTCTACTTTTTTTGAAAGGACTCATAGAGTCCGCAGAAGTAAGATTGCCGCTCACTCCAGCAACCGATGGTAATTTACAGCTATTAAAAGAAATTGCAGCAGAGCTAACCCTGTAGGATTATATAATGAGTTTGAAAATTTTATTAAGCGGTGCAAAAGGGCGCATGGGAAATGCCATTCAATCAATTGCATCAGATCATGATTGCTCAATTCAGTTTCCTGTTGATATGGGAGATAAACCTGAGGAAGGAATTGAAGATTGTGATATGGTCATTGATTTTTCTTTGGAAGATGCAACACTTTCACTTGCTCAATTGGCACAAAAACATGGTAAGCCTATGGTTATAGGGACTACCGGACACAGCAAAGAAGATAGTTTTGCAATCGAGCAATTATCAAGTTCAATTCCTATGGTTTGGGCTGGAAATTTTTCTACAGGAGTAAATCTGTTGTTTTTTTTAACCCAACAAACCGCAAAGGTCTTAGATTTAAATTCAGGCTTTGATCCAGAAGTAATAGAAATGCATCATCGTTTAAAAAAAGACGCTCCAAGTGGCACTGCAGATCGCCTTTTAGAAATTCTTAAAGAGTCAAGGTATGCAGATGATGGAGATATTGCCCATGGACGAGAAGGAATGCCGGGGGAACGAAAAGCGAACGAAATTGGATCCCATGCTCTCAGGGGTGGTGATGTCGTGGGTGAACACACCGTCATGTTTGCGGGAATGGGAGAGCGGATCGAACTCACTCATCGAGCAACTGACCGTACCATTTTTGCTGCTGGTGCACTAAAGGCAGCAAAGTGGGTTGTTAACCAACCAGCTAAACTTTATTCAATGCAAGATGTCCTCGGCTTAACTGCATAACTTTACCTATATGATCGCATTTATTGAAGGAGATTTAATCGAGTGCCAATTAAACATGGCTGTTATTCAAGTCGGAGGAATTGGTTACCAAGTCAACATTCCACTTACCACTTCGGAAAGACTTCCGTCTTTGGGCAAAGAAATAAAACTCTATACTCAGGCAACTTACCGAGAGGATTCCCAAACTCTTTACGGGTTCATTGACAGAGAATCGCGAGATTTCTTTCGGATGATCGTGGATAAAGTTTCTGGGATAGGACCAAGGATTGCATTAAATTTACTTGGATCGCTTTCTTTACCGATGCTCAAGACATCAATTGCTAGTGGAGATATTGGCATGCTTTCAAAAGCTCAGGGTCTTGGGAAAAAAACGGCTGAAAGAATTGTGGTTGAATTAAAAGATAAAGTTTTACCCAAAGGAACTACCATTTCCTCCCCTCCCTCAACTTCAAACAAGGCTAAAAATGGACCATCAGGAGAGATTGAGGATTCCGGTTTTGCCTCCTATCACGATGCCGTTTCTGCCTTACTAACTCTTGGGTATAAAGCAACAGATGCAGATCAAGCTATTCGGAAAGCATCTGATGAAATTGGTAAGAATGCATCAACTGAGGACCTTATTCGAAAAGCACTGGGTCGATAATAGGATAATTTTTCTAATCTATGTTCCTAGAAATATAACTCTGAAGGTAGTCCACACCCTGTGATATTGCCTTAGGTAAAGACCGCCCACATGCTAGATAATAAGAGATTGCACTAGCCAAACGACAACCCGTCCCTCTGACTTCGGTGCCACCTTTAATTCTCTCATGCTCAAAAGTATTTTTATTCCCATTTGATTGAAGAAAAAAGTCAGTGCATTGAGCACCTTCTAAATGTCCACCCTTTAGCAAAACAGCATTCGATCCTAATGAAATTAGTTTACTTGTAATTATAGGAATTTCATTTTTATCTGTGCAGTTTCCTTCAGTTAGAAAATTAGCTTCAAAAAGATTGGGAGTAATCAAAGATACGAGTGGAAACAAGAGATCCTTAAGAATATTAACTGCATCTTCTTTCATTAAAGTAGAACCTGAAGAACTCATCATTACTGGATCAAGTATAATTGATTTGCATGTGCTTTTTTCTAGAAAATCAGATAAAATCTTTATTGAAACTTTATTGGGAAGCATACCAATTTTGATTGCATCAATCTTTTGATCAGCGACTGATTCAAGCTGTGCTTCCAATATTGCGGCAGGCATAGCATGAGAATGGAAAAAGCCATTGGCACCTTGTGCGGTTACTGCGGTGAGTATGGGAAGGCACTTACCTCCTAGTCCTGAAATAGTTTCTATATCTGCTGTAATCCCTGCCCCGCCTGAACTATCCGAACCACCGATGACTAATAAGCGAGGCATTAAGTAATAGGAAATCCTTCCGCTTCCCATTGTAAAATACCTCCAGAAAGATTAAGAAGGTTTTTAAACCCTTTTTCTTTAAGTGCCTCGCAAGCCATTCTGCTTCGAACTCCTGCCTTGCAATAAATTACAATTTTTTTATCTACTGAAATCTCATTCGGTAGATCTGGACCTGAAGGCGAAGAGAAATCTCCCAAAGGGATATGAGTAGATGGAGTAACCTTAGAAACTTTCCGCTCCCAATCCTCACGCACATCCAAAACGACAAGATCATTTTCATTCTCCATTAGTTCAGAAAATTCAATAGGTTCAATTTCAATAATCATTTGATCGGTAATATTATTTTTATTAGTTGGACAGTTAAAAAAAACATCTGATAAGTTTTTCACTTCTCTGTTTTTTGGAATGGGATTTATTCCAATAATACGAGTCTTTTGATTCAAGGCATCATAAAGTAAAACTTTTCCTGTAAGCGGTTCTCCTAATCCTGTAATTACCTTTATAACTTCCAATGCTTGGAAATTTCCAATTATACCAGGAAGAACTCCTAGAACTCCTACTTCTGAACAATTTGCAAGCGGATTAGATTTTGAAGGATAAGGAAAAAGGCAACGGTAAGTTGGACCATTTTTAAAATTAAAAACACTTACTTGTCCTTCAAATTGATAAATTGCTCCGTAAATTAAAACTTTATTAAATAACACGCAGGCATCATTTATCAAATAACGGGAAGCAAAGTTATCAGTTCCATCAACAACAATATCATACCCTTGTAATAAAGACTCAGCATTATCAGCATTAAAACGAATAACATGAGCATTAATTTTGATAAATGGATTTAGCTGTTCCAGTTTTTGGGCTGCTACTTCAACTTTAAAACCTCCTGTATCACTTTGGGAATATAAAACTTGTCTTTGTAAATTTGAAGATTCAATCAAGTCTTCATCCACTATCCCTATAGTCCCTACTCCCGCGGCAGTTAAGTATTGTAAAACAGGGCATCCGAGACCACCGGCACCAATAACTAAAACAGATGCTTTTTTAAGTAGTTTCTGCCCCTCTAAACCAAAACTCGGCAATGAAATATGCCTTTGGTATTGTTTTTTTTCTTCGTTAGAAAGCTCCATCTTAAAAAAATGTCTAAGTTTTTTCTAATTTTAAGAAACAAGTAGTATTTTTGGATCTGCTTTATCTGAAGAAAACTTACTTACAGCAGAGTTCTTTTCCTGACACTGGTAAGAAGAGTCCCAATCTTTCCAAACAGGCTCATAACCATTAGAACGAAGCATTTCTGAAATTTCAAGGGGGCTTCTATCGTCGGAAATCGAAAATTGTTCCAGAGATTCGACATTTCCTGCATAGCCTCCGGGATTAGTTTTAGATCCCGCACTCATGGAAGTAATTCCAAGTGGCAGGAGATTTTCTCTCAAAACCGAGCTTTCTCGAGTAGATAAACTTAATTCAAGTTCATGATTAAAAATCCGAAAAGCACAAAGTAACTGAACTAAATCTCGATCTGTTAAATCCACAACAGGATCCAATTCTCCTTCGCAAGGTCGAAGACGTGGAAAAGACATCGAAAAAGAAGTCTGCCAATATTTTTTTTCCAAATAATCAAGATGCATACCAGCAAAGAATGAATCAGTCCTCCAATCATTAGTAAGTCCATAAAGACAGCCCAGCCCTATCTTATTTATTCCTGCACGACCAAGACGGTCAGGGGTACTTAACCTCCAATTAAAATTCTTTTTTTTCCCTTTTAAATGATGCTTGGCATAACTATTTTTTTCATATGTTTCCTGATAGACTAAAACTGCATGTAGACCAGCACTAATTAGACGAGTATACTCATCTTCATTTAAAGGCTGAACTTCCATTGACACATTTGAGAAATACTCATTTAAAATCTTGATCGAATCATAAAGATAATCAACACCCACTTTTTTAGCAGATTCGCCTGTGACTAATAAAATGTGGTCAAATTTATACTTTTTTAGAATTCCTATTTCACGAAGAATCTCAGCAGTAGATAATGTTTTTCGTGCAATTTGATTCCCCATGCTGAAACCACAATAATCACAAACATTGTTACACTCATTAGAAAGATAAATTGGAGCAAACATACGAATCACTTTTCCAAACCTTTGCAAAGTCAAACGGTGTGCAAGTTGGGCCATTTCTTCAAGATATTTTTCGTTGGCTAAGGGAGACAGTAATGCAGCAAGATCTTCCATTCCACCCTGCCCTGCACCATCAAGTGCCCTTTCAATCTGTCGACTACCTGTTGAAGTTATCTTCCTAGCAATTTCATGCCAATTAGCTTGTTCAAACTTCCCAACAAAGGAATCCATTTTCTTCATCGGGACAAAAAACTGGTTAATGGAGATGTGGCTACAGCTTTATTTCTGACCTTACCCAAGCCAGCTAGATATGCCATCCTTCCGGCTTGAACTGCACTTCCGAATGCATGCCCCATGCCGACAGGGTCTTTAGACACAGCAATAGCAGTATTTACTAGAACTGCGCTTGCTCCCATTTCCATTGCCTCGGCGGCTTGAGAGGGAGCTCCAATTCCTGCATCAACCACTACTGGAATTGAAGATTGCTCGATAATAATGCGAAGGAATTCCCTTGTTTCGAGCCCCCGATTACTACCTATAGGAGATCCCAAAGGCATCACTGCAGCAGCACCTACATCTTCGAGTTTTTTACATAATACAGGGTCTGCATGACAGTATGGTAAAACTACAAACCCTTCTTTAACTAATTCTCTTGTAGCCTCAAAGGTCGCAATAGGATCTGGCATTAGATACTTGGGATCTGGATGAATTTCTAATTTCAACCAATTTGTGCATAAAGCCTCCCTTGCCATTTTAGCAACAAAGACAGCTTCTTTTGCGTCACGAACTCCTGAGGTATTTGGTAAAATTTTAATTGCTTGGGAATCTATAAAATCAAGAATCGAATCTTCTTGAGCATCTGGGTCAGCCCGTTTCATCGCAACAGTAACCATCTGCGAACGACTTGCAAAAACTGACTTTTCAAGTAATGAACCAGACTCAAATTTCCCAGTTCCTATAAATAAACGGGAATCAAATTCAAAGTCGCCCAATTTCAGTCCATCGCTATTTCCACTCATACAACAGCACGCTTTTCTAAACTTAATTGATTAATAAATTCATTAACACTACTAGCACAATCATTCGCATCGGATAATGCTGAACATACTGCTATTCCAGCAAGGTCATATCGAGCGACTAACTCACAATCACTTAATTCAATACCACCAATTAAATATACTGGAATACCTGACAACACCTCTAATATTTCTAAAATCATTTCCTCGGATAGAATTGGATCTAAATCAAACTTTGTTTTCGATTTCCTAAAAGGTCCCAATCCAACATAATTACAAATGCCTAGTTTCTTAACTTTAATTGCATCTTCTAGATTATGTACAGTAGATCCAATAATTGCATTAGCACCCAATTGCTTTCTTGCCTGCACTACGCTACAGTCATCATTTCCCAAATGAACTCCCGAAACACTATGATGCTGAGCAATTTCAATATAATCATTAATAATTAAATTTGCCCCGTATTCCTGAACATATGGAAATGCCAAATTAATTTGATCAAGCAGTTCATCGTGACTCAATAGTTTTGTTCTTAATTGAACAAACCTAGCCCCGTTTTTTAATAAAGTTCGAACCTGTTCATGGTGCGAATATTTGCTATTATCCGTAGTTAGACAAAATAAGGGAGCCAGTTCATTCATCGGGACCAAGTAAGCTCAAGAAACTGATGAAATATTCTTAGAAGATTGTTCCCTAAGATTTAACAAGAATTCAATATCCATTTTTAAAAATTCATTTAAAGAACCAAGGGGATCACGACTTCCCCAAACCGAGCCTAAAAGTGCCACTCCATAAAATCCTATTTCTGAAAGTGGTTTAATCTTTTTTTTCCTAATTCCACCTAAGGCATATATCTTAGGAAATTTATGTATTTTTTTTTGTTCATCTGAATTAAAAAATGCAAAAATTTCACTAAAAGGGATTTTTGGGCTGTATCCTTTTTTAGAAATTGAATGATATACGGGTCCAAAAAAAGCATAATCTAGTGAGTCTTTAAGGTTTTTTAATTCACTAATATTATGAAGGGACTTGCTTTGGCTCCCATTAACATCCTTGGAAGACTCAGTTGAAGTATAATGATAACCAGCAAGAGGAAAATCCTCTAACAACTTAGGTTTACGATGAATTACTATCTTCGATAGATGCTGTTGAGGTACCCGCTTGAGATAAGCTGATAAATCGTCCGCTGACCAATCTGGTTTCCTTAGGTGATACCTTGATAAGCCCGCATCAAAGAATTTGGATAGCATCTCAATTTCTCCAACCTGCTTAGCAGGAGGAGAAATTAAAATTATACTGGGCAATTCACTCATCCTCCTTGAGTTGCTTGTATAAGAATCAAACGATCTCCCTCTGACAAATTCTTTCCTTCGATTTCTTCAATTGGTACAACTACTTCGTTCATTGCAATTGCCCAGCCTGATAATTCGACCATACCAATCTCTATGAGAAGAGATTTTAATGATAATCCTAAATCTACTTTCTTTAACTCATCATTCAGATAAATATTCATTCACTTTCACCTGTGGAGTAGATCTCTGCCCCTGAAGAAATGAATTCCTTTGATTTTTCTTCCATGCCTTTAATAACTGCTGTTTCGTCATTCTCAAATCCATGCTCTCTTGCATATTTTCGAACATCCTCACTAATCTTCATCGAGCAAAAATGAGGACCACACATGGAACAAAAATGTGCGGTCTTGGCGTTTTCTTGAGGCAAAGTTTGATCGTGAAATTCACGAGCTTTCTCTGGATCAAGAGATAAGTTAAACTGATCTTCCCATCGAAATTCAAACCTAGCTTTTGATAAGGCATTGTCACGAAATTGAGCCGATGGGTGTCCTTTTGCCAAGTCAGCAGCATGTGCGGCTAATTTATATGTGATAACTCCTTCTCTTACATCTTCTCGGTCCGGCAATCCCAAGTGCTCCTTAGGCGTTACATAGCAAAGCATTGCACAACCATACCAGCCTATCATGGCAGCCCCAATTCCACTAGTAATATGATCGTAGCCCGGTGCAATATCAGTAGTCAGGGGTCCTAGGGTATAAAAGGGTGCTTCGTGGCACCAATCTAACTGTTTTTCCATATTTTCTTGAATCATGTGCATCGGTACATGACCTGGTCCTTCATTCATAACCTGCACTCCGTAATCCCACGCTCGCGTTGTCAGTTCTCCCTGTGTTTTAAGTTCCGCAAATTGTGCCTCATCATTTGCATCTGCAATTGAACCGGGTCGAAGTCCGTCACCAATAGAAAATGACACATCATAGGCTGCCATTATTTCACAAATTTCATCCCACTTTTCGTAAAGAAAATTTTCTTTATGATGAGATAGGCACCATTTAGCCATAATGGAACCACCTCGGCTAACAATCCCAGTCATTCGACTAATTGTCATAGGAACATATCTCAAAAGAACACCAGCATGTATGGTGAAATAATCAACTCCTTGCTCAGCCTGCTCGATTAGTGTGTCTTTAAAAATATCCCAAGTTAAATCCTCTGGCTTACCTCTTACTTTTTCTAGTGCTTGATAAATGGGCACTGTTCCAACTGGGACTGGACAATTTCTAATAATCCACTCACGGGTACGATGAATATTTTTCCCAGTTGATAAATCCATCAAAGTGTCTGCTCCCCACTTGGTTGCCCACCTCATCTTCTCAACTTCTTCTTCAATGGAAGAGGCAACTGCAGAATTACCTATGTTAGCATTAATCTTTACTAAAAAATTACGTCCTATCGCCATAGGTTCAAGCTCAGGATGATTTATATTAGCCGGGATGATAGCACGCCCACGCGCAACTTCACTTCGAACAAACTCAGGAGTAATTTCGGTCGGAATTGAGGCGCCAAAAGAGTGTCCTTTATGCTGGTGGGTTAACGAATTTCTTACTGCTTCTGGCGAGGTCTCTAAATTTTCAGCAATCGTTTGCAACTTCATATTTTCACGAACCGCGATGAACTCCATTTCGGGAGTAATTATTCCATCTCGGGCGTACTGAAGTTGAGTAACTGCTTTTCCCTCCTTACCTCGAAGAACAATTTGCTTGGAGAGATCAAAGTCTGGAAGTTCATTGGTTCGCTCATCTGAACGGTTTGCATGTTTGTCTGATAAGTATCCATTATCAATTGGTTTAGATGATCGGCCTTCAATTCTTTGTGTGTCATTTCGCTTGTTTATCCAGTCTGCTCTTAAAGTAGGAAGTCCCTTTTTAGGATCTTTATGAAAATCAGGATCCCCCCATGCCCCTGATGTGTCATAGACACGCACGGCTTCGTTTTCTTTAGTTCCTCCCTCTGGTAAACTGCTTGGCGAAAGCGAAATTTCTCTCATCGGCACATGAATTCCAGCTGAGTCCGCTTGAATATAAATTTTACGAGAATGAGCAAAAGCACTATGTTCTGCTTTCGATTGATTTTCTACTTTTTTTATCATGGCTATAAATTAGAATTTACCAGAGATATTTGACACCAGTGTCAAGTTTTCCCTACGGCATTTGGAATGGCATCAGGTTCTAAGGGTCGCTTACGGAACGTGTAAGCCTCTCAGTCAAACGCCAAAGTGACTCCCCTAAACAAGTTATTAATTTAATGCTGTAATATTTAAAAGCAATCAAAAGAATTAATTAAAGATGGAGAAATTCATTCATCAATTTGGCTGTCTTTTCATCACCTCCATCAGTTCCCTCTCTCGTTGCCCATCCAGAAAAACTAATTTTTTCAAGTTCACTTCTTATCTTATTCCAATTTACATCACCTTTACCAAGTGGGCAAAAACCATTCTTTTCTCCCCAGTCCTTCACATCTAATTTTATGATTCTTTTTCCCAATATACCTATCCATTTATGACTGGGTCCATATTTCTGCATATTGCCAATATCATAATAAGCCTGTACCCAGGGGCTGTTAATTTCGTCAATATAATCTCTAAATAATTCTGGCTTAAGACAGAACCCATTCCATACCGTCTCAATTAAAATATGAATATTAAGCTCTTTTGCTAGTGGGATACATTTTCGTATTTGCAAGATCGAACGACTCCAAACATCGTCATGACTTTCATTCCTTCCCCTTACGGCTCCAGGGACAAGCAATACTGAGCTTCCACCAACAGATTTAGATTCTCGCATCGTATCTTCTAGTCCCATACGACTTATTTCTCGTATTTTAGAATCGGGTGAAGACAAGCGATATTTCCAATGTTTGCTGTAAACTAATCCATGCATGGGGAGTCCAAATTTTGTGCATGCCTCCCTCATTTCTTTAGAATTTATATTAGGCCCCGAACCCTCGATTCCATCAAACCCAAGGTCCTTTAATTTTTTCATCCGGTCAGGGTTTATTTTATTACCAAATTTCACAGCCTTTAGAATTTTACCCTCAAAGGAATTTAAAGGTTCTTTGGTCAATCCAAAAATTTTGCTAATAGGACAAACGGTACTACCTAAAACAATAGAATTTAAAAGATATCGCCTTTTCATAAATCTATTTTAATGGAATTAATGTCGATGAAACTAAACAAATGATCAATCCTAGCAAGGAAATTGCTGTAAGTAAAATGGACCAAGTTTTTAAAGTTTCTTTTTCAGTAAAACCACTCAGTCTTTGGACGACCCAAAACCCGCTATCGTTCATCCAAGAAAGCGTAATTGAACCAAATCCGATTGCCAAAAAGATATACAATGGATGATAAGAAAGAAGACTTCCATCTCCTAAAATCGCTGACATTAATCCAACGCCAGTTATCATGGCAACTGTAGCGGAACCCTGAGCTATTCTGATAACCGCAGTGACTAACCATGCAAGTAGAACATAAGATATATTAAATTCACTTGAAAGGTTTTCAATTGATTTCCCAACTCCACTTAATCGAATCATTCCTCCAAATGCACCTCCTGCACCAGTAATTAAAATAATCATTCCTGCAGTCAAAAGCGGCTCTTCAAGTTCTTTTGACAAGAATGAAGTGATCTTTTCATTTTTACCTAAATTATCTTTGATCGATTGCTGCACCAAAATATAAATTGAAGAAAGGGCAGCCAAAGCCATTGCCATATTAGGCTCACCTAGGAAGGAAAGTGTTAGATAAAAAGAATGTCCAAGATCTGGATTAAAAAAACCAAGGTCAATATTATGTAAGCTGAGGACTTTGATAACAGATAACCCAGAAATAAGAATCACCGGTAAAACAATCGGTAAAAAAGAAAGGAAAATTGAGGGTAAATCCTCATTTGGTTTATTAATAATAATTTCTAGGTTCTTTTTTGATGAGCCTGCCACCTCCCTCATAGGGAAATCATATTTGGAATCAAACCACTTAGCTAAATAAAGAACCAGGCAAGCAGGTAAAACACTTGCAATTAATCCCGCGACCAAAGCATAGCCTATTTCTATTCCTAATCCATCTGCGATCATTAGAGGACCAGGAGTAGGTGGAACCATCGAATGGGTAATTGCACCCGCACCTGCCATTGCCATAACATAGAATAAATACTTACCTCCTGAACGAACTGCCATCGCTCTTGCTAGAGGAATAAGTAAAAAAAACACTGTATCAAAGAAAACAGGTATCGAGAGTAGAAAACCACTAAGTAAAAGGACTAGACCCGCATATTTCTCTCCAAATATAGAAAGTAAACACCGAACTACACGATCTGCTGCACCACTTTTCATCATGCAAGTTCCAACAATTGCAGCGAGAGCGATTATTAAACCAATACCACCTGCGGTATTTCCAAATCCAAGGAGTGACCACTTTACAGCAAGAGTATGGTTAGTCTCTTCAGAAACTGGAACATCAACTCGATTGTGAAAAAGACCTTTATTTTCGATCGAAAGTTCAGGTAAAGGACCAGACAGCAAGCCAACTAAAATAGCTGCTATCATTAAAGTCAAAAACGCATGAAGTTTAAGTTTAGTAATTCCAAAAACCACCCAGACAACACTTAAAAGAAGAACAAATAATGGCCAGTTAGGTGAGGATATAAAGACTAATATGTTTATCATAATGGAATTGCAATAGATAAGGGGAAATATTTTCTCAACGGTTATTTTTCTTTAAATCAAGCGAGAAATACATGAGCATTAATAA
This sequence comes from uncultured Puniceicoccaceae bacterium, assembly GCA_964383925.1. Classification (GTDB taxonomy): domain Bacteria; phylum Verrucomicrobiota; class Verrucomicrobiia; order Opitutales; family Seribacteraceae; genus Seribacter. The sequence continues at coordinate 12,300 of CAYLIJ010000001.1, forward strand.
ATAATAGTAAAGGCTTTGAATTACTATTCTATATAATGCTAGATAAGTTCATATTTTCCACTCGGATACTTTTTTACATAACGATTAAGTTCAAGAAGGGTTAACGTGGACATTGTTTCTGCAATAGTTAATCCGGTTCTTTGACTTAATTCATCAAGAGGTAGTTGTTCACCTTCTTTTAGTTCGGTAATAAGTAGACATTCATTTTTATTCAAACCATCGGAAAGATTAACTTCTTGGGATGAATCTTTTTCTTCATTTTCAAAATTAAGTAAATATTGATCTTTTTGCATGTATGGACGAAGGTCTTCAATCACATCTGCAGCTGAGCGGATAAGAGTTGCACCCTCCCTTATAAGTTTATGACAACCTGCCGAAGTAGGCTGATCAATACGACCTGGCATCGCAAACACTGTTCTCCCTTGGTCTGCTGCAAATTGAGCGGTTATTAAACTACCGCCAGACGCGGCTGACTCAATCACAATAACTGCTTGGGCTATTCCAGAAACTAATCGATTGCGCATAGGAAATGTTCTACGATCTGGTTTTCGCCCAAAAGAAAATTCTGAAATAACAGCACCATTCTCGATGATCCTCTTATATAACTTGAGATTTTCTGGTGGATAAACAATGTCTAGACCACTACCTAAAAATGCAATAGTGGGACCCCCTGCATCCAATGCACCTTCATGGGCGGCTGTATCGACTCCACGAGCCATCCCGCTTACAACACAAAAACCTGCTTCGGTTAACCGTGCAGCCATTTCTCGTGCATGCTTCTGTCCGTACATTGTTGGATTCCTTGTTCCTACTATTGCTACAAAAGGTCGAGTCGTTATTTCACCTGAAACATAAAGTCCGATCGGAGGATCATAAATTTCCAAGAGAATAGAAGGTAGATCAGGCTGAGTGACGAAAGAAATATTTCGGTTTTCAATTTTCTTTTTTTCTGAACTGAGCCATCCTATATTTGTAGGATCAATCAAAGAATCAATAATTTTTGCACCTATGCCATTTACCTTAAACAACTCAGGTTTACTTGCCTGAAAAATGGCACAAGGGTCACCATCAAAATTCTGCAATAAATTTCTCGCAGAAATCGGACCTACTTTCGATAATCCATTGAGTAAAATAAATGCATCTTTTTCGGTTAATATTTCTTGGTATATACTCACAACCTAAAACCATAGTCCTTTGTTTAAATATTGAAAAGAGAAACTTATGCTCCCTAGTATTAAAAGAAGATTTACTTAAAGTTGGTGTTCCTTCAAAATTTTAATACGGGAAGGATGTCTAAGTTTACGAAGTGCCTGTGCTTCGATTTGACGTACTCTTTCCCTCGAAACACCCATTATCTTGCCAATCTGCTCGAGTGTAAGTGATCTGCCAGGGCAATATTTCGACACCCAATAACAAGCTTCTTGTAATCTTTGATCAGTAGAGCCTATAAATGTTGGAATAATAAGTTCTTCAATTTTATAATAATCCACTCATTAATATAACATCCTTTTACAAACTAAACCAAAGAAGAAAGATATTATTTAGATTTCAGTCTATTTTTTACCAAAATCCTTTAAAGCCAAAGGATGACCGACTAACATATCTCGCTTAGCCACGGAACCAAGAACTTCGTTCCAATAACTAGGGCACAAACCATCTCCGGGGCGTGCAATTCTTAAGTTTCCAGTAGTCAGCACTTCATTTCGCATAATCGTAGAAGATACTAAGATCGATCTTTTAAAAAAAGATCCTTTCTTCTCCTTTGTTGACTCATTATTGTTAACTTTACTGATGGCTAAGTGAGTAAATTTCACCTGATCAACTAAGGTTTTAAATTCATCTGGTAACATTGAAAAAGCACCATCAATAGAACCTTCATCCCGATCTAAGGTAAAATGCTTTTCAATTACCCTTGCTCCCAATGCTGTTGCCGCAACAGCAATGGTATGCCCTGCTGAATGGTCGGATAACCCTATTGATAAATTCTCATGATAACTTTGTAAATCAACCATGGAAGATAAATTAAAATCTTCTGGTTTTGCCGGGTAGTCGCTGACACAGTGCAAAAGCGTTACGTGCGGGCATCCGTTTGAATGCAATACATCGATTGCTCTCTTTATCTCAAGCTCGTTTGAAACCCCAACACTTGCTAAAACAGGCTTACTCGTCCGACCTATTTTTTCGAGTAATGGAAAATGGTTTAATTCAAAAGACGCAATTTTATGTATAATAGGATCGAGGGTAAGCTCCAAAAAATCGACTGCACTTTCATCAAATGGAGAACTAAATAAAAAAGCACCTAGTTCTTTAGCTTTTTCGGAAAGTGGTTTGTGCCACTCCCATGGCGTCATTGCCTCCTTGTAAAGATCATGTAAATAACGACCTTTCCATAAACCTTCTTTTAGTAAGAAACGATCGTCTTTCCCGTTAACAGTTATTGTTTCTGGCTTGTAGGTTTGAAGTTTAACTGCATCCGCACCAGCTTCGATTGCAGCTTCAACTAATTGAAATGCTTTTCTAAGATCGCCACCATGGTTACCAGATAATTCAGCAACAATCAAAGGTGGTTGTTCGAAATCTGTAATTTTGGTGAGAATCTTCACCTCGAAAATGGGATATAAATTAAACCGATTGAGAGGGAGGAAGAAAATCAACTAGTAATTCTTTCAAAGCTTCTTTATTTAAATTTTCACAATTACAATTACTAGCAAACTTAAAACCATCCGAACAGGGTACCCCTCCCAATATGCCAATCTTGTTTCCCCAAAAAGATTGAATGGGTTTAATAACATAATGATTGTCAAATTCTAATACATTTCTAGATTCATCTTCAGGAATAAGAATTTCATGCATTTTCTCACCAGGTCTTAGTCCAACAGTATCCCATGCACAATCTGGAGCTATGACATTAGCAATATCTCCTACTGAACATGCAGGAATTTTGGGAACAAACAATTCTCCTCCAACCATCTGCTCTAAACATTGCAAAACAAAATCAACACCTGCTCGTAAAGTAATCAAAAAGCGAGTCATATCAGGGTTCGTAATTGTAAGAGAACCAGATTCACGTTGATTTGCAAATAACGGGGCGACACTCCCCCTACTCCCAACCACATTACCGTACCTAACAACCGAAAAAATAGTTCCTGAATCACCCCCGTAACTATTTGCTGCAACAAAAACCTTATCAGAACACAATTTTGTTGCACCATATAGATTAACTGGGTTAACCGCTTTATCTGTGCTTAATGCGATCACCTTAGTTACACCGGCATGCAAAGATGCCTCCACTATATTAGTCGCACCATCTACATTTGTTTTAATAAATTCATGAGGATTGTACTCAGCGGCAGGCACTTGCTTGAGTGCAGCGGCATGGATTACATAATCAACACCTCTCATCGCAAGGCAAAGACGATCTTTATCTCGAACATCACCAAGAAAAAAACGAACCTGTCCTTGATTAAAAGAATCATTTTTTTGCATCTCAGACTGCTTCCATTCATCTCGAGAATAAACTATCACACGACGGGGATTATAATTTTTAATAACCGTTTTAACAAATTTTTGCCCGAACGAACCGGTAGCTCCGGTCACAAGAATTGATTTGTCGTTTAACATAGATGGATTATATTAAACACTTTTTACTATGATTAGTCCAATCGAAAGATAAATCATTAATTTGATGGAAATATTTTGTAGTAAATTCTAACTAATCTTTACCATTTCATTATAGCATGACAACTGAGTGGCTTTCAGAGTCGGTTTCAGGAGGAGCAAAATCCATTATTCTTCTCGGAACACTCTCCTCGGATCAATTATCCGAAAATTCAATAAAATATCCTTTAGGAGTATTATGGTTTTCTCCCCCACACCATCGAACTACATCTTTACCAAAAAATATCAAAGAAGTAAAAAGAACCGCAAGTTTATCATCTTTGAATGATGCTTTAGAAAATTTTATGCTTCTCGATTATGAAGCTGCCCCGACAGTTAAAGTCAGTAAAACTATTATTGAAGACAACGCATTTGAATATACAAAAATTCTCGATTTAGTAATAGCCCAAATTGACTCTACGATGAGAGCTAGAAGAACGCGTTCAGAAACAGGCTTTTTGCGACAGAGACAAATATTTATCAATTTAGCCGGCTACCTTACCAAAAGGTTACCATCTGAATGGAATACCCTTGGAGATGGAAGTCTCGGATTAGTTGTGGGAGCAGGCCCTTCGCTTGATGTTACTTTACCACTATTAAAAACCAATATTCCCAAGCCCATAATTGTGGCCGCAGACAGTAGTTTAAGGGCTTTAAAAGATGCAGGGATGGATCCTGACTTTGTGGTTAGTATTGATCCACAAAAAACTTTTGATTCTTGTAGTGAACCAGGTTACACACCTGGAATTGCAATACTTTCAAGTCAGTCGCATGATAGCTGGTCCAAACAATGGGGACAAAAATGTGCGTATTTATCAGGACGAATAATTACCGAAGATTGGCTCGCTGAAAAAGGAATATCCAAAACAAACCTTCTTGCCATAAACAATGCTGGTTTAAGTGCTTTAGCATTAGCCGATTATTTTAATACCTCAGCGATTCTTACTATTGGACTCGATTTAGCAGGGGGCGGAAAAGGTCAGGAAAGATATGCTGAAAACACAAATCGCTCTCATATTCAAGTATTTGCATCTCATTTCCATGATATCCCTGGAAACTTTAGTGAAACCGTACCAACACCTTTTTTATCGGACTGGCAAGAAACATCAGACCTTTGCCATAAAGTAGCACAAAAGAAAACTCTAATAAATCTTAATGATCGAGGTGCAAGGCTTGAGGGTACTACCCTAGTCCATCCAGAACAAATTGAAGAATTAAAAGAAGCACTCAATGAAAGTATAAAACCTTTCAATAATGCCAAAAACACCATCTTGGATTTACGTAAATGCTTAAAAGGAAACGGATTAATTCAGTTACTCGGACAGCTGGTAACTCTTTGTGACAAAACATGGTCAACACTTACTAGAAGTCTTGACACTCCATCTAATGACCTCGACTCCTTACGAAGCCTTCTTTCAAATCGTGAAATTGCTTCATTATTAGGGGATTATGCTTTTTCAGTAATGCCTAAGATTTCACACGATAAGAAAAACCAATCTAAGGAATTAAAAAAAGCAATTTCTGAATTAAAGGATCTTATCTGGAGATTGGAAGATTCGATTTTAGATTGTAATCCAGAAGATGATTTTTTAGTACGGTTTTTCACCGAAAAATTCAATTAATTCTCTTCAAATTCTCTTAGTTCAATCATTGCCTGACGTGTAAGGTCAATTGCTTGGTCAAGGTCATTATAATCAAGAGCATTTGAAATAAACCAATTGTGATGAGGGTGAAAATATAAACCTTTACTCGCCGATAACTCACAAAATTTCTGTATTCGAAATAAATTTTGGTCACCCTCGAACCACGGATAAGGCATAGACGGTGGACCAGTCATAGTAAAAGGTAAACCTAGTTCAATTGCATTAGAAACTATTCCTTGTGAAAAATAATCACCTTTTTGCTGAACAGATTCTGCTACTCTATCCCTCTGTGAAATCTCAAGAGATTTATAAGCCGCCGCCATAGCAACAGCATCATTCCAACAACTTCCAGTTAAAAAAACTTCTTTTGACGCATTTTTTAGGAATTCTTTGCCGACACAAGCAGAGATTGCAAATCCATTTCCTAAAGCTTTTGAATAAATCGATAAATCAGGAGTGAATCCAAAATACTGATGAGAGCCTGAATCATTAAGGCGCCCCCCTGCCCTAACATCATCTAAGATTAAAATAATACCATTCTTTTCGCACTCCTTCGAGACTACCGCCCAGAAGTTATCAGAAGGTAAAACTGAAGGGGCGAATGCAGCGTGATGGTAAGGCGTAAGTATAAGAGAAGAAATTTGATTTGCATGAGTTTTTAACAAACCTTGAAATTCATCTAAATCGTTCCAAGCAAATTCTATAATATTAGATCTATCTTCCTCTACTCTTCCGCCAAATCCAGGGTCACACCATGCGTCAACTCCGTGATAAGCTCCTTTTGCTTTAATGACAAAAGGTCGACCAGTATGCTCACGTGCTACTCGGATGGCCCAAGTGGTAAGATCAGAACCATTTTTGGCGAAAACTGCCCAATCTGCAAAATCAATCTTTTCGGTCAATGATTCAGCAAGTTCGACCATGATTGGACTTGGTTGATTGAAAACTGAACCTTTTGATCGTTGCTCTTCAGCAAAATCCTCAATTTCGGGATTTGAATAACCATGTAAAATCGCCCCAAAACCACACATGAAATCAATCCATTCATTACCATCTACATCTTCAAACCGAGCACCTGATGCACTCTGAGTATAATGTGGGAAGCACCTTGGTAGTCCAGCAACGGGGGCAACATGGCCATAAATCCCACCTGGAATAACATCCAATGCTCGAGTGAATAAACGATCTGATATTTCTCGTTTAATAGTCATAGAATTGATGGGACCATTTTTTGGACCTTACGAGAAATGTAACCGATTTTGTCTAAAAGAGGAAGATTACCAGATATTTCAACCTGGCCTAAGGCTGGACCACCCAAATGATCAAACCAACCAGAAATTGCATTACTTGCCACACTTAGATTTTGAAACGTAAACACGGCAGAAGGCTGTAGCACTGGAGGACCATAACCTACCTTGCATTCATTACTATCCGAAAAAGAAAGCCATACTGAAATATCTGAGTTAGCGACTTTGAACAAAGCTACACCTGCCTCTTCATTTTCTAATAATTCCATACACTGTAAATCATGATTTGCGAACGCGGCAGTGCTAGCCAATCCAGCTATTAAACCGATAAAAACTTTTTCAATACTTGTTCGTTTGTTGGTTAAAACACTTTTTATCTTCAGCAACATTAGTATTGATTTAAAGGCATTATTGAAATTAAAGAAAATAGGATAAAAATGAGGTAGTCCAAAGCCAGTGCTGACTGCATTGATTAGTTCACGATCGTTAAAGCAAAGACCCTTTCCCCCGAGTTGAATGGAATGATTCTCCAGAAGTTGTACAGTTAAAATACTACCGGAATTTTGTTGAGAGACAATACCAACACTCGCAGCTTCAAGAGAAAGTGCTGCTGCATAGGGAATCATTCTCTCATTTGTTATACTCATAAATCAGTACAAAGTTGGTTTAAACTCTCTAGCAAAGCCTGGGGCGAATGCCCCAACTCAATTTTAATGCTCGGTAAAGGTCGGTTTATTAAATGATGAATATTTTTAGGGCGATGTGAGGAAATACAGGATGAAGCCCGAGACTTCCAAAAATTTAAATTATTTACTTCTTGAGGCATTACGCCTCTTGAAATATCAAAAATAACAGGTGTTCCACAAACAATAGCTTCCGTAGTGGTGCCGGCACCTGGGCGAGCGTACAAAAATTTTGCTTCCCTTAAAAATAATGTCATTTCTTGGTCATCTAAAACCTTCAAGGGGGAAACTTTGAACTTAAATAATTTCTTAACCTTTTGGATTTTATCGAATATTTTATTATTGTTTCCACACAATGCAATCACTTGAAAGGTGGATTGATATTTTCTTAAAGATTGCAAAATCTCTAGGTGTCGATTCACCCCATTTGCACCAGTTCCAAGTAAAATAATTGGTACGTCTAAGGATATCTCGTATTTTTCTAATATTTCCTTTTTTTCCTGCTCTGTTAGCTCTTGATAAAAAGCTTTTCTTAAAAGCGGGCCTACCACTAAAGTTTTTTTTTGAGGCATTCCACGATCGATGGCACCAGAACAAGTTTCTTCAAAAGGACCAAAGAAAATATCTGCCTTAGGATTTATCCAATGCCTGCTAAAACCAATTCCATCCGCAAGTTCTCCGCAATAAATTGCAAACTTTAATCTATTAGAAAATCTGTCTTGCAGAAGTTCATAATAACCATGATTAAGATGTGCATGTACACTGAGAACCAAATTTGGCTTAAAATCACCAATTTCATCAAACCAAGATTTTTTACCTAATATTAGTGATTTGTTCCGATGTAATGATGCAATTTCAAGAAAATTAAAATAAAAATAGTGAAAAGCGGGACAGTATTTTTGTATTAAATTATAAAAATTACTACCCATTCGATAAAGTGCGAAACTACTTTCCAAAGGATGAGAAACTTTTGCTCGCCCACCTTGCTTCTCCCACCAATACTTTAAAGCATAAGCCCTCATATTGTGACCACCACCGGTTGAAGAACTAAGGATTAATAGATTCATTCCTTAAAACAGAAACTATCGGCATATTTATATTACGGGAAATCAATATTATAAGATAATCTTATTCCAAATCGTGAATAAAAAGACCACTCCTCAATTTAGGTTCGAACCATGTTGTTTTGGGAGGCATAATTTTTCCAGCATCAGCGATATTTAACAATTGATCCATTGTTACTGGATACAAAGCAAATGCGGCTACCATTTCACCTGAATCAACACGTCTCTTGAGTTCGCTTAGACCCCTAATACCGCCAACAAAGTCAATTCGGTTATCTTTTCTTAAATCAACAATATTAAGCAAAGGAGTAAGGACTTTCTCAGATAAAATAGTTACATCTAGATCTCCCACAGGATCATTTACATCCCAGCAACCGTCTTTAGCTAATAATCGATACCAGTCGCCTTCGACATAAAGTGAAAATTCTCTAATCGTTTTCGGTCGCGGATCTTCTGCACTTGATGTTGAAACAATAAATGTGTCTTGAAGTTGGTGTAAAAATTCTGAAACAGTCAGACCGTTCAAATCCTTAATTAATCTGTTATAATCAAATATCTTTAGCTCGTCATCAGGAAAAAGCACTGTAAGAAAATAATTATATTCTTCTTCACCTGTATGATTCGGATTCGCATCTTTTCTTTTTTGCCCAATCCGTGCGGCAGCAGCAGTTCGGTGATGTCCATCAGCAACATACAGAGAAGGTACATCTTTAAACACTTCTTCAATAAACTTTATATCCTCAGAAGCTGAAATAACCCAAACCTCATGTTGGATTTTATCATCAGCGATGAAATTATAGACAGGAGTTTCACTTGTTTTAATAGATACAAAATCATTAATTGTATTTTTACCACGGTATGAAAAAAACACAGGTTCTGCATTAGCATTTAAAGCTTCCACATGCCTTACTCTATCATTTTCTTTTACTGGTCTAGTAAGCTCGTGTTTTTTGATGACCTCATCAAAATACTCCTCAAAATAGCAACAACCTACTAAACCAGTTTGGCTAAGACCATCCATAGTTAATCGATATATATAAAAGGATGCATTTGTATCTTTAGAAATAATCCCCCGGGACATAAAGTTATGAAAATTCTCCTTTCCTTTTTCATAAACAGCAGTTGAATAGGGGTCTACATCTTTAGGCAAATCAATTTCAGGTTTAACTACATGCAGGAAAGATAAATCGTTATTTATGACTTCTTTCCTTGCTTCATCCGAGTTCAATACATCATAGGGCCGAGATGCTACAGACTTAACATGTTCAGAACTTGGTCTGAGAGCTTTGAAGGGTTTAAAAACTGCCATATTCTAAATTCTAAAGAAAAATAAGGCAGACTTATTTTTTTTCAGAGGTGCCTTCTTTCGCTGCTTTCTTAGCTCTCATTTGTGCAATTAATTGCTTTGCTGAACCAGCTGCTAAAGTACTTTTAAGATTACTTTGTTTAGGAACATTCGTAACCGCGGCTGCGAGATTCGATGATTGCATTTCTTCAAGAATTTCTCTTCTAAGAATTGAAATTGATCGGGGTGCAGAAATTCCAATTTTTACAGAGTCACCTTCGATTTTAGTAATTGAAATTTCTATTTCATCACCAATTGTAATTCCTTGATCAACTTTTCTTGATAATATCAGCATTAGTCTCGTTCAAAAAATTTTAGAGACCTTCTCCGCCAACATCTAAGACATGGCGAGCTGAAAATTCTTCATGGTTATTAATAATACACTGTTTACCGGCTAAAGATTTTCGATTAACAATAATCGGACCAACTAAGTTGAGTGAAATTTTCCCACTTTGATCAGGAGGCAAGGTAACAATGTTCAAAATCATAGTATCTTCAGGACCGGATATATCCAACAATTTAACATCCGCATCAGATATCTCTACAGAGTAATTAGAAATAATTCCACCTGGTTCGAGAACTATAAAAGCAAGTCCATCTTTTTTCTGTTCACGTAACCACATAAATGGAAGTTCGTCTTGATCAAAAACAAGCTCCATTGAACGAATTTCAGCAAAGCCAAAAAGACCTTGTGGGAGTTTAATTTCACTCCTCGTTTCAGCTGGCCCTATTTCAGGAACATTTGAATCTTCATCAACCTTCAGTTTCATCGTCATGAATTAAAGATAATTCAAAAGTGAGGTATTCAAAAGTTGAGATCCTATCTGCAACGCGGCTTGGTAAGAAGTGGATAAACGAGTTAATCTCATTATCGCTTCAGATAAATCTATATCAACATCATTTGATATCCTAGAATCGAGTTGTACGAAATAATCCTCGTCGTGGGCTTTGACAGTTTCCATTCGCAACATTCTTGCCGAAAGCTCACCCATTTTATTTATAAGCTTATCTTCCTGCTGAAGAAGTTCCATTTCTTCGTCTTCAACCTCTTGGGAGTAATGAGATGGAGTCGCATTAGTTAGTGCGTCTCTAAGACCAACGAGAGAATTAACTACATCTCCTAATTCTTTGGTTCCATTGTTATCCGCATCGAGAAAGGCTGACATCTTACTTTCATTACCGATATAATACTCTGAATTCTTTTTACTTCCAGTGTATGTAACATTTAATACTTTGCCTTGAGCATCACGGTGATCAAGAAAAGTTTTTGTTCCAGTAGCAAAAGAGAAATTATCTCCAACGCTTGCACTCATTGAAGTACCCTTTAAAGGCACATCACCTGAAATATCAAAACCCAAAATCTTATAAGGCCCTGGATCACTTGGGTTTTGACCCCACAAAATATCAGCTTCCATCTCTTGCCCATCTGATAAGATTACTTTCGCTTTTTGGAAAGTGGGAGGAACTTCTCCCCCACTTGAAGATCCAAAGAAATATCTACCAGGTTCAATAACTTTTAAACCAACAACCTCACCTTCCGCGTCAACGATTGCTTCTGCCTTCGCATCTATACCTGAACTGCCTGCAGGTTGAATACCAACACTTGGTCTGTTACTGTTTTCAACTTTGAATTTAAAAACATGATTGAGTGGTTTTTCAACAGTTAACCAAACATCGTTGGCGACTAATTGCCCGGTTATAGTAGGGATGTTAATATCACTCGGAGTAACAAGGGGAAGATCTCCAGAAAGACTAGGAATATTCAAATAATTATTAAAACCATTTTCCTGGCACTGAAAATATTGGCCTTCATGATAAACAATTTGACCATAATCGTAAGATAAATTAGGACTCCAATCGTCACCCTGCTCTGCTGATCGGGGACCACTTACAGTTAGTGAACTACCTACTTTACTAAAAAAAGAACCTTCCTGAAGTGAGTAATCAGGAATGGTTTGTTTAGTCCAATTTGTAACGAAATTAGTATCAGTGTTGTTAGCAGGAGAAATATCAGCATTAGTGGTATAATATTCACCATTTCTGTAAACATGCTCACCCGCACTTACAGCAAACCCCTCCTTCCAAGTCGTAGCCTCTGCCCAATTTGAGCCAAAACTTGCTAAAGTATTACTTGTCCCTGTTATTGAAGATTTGGCAAAATATAGTTTTCCATTAGCAGAAGTCATTTCACCAGAAGATGCAGGAATTCCAGATACCCAGGAAGCAGGTTTTGTAATATCTTGCTTGGCAACATAAAAGTCATTGTTATCAGGATCATAGACAAAATCTCCCGTCTTCGCTTCAAGTTTTCGACTCGCTGAATAGATGATTTCTTTACCTTCCGAAGGCAAAGTATCACCCAACAAGAAAACATTTCCATCCGATCGTTCGGTTAATCCAATAATATTTGGGGAAGTTCCACTAAAGTAAGTACTTTGAATTGCTGGATCAGTAAGGGAAAAAGAAGTATCAGTTTTGACAGCAAAATACTTATTATTTTCAGTGTCATGAACATATTGCCCTTTCTTTAAGTTTACCTGATCAGGACCATATCCAACATCCAACAAACCAGAGGGAAGAAATACCGCTGCAGGATTTGTTGTGGTGCTAACATCTTTGAAGTATTTATTATTCGCGGGGTTTGTAATTGCGGCATTCATCGTCGCCTCATTTTCAACCGTTACAGATACATTCAAAGCACTAGTTCCAATTGTTAAATTCGATAATTGCGAAGCTGTTGGTGGATTGGGAGGAGTTCCTATTTCTTGCCAATTAGAAACAAAGTTGGACTCCGTATTATTCACCAAAGAAATTGAGTTGGTCGCTTCGTATAATTTACCTTGATGATATATTGTTTCTCCTTGAGAAACAACTTCACCCGTTTTCCATTCACCAAGATGCTTCGATTTGAGCTCGTAGTAAACACCTTTGCCGTTTCCATCAACACCGTCCCAAGTTACATCTCCGACAGAATAATCTTTTTTTGGGTCGAATGTACCTCTCATTGAATCAGTTGCAACCATCACTGAGGTACCATTGGGAGAAATATAATTTCCAGCCGAAAATGGAGAAGAATTAAAAGTCTCAAGACTCGCAGGATTCTTTGGTAATGTTGTTGCCGTAGCGGTCGCTTGAGAAAGTACTGAAGTAATATCTGCCGCAGTTAAAGAAAGCTTTTGATTTGCCAAATAATATTTGTTATTGGAGTCATCATGAAGATATTGCCCGGCATTAATATTGAAAGAAGTAGCAGCAGAGAGCTTTAGAACTGGACCGTTATAACTATAAACATCTCCTTGAGGTGGGAAACTTTCAACAATATGCTCTAAGTTGGTAGGATCAACTTTAGTTGAATCTTGTACTAAGAAGTACTTACCTTCATTCAAGATTACATCGTTATTTTGAAATCTGCCTGTGGAAGAAAAAACCTGCCCGTTGTCCTTGACAAAAGTTCCCTTAACTACTGAACCGCCTTCAGCTGCAGCAACAAGTTTATATTCTAAGGTTTCTGGATCAAAAAACACAGCGGATTCACTCTCAGATCCATTAATAGAAAACTCATTAACTGGAACCGCTACTCGCTTAACCGAATTTGCTAAGTCAGTAGCAAGTGCTGCACCAGGATTGTCCGATTGTTGATATTCTTGAATTTTTGTAGCTAACAAAATGGTTTGTGCGTGAGTTGTTGCACTTGAAACATCAGCAAAAAGTTTTCCATCAGGACTAGTATAATAAAAACGACTATTTGTACCTGTTACTTCTAAATTCCAATCTTCTCTAGGAACATCATATCCCGAGCCTATTTCTCTCCAGTAATCAGTTCCACTATTAACGGGAGAATGGTTGACATTAGCGGAACCAATAGATTCGAACAATTTACCATCAAATTCAACAATATCTCCCTCTTTGTAAATAGATAATCGGCGCCAATTTTCCGTATGTTCAACCGCTAAAGAAGAGGTTCCCTCAACTTGAGATGAAGCAACGGTTAAATTACGGCTCCAATCGCTACCCTTAACTGCATTATCTACTAACGCTTTCTCCGATTGAGAAAGGTTGGAATAGTTAACGCCGGGATACCGCAATGCAGTTTCAATATTTAATTTTTCTTCAAGTTGCTCGGGGAAATAATAATTAGGATTCCACTTGGTTGTGTAAGCTGAAGAAGCCTGATAGCTTTCACCTACATTCCCGTGAATAAGCAAATCTCCATTAGTAGCAATTTCAGCGTCAAGAGAGACTTTTGGGTTTCTGTATGAACTATTTGAAGAAGCACCTCTGACAAAGGCTTTATAATCTGAAGTTTCGTAAGAAAGTGAATCAGAAATAAGTTCCGAGTCGTTATTAATCAAGTCTTTCAATCGAGTAGAAATGGTTTCAGTGCTAAGACCATTGATTTTTGACTGAACTACATATTCCCTACCATTCAAGGCAAATGTGATAACTTCGTCTTGATTGACTCTTCTTTTACCATCATTTCCAAGTGCACCAACTTCATTAAAGGTAAAAGTTTTCTTCTCGCGTTTACCTAAAAGAATGTCTGAATTTTCAAATTCAGGTTTTAATTTAGTACCTCCAAAAAGAGCTTGTTTACGATGACTTGAATTGACTCGATTAAGAGCCTCTTCAATTAACTGATCAAGCTCAAATCCATAAGTTTCCATTGCCGGACCATTCAAACTGGAACCAGCAGTTCTAGCAATTTCTTGTCCCCGTTGATTTAATTCGCGTAATTTGTCTAAATTTAAATAACCTGAATCTAAATACTCTTTGGCGTAAGAAGCATTTCTTTGATACTGAGTTAATTGACCTTTTTGTGTCTCTAGTTGAATAACACGACCTAATCTCATTCCATCATCTTCAGGCAAAGTTAATTTTTGACCACTTGTGATTTGTGCATCAAGTTTGAATCTTTGCTGATCAAGTTCTTTTATCTTTTGGATAATAGAATTGCTTGAAGTAATATTAGGAAGTCTCATTGAAATTTGTTAGCTTTAATCACAACAAATTAGATCATTTTGTCGAGAGTATTCAATCTACTGAATAAAATTTTAAAACTCATTGAAATTATTTTAAAAGTCCCATGACAACAAGCTCAAGCATACTATCAAGAGTACTCAATACACGGGAAGATGCCTGAAATGAGCGTTGAAATTGCATCAAATCTGCAACTTCTTCATCAATTGAAACCGCACTAATCGAATTTCTTTGCGCAAGTAGCAAATTCTCAATGGTAGTTTGGTGGTCTATATTATCACTTAAATCAGAAAGCGAATTTCCAATATCTGCATTGATATCAGAGATATCTTTGGCAAATTCATTATTTCCTAACTCAGCAATGGCTAAAGCAATTTCGTTTGATCCTTGATCAAAATCAGCACTAGCGGATATGCTTTCAGCGGTAAGTCTATTGTCGACAATTAAGGAGCTAGCTAAATTCCAACTATTTTCAAGTACTGAATCAAAAGAAAAGTTATCACCCAATAAAAATTCGCTATCACCTTGCTCGAGCCTAAAAGGAACACTTTCATAGGCTAACATAACAGAACGGCCATCGTCAGCAGTACCAATTAACAAATCCTTACCAGCGTAGGATGTGTCTGTTTCCATGGTCACATTTTGCATTTTTTTAGCACTACCATAAAAAGTGTAAAGAGACCCTGAGCTTGAATCTTCGAGTTGGAGTTGTCCATCAACTGTATCTCTAATTATATAGCCCGTACCTTCAAACTGCTTCTTTAATTCGACCGGAATTATTGGTGTTGTACTCGTGACCGTAAAGGTATCATTTTCAGCATAAGCAAGAGTCATCTTGACTTCATTACGAAATAACTTCATCTCACCGTTGCCTTCAACTCCATACAAGCCAAACTCCTCCTCCATAATGACATTTCTCCCCATAGTCGGACGGGTTAGATTTGCCTCAAAGCCAAAAAGGTATTCACCTGGAGCATCCGATGGGTTATAGATGCCATTCACTTGAGTAACAAACTTAGAAACCATGTCATTGAGAGAAACTCTAAAATCCTCTAGTTCGACCTGTCGACTGTGTTGATACCCGTGTAATGAGCCAGATTTCAAATCAATCTCTACACCATTCACAAACAAAGAATCTGTAGAAGGCAAATCTTTCGACTGCTGCAGGATATGAAAACTTTTGATTTCTCCATCCTGAATTATTGCTTCCGCAACTCCAATATTTAACTCTACAAGAGAACCGTTAGTAATATTTAATCCTCCTGGATTAACTTTTCTTAAAACTGAGGTGGGGGGCAATCCAGATGTAGTATCAGGGGTAAAAATATGAAAGTTATTTTTCCACTTCGCTTCATTGGGATTGAATGTGTTAATCGCAGCATCACCAGCAATAGAATTAGGCTTTGCCTTAACTAAAAAGTGGGTTTGGGAAGTTTGATCATAATAAATTTTACCAGACTCAAAACTCATTTGTAATTCAGTAGCTTCAACCCCGTCTTTCACTATAGTTTCATTCTTTGGTAATGATTGAACAGTGGAAACTGTATCATCAACAAATGAACCGATTCTAAGAAAATTGGAAGAGGAGTGAGGTAATTCTATTGATCCGGCACCAACATCTGAAACTGCCATGTAGAAGTCTCCTCCTGAACCAGAGGGAGAACTTGGGTCAACAAAAGAAATAACAGAACCTGCTTTTAAATCAGTCCCGTCCGGCCAAGATATATTTAATTCTTCAGATTTCTTTGGAAGAGTCGCACCAAGAGCAACAATACCAGATTGATCAATTGAACCAGCAGTAGTAGGTAAAGAAGAAATTTCTGTTGCTTTAGAAACAGTTTTGGTAGCTTGGTAATAATTATTGTTGAAAAGAAAAACTTCACCGTTGCTATAATTCCTTGAACTTAAAACTGCATTTGTCGTTGGATCGACTACCCCAACCTCATTTGAAACAGGTCCTACATCTGACGATGCTTGATAAACTTTTCCTTCGTAATATATCTGTTTTCCCTTCGCAATAAAATCAACATCAGAAAAAGTCCTTTTGGTTTCAATCACAATTCCATTAGGAGGATTTGAGATAGCAAGAAATCTTGTTTCATCTGTAAGGAGGTCTCCTTTTTGAGTATCTAATAAAGCTTGGTAGTAACTATTACCCTCATAAAAAACCTCTCCAGTTTTTCTGGCAGCAGAAGAGGGATCAACAGGGATCGTACTTGCAATATCGCCGCCAGTTTGTGCAGCGATTTCATTACCTGTGTCAACTGCTTGATTGGCCATTTGAACTGGTGCAACTTGAGCATTAACGACTTCTGCTTCATTTTGATCAACCAATTTTACCGGATCTTGGACAACTAAAGGTTCATTTGGCTTAGGTGGCAAAAGGCTAACCAATAAAGGACCATCAGTATCATTGTATTTAGACCCGCTCTTGACAACCTCTAGTCGACCTAACTGACCCTTTGAGTCTATTTTGGCTCGAACGACTGCAGCAGTTCCAGTTGGGTCATTGGGTAATGCGATTGTGAACTCTTGCCCCCAATCGTTGGTCAAAGACTTTTCACCTTTTGAATCAAGAATATTAATTTTTTCCCCATTCTGACCATCAATAAATAGATTTACGAAACCAGATGTCTTACCTGTGGCAGCGGAAACATCATCTTCCTGAGAGAAATTAATGTAACTACCTAACTCCTCAAATAATTTTTGCCTTTCATCCCTGTAAGAAACTGCTTTTCCTTGATCAAGTAACTCGAACCGACGAACTTGGGTATTCGCCTCATGAATTTGACCTAAAATGATATTAATTTTTTCGGTCGATCTTTTTATTACTTCGGAAACATCTCCTTCAATCTGCTCCAAACTATGACCGGCCTCATTAAAACGCTTAGTTAAGGTTTCAATCTTATGGTACAATTCCTGTTTTATTGTGGGCTCATAAGGAGAAGCTGACAGTTCTTGAAATGTGTTAAAAAAATCATTCAAAGCACGAGTTAAACTGCCTGGAGCCAAGTCACTATCATGTAAATCATCAAGACCAACATTTACACCCTGTCTATTAATCTTCTCACCCAATGCGGACTGTAGTAGTTGCAAGATTTCCTGTTGTGCTGCAAGTGATTCGGAATCACCCTTCTCAGAGATTACACGAGCATCTAAAATTTGATTTCTTGCATGATCTACTCCACCGGCCTCTAATCCAGAAGATTGTAAGCCACCAAATGAAGTATGCATAACACCCTCACGAGCGAGTACCCTTTGACGGGCATAATTCTCATCGTTTACATGAGCTAAATTTTGGCCTGCAACTTCAGCGGTCCTTGCATGGTAGCGAAGGGCCTCTGAACTTTTACTTATTTCTCCTAGTAATCCCATGATAGGTTAAATTTTAGGCAGACTCATTTAGGGATGAACGATTGGTCGGTGACAATTTTCTAATATCTCCAGCACGATTGTAGGTTTTAGAATGAGACTTGGGATCAGTAACCGAAAGAAGTTGGTCTGTAACTTCAGAAAGGCGTGCAAGAATTTTTTGGTTTTGACTGATCCTGTATCTAATTTGAGAAATAAGACTATTTATTTCTTCGATTATACTTTGAAACATGGGTTGCGTGACAATGGGAAAATGTTCGACTAGCTGATTTAAACTAGAATCGCTAGGTTCACCCAAAGAATTGGCAAGGGAAGTGACAAAACCTTGCCTTCTCTTTTGTAGCATCTGACTTGCTTCCATCTGAGTTTGAACAGACTGATTGATTTCCATTAAACTTTCTGTACGACGATCGAGAATACTTTGCTGTTGTGCATTCAATAAACCCACTAGACCACCATATTCTTGCAATTCATCTCTGAGCAAAGTAAGTAAATCCTCCCATGTAAAGGATAGATTTGAATTAGGCTTTTGTGCAAGTTGGACCATTTCTATGTTATTTAGCTTCTTCAATTAATGTTTCTGAAACATCATCTTTTTCCTGAAGTTGTTGTTGGAGAATGCTTGAAACTCCAAAACCTCCACCACTGGCGATACTTTCTGAAATAGCATCAGTAAAGAAATGTCGGTACATGCGGTGAGCACCACCATCCTCATTAAAAACTCCTTTAAACATTGGTTTAAGTGCTTCTTTTAGAAATTGTTTAACTAAAACTGACTCAAATTGATCACTAACTGCGGCTACTTTTTGATTATGTGAGGTGTTTTTTGAATGTGCCATCTCCATGAGCATGGCAGAATCCATTCCCACGTATTGTTTACCAATGTCTTGCGTTTCCATGATTAATTAATGATGAGTTCGGCTTGTAATGCACCCGCGTTTTTAATGGATTGTAAAATGGATGTCATTTCCCGAGTGGTTAACCCAAGTTTGTTTAAAGCAGAAGCAAGTTCATTAACAGTCGAGGCACCTGGAGGGTCTAATTCATCAAGTCCTTCAAATCGACCAACCTCTTCTATTAAATCAGCATTTTCGCCCTGTAAAATTGTGGTTGCTCCTTGAGAGAACGGTAAAGGTTGACTTACTCCGGTAGTGGGATTTAGAAAGATCGTAACATTACTACTGCTCACCGCAACAGGTGAAATCCTTACACTTTGAGTTGCAACGATAGTGCCAGTTCGTTCATTTATGATAACACGAGCAGGAACATCTGGTTTCACATCAATTCCACCGATAGCAGCTAAAAAGTTGGTTGTTTGACCACGAAAATCTGTTGGAACTTGCACATTAACAACTCCGCCATCAACAGCTAAAGAAGTTCCTGGATAATATTTGTTTACGGCTCCAGCTATTTTAACAGCAGTTGTTGAATCGGGGGACCTTAAAATTAGCTCTATTTCATTACCACCGCTTAAAATTCGACTTTCAATTTCTCTCTCGACTAAACCTCCATTACTAACAATGCCAACAGTTGGATGGTTAACTTGAACATTAGCACCACCACCACCACCAGCGGATAAACCACCAATAGAAACTGGACCTTGTGCTACAGTGTATACTTTTCCATCAGCACCATACAAAGGAGTCTGTAACAAAATCCCACCTTGTAGCGAATCAGCGTTTCCGATCGAAGATACTGTAACATCCATTCGAGAGCCCTCTTTTGCAAAAGGGCCAATGTCAGCAGTTACCATTACCGCAGCAATATTTCTGGATTTATCTGCTTTGTCTGCGCGAATACCCAAGGTTTCAAGGGCATTCAATATCCCTAATTCAGTATATTCAATTCGAGAATCTCCCTGACCAGATAGTCCAGTAACAATACCATACCCATAGAGTTGATTACTACGACTTCCTCGAACATCAGTTAAATCTTTGATCCTCGCACCATAAACAGAAAGGGATGCCATTAAAAAAAGGCATCCAAAAAAAGACATATTAAAATTTAATTTGCTCATTTATTTAGAAAGGATTGACCATAGAAGCTATTTTTTGATACCAGCTCTCTTTTTGAGCGTCATTCAAACTACCCTTTGAGACGAACTCAATTTGAGCATCTGCAATATACTGAGAGGAAACAATGTTTCGGTATCTTAAACCCTCTCGAAAACCGGCACCTATATCTTCCGGTCTCACCATACCTTTTAAAACTGCATAATAACTTTCACCCGAAAAAGTTACCATTCTAGCACCCTCTAAGATAAGTACACCATTTGGTAACACATCAATAACCACAACGCTGACTCGACCTTTAAGATTTTGGGTATTAGCAATTGAACCTCCCCCCTTGTTACTACTCTTTGATTCAATTTCAGTACCAGGTAGACCACCATTATGGGTTCCCATTTTGCTATTCGCAAAAAGAAATTGTTTAACCGCATTTTCTACTTGAGATTGCCGATTTCGAACAGAATTTTGGGATGCAGCTAGCGACGAGCTTTCTCCTACATCGATAGTTATTAAATCACCAACTGCAAATGAACGCTTATCGCCATATAGCCCGCGTTGATTGTTAGTACTCTTCAACCAAAGAGATACCCCAAATACACTATTCGTGATAAGGAAAAATAAAGTGATTTTTAAAATTTTGATCATAGTTTACAGGTGAACTTTAACACTATTTTCGTTGAGAACTTTTGCTTGAAACTCTTTTTTTGAAGAGAGATTTTTGACCGTGACATTTCCTCCCTCAACTCCATCTTCGAGAGCCATCCCTTTCATTGTTACATAAATACCATTTCCTGAAGCAAAAACATCGACGACCTGCCCCTTTTTGACCAATGTCACCTTTGATAGATAATTCCATTTAATCGGCGTGTTTGATTTAATATTTGAAGCGAGTTGATATCCTCTTAAACTCGAGCTTGCCGGGACAGTTCCCGCATGTTTCTTTAAAATGTCGACAGGTCTTTTATCAAACTGAACAGAATTTAAACGCGAACCGCGAGTTAATGGCGTCTTAGAAAAGAAAACATCAATAAAGTGCCCGACCCTCAAAGGTTCAGCAAATTTACCAATTAAATTACCACTATCCCAAACACTAAAGCGGGTAAAAGTACTAGGGCAGAGTTGATCAGGTGAACAATCTGAGATTTTGATTAAATAATTAGAACTAACCTTAATTGGAACCCAGTCACGGGTGAGAAAAGCAATAACCTTTCCTGATGCTTGGAAACGATGCGCAATACTTTCCCCTAGCCTTTTCTCCAACACCTCACGATTGAGGGTTATTTCAGATGGGCGGACAGACGCTTGATCATGAGATGTGAGCATTAAAGGTCTTTCAGAAATAAGTGCCGACGACTTTGTATATACCTTGGTACGATTTTCAAGAATAGGAAAATCAATGGAATCAATAAAGCGACTCACATCAGCAAAAATAAAGCTGGGCAAAAATGAAAGTAACAAAAATGAAAGTCTCATTAATTATCTCTTTAACTGATTGACGCGAGCAAGCATATCATCAGATGTCTGAATTGACTTTGAGTTTATTTCGTAAGCTCTTTGTGCGATAATCATGTTAACCATTTCCTCAACAACATTGACATTGGACATCTCAAGATATCCTTGTTGCAAAACTCCGAATCCGTTTTCACCAGGGGCACCAATTTCAGGAGCACCACTAGCCTCAGTTTCTATGAATAAATTTCCGCCAGTAGCTTTCAATCCAGCAGAGTTAGGGAAACGAACCAATTCTAGTTGTCCTATAATTTGGGTTCCATCAGCAGTTTCTACAGAAACCTCCCCTGTTGGAGAAACGAAAACATTAGTAACCTCCGGATCAATTTGCAAGCCAGCAGCAAGTGGCAAAGCATCTGCAGTTGTTATTTGTCCATCTGGGCCAACTTTGAATGCACCGTCTCGCGTGTAGGCTTCAGTACCATCTGGCTTTTCAACTTGAAAAAAGCCTGTTCCGTCAATAGCAATGTCCATTTTTTCACCGCTTTGCGTAAGTTGACCTTGAGTGAAAATCTTAGCTGTTGAAACGACTTTTGTTCCATTCCCCATCTCTACTCCGGTTGGAACTACATTACCTGCACCAGTCTGTCCTCCAGACTGTCTAGGATTTTGATAAAGTAAGTCTTGAAATTCAATTTTATTCTTCTTATATCCTGTAGTGTTAACATTCGCTATGTTATTTGAAATCACATTTAGATTCATTTGTTGTGCCTGCATTCCTGTAGCACCTGAGTATAAAGATAAGTTCATAATTTAATTATTGATGATTAATTATTGAGTTTGCCCCAATGTTCCAATTGCTTTACCTAAATTCTGATCAAAAGTCTGTATCATTTTCTGATTTGCTTCATGGGCGCGAGAAACTTCAATAAGCCCTATCATTTCTTCAATCGCTGATACATTACTAGACTCCAAATAACCTTGCATTACTGTAAACTGCGCTGGATCCAAGACTTCTGGCGTAGTCTCAGCATCTTTTGCAACAAAACCACCACCCACTTTTTGAAGATCTAAAAGAGGATTTTCGAAGGTAAAAATACCAATTTTACCAATATTTTGATTTCCCTGAAAGACTTGGCCTTCTTTATCAATGGTCAAATCTCCGCCTCCTGGTATGGTTTGTATGTTTGTACCACCATCATCTGAAAATTGGTGCCCCATGCTGTTAACCATTACTCCTTGTGAATCGACATAAAACTGACCATCACGAGTGTACACAGAATCTCCATTTTGGTTTAGAAGTGCAAAGAAACCGTCACCCCTTAGGGCTAAGTCCATAGGATTGCTCGTTTGTTTCATTTCACCTTCAGTGTAATCGACTTGATTCTTCATTACAGGAAAAGATCCAGGCATTTCATTCCTAAGTCGGTCGTGGGTACTTCTAGCGATCTCTCCACCTTCAACCGCTTCAAAACTAACTGCAACTTTCTTGAAACCCGCCACATGACTTGCAGCGATGTTATTAGCTATCACATTTTGATATTGCTCAAGTCCTCTCAGAGCAGATGCATTTTCGTATAAAGATAAGTTCACACCCTCATGAAAGCAAAAAACATGCCAAATGGCATGCTTAGTTATTGAACACTAATTTGGTTAAAAAAATTAGTAGACACAGTTGATATCAATAATACGACCATCAGGAATATGAACTATCAAATTTGTTGGAGAACCATCAACAGAAATAACCTCAATTTTTATCCCACTCTCGTCTTCATGAATTACATCAGTTTCGGCATCTACATCATTTTGAACTACTTCTGATGCCACATTTGCTGAATGCTGTTTACTTGGGTCACCCAAATAAGAACTGAAAGAACTACTTCCATCATCAGATTCTACATTCTCAACACTAGAACCGCGTCCTGATAAATAACTTTGCATAAAGACTAGTAAGCAATTTGCATACCGATATAAAATCTATTTGTATTGAGCAAGATCTGCTTTGCTCATATCCAAAACTAAACTGAGTTCAACTCTTCTATTTTTTTCATATTGATTAGGGTAACGAATATCATTCGGTTTTGTAGAACCGTGGCCGGTTATTCTTTCAAGCTTACCATCCAATTCACCGGCCGAATAATGAATAAGTGCTTTGGTTACCTCAGCTCCTTGATCTAAGGACATTGACCAAGGGTTTGAATTATCGGCTCTTCCTTTTTTTAAGTGATTGGTATGAGAATCTACTCGGTAAACTAAGATATGCTGGGATAGAAGCCAAGACATGCGTTGCATTACTTTAGTACCATATTTGGTTAACTTAGAGGATGAATCTTCAAAAATAGGTTTTTCATCGCCATAAAATAATGTAACCTTGAGACCTTCTGAAGTCGCCTCAATTTGCATTGTAGAATCATCAATTTCATGAAGTTTCAGTCTTTCAAACCAATCTTGAGCAATCCTGTGAAGCACATCAATATCAATTGATGTAGTGTCATCTGTATTTCTCATCGTGGTGT
>CAYLIJ010000001.1:36271-169324 GCA_964383925.1 uncultured Puniceicoccaceae bacterium
ATTTGGTCGCCCATGCTTCCCGGACGAGCATCCTTTTGTTCCACTGGGGTTGACTTAGGAACTCCTGCTTTGTATGGATCCCTAAAAAATCGTGTCGTTGCGATAATAACCTCTTCGTCTTGTGATAAGATCCATAAAACTAAGAATAACGACATCATGCCTGTTACAAAATCAGCGTATGCAACCTTCCAAGCACCTCCATGACTGCCATTAAGGAAAAGCTTTCGACAATGAATACTTTTAAACATTTAAAAAAGAAAGAAAACTAATTATCAACCACCCTTGGCTGCATCTTTACATTGTTCTTCTAACTCATCAGCAGATGGTTGAATAAGGTTGTCTAAAGATCGACGTCCTATTTCAACAGCCATAATTGGTGATAAACCTGTGGCAAATCCAGAAACTGACCTTTCAACAATATGATAGTATAAGAATTCTTGGGTTTGGTTAAGCGAAACTAATCTACCGAGTGGTATGCCAATTCCATAAGCAAGGAAAATACCTAGGAAAGTTCCGCTTAATGCCGCCGCTACCTTTGCACCAACAGAAGATGGATCCTCCAAATTAGACATTGTATTAATGATACCAAGAACTGCTGCCACAATTCCAACACCAGGAAGTGCATCTGAAATCATTTCAATTGCTTTAATTGATCTTCCTGCCTCAGCTTCCCTACTGGTAAGTTCTGCTTTTAAAATACCTCCGATTTCTGCAGGTTTACATCTGCCATCAACAATCGGTCGTAAAGAATTACATAAAAATTCAACCAAACCAGCATCATTGAGAAAAGAAGGATATTTTGTGAAAATAGAACTATTTTGAGGATCACTGACATGCTCGTCTAATGCAGGAGTACCTTTCCTTCTACCCAACATAAATAATTCATAAAGGAGAACCAATAGATCAATAAATTTCCCCTTACTAGCAATCCCACCCTTAAAAGCTTTCAAAATATCAGTTTTGAGACCAATCAAAACGCTTGTAGGACTAGAAACAACTAAAATACCGAGACCAATTCCACAAATGATCATAATCTCACCCGCGTGAACAAGAGACATCGGATTGCCTCCAGAAACCATGAAACCTCCAATGCAAGAGACGAAAACGATAGCCATTCCGATTGCTAGTAACATAATATATTAAATGATTTAAAGTAAAGATTGGAAGTGTGCACGGAGTGCCAACACTGAGTGAGATAGAATCTGACTTATTCGACCTTCTGACAACCCAAAAATATGTGCAATTTCAGAAAGTTTAAGTTCTTCGTAGTAATAAAGCATGAGAATCTTTTTTTGAGGATCCGGTAATTCCTTAATCTTATCCCTTAATAAAAGAACCTTATCACGATATTCAGTCTTCTCTGAGGCATCTTGTTCAGTGGGATCAGAAATTGTCTCAGAAAGAGGTGTTGAATCACCATCGGGAGAACTTGTCTGCACTGGACCATCGATGGGAACAAAAGTGATGGGTTGAGTTTCTTTGAGCAAAGTCTCATATTCCACATTGCTTAACTTTAATTCTTTTTTTACTTCTTCTATGGTGACAGGACGTTTCAATCGTGACTCCATTTCAGAAATTGTTGATTGTAATGACCTCGCTTTTGCTCTGTTTGCACGGGGGAGGCAGTCAATCTTACGTAATTCGTCAAGAAGAGAACCTTTAATTCTAAGAGCAGCGTAATTACCAAAAGACTTACCCTTTGATGGATTAAATTGGTTAACTGAAACGATTAAGGCTTTTACGGCAATACCATACATATCTTCAATTTCATAATGGTCTGGAAAATGAAAACGCATTCGAGAAACAGTTGACTTAACCAAGGGTAAGTAATCCTCAATTAACTTATCCCTCGATTTTTTGTCCGACATTGCGATTTTATACTTTTCGGCTGCTTCCTTCATCCGCACAGAAGAAGAAACCGCGTAACTTTGATCGGTTTGTTTCTTTTTAAGGTTGGGTGAATTCATTTTTTTGAGTAGGTATTAAACTTGTGCTTCTACCAAATGCTTTGCTTTCGTTGAAGCCTCGTTCATAGCAATAGTTGCCAATTTAGTTGGATCTTTAATAATTGAAGAAGGTACTTTTTCGGAAGATGGCAATCCTGATTGTGAAGTGGAAGAATCTAAAATAATTCCTTGTAATAAATAATTTAAAAAAAATCTTCCACAAATTGCAAAAAAAAGACAACCAAAAGAACTTTGCACCAAGGCAACAATGAAGTCTTGGGTGAAAAGAATACCTACTAGGAAAAATAACAAAAAACCAACAAATCCAGACAGGTAAAAGAAGAAACGTGCATCGTCATTCATAATTAAATGTTTCTGTAAGTTGAAAAACCTCTTGCATATAATTCTTCCGGAAAGGTTCTTGAAATCATTTGATTTAAAACATTGGTACTGAAATCACCAGTTACATTCTGTCCATTACATATACATAACGGGGAAAGATTATTGCGTAAAAGTAAAGGCCATAACTTGGTAGAATTTGAAAGTTCATCGAAATGCGTAAATGCAAGATGAGTGGCACCAATGTTATTTCCAAGACTAATTGACTTGCTTAAAACCTGCTTATCGTAAGCTGAGTTAAGTACTAAAACTCTAGTTTGAACATTAAGATTATCAAGCACCTCCTTAGTTCTGTCCCATTCATCATTCTGACCGAGTGACAGACCAGGAAAGTCTAGGTACAATGGAGACTCTTCAGAACTATCAGGAATCTTATTTGATTCCCTAAATAAGGTGACCCCAACGACTTCACAAAAAATTCTAAGTGCATCATCAGGATTAGGTATTCCATTCTCCACCTTGAGCACATTTGGGGTTTTCTTGTTCATGAAAACCTCATGTGCTAAGAATTTACACAAAGTGGTTGTTTTTCCAACCCCCGGAGCACCAATTAATGCAATTCGATCTTCAGTAGGTAAGATGTTCAAAGATCGAAAACGATCAGAAAGCCCGATGGTAATTTCCTTGAGAGACTCAGCAAGTGAAAGATCCTTGATTTGAGACCAATTTGACCATGAACCGATATCACTTAACAATTGTGAGTCAAAACCTGCTTTTGCTAAAATTTTAAATGAATCGCTTTCAATTGAAATTGAATCAGGACTGTCATTTTCGGAAACTGTGTTTGGCGAACTTCCACCAGCAATAGAAGGTTCCTCTACGCTAGGTTCTACCTCTTTTGAGGTATCAGTAGACACTTTGTTTGGATCAAGTGGATTCTCTAAAGTAAGACTATCATTAACTTCATCCTCAGAAGGAATCTCAGCAATCACCTCGAGCTTTGGCGAAGAAATAAATTTCTTTAACCCCTCGCCCCCGACCTGTCGGACAGATAAAACTCTAGCTTTATCTCCTAGTTTATCTCTAATCACTCGGACTGCCTCTTCAGCAGATTTCACGGTTAAACGAAATCGTTTTCCGGTTTTTGAATTAGAATGATTGTTAGTTAAAGTTTCCATTTTTACTAGGCAGCGAAGGGTACTTCCTCATTATTTTGAGGTGAGTTGGACTCTTCCATTGCAGAAATTATGTCAGAAGGTAAAGCCTGTGCTTCAATTGCAATAGCACCAAAAGGTTCAATTTGAGTCTCCGTCGGTAACTCTTGATAAGCCAAAACAATTAGTTGTGGATAGGAAGGCTCCATAAATCTACGAAATGCAAGACGAAGTTCAGTAGTGGTAACTATAATAGGAGAGAGTCCTCGTTCAGTCATTTCCTTAATCTTTGGCTCAATCTCTTTGATAATTCCTTCAGTTAAGTTTGGGTCCATCACTAATCCAATATCGAACTGACTACGCTTTACTCTACTTATGAGCGTTTGTTCGAGGCGAGGTTCAAATGTCATTGCAAGTAACTTATCTTTCTCTACCTCATATTCCTTTATGAAATACATACCTAATCTTTTCCTGGCCTGCTCTGAAAGGTCATCTGGATTTTTAGTTATGTTGGCCATGTCCGCGATAGTTTCAAGAACAATAGTTAAGTTTTTGATAGGAATTCTTTCCCTGAGTAAATTTTGGAGCGTTCTCTGGATTATCCCAACATTGACTAAATCTGGAAGAAGTTCACTAACAAGTGTGGGGTTTTTATCTTTGATTAAATCTAGTAATCTTTGAGTTCCTTCACGTTCCAATATTAAATAGGCTATTCTCTTAAGTACATCAGCGAGATGAGTCACAAGCACTGATGATGGATCAACAACAGTACAACCTTCGATCTCGGCATTTCGCTTCTCCTCATCAGGAATCCACATAGCCTGAATACCAAAAACGGGTTCTATGGTAGGGATACCATTTAGTTTCCCGGCATCTCCCCCACCCATGCTCATCGCAAGAACTCGGTCTGGCATAATTGTGGAGCGAACTACTTCTTTCCCTCGAAGTAAAAAACGATACTCGTTTGGTTCAAGTTCAATATTATCTCTTACCCCAATAGTGGGAAGTAACATTCCCATCTCGCGTGCGAAATTGGTTCTTGCCCCAGTTATACGATCCAGTAAATCTCCACCTTTCTTTTTGTCGGCAAGGACAAGAAGACCATACCCCATTTCCAATCCAAAAACTTCTTGTTCAATCGCATTTTCCATAGGAGACAACTTCCCTTCCTCTCCCCCATCAGGACTAAGAGCTGTGGGTTGCTGGGCCGATCCATTAGATTGTTGATTTGGAGTCATAGAACCTGATCCCATTTCTTCAAACTCGGTCTCTTCCGATGCGGCAAGTTTGGAATAATGGTATGCCGCACCAAAACAAACCATAGAAAGAATAAAAAATGGCCAAAAAGTTTCAGAAAGGAAAAAAGCAAACAAAAGAAGCATTGTGCCACAGATTGCGATGGCACGAGGGTAGATAGTTAACTGCTTTCCAACAAATTCTCCAAGATTTGCTTCCTCGGATGATCGGGTAACGAGAATACCTGCAGCGATAGAAATGATGATGGCAGGTATCTGACTGACCAATCCATCTCCGATGGATAACATGGTGTATTTTTCAAGAGAGCCAACTATTGTCATTTCTTTTTGAAAATACCCAATGAGAATTCCACCAATAATATTTACTACAGTGATGAATATTCCGGCAACTGCATCACCTCGAACAAACTTACTTGCACCATCCATGGAACCATAGAAATCTGCATCTGTTTGAATCCTTGCTCTTTTTGAGAGAGCCTCAGCTTCCGTAATAACCCCAGAATTCATTTCAGCATCAATTGACATCTGCTTACCTGGCATAGCATCGAGAGTAAACCTAGCGGTGACTTCGGCGATACGCCCTGCCCCCTTGGTAATAACAACAAAATTAATTATAACTAAGATTAAGAAAATTACAGTACCTACCACATAGTTACCACCCACTACAAATGTCCCAAATGATTCAATCACAGAACCAGCATCACCATCCAATAAAATCAACCGAGTTGAAGCAACATTTAGACCTAGTCTATACAGAGTAACAGAGAGCAGTAGTGTGGGGAAAACTGAAAATTCAGGAGGATCCTTCACATAGATAACAGTCAGCAATATTAGTAAAGAAATAGCTATGCTGATAACAATAAGAATACTTAATATATCCTTATGAACGGGTACAACTAAGAGCAGAACAGCACCAAATAAGCCGAACACGAAACCAAGGTCCGAATTACCACTAAAACGACCTAGCACTGACTTAATTTTTTGAGTAAAATCGTTCATTAAAAGAAAAAATTAAGAAATTGGTTTTGCTAGTAACCTACGGGCTTTCAATTTGTGGTAATAATAAGCGTGGGTTTTGTAAACTTGGGCAAGTATTTCCGCTACAACCTGATAAAAATCTAGGGGTATTGGTTCTCCAATTCTACCAAGCAAAAACAGTGCACGGGCCACTGGTTTGTTCTCAATGGTCGGTACATCATGCTCTGCAGCAATCACTTTTATCCTTCTAGCCAATATATTTTCTCCTTTCGCGATAACTATAGGAGCAAGATCCGTGCCTTTTTCATATCGCAACGCAATTGCATAGTGAGTGGGGTTTGTGACTACCACATCTGCGGTACCCACATCCATAAGATTTTGACCTGATAGTAACTCCATTGCTTTTTTTCTTTGAGCCGATTTCACTTCAGGAGCAACTTCTTTACTTTTTGTTTCTTCTTTGACCTCCTCCTTGGTCATTTTCAACTCGTCGTCATTTTCTTTCTTTTTTATCATGTAGTTGATAATGGCGATAATCAAGAGGAGCAGGACTAAGATTGCGAACATAGTCACAAATAAATCATAAATAAAAATAGGGAGGTGTTGAATAGGAATTGGTGCATAAAAAATAGGATCATCCAAGAAGAGAACCAAAGTAAGCCAAACTACAGTACCGATGATTAGAAACTTAAGAAAATCAATCATGAAAGTTTTAAGTCCTTTTAAACCAAAAATTTTTTTCACCCCGCTAATTGGGTTTAGTTTGCTAAGTTTTGGTTCCAAGGCTTTGGGCGTTAAGCGGAACCCAGTCTGTAATCCTTCGGCGATAAAAGCAGCAATGAAAGTCAATGCTAACATAGGAAAAACGATAAGTCCTAAAAATGAAAATGAATCTTGCATTACGACTGCGATTCCTTCTTGGGAGAAATTTATCTTATCAAGATTTTGTATTATTGATTTGGTAAAGTTCATTACATCCAGAGACTTGCTGGGACCGTAAAACAAGATAACCGCTAGACCGGCAAGCATCGTTAGAGTCATTGAGATTTCAGGTGCTTTTGCAAACTGCCCCTTTGCGTGTGCATCAGACATTTTTTTGGCGGTGGGCGGTTCTGTCTTTGAGCTTTTATCTACATCAGACATGATTTAACCTGATTGAATTATATTTAACATAACTTCAACAGACCTTTTACTATTATCAACAATATAGGAGGTGATTAAAAGAATTGAAGAAACTAGTAAAACTAATCCAGATAAAATTCGGATAGCAAAACTGGTCATAAATACATTCATTTTTGGTACCGCTTTCCCAAGAACAGCAAATGAGATATTTATTAAAAAATTTAATGCAATAAAGGGTGCAGCAATAAGAGTCCCAAGTACAAAGACATGAGTGACTTCGTTTACAAATTCAACAGTCGGATTCGCACTTAAAAAGAAAGAACCAATTGGTAGTATTTCGAAGCTTAAAACAAATGCTTTAATTACATCATAGTGGATGCCATTAATAAAAAAAAGTAATAGACTGAAATAATATAAAAGAGTGGTTATAGTCGAATCAGTCGAGCCTAATAATGGATTCACACTATTACTGGCCATTAAACCAATCTCGTACGATATTAAGTGTCCAGCAAGCTCAACTGCGAAAAAAACCATCCGAACAACCATGGCTAATAACAATCCAATACATACCTCATTTAACGCCAAAATAATGGCGCCAGCAAAATGATTAGCAATCTCAAGATCTGCCGGAACCAATGGATTGATTAACAAGGATAAAAGAAGTCCGAAAGAGGTTCTTATTTTTACAGGAATCATTTTCCCTGCGAATAAAGGTATTCCCATAAAAAAAGCTCCTGTTCTCAAAAAGACAAGAACCCAAACTATGATATGCCCTGCCTCAATAGTCACTGTGCCATAGTTGGAAGCATACTAATCATAGAAATACAAAATTCAGTTAAAGTTTTTAATATAAAATTAGCCGAAAGCACAATTGCAAGAGAGACACACACTAATTTTGGCACAAAAGTAAGTGTTTGCTCCTGAAGACTGGTAATGGACTGAATAAAACTAACTAAAAGACCGACTACCGTAGCGGTTCCTAGAATTGGAATCGCTAAAATAAGACCTGTTTGCAGAAGTTGTCTCATTATATCAACTGCCAATTCCATTGTCATATCACAGCACCTCTACGCAATGTTAAAGCTGTTAACCAAGGATTGAATGACTAAATACCATCCATCTACAAGAACAAAAAGAAGCAATTTAAAAGGCATTGAAATAACTACCGGTGGCATCATCATCATTCCCATGGACATGAGGGTCGAGGCAACAATGAAATCAACAATAATGAAGGGTATAAAAATAAGAAAACCCATTTGAAATGCCGTTCTTAATTCGCTTAAAACAAATGAGGGAACGACAATACTTAAGGGCAACTGGTCTCTAGTCATTGCCCCCTGCTTGGAAATTTCAAGAAAAAACTGCACATCTAATTGACGAGTTTGATTCATCATGAAGTTCTTCATGTGAGCAGTTGCGACCATAAGAGCATCACTTGATTTCATTGTTGCTGACATGTAGGGAGTTACAGCATCATCGTAAATTTTATTCCATACTGGTCCCATAACAAAAAAAGTAAGAAATAGAGCTAACCCAACTATTATCTGACTGGATGGAGCTGAATTTACACCAATCGCGTTTCTTACAAACCCAAGAACAATAATCATCCTTGTAAAACAGGTCATCATCATAATGACTGATGGTCCAAGAGATAAAATTGTCATTGCAACAACAAGTTGGATTGCGACACCAAAATCCCCCTCATCATTGGAACCCGTAACATCAATCCTTAAACCAGGAGCACCAGTTCCAGTAGTTTGTGCATCAAGAACCGAGTGAGAATAACTGAAGCATGAAAACCCTAGGAGAATTAGCATTAAAAGCCTAATTCTTTTAAAAAAAA
Source organism: uncultured Puniceicoccaceae bacterium (assembly GCA_964383925.1). Classification (GTDB taxonomy): domain Bacteria; phylum Verrucomicrobiota; class Verrucomicrobiia; order Opitutales; family Seribacteraceae; genus Seribacter. The sequence goes on from CAYLIJ010000001.1 coordinate 44,910, forward strand.
TCAACACTTTTCGCACTTAATCATCCTCCTTTACTCTGATAGTTTTATCTGAATCTTGGTTTGAATTATTTTCGATCTTAGCCAAATGATTTATCGAACCTGAACTCACTCCAACAAGATGCTTTTCTTCGCCATACTGAGCAACCATTAAGAACTGACGGTTTCCAAGCGAACAGGTATCAGCGATAATAATTTTACCATTTTTTGTTGGACTCAATCTAGACCTTTTATTCTTTGTGTAAATGGATAGAAAATACGCACTAGCGCCTAAAACACCAATAAAGGCGATAACTCTAATCCAGAGATAAAGCATTTCAGCATCGGTATTCACCAATGAGGGTGAGGTTGCAAAATGATAAAACATCATTTTTGAAATTTTAGGAAATGCTTTTCACCTGCAATAAGCAGATGAAAGCATGAACAAAAAATTCACGAAGCCGAATCAACAATCTCAGTAATCTTAAGTCCAAACCGGTCGTCAATTACAACAACTTCACCATGGGCAATAAGTTTTCCATTAACGAGTAGACTAACAGGATCCTTTGCGTTTTGCTTCAATTGAATTTGAGCTCCAGGGCTTAACTCGACAACTTCTTTCATTGGAAGTTCTGCTGTTCCTAATTGGACTGTGACACTTACCTTCACATCCATCACGATATCCATTTTTTTACTATCCATGTTTTTTTCCGATTAATTTTACAGCTTCTACAATACTCTCATTTACCTGAAAAGCTACTTGGTCGTCTTCTATCCCGATTTCCCCAACAAAGCAGGTTCTACCCTCAATCCTTAAATTTGTTTTTTCAATTAAGGAAGGTGACATTTCTATAATATCATCAACCTCCAAATTGGATAAATCTCTCAGGCTTAATTCGAACGCATCCCACTCGGCAGAAACTGAAACAGGAATCTCGTCATAAATCTCGTGCCATCTTGGGGGTTTAACTGACTGCTTTTCGGTTACTGAAACTGCATTAAGTAAACGATTAACAACAGGTTCTAAAGTATAATAAGGCACTGCTATTCTCATTGGCCCTGACACATCACCAAAAGATGCTTCCATGCTCATGATGAGCATCATTGCATCAGACGGGGAAGTTTGAAGGAATTTACCAGAACTCTCGGTTCCGATAATACTTGGAGTAAGTGACATCGTTGTTTGCCATTGCTTACACCACTCTTCTAAAATAATTTGATTAAAATCCTCGACAAGAGCTTTTTCAATATCAGTAAGCCCACGTTCTTCGGGATTAGTAGAACCTCGACCTCCGAGAATTCTATCTACAACTGTGGCAGATAGATGGGAATTAACATCCAACAAACAAACTCCATTTAATTCTTGAAGTTTAAACATTGTTATACACGAAGGATTTTTTATAGATTGAGTGAAATTTGCGTATAAATCAGCAGTTAAATCTTCTAACTCGAGATTGAACTCGGTTCTTAAAAACATTGAGAGGTGACCAGCAAGGTAATAAACGAATTGCTCTGATTTTGTTTTTAATTTACTTAAATCAGCATCCGATAAAACTATCGGATTGGTAAAGTCATACTTCTTAATTTTAACAGATGAAATATCTGATATCCTTTCACCCTCACAATTAAATACTGGCTGATCTCCTGAAGATCCTTGCAGCTCGCTGATATCAAAGCTTTCGTCTTTAAAGTTGGGGTCGGTAGACATCTTAAAAAATCAAAAATTATTGGACAACAAAGTTAGTGAAATAAATTTGTCTTATTAAGTCGCTTTCACCATCCCTATATTTTCTCAAAATGGAAGAAAATCCTTTTTTCAAATCAACTCGCACTCTTTCTTGAAATCCATCGAGTTGGGCATCTTCGTAAGTGTAACCTCCCATAATTGCGAGTGCCTTATCACGAATTCTATGTTGATTCATATCAAGAACTTTTTCAAAGTCGCCTGCTTGTCCCTCTAGCTTTAGATCCAAATTGATGTAGCGAGATTTAATGGGTCCCCCTAAATTAGTAATTAAAGAACTTAATTCATAAATCTTTTCTTCACCAGATGGTTCCATATCCAAAGGTTGTCCACCCTCAGTTATCTGAGGTTTAATAGTTTCCTCTGGTTTATTCATCTTAATAAGCAAAAACATTGCACCGACAGTTAAAGCTGGCGCAAGAATTATTGCAATAAGAGCAGGCATGAGATTACCACCACCACCTGCCTTAGGGGCAGGAGCTTCAGTGGTATCATCAGGAAGTTCGTCTAGTTGAGCTGCACACATATCGTTAGGGAATGTAGGTTAAAAAACTATCGTTTTAGATTAACGGCTTCAGACAGAATCATATCTGAGGTGGTAACAACACGAGAACCTGCCTGAAACGAACGCTGATGGGAAATCATCGCAGCAAACTCATTAGTGAGGTCTACATTTGATAATTCTAAAGCATATTGCTTAAGTTTCCCATTAGAACCAGTAGCGGGTATTATGTTATCACTGACACCCGCTATGTTTTGACCCGCTTGGCCATTCGAATAAAAACCGTTACCCACTCTTCTCAAGTACTGAGGGGAAAGAAAATTGTTAATCTTAATTTGACCAGAACCTCTAATCTCATCAACTCCATCTTTATTCACGACCAAATTAATTTTCCCATCATCTTCCACCCTTCGGGCAAGTAAAGTCTCTCCCTCTTGCGTTCCTACAACGAGTGGACCCCCCACCCCCTGGAGTTGATAACGGTACTGATCGCGAGTAACAACAAAACCCTCAACAGTTGATTCAAAAGCACCGGCACGAGTGTAGAAAAGTTCGCCGGTAACAGGGTCAGCAATTTCGAAAAAACCTCCACCATTTGGTAGAGCCTCACCCTGGATTGCAATGTCTAAATCTAATCCGGTCATTTCGATGGTACCCTGTGAAAAATCAGAAGAAATCGAGCCAACATGGACACCAGTTCCATGCTGTTGAATGTTGTTACTAGGTGCTCCACCTGCACCCGATTCAGCATCGTTCATGTGCATGTAAAAATTGTCAGAGTAATTTGCACGGGAAGATTTATAACCAAGTGAATTTACATTCGAAATATTATTACCTAAGACTTGCAAACCTTGAGTAAGACTTTTTAGAGCGGTAACCCCGTTGTGTAAAGATGCAATCATGTTGGATTAATTTTGTCGTGCTAGTGCCTTTTCCTTTAAGACTTCTAAGTTGTTACTGATAGGAGCACCTGGATTGCTTACCCGAGTAATATTTCCCGGAAGATAGTTTTTATCTCCAACGATTACAAAAACTTGACCGTCATCGTCTTTTTCAACGGAATCCACAAGTCCAGTAACATCTTGTCCATCTTCTGAAATGTTTACCATTTTCCCTAGGTATGCTTGGGCAACCATGTCTTTATGTGAATCTGCAAATGTCTCGAAACCCTTAGTAAATTGTTGCATCTGTTCTAAGGAGGCAATGTTTGCCATTTGAGAAATAAACTCGGTATCCTTCATTGGTTCAAGCGGGTCTTGGTTACTAATTTGACTCGTAAGCAATTGAAGGAAATCCTCCATTTGCATCGCAGAGTTGGAAGAATTAGATGCATCTGTCATAGTAGATGACCGAGGATTTTGATTAGCTTGGGTGGCTGCGATTGCGTCTATCATAATAATTTTATTATATAAGTTAAAATACTTAAGCTGCTTTTAAAAAATAGTTGTCCATTTCTTGGTAATTGGAAAACACATGAACTTTTAATTGAGTTCCTTGATCGGAATCAACTTTCTCTTTAATTTTATTTTGACAAAAATTTAGCAAGTCTTGTGTCTTCTCATCAGGAGCAATAAAACACAAAGAGATACCTTTATCATTTTTTTCTAAACGAACACCGAGCTTGCTGCCATTAGGTAAGTCAATTGCAAATCGAACCACCTTCTTGGCAAACTTGTTTGTGTATGCAACTCGAGGAGAAACCGACTTACCGATCAGACTTACTAACTTAACTACTAGTGATGTGTCAGTTGGTGAAAAATTATTTACACTAACTTCCTGAATTGGAGTATCATTATCTTTTGAATTGATCACTGATAAAGAATTAGCATTTTTTGCGCCATGATGTTTATTCTTTTTCCCTTGGTCTTGGGCCCCATTATCACGGCTAACAGGTTTGTGAGTTAACTCATGTGCAATTGCAGTTTTTAACGGCTCCTTGGGTATTGGTAAAGCTAGAATTGGCCTTGAGTTAAGAACAGCTCCTTTAATATTTTTTGCAAATTTTGGCACTTGTGAAAGATTGGGATTTACTAAACTTTTACCGTGAGAATTACTTTTCTGCCTTATCGTGGGGTTTTTCAATAAGTTTGATTTAGGTGAAATTTTACTCTCTTCGGATAAAATTGCCTTTTCAAAACTAAACTTGGAATTATTTGAGTAATTTTCCGGTGCAACTTTAGCCGTTTGATGAGAATTATTAGTTTTCGAAGTGGTATCGGAATTTCCTTTATTGGACTTTGAGTTCGAAAAATTTGATTTTTTAATGTCGGGTGAATCCTTCGGCATCCAGAATGAACCATTTTTCCCAATCGATTGGTGCTTAGGAGTCAGATTTCCAGTTAAACCTTGAAGTACAACAGAAGTTGTCATAATCAAATCCTAATTCGCGGGAATTCCTGTTGGTGCAAGATTATCCAAGTTTAAACTTGGTAACAAACCACGATCCCGCATTGACAAAGCATCAGCCAATTCGATTAATGAATCTTCATCACTATTATACATAAACGAAATGATGGGAGCCTTGTCTTCAGCTTTGAGGAGTTCAAAAATTGTGAGTGCCTCTTCAAATCTTCGCTTTTGTCTCCAATTTTGTATTTCCACAGTTGCAATTTCCGGACCCATCGCGAGCCATCTTGAAGAGGTATCTTTATACTCCTTTAACTTTCCTTCACTTAAATCCTGTCCTTGGCTTGCTTCAAAATCAGCAAGACGATCCGAAAGATCATCCTGAATCTGATTCATTTCTTTTTTCTGCTTTTCAAGAGCTTCCAAATCCATAGAAATGGCGGACTCACGAGAATCAAGCTCCTTATCCCTCTCTAGCAACTGTTCCTTCAGAGCTGCCAATTCTTTCGAAAGTTGGTTCATTGAATGAGTTTCCGCAGGAGAATAACTAGTATCATCGGCATCAAATTCTATACTTGTAAATTCAGCTTTAATTTCTGGCTTCGGTTTAAACAAATCATCGTAACTTAGTGATAACATGATACCAGCAGAGCCAACTGAAAGTAAGACAGCTAATACAACAATAATGGTAGGTGAAATTTTCATAATTAATGAGTAGTTTGATTGAAAACAAATCGGGCACCGATTATGTCTGCAAGCTCCGATTCCTCTTTCTTTTCTTCTGTTTTAAGGTGTTCTTCTTTTTTCTTTTCCCTAAGCTTAAGGAGACTCTTACAATTTGTATCTGCTTGTAGATAAAGACTCCTTTTAGCTGATTCAATATTTTTGGAATCGGAAAGCTTTGAGTTGAAATCAATAATTTCTTCTTTTGAGCGAACAATCGATTGGTTAAAGGTTTCTTGCTCAAATCCTGAAAAGCCAATAGTTCTTTTAAGGTGAATCTCCTTATTCAACTCTTCTAGGTTGTTCACTGCACTTCTCAGATCAATTTCCGCTTTCTCTCGATTTGAAATCGCTAAAGCATAATCTTTGATAGCCTTATCCTTAGACATCTCACGTAGATGTAAGAGAGTCTCCAATCGAAAAGTAAATGCCTTCATGATCTCAAAATTTCGGAGAGTTGATTAAAGGAAGATTCTCGAGTCGAGACTTGATCATAACTCTGCTTGAGAAAAGAATCAATTCTGTCAAATTTTTCGATCGCACGATCGATCTTAGAATTACTATTTTTTACATAGGCACCCACATTAATAAGATCTTCATTTTGTTTGTAAATTGAAAGCAAATCCCGTGCCTCTGAAATAATTTCAATCTCCGGTTTAGTGCAAACAGCACGGTCCAAACGACTTACACTTTGCAAAACATCAACAGCAGGAAAATGGTTAGCGTTCGCAAGTCTTCGATTGAGCACAATATGCCCATCGAGAAAACCTCTTACCGCATCTGCAACGGGTTCATTCATATCATCTCCCTCTACAAGAACAGTGTAAATCGCGGTAATTGCACCTGAATCACTAGTGCCAGTTCTTTCAAGCAACTTAGGAAGAAGAGAAAAAACTGAAGGAACATACCCACGAGATGCCGGAGGTTCTCCTGCAGCAAGTCCAATCTCACGCTGTGCCATTGCAAAACGCGTAAGCGAATCCATTAGAAGTAAAACCTTGGAACCATCATTTCGAAATCCTTCTGCAATCGCTGTTGCCAAAATTGAGGCACGTATTCTCATTGGAGCAGGTTGATCAGAAGTAGAGACGACAATTACTGTTCTCTTCATTCCTTCTGGCCCAAGGTCTTTTTCGACGAACTCTCTTAATTCTCGGCCACGTTCTCCGACTAAAGAAATAACATTGATATCAGAGTCTGAACCTCGTGCGATCATACCAAGAAGGATTGATTTACCTACCCCACTACCAGAAAATATTCCGACCCTCTGCCCTATCCCAAGGGGAATAAATGTATCAATTGATTTAATCCCAGTAGTAAAAGGTTCAGCGATCATTGAACGACTGAGTGGATTAGGTGGTTCGGCGTAAAAACCTTCTCGACGGGCAGAAAGAAGAGGCCCCTTTCCATCAATAGGTCTTCCCATACCATCAATAATTCTACCAAGTAAAACAGCACCACAAGGTACGAAGTTGTTGTTACGCTGCGAAGAAACCTTACAACCTGGATGAATGAGATGAACACTTTCCAATGCCATCAAAAGAACAAAATTATCTCTAAAACCAACAACTTGAGCTTCAATTTTTTCTTTGTGCCTGTCCGAGACAATTGAACAAACTTGACCGATGCTAACCTCGGGGCCTTCTGATTCAATAATTAAGCCCGTCACTCTACGTACAGTTCCTACTTTGTCGTGAGTCCTTACTCCCTTTATTCCGTCCTCCATAAAGGCAAACCTCTCATCCAAAGACTCAATCATTGCGTTTAAGTTCTTCCTCTATTTTCCTTAATTTTGTAGAAACTCGACCGTCTAAGAGACCAAAGCGACTCTTTATTTGACAATCTCCAGTTTGCAAAGAGGAATCTTCAAAAAATTTCACATTGGGATACCCTTCCAAAAGTGAATCATCTCCATCCAAACCATCAAAGATTCCCGCAATTGCAGAAGCAAAACCTGCTTCCTCTTCTTTCTCGTCTTCAACTGCAGGCTTTTCTGGATCTGCCATTGCCTTTAACAGCGATAAATCTTGTGAACAAAGGTAAACCTCAAGCTTTTCATCTTCGCCGGAAAACTCTTTAACCATACTTTTAACAATTTCTTCAATCGCGTCACGATCCAATGTAATTTGCCCAAGTACACGTTCCGCAAGTCCAATAACCAAATCGGGCAATTTGTGATCGAGTTTAGCCAAAACCTCGATAGTTTTACTATCAATATTCGCAAGCAACTTCGACTGACTATCTGCGTAATTAGTCCTCAACTTAGCAATCTCAGCTTGGTAAAAAGCAGTTGCCTCTTCTTTACCTCTATTATACTCGGCCAACGCTTGCTCGTTCGACTGCTCAACCGCAATTGGAGGTACTCCAATATGATTCACCTTGAAACCACTTAGTGGATTCGGAAAACGGATAGATCTACTGTACGACAACGTCGCTTCCTCCGGTATCAAGGATAATTTCCTCGTCCTCCTCGAGTTCACGTACAATTTGTATCACTCGATCTTGAGCAGACTCAACTTCTGATAATCTTTTGGGACCAAGAAAACCAAGTTGTTCCTCCAATGCTTCGACCGCTCGTTTTGACATAGTCGAATAAATTATTTTCTTAAGCTCGGGGGACGCATTCTTGAGTGCGACCACTAAATCGTCTTGGTCTACTTCTTTGGTAATCTTGCTAACATCGCCAGGACTCAATCTTACCAAGTCCTCAAAACGGAACATTCTTTGTCGAATCGAACCACCAAGTTTGGGGTTTCTCTTTTCAATACTTTTTAGCAACTCTTTACCTTCTTCTTTATCAAACCAATTAAGTAAATCAGCAGCAGATTTAACTCCACCTGTTTTAACTCGGGGAGATTGCCCCTTCTTACCCATTCTTGCACCTAAAGTATTTGCAACAACCTCGATTTGATCGATTGGAGTTGTCTCCATAGAACCAACTCTTTCAACCACTTGTTCTTGCACATTGGGTGGCATCATTTGAAGGACTTCTGAGCCTTTATCAGCATCAACATTCGCAAGAACGAAAGCTATAGTTTGTGGCTGCTCTAAACGAAGGACATTGTAAATTTGGCCGGAGTCCATCTCTTTAATATCGTCCATAAAATCAAGAGAATCTCTAACTGGAGCAATTCGGTTCATCATATTATTTGCCTTGTAATCTCCATGAGCAAGTTCCAAAGTTTTTTGGGCAAATGTCAGTCCACCAAGATTAGAATTAACACTAGATTCTATAATCTCGGAAAATTCATCTAGTACACAATCCTTGAGTTCTTGGTCTACAATCGGAAAATTCCCGATCTCTTTACAAATTCCTTCTGAATCTTTCGCATCAAAGCGTTTAAGAAGCGTTGCGGATGCTTCGGGTCCGAGGGCAATCATAAGAAGACCTAACTTCGAATGCCGAGACATACGGGAATATCTATCGTATACGGAATCTTCTTCAGTTACTTCTTCCATCGCACTAGTATTATATCATTAAGACGAGGAACCTGTTTCTAAATAACGCCTCAAGGCAGTTCCTACATTATCAGGCTTTTCCTGAATTAGGTCGTTAAGCAACTCAGGTGTTAATCCACTACCTAAGCTTCTTGTACCCGCGAGTAATTGTTGGTCATCCTCATCAAGCACTTGAACTTCGGCATCATTTGGCTTGAATTTTTTGAGCATTCTTAAGAATACAATAAACATAGTAACAGCGAGAATAACTCCAACTAAAGTTTTTACATGAGAACCATATTTATTAATAAACCCTTCAAGCTTATCTGTTGCTTCACCACCAAACCCACCCATCGAGGAGTCTTGAAAAACTACTTCATTGATAGAAACATGAGTAAGCAAAGCACCTTCCACAACCAGCTTACCGCTCTCGTCAAGGTTGAAACGAGCACCAACTGCATTAATAACCGCTTCTCTAATTACATTTATATCTTCAGGCGTTCGGGCACTTTCGCCTTTTTTAATAAGGACTGCAACGCTTCGACTGATAATTGAACCAGGTTCTCGAACTGTTTCCTTAAGATTTCGACTGATTTCATAATCTGTCGTTTTAGATTCTCTAGTTTCATCACTCTTTGCCATGATGGGATCCTGCTGGGTAGCATCCTGGCTCACATTAGGTACATTTGCTCCCATGCCAGTAGCATTATTCTGAGGTTGAGTTTCGACTGTTTGTGCCTGATCTTTATCTGTTGTCTGAGTGCGAGGGACAGAACCATCAGGATCGAATTTCTCATCTAACTCAGTCATGGATTTTGTTTCCAAATTAACAGAAACTCTGGCGATAACATTCTCTCTACCCACGGTTTTAGCAAGCATAGTTTCAATTTTTGTTTCAAGCCGGCGCTCCTGTGCTTCGTAAGCTTTCATCATTTGACCAGCGATACCGGCAGCACCGCTACTTTCCCCTTGTTCAGAAAGAAGGTTTCCTTGATTATCCATAACAGCAACATTGGATTTATTAATTCCCTTATTGGCATTTGAAACAAGAAATTGTATGGCGTTAACATTCGATTTATCCAATGTATTTCCACCAGTGTCAACATATACGGAGGCACTTGGTCGGTCATTTGGATCTTCACTTAGTAACAGATTATTTTCAGGCTTAACTATAAAAACCTTTGCTGATTTAACAGCGTCCATCATGGCTATTGTTCGCCCCAGCTCCCCCTGTATCGCTCGAGTATGATTAGTTCTTTGGACAAAATCACTGATACCAAAATTTCCTTCGTCAAAAATTTCAAACCCGACCTCTCCACTTCTGGGAAGACCCTTCATCGCAAGTTCCATTCTCATTGCCGCACGTTTATCTTCGGGTACTAAAATCGTATCACCACTTTCACTATATTCAAATTCGACTTGATTTGTCCTGAGCACATCCACCACAGAACTAAGATCTTTTGCTTCAGACCCACTTACCAAGACTCGCATTGAAGTACTTCCGCCTGACCAAGTAAGGATACCAACACTTAAAATCAAAATTCCTCCTATTGCAACGATTAGGGTTAGTTTTCTGCTCGAGGGTAAGCCGTTCCAAACCTCGGCTAGCTTGTCAAATCTTTCTTTCATGTAAAAAAATATTAATCAATAAAACTATACCTGCATCCTCATTAACTCTTTGTAAGACTCAACAAGTTTGTTTCGGACTTCAACCATCAAATTAAAAGCTACCCCTGCTTCCTGCGATTTAACAACTGCTTCATGAATATTGTCGGATCTACCGAGAATCAAGTCTTGGGTTTCACGCGCTGATATCTTTTTCTTTTGATCTACTCCTTTGATAAAATTCTCAAACATCTGAGAAAAACCTGGTGCGGTAACTCGATCAGTGGGTGAAGTTTTGTCGATTGGCACAAAATCAACCGCATTCGTCTGTTGTGATTGATTGGCACCAAAACCCTGCCCCATTTCACTGGATTTAGCAAAGCGATCGAGTTGCTTATTCGCTTGAAGATTAGAGTTTTGTGTAAGCAGGTCGCTTAGACTAGGAAGTGATGATATTTCGTTCACAATTTAAATTACCTTCCGATTGCAATCGCTTGTTGGGCTAAACGACGAGAAGTTTTTACTACAGTTAAGTTGGCCTCATAGGCACGAGATGCACTGATCAAATCAATCATTTCTCGGGAAACATCCACATTAGGCATTTCAACCATGCCGTCTTCATTCGCATGAGGGTGGCCTGGTTTAAAAATCATTCGACCTGGTGTATTATCGTCAAATACATCAGTCACACGAACTCCCTGATATAAATTCTCATCCACATAACCAGGAGTTCTTCGCTCTGGAGTTTTAATAAATTCTTCAAAAGAAACTTCTTTTCTTTTGTAAACATTGCCCGAAGCATCCTGCGTCGTATTGGAGTTTGCGATGTTTTGCGCGATGATTTCAAGTCGAATTTTCTCAGCAGATAATGCACTGCCGGTCGATTCAATTCCTGGTATAAGGTTCATGGTCATAACTTAAAATTCTTAGACTCGTCCCCGAATTGCTTTGTTTAACTCTTTAATTGATCCACCGACTGCGCCAGTGAGATATTCGTAATTCAAGGCATTACGATTCATTGCAAGCATCTCTTCGTCAATCTGTACTGTATTTCCATCCATACGCACAGGTTTTGCCTGACGATCTTCAACACTCCTCGGTAAAAGGCCTTTAACTCTTCGGAAATCACTACGATCCACTGCTCTTCGTAACTCGACAGAAAAAGTCTTCGGTAAATCTCTTCTTTTAAAACCGGGTGTCTCAACATTGGCAATATTGTTGGATAGTGCTTCATGACGCAAATGAGTTGCATCAAGGAGTTTCTTGGAAATTAAATAATTTTCCTGACTGTATAAATTATCAAGTACGACTGCCATGTTGCACACACAATGCAATACTTGTGCCAAAAAGTCTTTAGATACAAAACAACTACTCTTATACTTTAAATACGACGAATAGTGAAACATTTAACCTAGAGGTTCAATTTGAATATAGCATTTTTTTCCCAGGTAGGAATAAATTTCTTATTTTGAAAATTATACAAGGTTCTCTCTTTTCATAACATCGAAATTAATATTATATAAATTTCGCAGTGAAATCACCTAATTTTGAAAATTGTCAAGTTGGACTAACCAGAGACGGAAAAATTGAAAAAGTTTCGGATGCTTTTGCGTCCTGGGTGGGTAAAGCATCCAAAGATTTAATTGGAGAGAACTTCCGCCCTTTCTTTCTCTCACTGGAAAGAAGCTGGGGGATTCTTTTACCCAAAGACTTTTTCCGAAAAGATTTCGAATGCTTTTTTCCACTTTCTCCTGAAAGCCACCGTTCTTCCATCGGTATTCATTTTCAAAATATCACTTACACCAGTAATACGGTAATTTCTCTTTCCCCTGCCCTCGCCCCCCACGATTCTTTAAAAAAAGCATTCATGGGCGATTTAATGAACGACCCACGAGCGTTGGCAAACACTTTAATAAGACTCCAAAAGGCAGAAAGTCGCTTATCTGATTATATAAGTAATTTCCCCGGGATTTTCTTCACCCAAAGGCCCGATATGACATTCAGTTATCTATCCCGCGGAATCAAAAGGATATTTCCAACGGAACATTCTGAACTAGCACGCAATGGAGGTTTATTTTTAAGTAAAATTTTTGAAAAAGATCGAGAGCACTTTCACAAAGAATTAAATACAAATGGTAAAAATCCAGAAACTTTTAGTTTTACATACCGAATCTCGATCCCGCCAAGCGGACAAATTATTTATTTACTTGATGTTCGTACCCCAATAATTACTGCGTCCAAGAAACTTCTTGGTTATGATGGTGTATTTGTGGATATAACAAGACAAGCCATTGCCGAGCACAGATTATCAAACTCAGTATGGCGGGAAGGCCTGGCCACTCTAACCAATGGATTAGTTCACGACTTTAGCAATCTGATGGCCGGAATTTATTCGATTAGCGAACTTTATCACGGAATGATGGAAAATGATGACCCTATGGCAAAAGGAATGGGGCAGATCAAAAAAAGTGCGATGCAGGCACAGAAATTAGTTCGCAGGATTATCGACCTGCATCGAGAAAAAGCGGCCTCTCGTACAATTCACGATCTTAGATTGCTACTCAAAGACCAAATGGATCTAGTTGATATCATAATACCAAGAAGTGCAAAAATAACCACGGATTTTGGTACCCAAACCATGCCTGCATTTATTGAAGAAACTGGATTCAGGCAGGTCATTCTTAATTTAGTGATTAATGCAAGAGATGCAATTGATCGAACAGGCAAAATTAAACTCTCCTTAAAGAAAGTTAAGAAAGGCCAATTAATAATGAAAGGCGCGGAGGGAGAGAAAAAAATTGCTCCATCAGAAGGTGCAGAACTAGCTCTAAGTGATAATGGTAAAGGGATTCCTCCAGAACTTGAAGAAAATTTATTCGATCCCTTTATTACCTCAAAGCCATCAGGTAGTGGTTCAGGATTCGGCCTATACAATACCAAAATTTTCATCGAGGATCATAATGGTTTGATTGGATTTTCAACTATGGAAGGAAAAGGGACTACTTTTTACCTTTTTATTCCTCTCGAGACAGACGATGAGGATACACCTTCAAAAAATGTTAAACGTGCTAAAAGAGCCACTCGAGCATTTATTAAAACGAGAAAAAAATAATTTTTTTACTTCCAGTAGGTTAATCAATTAGTAGTCCATCGTCATAGCGGAGTACAGATCGCTTTTTTCCATTTTTCCCAAAGAATATCATCTCTCCATGAAGTTGCCCGTTCTTATAATTGGCTTCCACCCACGAACCATCTTTTGATGTCTTAATACTCACACCGTTCAAACTACCGTCTTCAAAAGTTTGAACCGTGTTCAGCTTTGTTCCATTTCTTTCTAACTTTCCGGCAAATGGAACTTCGCTTTCTCGGTGCAAGAGGAGAGTTTTATCCTCACCAGGCTTAACCAAAAATTCCTTTTTAAAGTCTTCCTCCTGCCCCCTCCATTCGGTGGGCGCTTCCAGTAGTTCTTCATTTTTATCCTCCCCGCAGGAAACTAACATGCACAAGAAGATTAATTGAAAGAATCTGGAAAGGGTTTCCATCAATTTTTTAAATAATCTGAAAATTCATAAAGTTCGGGATCACGAAACATCTTTTTCTTCATCAACTTAGCCAAACGCGACTTAATCGATTCTTTGGATACTTCCTCTCCTCCCTCTGGAGCTCCCCCCGGTTCTTCATCACCGAGAAAATCTCCCATTCGATCCTCCAACTCGTCCGGATCGGCTCCCTCTTCTAGTTTACGAACGACCTCCTCCATCGGTTCATCCATGGACTCACCTGTCATCTCACACATTTTACGCATCAATTGCCCCATCTGCTTAGGGTCGGGGTTATCCTCATCCATACCTCCCATTGCACCCTCTAATTCTTTCATCACCTTTTCCGCCTGAGCTCCTTCCATACCTGCAAATGGATCATTAGGATCTTCCGTACTGCTTTCGGGCATTGCAGGTGGCTCTTCTTTCTTCCCGGTAATGGAGAATCCGGACATCACTTTTTCCATTTTATACTTCTTACCATCAGGACAGAAGGGCATTTTTTCAGCATAGGAAGGAGAGTGGGCAAAAAACGAATATATTTTACCCGTATCTCGACTCATAAATTCGTAGATTGGCATTTTAAATAAGTTCTAGTAACAAAGGAATGACATTATTTTATTATTGGCATAAAAAATTCCCCCAGGCAATCTTTTCAAATTTCTGATGAATTCTTTTTTTATATTTTGGAGCACACGACCAATCGAAAAAAACTGGTTCCTGCTCCCCCTTGGCTACACGCTTTTTTTACAAATCCTTACCGGATTTCCAAAACCGGATAGTCTCAAAGATTTAGATGCAAATGAATTATTTGTACGATTTTCAGAGGAACTATTTGATTATCCATTTTGGCTACAAGATCTGAGTCATTTACCCCTCTTCTTTGTCCTTGCCTGGCTTTGGTCGTGGCAACTGGGTTCGATTCTTAAATTCTCGGCGATTCTAAAAAATAAAGCTTTTCTCTTCTCTACATTTTACGGATGCGCCAACGAAATGGCACAAACCTTTATCCCAGACCGATTTCCATCTTTAGGAGATTTAATTATGAATCTGGCTGGAGTTTTTCTCGGTTTATTTCTTCACTCACTGCTTTGTCGCAGGAATAAAGTCCAAGCCCTCGTCTAAGAAGAGTCTGGTTAAATCGTTCCCTTTTTCATTGAATCTTCCCGCTCTAATAAAGTCGGGTGAGAATAATGAAATTTGACTAGTAATGGATGCGGTAATGGATGAGACAAATTTTCCACATACAACTTTCTTAAAGCGGAAACCAAGGGTTCAAAACCACCCACCGCCTCCTTGGCAAAATTATCCGCTTCAAATTCGTGTTTCCTCGAGAATAAATTACTGACCGGTGTAAGCCAGTATGTAAAGAAACCCAAAGTCAGGGAGAGTCCAATAATCAATGGGCTAAATGAAGAAGTAAGAGCTGCATCCAATCCAATTCCGACGAAAAACCATTCACTTTGAAGCAAATAACCCATCAGACCAAACCCGGCCAATCCCATCACAAAAGACATCACCAACCGTTTGGGGATATGCCCCATTTTATAATGCCCAACCTCATGGGCCAACACTGCCTCGATTTCTTCAATCGACATTTGTTCGATCAAGGTATCATACAATACAATTCGGCGAAACCGGCCAAAACCAGTAAAATAAGCATTCGAATGCCCCGATCGTTTACTTCCATCAATCACCTCAATCGTATTGGCCTGAAAACCGGTTTTATCCGACAAGGCCATCAACCGATCCTTTAATTCTCCATCCTCTAAGGGAGTGAGTTTATTAAACAAAGGTAAAATTAATTTCGGATAAAGTACCATTAATAACAACTGGATCGCAAAAAATACCACAAATGCAGCGACCCACCAGTATTGAGGAGAGGCTTCAGAAATCGTACGATACATCCAAATCAATAATGCGAGGAGAAGATAGGATAATCCAAAACCCAAAATCGTACCCTTTATCTTATCTGTTACCCAAAGTTTCTTGGTCGATTTATTAAATCCAAACTTCTCTTCCAGGGTAAATTGATTATACCAATCAAAAAACAACCCCGGAATTTGTAAGACATTTAGCAAGGCTGTGGCCACAAATGAAGCCCACCAGATTGAATCAATCTTGGTTACCGGCCAAATTTCAAAGACCTTGGGTAGGATGTAGAGGAAAATCGGGAAAAAAACAATAAAACCAAATATCTCCTGGATTCGAGAAAATTTGCTCTTACTTAAAGAATAATTACTCGCCTTTTGCCAAGTTTCTTGATCCATCAACGATTTTGAATTCTCGGGCTGTTTATCGATCAAATTAGACACATGTCCCTCGTTTAAAACCTTGAGGTAATACTCGAACAAAAATTGGCACACGGCCAACACCACAATGATTATCTGTAATTCAGTCATTTCATACACTCTATCTCCAGATTGATTGAATGTCGACAATAGAGGATTAAAAACAAAACTTTGTCTAAGAGTGATAAAAGTTAGGCTAAATGATTCCAATTATTAAAAGAACTACTTGATTTAATTAATGTTTTTAAATAAAAATTAGTTAACGAAGTTATTATTTCGTCTAGTACTAATCTTTTTTCTATTTCTGCCTTCCCTTTTCTCATCCACACCGGTGCCTTACTCAGGCAAGATTGCGATTAATGGGGTCAATTTTTACGGCAATGCAAAATTTACCTTTTCTTTGCAAGATGAAAAAGGAATTTCTCATTGGCAAAGCGGATCAAATAATAATGAGATGATTAATGTGTCCGTTACAAATGGTAGCTATTCAGTTCTCCTGGGTGGTCAGGGAATGAATCCCCTCCCGGCAAAACTTTTCTTGGACCAGGTGGAATTATACCTCAAGGTTCACTTTGATAACGAAGATTGAAAAGGGCTTCGGCACCTCAATCCCGACCAGCGAATTACCGCCACGCCTATTGCACTTGCTGCGGAATGGGCTAAAACATCTCAGGTTGCCGAACAGGCAAACTCAGTCAAGCCAAGTTCAGTCACAAAATCGATGCTCAATCCTGATGTACTAACCGACCTTAATCGATCGATAAACAAAGAAAATTTCCACTCATCAATAATCGAACACCTCTCTCCCCTGCTCAAACCAAAGATCATCGGTTCATCACCCGACCGGGTGTCCAAGGAGGGAAAAGTTATCACCCTGCAGGCTCCCCAATCCGAAGGAGCACGGATCTCCTACCAATGGAAAAAAGATGATGTGGCGATCCTCGGTGCGACTAGTTCGACGATCAGTGTGGCTAACGATATGGACCACAATTACACCGTGGTACTGAGTAATGAATTTGGCTCTGCCACCCAGTCGATGCAAAGCCGGGTCGCCCGAGGAGGCATCTCGGTTATTTCCGCCTATGATCACACTCTTTTTATTGACGAAAATGGATCGCTCTGGGGGATGGGAGCTAATAATTATGGAAGATTGGGTTTGAGGGAAGAGGACCACTCTCGTTCTACGCCCGAGATAATTATTGAAGGAAATGCCTCTTCAGTCGCTGCGGGTAATGATCACACTCTAGTAGTTTTGGAAAACGGATTACTTTGGGGATTTGGGGCGAAATCGGACGGTGCACTTGGAACTACCGGCGGTGGTACAACCAGAATACCGATTCAAATCCTCGAAGCCAATGTGACTACCGTGGATGCAGGAAACCGGCATTCATATATTCTTATGAACGATGGTTCGCTTTGGGGGACGGGGAGAAATCACTTCGGTCAACTAGGGGACAGCAACATAAGTAGTAAACTTGCGATAAAGAAAATTGTTGATGACGGAGTGGTCGCGATTTCGTCCGGATGGCAATTTGGCCTGTTTCTTAAGTCAAATGGTTCGCTACGGGGTATGGGTCAAAATGGCAACGGGCAGCTGGGAGACGGTACCACTACTAATCGGACCACACCCTTTCAAATTGTGGAAGGTGGTGTACATTCAATCTCCGCCGGATCTCATCATTCCCTGTTTCTCAAAACAGATGGTTCACTCTGGGCAATAGGAAACAATGGGAGTGGGCGATTAGGCGACGGTACTTCCACGCAGGTCCTCAGTCCCAAAAAAATTCTTTCCTATGGTGTGGTCGAAATTTCTGCGGGCAGTCACAATTCTTTTTTCCTGAAATCCGATGGTACCCTTTGGGGAATGGGTCATAATGGAAAGGGACAACTCGCAACTGGCAGTGCGAACAGTTAAGAAAGAAGTCCCGTTCAGCTCGCATCCTCAGTCCGTCGCTTTTCCGCTGGTAATCAAATTCTGTTTTTCGAAAAGAACGAAGGTACCTTTTGGTCAATCGGAAATAACGAAAGGGGGCAACTTGGAGATGGAGTTATTGTTCTCCAACCTACCCCCAGTATAATACTCGATGGAAATGTGAGCATAATTGATGGTGGATTCTGGCACTCTCACTTTATAAAATCCAATGGTTCTCTCTGGGGAATAGGACATAATGGAAATGGAAGACTGGGGGATGGAACAAGCACATCCCAGTATTCACCTGTGCTTGTAGTCGATTCCAATGTAACTAAAGTCTCAGATGGTAACGAATTTACTCTGTTCATAAAAAACGATAATTCACTTTGGGGCATGGGGAGAAACAACAAGAATCAACTCTCGAGTTCCTCAACAAGCCAATTCACTTCGCCAACTCGAATTATCGATTCTAATATAAGTGATGCATCTTCCGGTGGCGAACACTCGGCATTTGTAAAGACTGATGGTTCGCTCTGGACGATGGGGCGAAATAATAACGGGCAACTGGGAGACGGTACCAATGAGGACCGCTCAGACCCTGTGAAAATTATCGATGCAAATGTGACCTATTTGGCCACTTATTATCACACTATGTTTATTAAGAATAACGGATCGCTCTGGGGAATGGGAAGTAATGGGAATGGAAGACTGGGAGATGGAACCGGTACTTCCCGCAACGTTCCGGTGGAAATTGTCAGTTCCGGAGTCAACAAGGTCTCAGTCCGGGAACATACCTTATTTGGGAAAACCAAAGGCTCACTATGGGGAATGGGGCGGAATGACAATGGACAATTGGGAATTAATTCAACCACCGTAACAATCTCTCAACCCACGCAAATTGTGACAAGCGAGGTCAGCTCACTGGCGGCCGGGTATTATCATAGTGCATTTGTCAAGACAGACGGGTCGGTTTGGACTATGGGTAGTAACCTTGCCGGTCAACTGGGAACAGGCGATTATCTTCCAAGTCCAGTTCCAGTAAAAGTGATTAATTCGGGGGCAAGCCAAGTCTCATGCGGACGAGTTCATACCTTGGTAAAAATGTCAGATGGTTCGCTGAAAGTTTTTGGATCGGATAGACATGGTGCGATTGGACAGAACCGTCCGCTTTTTCGCTCAACACCTTATCAAATAAACCACAAGCTTCTTGCTCCCTAGTCTTTATTTAAGGTCCCTTTAACCGGGTAAAAAATTTATAGAATTAAGTAACAGCCGGTGTCATAATAAAAAGAGATAATTTCACCAATTCACCCCTCAACTGGGACCTTGAATTTTAATTGCGATTGATGAAAAATGGTATAGAAAGGCTTTCATACTTAAATGGGAAATTCCAAAAAAAATACTGATGAGAAAGCGGAGCTTACCTTCGAACAGGCTTTGGCTAATTTAGAGGAAATCATTCATAGAATGGAATCAGGGGAAGCTCCCCTTGAGTCTTTAGTAACTCATTATCAAAGCGGTTTAAAGATGTTAAAACTGTGCCGTGAAAGAATTGATGTAGCGGAGATGAAAATTAAAGAAGTGCAGGAAAAAGAAGGTATTTTGGTAGAAAAAGATTTTGAAGAAATAGTGTGATGGAAAATACTGAGATTTTAAAAAATATTAAAGGCCCGGCTGATCTAAAAGCCTTGGATGATGCCCAAATTCAAAGCTTGTGCCAAGAGATTCGGACTCGGATTATTGACGCGACTTCTAAAAATGGTGGTCATGTAGGACCCAACTTGGGGGTTGTTGAATTAACAGTAGCATTACACATTGCATTTGATACCCCTGCCGATTCTTTCTTTTGGGATGTCTCGCACCAAGGATATGTTCATAAACTACTCACCGGACGTAATGATGAACGATTTGAAAAAATTCGCCAATCTGATGGGCTGAGTGGTTTTCTATCACGCGAAGAAAGTAAGCATGATGCTTTTGGGGCAGGTCATGCTGGTACCGCTCTATCCTCCGCTTTGGGTCGTTGTGTTGCCCGCGACTTAAATGGGAGTGAAGACCATGTCGTCGCAGTGGCCGGGGATGCTGCATTTACCTGTGGAATCACCCTGGAGGCATTGAACAACATTGCCAGTTCGACCAAGCGGTTCATTCTAATTCTCAACGATAATGAATGGTCAATTGCTAAAAATGTGGGTGCATTTTCAAAGTACTTTAACGAACTGATTACCAATCCAGCCTATACCCGGCTCCACAAGGACGCCGAAAGTTTTCTCACTCAAGTACCAGGTGGACCATCCCTGATGAAATTTCTGTCCAAGGCGAAAAGAGATACGAAAGAATTAATCGCTCCCTCCAGTATTTTTGAAAAGCTTGGTATTCGTTACCTCGGCCCGATCGATGGACACGATGTACAATCCCTCGTTCGTTTTTTTGAATTTGCCAAGACTTCTGAGGAACCAATCGTACTTCATTTGCTCACCCAAAAAGGTAAAGGGTTTCCAGTTGCCCTGGAAGAGCCAGAGAAATGGCATGGATCAGGTCCCTTTGATAAAAAGACCGGTAAAGGAAAGCCCTCTTCCCCTACTGCCCCTCCCAAATTCCAAGATGTATTTGGTGAATGCCTTTCCAATTTAGCCGCAGAGAATCCTAAAATTGTAGGTATAACCGCAGCGATGCCCAGTGGTACCGGAATGGACGCACTCCACAAGAACATACCCGAACGATTTTTTGATGTGGGTATTGCCGAGGAGCATGCCGTTTTACTGGCTGCAGGTATGGCAACTGGGGGTATGCTTCCAGTTTGTGCGATCTACTCCACGTTTTTACAACGGGCCTATGATCCGATCATCCACGATGTCTGCCTGCAAAATCTACCAGTTACCTTCTGTTTGGACCGGGCGGGTCTATCCCCAAATGATGGCCCGACCCATCATGGCTTATTTGATATTTCCTATCTTCGTTGTGTACCCAATGGCATTATCATGCAACCAAAAGACGAAGACGAATTACAGGATATGATGGTGACTGGGATTGAATCTGGTTCTCCTGCTTTCATCCGTTATCCTCGAGGAGAAGGCATTGGGGTGGAGCTAAAAAGTAAACCAATCCCGCTTCAAGTGGGTAAAGCAGAAGTTCTTCGAGAAGGTAAAATCTGTTCGATCTGGGCGATTGGAGATTTTGTTCAATCCGCACTCCAAATAGCCGATCATTTAAAAGAGAAATCTGGGGTCGAAATAACAGTGGTGAATGCTCGGTTTATAAAACCGTTAGATACCGACACATTGCTCGAACATGCTGATTCCCACCAAAGTATCATTACCCTTGAGGATAATGTACTCATGGGAGGATTTGGTTCGAGTATACTCGAAATATTTGAAAAGAATAACATCATGATACCAGTAAAACGATTTGGATGGCCGGATCGATTTATTGAGCATGGAAATTCGGTAAATCAATTAAGAAGTAAAGTGGGACTGGATCAGGAAAGTCTAACCAAGTCGATTGAAACTTTTCTCTCGATTGATGATCAAGTCGCCACCCCGATCTTTGCTTAGTTTTAAATTTGGTTTGCCTTCCCTATCGAAGATTTCGAATAGGATATCGAGCCTAATTTACTGAAATGTGGTCCATTTCGCCGAACTGTAGAGATATACAGTGGAAGGAAGTGTTTCCTGTTTCCTTCTGAAAAACATCCATTCTGCATTTAAGGAATTGTATAAATAACCCTCTCCTTTACTTGCATCCCAATGCTCTGAACTGGTCCATAACCAACCCCATTTCTCGGTCCAAAACCAAACATTATCAGCTTGACTACCAGCCCCCCAATAAACCCATAAAAAATCTTCATGGTAACTCCATGAATTATCAAAGGTACTAAAATAACCCACCCAATTAGTCTTCCAATCGCCCAAATTAGTTGAAGTTGCACTTTGCAACATCTTATTTTGAATGACTAAAGAATACTCAAGAATTTCTTGATAGCTTGAATTCTGATCAAAGAACTTACGGGCCAATATTTGAATCGGAAAAACACCCGCATCATTTTCCAATGGCGTACCTTCTATCACAAAGCTGCTTCTTGAGTCGCGATTAAGACTTAACCAAACGGGTAAATTTAAAGGGACGATCAAAATATTATCAAGTGAGGAACCAGAAAGTGTAAATTCGGATCGATATTGATCGAGCTGTGTACTCCTCGAAACTGGATTTCCAACAATAGAAAATGCAGTCGAAATATCTAAGATCTGAATTTCCCATTCTGAAGTAAGACCAGAAAGGCCAGTCGAATTAATATCAAACCTTACCCGCTCTTCTGATCCCTCTGAGGTGGGGCTTTGTCCCCATACTAAGCCACGACCGTCATCAAAAAGTTCTATATTTAACCAATTTGGCTTCTGAGTGATATTGAGTGATAATTTGGCGCCTATTGGCCATGGACCAGATTCGAATTCAAAATGATACATATTCGATGTTAAAATACTTGTTTTAGGAGCGGGGCTCAGAACAGGAGAAAATTGAGTAGAACCAAATAGGCATACATATGAATTAGAACTTGTGGAAGACACAGTAGAAATTAATCCATCTGAACCAATTACCCCTGATGAAATTCCTGTCGTAAGAAGATGACCCACCATTGAACTGCCGGTAAATTTAATCACATCCTCTCCCACTCCACTCGTCTGCTCCGCATCAATCACTAAACTTCCATTGTTATTAAGCAAAGCAATGTAAGAATCTCTTTTCCCTGATGTGGAAAATATTTTTTCACCCAATTTAATTTCATTACTGAAGGAACCCGCAAAATATGTCTGGGCATTATTGCCTTGGATTGAATCTATCGAATCATTCCCAACACCCCCATAAGCATCCAGAGCTATACAATTTCCAGTATCAGTGATAATAGCCATAAATCCGTCCTGCTTTCCATTACTTTCCACATTCCGATTTCCCCACTTGATAGAATTTCGAAAATTTCCAGCAATCAATATTCGATTTTCTTTTTGAATAAAAATACCTTTAATTTCATCCTCTCCAGTGCCACCACCAGAGTAGACATTCTTCCAAGTTCCTTGACGATCCAGTTCACCGATAAAACAATCAGACAGACCTGCGGATTGATGTGAAATCTTGCCAAATATTGAACTGCCCTGATAGGAACCTGCCAGGAAGATTTTCCCATCAGAGGAAACTGCAAGACCATTGACCTGATCCTCTTGAACTCCTCCAAAGTTTTGCACCCAAGTTATTTTAGAAACATCGATTGTGGGAACTTCCATAATAAAACCGTCTTTCTCTCCCCTGGACTTAATCGAATAAGAACCGTGAGAAAATGTACCATCAAATTGGCCTGATAAAAGAAGACTGTTTTCATAGAAGAAAGCGTGTTGAAAATACTCATTCGAAGAACCACCAATCGAAGTTAAATTTTTCAAAGCACCATCTTGAGACCAGTGTACCACAAATAAATCATACCCACCCGATGACTTAATATTGAATGGTCCAACCTGCAGCTCATCAGTAAAGTCTCCAATAATGTAAATATCACCATCCGTTCCCATAACAGTAGAACTAATTGATAATTCACCTTTACTTATTAGTTGTATGGAACGGTCTATGGAACCGTCTAAGGAAAATTTTCCCACAAATCCATCATTCTGACCTTGGCTGGTCAGAATGTTATTACCCAATTTAACTGATTTAGAAAAAGTGCCAGCAATATAATACTCTCCATCCGTTGATGAGTTGACTGAAGAAATTATAGCCTCTTTGCCAAAATTGAGAGCCGTAGAAAATTGGGGTAATTTTTCTTTGGAAAGTATTGTATTTGAATTGGTGGAAACCGAGTAATTTAAATCCAAATCGGAGACTCCCCCATCAGCATTGTACGCCCGAATCTTAACTTTTCCTGAGCTCGCAATTTTAGTAGATGGTAATCCTCCAAGGATACCAGTTCCATCCAAGTTATCCTGCAAATTCATCCAAGTTGGAGAATCTAGCATTTTCAAACGAACAAATGACTGGTTGAGAACTTTGATCTCCTGATCAAAAAAAATATTATCCTGTAAATTTAAATTAGCAATTGATTCAAAAGAAGGACTTCCCAAACTTGATTCAAGCTTGACCAAAAATTGATTTCCCTGGAAATGGGGAAATTCATTTAAGGAAAATGGTGTGGTGAAGGAAGAACCCAGTAGAATAGTTCCACACGGCCCCACTTCAAATTCGGTGGGTGAATCATCTCCCGTAGTACCAATTGATTGAGCCCAAATAATTTCGCCACTAAGTGGATTTATTTTAATCACCATCAAATCATTTAATCCTAAAGACGGATGAGTTGGTGCAACATTAGGAAGAGACAGGTTCCCCTCGTAACATAAAGCTACAAGTGGATAACCAAAAGCATCCATCTCTATTTGCTGAGCCTTGGTCTTTCCAGTTGAAGAAAGAGGAAACATCCAATTCAAGTTAATCTCAGAATTGAAGGACAAAACAAAACCACTCGAAGATGAGTTTGATCTAATTGTTTGTGAATCAATTACTAATTCAGAATCAAATTGCCCGGCTAAAAATATCGATTTATTTTTGCATACTATTTCATTCGCCCTGTTAAAATTGATATTGTTTAAAGATTTACCCCCAATAACAATTCCCTCTTTACTAAACTTAACTATCGTACAGTAGGAGGAAATATTCTCTTTTACAGAATTACTGACCGCAACAAAAGAACCATCTGGCAAACCACCTATGCCGACCATTTCTTCAATTCCCTTCCCACCATAAGTCTTGAGCCAGGCAAATTCTCCCGAACTTTTTAAATTCCAAATAAAATTGTCCGTCCCTCCCTGCGAGTTCCAAGTTTGCGAATCTAATTGTAATTGTCCGTGAAAATTCCCTGCAATCTGAATTGATTGATCGAGTGTTTCCATAAGGTAAATCTTCTCCAAAATGGATGAGCAGGAAATAGTTTTGAACCAAACTAGTTTAAAATTCTGATCCAATTTCAAAACAAAAATATTATGGTTTCCATTTGCAGAAACTAAATTATCGCCAAATTTCAAATTTCCCCGAAAAATCCCACACACCAAAAATCCGCCCTCTTTTGTGACTAGAATTTGCTCAATATTCACTTGCTGAGCCTGAAACTTAACAGAATTAAGCGGATTTGAGAGTTCTGTATAATTTTGATATTTTGAAAAGTTTGCCTCTGTTTCCGATGAATGCCCCAGAATAATATCTCCATTTCCCAGTATTGATAGAGCGCTCAAACCTCCTGAAGTAATTGGAATCACATTAGTTATGCGTACACTTTCGTTATGCTCAACCACCTGAACAGTTCTTTTCAACTCGGACGAATTCCCTGATGAATCTGTTGATGTATAGGCAATCTCAGTAACACCCTTCTGATTAACATCAACATTTCCTATTATTTGTACGGAACCACTTAAATCACTTCCATCATTATCAGTTGAAAGGTATCCTGGTTCGGTAAAAATCTGCCCGACGCGGAACTGTATAAATTCATCTCCCTTGAGACTCAGTTTAGGCGGTGATGAATCCACAATATTTAAATTGTATTGTTTTACATTGTTACTTTCTTCGTTTTCCGAAAAAGAAATTTTGATGGCCACTACTCCAGTAATATTTAATGGGACAATTCCATGTAATTTAAATAAATTAAATTCGACTTTCTCGACTTTTAGCCATGAGGGGCCTTCCTGTAGTGTGGCATCAATGACAGAATTGCTACTAATATTGGTCACCTTAAAATGTTCTATTAAGGTAAGTCCTGACGATATGGTATTGATTGTCGGGTCCGAGACATCAAAAGTATCAAAGCTATCTACTATCATGGCGGTAATCTCAATTTCATCATAACTTACTCCATCGGATACCCTTATTCCAAAGAGATCCTGCTGGGCAGAAGAATAAGGAAGATATTTGATTGAGGGTATGGAACTATTGCTACCTAAAACTGTGGCAGTGCCATACGAGGGAAAGGAACTAGGAGAAAGACTCCACTGCAGGCGTCCCCCCTCGATATCGGTGGCATATAATCGAGCGATATCAGACTGCTTCGCTTTTCCAGTACTATCAAATCGAACCGTAGCCTTGCTTCCGATATTAATAACCGGGCTTAAATTCTTACCATCCACGATCAGTTGACAGTTCGCCACTGAAAATAACCCGGTCTCATCAGTTACCACGAAAGCAAGTTGATAACGGTCGCCACTGCTTTGTGATGGGGGTACTCCAAACAAACGGGCACTTCCTGTAGTACTATTTTGTTCAACTAGCTTGAGCCAAGAATCTCCACCTGAAGGAAGTCCAAAAACCTTGATTGTCCTTAAGCTATTATCAGGATCATAAGTAGAAATATCCAAGCTAAACTGAGCACCTTCTTTTGCCACTAAAATTGTGTCGAAAGAAGTATTGAAAACAGGTGCGTCAGGAAGACCTCTTACTCTAACCCGAACAGGGAGAACAGAACTTCGATTCCCGTCGTTAACCATTAATTGAATAATCTCTTCTCCAAAAAAGTGTTGAAACGGAGTGTAGGAAAAATTAGTCGGTCTTTCTCCAGTTCCGTCGACTAATACTTGAGCACCACTTTGGGAAATACCCCCAAGGGTCCAAGTTAATGTTTGCGTGGGCGATAAAGCAGGGTCAGGGTCAATTGCCTTGTAGTCGAAAGGAGCAATCCAACCTCTCTCCAAACTGTTCAAATTTGTGTCTTCGTCAATGTACACAACTAATTCACTTATTGTCTTATTACTGTCGCTCACCGAGCGGAAAACAGGGGGATAATTATCTATTCTGATCTCAAGATTAAAAGTTTGGACGACGGAAGTTTGATTTGAATCAAAAGCCTCGAAAGAAATAGTGTAATTCCCCTCCTCTTCAACCGTGGCTAATCCGTACAGTTGCCCCGTCCCATTCCCATCATCAACAAAGGTCATCCAATTGGGAAGAGTGCCTGAAACATTAAGATCCAATGAATGCCAATCATAATTCCAATCTGAATCATAAGTCTTGACCTTATACACATACACAGATTCGTCATTCCAACTGTAACTACCATTCACATCTGATGTAGGAACAGAGATAAAAACTGGTGGGTCATTCACAGGCTCAATTTCAACATTGATTCGTAAACTATCACTTTTGGGGGGAGAAGAAGAAAGACCACCGGTATCAGTGACCAAAACTTCAAAAAAATCACTTCCAGAATAATTTGAATCAGAAATATAAGCTAAATTCTGACCATTTGAATCAATTGATACAGTTCCATTTTGTGGATTTGATAAAATAGACCATACCAAGTCAGTTGAATTTGTTTCAATATCAGAAGCAGATAAGTTCGGTGCAATCCAAGTGGTTGCATTATCTTCAACCATCGTAACATTTAACGAGGTCACTCCGTTATTAATAATCGGGGGATAATTAAGCACAATCACCTCAAGGTTAAAACTAGAACTTACGCTAAGCCCCGTAGAGTCGGTAATTTTTAAGACTACAGTGGAATTTCCTTCATCACTGACTTGAGGAGTTCCTGACAAAATCAAAGCTCCACTTGTATAATTAATTGATTGTACGCTAAGCCAATTAGAAGCATTCAATTCCACAACTGAACCAATTAAGCCATCTGCATCAAAAACGACCATATTTGTCTGAAAAACTTGATTGTCGATCGTGGTCTGATTATTAGGAAAGCTTGAGAAAACCGGTGAGTCGTTCACATTTTGAATATTGAGATTAACGGATATTTGGTCGGAACCAATTCCATCACTCACATTTAACTGAAAAAAATCATTACCTGAATAATTTGCATCAGGCATATAATCTAAACTAGTTGGAGATATCCCCTGCCCTGAAATTTGTAGACTACCATGAGTGGGTTGGTTCAGAACCGACCAAGTTAAAGTTTGCCCATCTATGTCAGAAGCAGAAATGAGGTGGTGTCCTTGCCATAGTACATCTTCAGTAAGTGTGAATGTAATCTCTGAACCCTGAGAGATTATTGGATTGGTGTTTTCTCCAAGAACAACAAGCATAAATGCCTGAATCGCAAAACGATTTGTTTGATCACGACCTTGTAATACAATTAAGTTACTTCCAAGATCGTATTGATCGGGGGTGCCAGATAAACGAGCGGACCCGTTACCATCATCAACTAAGGTTGCCCAAGATGGTAATGGAACAAGTGAAGAAATTGTAATATTAGCATCCAAATCTGCATCAAAAACTAATATTTGATAATCAAATAAATTATCCTTTACCGCAATTCCCGAGGTTACACTTTTGAAAAAAGGATCATCTTCTTGCGGACTCACATTGATATTTATCAAAATCGAATCAGATGCATTTATATCTCCTGAATCATAAACAGTAAGAACAAATGAATCGTTACCACTAAAATTACCATCTGGCATATAGGATAGAGAACCTGGACTATTTCCAGTCCCGGAAACAATTGCAGTTCCATTTGCTGGATTAGTTGAAATTGCCCATGATAATATTCCGACAGTGGAATCTCGTTCGGTAGTTGTTAAGTTTAAATTCCCCCAATTACTGATCATCGAGTCTTCATTTACAGAGATGGAATATGTCGAACCTTCGGCGATGGATGGTGGATAATTATTGGGGATAACCTCTAAATTAAAAGCTTGGGCATCCTGTAAGCCTGCACTATCAGAAACATTGATAACAATTAATCGAGATCCATTCTCCTCATAATCAGACCAAGAAGGCGTCCCTGATAATACTCTGCTATTCTGATTGAAACTTAGCCAACCACTCGAAGGCAAATTTTGCAAACTAACTACTAAAGTATCATTATTGTCTGGATCTGAAATTAGGATCGGGTAATTAAAAAAGTTCCCCTCCTGAATCGAAGTTGATGGTGGAACTGAGATAATTTGGGGAGAATCATTAATCGGATTGATTATAATATTAAAAATAAGCTCCGCGGATTTGTTACCCTCACCATTGAGATCAGTTAGGCGAATAGTAAAAGAATCCGTACCACTGAAATTTCCATCAGGGATGTAAAGGATACTTTGATTCGTATCTGAACCATTAATATCAAGTACTAGCGAACCATGCAAAGGACTGACAGAAGCATTCAATTCAATTTGGTGTCCGTCTGAATCGTTATAATCCAAACCAGGTAAAGCAGCAAACCAAGTAGTCGCATTAAAATCCTCGTTAAGAATAATATCGGGTAAAACAGAAAAACTGGAATTACCATCGACCCAAATTAGAGGTGGATTATTGCGTTTCAGAACTCGAAAACTAAATTGTTTTTGGGTGGTATTTCCGTTACTATCATCAGCCGAAAGAGTAACATTGTAATCCTGAAATGCCTGCCCGTTTGCACTACCTAAATTTGGTGCACCCACAATATCAAATCCCTCCCTTCTTAATCCCAAAGAAGGTGAAATATAGTTGAGGGTAAGATTGTCACCATCAGCATCAAAAATTAAGATGCTTTGATTGTAATCATCCCCCTCCATGCCTGAAGCAATGGAGGAAGTAAGAAATACAGGTGCATCCTGTACCGGCGTCACGGTTACATTAAAATCAATTGTGTCCGTGTCATTTCCATTCGAAAGAGTGGCTCGAAATGAATGAATTCCACTGTAATTTCCATCTGGCGTGTAAGTAAAATTTCCCGTAGTCGAATTTAAATCAAAACTTGCATTAGCATCTGGAGAGAGTGATAAATTCCAAGTTAAGTTAGAATCGTGTGGATGCGAACCGTTAAAATCATAAATGTAAGTTCCACTGTCTTCAGCAATGGTATGGTTAATAGATGAGTTATGTTCAATAATCGGAGCTAATCGAGGAAGTGCCTTAAATTGCCAAGCATCATTATAAAAAGCCAACGCTCCTCCCCCCACATTCACATTGGTACTGTCACCAGGGATTCCAATGATCGCTGTTCCATCCGCTAAGGCGATTGAAAGAAAGTTTTGATCTGTGGAATTAGCGTCAGAAAGGTTAAGACTGGAAATTAATGAATTAGATGTTCCATTATCCTCTACTCGATATAGATAAGTATAGCCTTGCCCTTGCCGGTTAGAAGTGACCGCAAGTATATCTGCATTTATTTTGAGATCCGATGCGAAATACTGATTAGACAGATTTTGTGGTGGATAAATTACTGAAATCTCCTCCCAATTCGAACCATTCATTCTAAAAACATATACTGCCCCAGCATTGGTTGCATTCCCATCTTTTTTTCGGGCGCCCACAAAGGCCAAATCATTTTTCAGAGCAACCGAGTACCCAAATTCATCACCTGCAGATAAGCCAGTAGGTGAAAGTTTTGTTGATTGATACCATCCCGAGGCATTTTTTTCAAAAATATAAGCTGCTCCAGAATTAGTCCCGTTTGCGTCAGCCTTTGGTGCCCCCGCAAGCAAACGAGTTGCGTTTAAATCAACAGCATAACCAAATTCATCGTTACTTTGATTGTCATCCGCATGTAACAGATCAACTAAACCCCAATTTGTACCATTATTTTCAAAAATAGAGATTTTACCGCTTTTATTATTGATAGCCTGCAAGGAACTTACCGCTAAATACTGACCAGATGCTGAAAGATCCCAACCGAAACTGTCATAATTGGAAGCAAAAGTATTTAAGCTTTGATGAAAACTATAGCTTCCGTTGGACTCACGTTTGAAAATATCCACTGAGCCAGAATAAGAAGAACTATCCGGAGAACTTACGAAAAGAAATTCATTTTCAACTTCTAGGTCATGACCAAATTGGCCAATTTGGCCAGAGGTCGGAGGGAGTATTTTTTCAAAATAAGAGTAGGTTCCATTTGTTTCCCTATTAAATATATGAAATGCACCATCATCAAAGGTAGCTGCCCCAGGAGAACCAATTATTGTCTGGTTCCAATCGTTAATTGCGATAGATTGACCAAATTTCAACGAATTTACATTAAGTTGCGGATATAAAATTTGTGAATCATGAGACGAAATATTAATCTGTCCTACAGATTGGTTTTGATCAGGCTTAAAATAGTAAATTGTCCTAGAACTGTTAAGGTCAGGAGAGAATAGTAAGTATTCGTCGTTGCTGAATGATCCATTGTTCCAAACATCCAGTTTCGTATATTCGGAACTATTATCTTCCCCAATACTTAAACGGACATCTCCTCCACTAACATTGTTAAAAACATAATAATTATTCTCAAATAAAGATAACGTAGGAAATGGTAAATTTGAGACTCCATTCCCAGACAGTAAAAAATCTGAACCATTCCAATCGACCGAATAAACCTCCTCCATATCACCGTTTTGGCTGTTGGAAAATCCTTGGAAATAAGCTAGAAAAAGCCCAAAAATACCCACATGCAACCTACCAAATGAGTTTAGGATGCAATTACTCCGCTGAGCAAAAGAAAATAAGAGCACTAACATTTACTATAACCTCCTAAATAATGGGCAGTAATGCAAAGCTTTTAAGGAAAAATATCCCAAAAGAAGGCTGAAAATGAAAAACTTTTTAAATTAAGGTCTTTTGGGGACTCTACGAACGAAAGAAACCCTCTTTGGACTGGGTACACGTTTGACTAGTGGAGTACTCCTGACTGGTTTTGGGCGTTTTGGCTGTGGTGGTCGCTTAACAAGATTAGAAGACCTAGCAATTGGAGGGCGAGGGGCAGGAGGGGCTTTGCGGGCAATTCTTGAAGAGGGAGCGAATGGGGCTCTGTTAAAAGAGGCGTAGGATGGAACAGAACGGACATTTTTAACTGAAGGGGCACGCGGAGAAGAAGGAGCAGACCGAAAACCAAAAGCGGTAGTAGAATACAGGAACAACCCTGTAAAGGTAAGTAATGTAGGATTACATTTAGGAAACACTTAATGCGAATTTCTCGATTGGGTATTCTGAGGAAAGACTATCGAGCAAAAATGCGGTTGGCTGGAAGTTTTGTAAAATACTAGTGCTTTTGCCGTCCTTATACATTCTAACCTCCGAAACAGTAATTTCAGGAGTCTTTGGTGGTGCATATAAAATATCATCATGTGATGCGTTTAATCTAGAATTAAACAAATCAGGAGTCAACGAACCGCCGAGGTGATCGCTTCTTCCCGTTGCAACATGACAGGTACCAAGTATTTTCTCATCTTGAATATCTTTACCGGAAAACGGAAGTAATTGAGTACCAAATCCAAGTTCACCTATAATACCTGTAGCTGGGTCCTCTTCTAATTGCTTATTTCGATCATCAATTTTCTGTTGATCACCTCTTATTAATGACGCCTTGATGATCGCACCGTCGTTTACTTCCATTTGGGCAAGAGTACCGTCCGAAAAACGAAACGGAAAAGATCCAGAAGCGGAAGTGGGGACGAAGTAGACTTCTCCAGCAGGAAGATTTGCCACATCTGGAATTCCATCTGGACAGAGACCATGGCTTTTCTGAGCAGATTGATTGTTACAATCAATTTTAAGTGTAGATTTCGAGCCAAATACATCAAAATCAAGTTCAAATGACTCGGAGTGGTCTAATACGCTTCTAAATAATTCGGATTGTTTGCTTATCTCATGATAATCAACAGACAAACCAGAATTTAGAATGATATCGTTCACTCCATGTAGAGTTGCACCGCGAAAACCATGAATTTTAGCGGATGCGGTGAGAGGCGCGGTTAATGAAAAATCAGTGATAGCAAGTATAATGTCATAATTAGGATAGATATCTTTTTCCAAAGAGAGTGAATCTCCGTCAAAATTAGTTGCTTCATCTTCAGGGTCTAAATTGCTGCCACCCGTTGTTTTAAAGGCAAAGAAGGCATTGCCTGTGTAAGAAAGACTCTCAGACACACCATCGATAAGGTCTTTGAGAAAAACATTGTGAGCATACTTCTGAACAGAAAAATCAGGTTCTTCAAGAAATTTGTGCCCATGCATCAATGAAAGATCGGGTAGATCAATTAAAATGCAGATTTTTTTACGATCTTTGTTATTCTCAGAAATATTGTTACCAAAACAGGTACTGAGAAGGCGTTTTAAGGAAAACTTAGGGAAATCACTAATATTTGGTAGGTACATTTAATATTACTTATATGTTTTTGGTAAATCTTCAATACAACGCTAAAAAAAAATGTTTTTTTTTATAAATCTCAATCATTTTGGTTTTCGTCCACCACAAATCCTACAATCAGTTCCCTGAGGTCTTGAAGTTAAACTACCTCTTCCTCTCTGATAAAATGAGCAATTAGGACGATGGATTTTACCGAAAGTAGAAACCCAAAAACTCAATGAAGGTACAAAAGATCGCTGACTGTTTAACATGCTAGGCATTAGTGGAGAAGGTAAAGAGGTGGGTGATTGGATTTGCTTGTAATTAAAGTTATTTGCCCAAATTCCTAAATTCAACCTTTTTGCCTTTAATTGAGATAATACAAATGGACCGTAGCGATTCGTTTCTTTTTCCAAATGCCAACCGATACCTAGTGAAATTGCTTCCCTACTAAAATCCATCTGTCCTTTCATTAGTTTCACTTCAACAACTTTCAAATTTTGAAGATCAAATTCTTGCCTGAGTTGAATATTTGGAGATGAAGACAAAAGCTTCTGTTCACTGAAAGTAAGGGCTTCATTATAACCTGGTTGCCCTCTTTGGGGAAATTCAACACCCCAAACCCTCATTCGAACCATGAATCTAGTAGATTGGTAATCAAATACGCCTGGTTTTATCACACGTACCACCTCTTCTTTGAAGTTGGTACTGTTTGACTCATTCGTTAAAGCGGGAACTGGTGCTGTTCCCTCATTCCCTATGGAATAATTAAATATTATCGAAAGTAAAAATAATAATTTAAAAGATGATATTAGTTTTATCTGAATCATTTAATATTCAATCTAAGCACCGTAGACAGTATATTGCAATAATATGAATAGTTGAACTAACTTATTTGTTATATATTGATTGTACCCATAAATTAACTTATCCTAATAGGATGCCTAAGTTTGAAAGACCAAGAGCATCCACAATTGGAATTCCTGTTTATCATAGAAGAAGAAGAGACTGGAAGGACGATCGTGATTTAATCGAAGAAATCGCGACTTCGGTTAATAAATTGAATGGTCCATATGAATATTATGATAAGGGTGTTTTTGCTTTTAGGGAAAAAGTTAAATCATACAGAGAATCAGGATATGAAAATAATAAGAATGTTTATTACTTAGGTATTTGGATTAGAGAAAAGCTTAGCGAAATGTCTAGAAATCTGACCAGTTACGACTTACGAGTCCACACGATTCCTTTTGCTGAAAATCTAGAATCTGTAATTCTTCAAATTGAACAAAGAAATTCCTTTAAATCGAGTGAAGGTAAAGATGAAATTTGCGTAGAATCCATTTTTCCTGATCCTAATCTTCGAAGTTTTGCTAGAGAAAGAATGCAAGTGCTTCATCATGGTGATTTAATTGCTTATTTATCATCACTTGTTTCAAGAGAAAAAGAATCTCTGCTCACAAATTCTGCTTCAATCATGGATTTGATTCAGATCTGTGAATACAAACTCTCAGTTCAAAATGTAGAGGTAAAAAAAAGATATTCAGTGGGTGAAACTGATTTATGGGTTCCTTTACTATCTCTTGGAGTTGAAGTTAGGAATTCTTGGGAAGGAAACGATGAGATTAGCTTAATTAGAACTCTAAGTGATACTAATTTCAGGCTCCAATCACGCCACCTTGTAGTTGTTGCAGCAGACGATATGAGCGACGAGTCATTTGAAATGTTAAGAGCGATTGAAATAAGACAGGTAATTAAAAACTTATCAATTATTAGAGTTGGAGATTTTACAAATTTTGTATCAAAAATTAAAGAAATTGAAGAAAAAAGAGACTAGCTTTGAGGCACAATTTCTTCTTTTAAAAGACGACCTGTTCGATCCCATAAACGACGACCAATATACCTACCTTCACTCCAGTAAGCCTCTTCTCGAGTAAATCCGTTTGGCCACCACCTAGACTTTACACCCACAATGACGCCTTGGTCGAAGTTGGCTTCCAAAGCTCTTTGCCCTGTAGGAAAATTTCTGATCTGCTGTCCATGTGGAAATCCTCTGTAATAAGAAGTTTTTAACGAGAGAGTACCATCCGAGAAATTCTCAACTACGGTACCTGTAAAAGGCTCTTCCCATAAATCTTTTCGATACAATCGACCATTTTTTTTGCTTACAGTCTCGCTCTGTTGAACCGTAGGGAAACTTTCAACAGGTTTTTCAAAATCTGAGAAAATTTTCTCGATAGCACGATCTTTGGAAACAAATCTATCATCTGTAGGTAATTTTGGAGTTTCTTCTTTTAAACCATCGGTTGAGTCTACAGTTTGGGAATTTGATTCAGTGTCTTCAGTGCTACATCCATAAAAATAAAAGGTTATGAATAAAAACGTTAGAATATTTGATCTCATCCAATTTATGGTGAAGATTAGTGTGATTCGTGCAATACGAAAAAATTAATATTCTAAATGAAAACTATATTTTTAATTCGACACGCAAAATCTTCTTGGGACAATCAACAGATTGAAGATCACGAACGTACATTGAACAAGAGGGGGTTAAGTGATGCCCCCCGAATGGGAGAAAAACTAAACATGCTCTACCCTGCTCCAGAAAAAATAATTTGTTCGACAGCAATACGGGCAAAAGAAACTGCTTCTCTGATGAAAGATCGTTGGTTTCCCTTGGTTAAAATAGACTACACAAGGCAACTTTATGAAGCACCTACTTCAGGAATCCTTACTTTAATTCAATCTATTCCGACTCAAATAAATTCTATTGCTCTTTTTTTTCACAATCCCACAGTTACCCATCTTGCCTCTGTTCTTGGTTCAATCTCAATAATGGAGATGCCCACATGCAGTGCGGTGATTCTTACCAGTGAACAAGAAGATTGGCAATCGATCGAAGTTGGTAGTTGTAAACTGGTTGATTTTGAGTACCCCAACAAGATCGTTCAAAACTAGTATGATTCATCGGAAAGAATTCTCTCTGCGACCTTATTAAAAGGATCTCCAAGCTTATCTAGAGAATTTTCTATTTCTCCTAAACAACAAACTTCGGGATCAGGTATTTCGATTAAAAGGTCAACCCATTTGCCGATTTCCTTCTTAGAAACTTCATTAACCTGATATTGTTGTTTGGATGGAAATGTAATTAAATCATTTGGGCAATTAAGGTTTGATGCAAATTGCTCTAATTCATTACTCATAATTGGGTGTTCCTCTGGTAAAAGATAGTCTTGTATGTATATCACAACGATTTGTTTAAAAATGTCTACTAGGACATTCTGTTAGGTTGTGATTCTAATCTACCTCCTGTGGACTGAATCAGATTTAATGTGGCTGCATCCTTGCTGCTAATACTAATAGTCGACCACAACTAATGCTACTTAAGTCAAAAAATTAATTTTCTTAAATTAAGTAATTTTTTTCTACACTTTGGACTTTCCTACTTTAAATAAGCTTCCAATAGGAATAGAGAAGTGCCTTGATCTCTTTTTGGAAACAAGATGATTACTCAACAACTCGCTATAATTGGAGTAATTGAGTGCAACAAAGTTCCAATCTTGGAATCGCTAGTTCTTTATGAATGTCCAAAAATTGAAGACTAGAACCTTTCTTCTGAAAGTATTCTTTCAGCAACACTAGTGAAGGGATCTTCAAAACTATCTGAAAGCTCCTCCAATATTTCTGGATGGGAACACGGAGCGTCGGGCATTTCCATAAGTTGATCAACCCATTTACCAATTTCTTCTTTAGAAATTTCGTCCTGAGGTTCGGACGGAAATGAAATTAGATCATCCCGATTGTTACAGTTTAAATCCGAAAGTTTTAAATCATCACTCATAATTAAGTTATCCTCATTTTTTAGATAGTCTTGAATATATATCACAACAAGTAGTTTATAATGCCTTTGGGGACATTGTTTTAGGTTGTGATTCTAATCTACCTCCTGTGGACTGAATCAGATTTAAATATAGCTGCATCCTTGCTGCCAATTTCTATAATCGACCATAATTCTAACGACTTTAGTAAAAAATCATTTTTTCTATATCTGAATGATCTTTTCATTTGCTTCAGAAAAAGTGAAAATGGGGACATGACTAAAATATTATCTAAGGCCTATTCCAATAAAGAGTTTCTAAATAGCCATGAAGCTCGCCCTATCCGAGTTCAATGTGAATTAATTGAACCAGAAATTCGCCTCCGAGAAAAAGGAGTTGAAAACTCGATAGTTTTTTTTGGTTCAGCACGTTCAAAATCACTAGTTCAAGCACAAGAAGAACTTAATATTTTAAAGACAAACCTGCCTTCAGAATCTAAGATGACTGATGAAAATAAGGTCGATCTTGCCAAAAAAGAAAGCATTGTAAAACTGTCCAAGTATTATGACGATGCAGTCGAACTTTCAGCACGATTAACAGAGTGGTCAAATTCGCAGGAAAAACCTGAAAATAAATATTATGTTTGCTCTGGTGGCGGACCAGGTATGATGGAAGCGGCCAATAAGGGTGCCGCAGAAGTTGGCGGGAAATCAATTGCTCTGGGAATTAGTCTTCCATTTGAGCAAGGTGTTAATCAATATGCCACACCAGAATTATCCTTCGAATTTCATTATTTCTTTGTTCGGAAATTTTATTTTCTCTATCATGCCAAAGCGGTTGTGGTATTCCCTGGGGGATTTGGTACAATGGATGAACTTTTTGAAACATTAACATTAATCCAAACTAAAAAACTTGGTAAAAAAATGCCCATAATTCTTTATGGGCGTGAGTTTTGGGAAGGCTTAATTAATTTTGAACAATTTATAAAATGGGGAGTCATTTCTCCCAAAGATGTTGAATTATTTAAAATTGTAGACGAAGTCGAAAATGCTTATTCCCTCATTACCACGAACCTTCAAAAACCTAATTAACACGATAATCAAGAGGTCCTGGAATAATTCGAAATACAGTCAATTATTCGACAATAGATCTAGACAAGTTTGAAAGTCTGCAGGCAATTCAGCTTTGAAATTAAGTTCTTGATTAGTTACTGGGTGAGTAAACTTCAAACAATGTGCGTGTAGCATCACACGGTTGAATGCGGAATGTTTTTTTGCTCCATAAGTTACGTCACCAGCTAATGGATGTCCGAGAAATGAAAGATGTACACGAATTTGATGGGTTCTTCCTGTATGAATTTTGACGCGAAGAAAGCTAAAGGATTCTTTGTATTGGGTTATGGTTTCCCATTCAGTCAGTGCGTGCTTACCATGATCCACCACTGCCATTTTGGTTCGATTCTTAGGATGTCGACCTATCGGTTGATCCACTCTTCCCGTTAAAGAGGGAGGCAAACCAAAAACCAAAGCAAAATATTCCTTCTTTGTCTTTCTTTGTGAGAATTGATCAACCAATGAATAATAAGCCCCTTCAGTCTTAGCTACTACCATAACTCCACTAGTTTCCTTATCCAAACGATGAACTATCCCAGGTCTTTCTGGGGCACCTACTGGACATAATCCTCCAGGGTAATGATGAAGTAACGCATGGACCAATGTGTCGTCTTTCGTTCCATCTCCAGGATGCACG
Organism: uncultured Puniceicoccaceae bacterium; assembly: GCA_964383925.1. Taxonomy (GTDB): domain Bacteria; phylum Verrucomicrobiota; class Verrucomicrobiia; order Opitutales; family Seribacteraceae; genus Seribacter. The sequence goes on from CAYLIJ010000001.1 coordinate 83,593, forward strand.
ACCATTCCACTTGCTTTATTGATCACTAGTATTTCATCGTCCTCAAACAAAATATCAATGGGGATATCTTTAGAAATAAGGGGAGCAACCAGTTCTCTTTTCAGGTCAATCCAAAGTTCATCACCAGGGCAAATTTTTGTTTTTGCTACAAGTATTGAACCATCCTTTCTTCTTACTTTTTTCTCTTCAATTGCCTTTTGAATCAAAGAACGACTTTTGTCAGGAAATGCATGAGCAAGAATTTTGTCAACCCGTCCTGGTATTCCATCCGGACATATAAAAAGATCTTCAACCATCAAAAGTATCAATTTGAGCGGTTAATTTCTCAATTTGAATTAAGAATTTATTTTTCGTATTTTCATCTAAATCTGCCACTCGAAAGCCATTAGAAATCAAATTTGCAATTTCATGACGATTCAAAGATAAGTGTTCAAATAAAGCAAGGAATTCATCATTCAGTGAATTATTAAAAGATAAAGGATCATCAGTACTAACGGTACACTGAATCCCTTTATTTAAAAATTCCTTAATGGGATGATTCTCTAGTCGATCCACTACTCTTAATTTATAGTTACTGATAGGACACATATCTAGCGTGATCTCCTCATCAATTAAAAGTTGCACTACATTCTCATCCTCAATTGCACGTGTACCATGCTGGATTCTCTTCACCTTCAATTCATTTACTGCCTGGCTTACATTCGACGCAGGTCCAAATTCCCCCGCATGTGCCTTTACCATTTTTCCATTACCTCGAGCTTTCTCCCAAAATCGCGGTATCCAGGGTTCGAACGGTAATGATTCTAGACCATGTAGATCTATACCTGATAGTTGATCCCATCCAATTGCTTCCTCAAGTAGAGGTCCAAGATAAGGAGTGTAAGCATTTCGACTAATCCCGAGAAAAACTCGTACCTCAAGTCCGTCCGGAACTGCATCGAGGATTGCATTTAAAATTTCTTCTCCTGGCAATTTTAAAAATTCCATCATTCCTGCATGAAAGCTAGTTTCTACATACTTTACATTTTGCTGAACATGTTTTGAAAAAATTAGTTTAGCCGCTTCATGATAGCTCTCCGTAGAATCAAACCAGCACATTGCATGCTCGATTAAGATCTCTTCAAACTGTTCGAAACTATCATACCTAAAACTAGGCTCTCTGAAGGCAGGTGTTTGTGAAAACCGATTCGGATCTTTTTTTACCAAAAGCTCCCATGGCAAAGCACCCTCAACATGTAAATGAGTCTCAGTCTTGGGCAAAGATTCAAGAAAGCGATTCAATGCCGGTAGACTCATTTTAGTTTATCCTATTTAAGAATTCTGTAGCAGGTAATCTGGATTTAATTTGTGCAAATCTTCAGGAATGAATTCCCCATCTTTACGAATTAATTCACCGTCAAACCAAATTTCACCACCACCATATTCAGGTCTTTGTATATTCACCATATCCCAATGAACTTGAGACTTATTTCCATTATTTGCTTCTTCGTAAGCCTGGCCTGGAGTAAAATGGAATGAGCCTGCAATTTTCTCATCGAACAAAATATCAAGCATTGGTTCCCGGATCATAGGATTGAAGGCAATCGCAAATTCCCCAATAAAACGAGCCCCGTCATCCGAATCTAATATCTCAGTTAATTTATCTGGGTTGGAGGATGAGCTTGATTCAACAATCTTACCTTTTTCAAAACTAAGAACCACATTAGAAAATGAACTACCTTGATAGATCGTGTCTGCATTAAATGTAATTGTTCCTTCCACACTATCGCGAACTGGGCATGAAAAAACTTCCCCATCCGGAATATTATGAGTTCCTCCACAGGCAACTGCATCAATCCCTTTAATAGAAAACTTAAGATCAGTCCCAGGACCAACAATCTTAACTTGATCGGCAACTCGCATACGATTTTCCAATGCAAGCATTCCCACACTCATTCGTCCGTAATCCATACAACAAGCATCAAAATAAAAATTTTCAAAAGCCTCGCTACTCATTTTAGCCTGCTGTGCCATCGAGGAAGAAGGCCAACGCAATACACACCATTTTGTTTTCTGTACTCTCCAATCAAGGACAGGTTTAAGAATTTTCATTGCCTTTTTCAAATCTTCCTGAGGAAGGTCTGAATTCTCGAAAACATTTAAAGATCCACGAATAGCGATATAAGCATCCATACTTTTCATCCGCTCCATTTCCCAATTTAAGGAAGTTTCAAATTGTATATCTTCTCCACCTAGAATGCATTCTCGATCAATGCGACCATTTTGAACTTGTACAAAAGGAATGGCCTTACAATCCCTTGCCGCTCGGACTAAGGCTAGTGTCATATCCTGAGGAATATCAATTGCGTGAATAAGTACTTTCTCGCCAGCGTTTAACTTAGTGGAATGATAAACTAGGGTATCAGCCAATTTTTCGTATCTATGATCCATAATTTAAGTAAAAAAAAGTTGAGAATACATATTACAAACCTCTTCGAATCTTCGAACCGGGAAAGTTAATTCTTACCCGGTAAACTTTCTTCACGCGGTTAATAATTTCGTAGGTTTTCGGATCAATCCGAGAAGGAACTTCCATTCTGCGTATATCAACAACAGCAGTAAACCCTCTTTCAGTAAAAACATCGATCAACATTGCGATTGCCAGTGGATCAGCAAAAACAGAAGCTTCCGAGTTAATGTAAGCTAAACCAGAAATTGAGTGTTTCTCAACGATGGGTATAAATTTACTTTTGATTAATCCGACGACTTGTTCAAAAAGCTCAGGGTGAAATTTTTGATAAGAATCTAGTCTTTGTACCAAGAGTTGCCTGGCATGTAATGAAAGTTTTTCAGCTAAGGGGATTGATGAAATTTGGTCATGAGTTAATTCATCGAGTTCCAAAGAACTCTGATATTTCAGCTCCTGAATAATACGTTGCTGAACTTCAATAACTGAACCATGTGCATTAATAAAATGGTAGTGAAAAACATCTCGCAATGTAGTGAGCGAATCGTAAGTGGATTCTTTAAAAGTCTTGTAACGACTATGAGCGGCAGCCTCATCTAAATCAGTTTTACGAACTTCTCTTATTTTACCAACTCCGGATGCTTCAACTTCAGCATTATGGTCTAATGTTCTTTGGCCACGAAGAAATTGTCTGTGTACACTTTCTTCTTCATCAATGAACAACATGATAATGTGAAAGCGTGGTTTGGGAAATTGTGCTTCCTGAAATGTACCTAGGTATTTGCGTCGTAGTTCAGTCAATCGACGATGGAAAAGTTTTAAGCATTCAACTTGAGTTTTAGTCCTAGGGTATCCATCTACAATCGCACCGCTTTGGTAGTTGGGCTCAAGAAGGCATCGTAATACCAATTTTGTTACCTCTCGGTCACCAGCTAATAATCCCGCATCAATTTTTTTTCGGGCTTCTGGAGAGTTCAACAATTCACTTACAATAATAGGTTTTTCAGTTAAATCCCGAAACTCCATAATGAAAGCAGTTTGAGTACCTTTACCAGCACCAGGAGATCCATTAAGCCAAAAAATTTCCGCAGGAAAATGAAGATTTTCTACCCCAACCTCTTGTTCGAGCTCATGCCAAATAGAATGGAAAATTAATTGTGCGTCTTTAACCTCGAGGTCTTCCACTTTCTTTTTCTGACTAACTGGAAATTCCGAAGAAACAGCCGGTACATTAAGCTTTTTACCATCGGTCGAGGAACTTTTTACAACAGTAGGCTTTTCAGTTTTAGATTTAGGAGGCATAAATTCTTTTATATAAAGGCAAATGATTCGTCAATAACAGGACATTGAATAATTAAATCCCCCCCCCACTCTCATATTCGCGCATTTCCAATAAATTATGGTCCATGCCCAATGCTGGAGAAACATTTTTAATCTTACCGATTTCTTTTGCAGGTACTCCAGCAACTGAAACATGTGGAGATACATCATTTAACACAACACTACTTGCTCCGATCCTCGAGCCTTCACCTATCTCAACATTACCCAAGATCTTAGCTCCGGCTCCAATTAAAACCCCAGATCTAATTTTAGGGTGGCGGTCACCACGCTCCTTACCAGTCCCCCCAAGAGTCACTTCGTGTAAGATCGAAACATTATCTTCAATTACTGTTGTTTCTCCAGCCACGAAACCAGTGGCATGATCAAGCAAAATCCCCTTGCCAATAATCGCAGCTGGATGGATATCAACCGAGTAAACCACTGCTACTAGACTTTGTAAATAAAGTGCTAAATCTTTTCGATTGTGTTTCCAAAGAGAATTAGCCACTCGATAACAGCACAAAGCTTGAAATCCTTTATAGTATAAAAAAGGACTAATAAAATCATTACATGCAGGATCTCTTTCAGTAACTGCGATAAGATCAAACTCTACGCTCTCAAGCATTTCACGATCTTCCGTAAACGCCTTCTTTATTAAATCGCGAATATCACTTTCTGGGACGCTATTTTTTACCAACCTCGCCGCCAACCTCCAACCTAATGCATCGCAAAGGTTATCGCGCTCCAAAATGAACTCAGTTAACACCTTGGAGAGGATTCTCTCTTTTGATGCAACCTCTTTTGCCTCTTTGACCAAAGTTTCCCAAACCATAGAATCTGCCATTGTATTAAAAGTTATAATTACTTCTCTTGATCCACTCCATAATATGTTTCACCAATATTTACTTTCTTCCGCCCCTGCGAAACTCTCCATTTATTAGTATCCCGAAGAGAATAGACACAACCACAATATTCTTGCTGATAGAAATTCTCTCTCTTCGAAATTTCAATCATTCGTTGCGAACCTCCAGCCTTCCTCCAATTATAAGTCCAATAACCTATGTTCTCATATCGAGCAGCTGCACGTTCTCCACATCCATTAATTTGTTTCATATTTTTCCAACGAGAAATCCCCAAGCTACTGGAAAATAAGTTGAAACCATTTTCATGGGCATAAAGTGCCGTTCTTTCAAAACGCATGTCAAAACAAGCAGTGCATCGAACTCCTCTTTCAGGTTCCCACTCTAGGCCCTTAACTCGCTCAAACCAATTTCTCGCATCATAATCTACATCTATATGTTCAACTCCAATTTTATCGCAAAACTTTTTATCCTCTGTCTTTCTAATTTCGTATTCTTTTTTGGGATGAATGTTGGGATTGTAAAAAAAGACAAAAGGTTGAATTTTTGAATTTAACAGAGTTTCTAAAACCTCCCCCTCACATGGAGCACAACAAGAGTGTAATAATAAACGACTTTCCTTATTCGGTGCCTCTATGATCGGTCTTTCCGCCGTATTCATGGTAATTAAAATGCTTATGTAACAAATAAAAGCAATCGGTTATTCACGCAATGACTCAGCTTTCAGACCACGGCTCATTAAATCAGACAAAGCAATAAATGGGTCTTTCCCTTCGTAAAGAATTCCATAAATTTCTCGAAGGATTGGCATTTCCACACCCTGATGATCACATTTTTCGAAAAAACAAGCCGTTGCCCAATAACCCTCTACAACAGTTTTTTGTTTTCCGATAATCTCTTTAGGTGTTCCTCCTTTTGCCAATGCTAAACCGAAAGTTCGATTCCTACTCCATTCGCCGATGCAAGTTCCAATTAAATCTCCAAAACCACTTAATCCAAAAAAAGTCTCACTCTCCCCACCAAGAGAAATTCCAAGATTGATCATTTCATTCATACTCCTAGTTAGCAATGCAGCCCTTGCATTATCTCCCAAGCCCAAACCGTCTGAAAGGCCCGTAGCAATTGCATAAACATTTTTCAAACAACTACCTAAACCAACACCGACTCGATCCTCAGAACGGTAAATCCTCATGGTTTTAGAACTTAAACTGCTCTGAAGGTTAATCAGTTCCGATTCTTTACAGTCCATCGCCAAAACCATTGCTGTTGGCTTATTAACAGCCACATCATGAGCATGACTTGGACCTGTTAAATATCCCGAACCAATCTCATTACCAAGTTCTTCCTGTATGACCTCATGAGCAAATAAATTACTCTTAGGCTCAAGACCTTTACAAAGAGCAATTCCACCCTTTAGTTGCCATGAATCCTCTTTGTGCATCTTGACCTGTATACAACTTTCCCTAAGTGCATGGGATGGACATGCAAAAAAAAGGTACTCGCACTCCATAAGGACCGGACGAAGGGAACAACCGATTTGCAAGTCCTGGTCAAAATTAATCCCGGGTAGATAATCCTTATTCTCCCGGTCCGATGAAAGGGTCAAGGCATGTTCGACACGGCGAGGAATTAAAGATACCGAGTGTCCGCACTTAGAAAGATAAACTGCCATCGCAGTTCCCCACGCACCTGCACCAAGTACGCAAAAATTCATTTTTTAGCTATCGGGTTATTCCTTGTTTTTTGCACATAACTCGTAAGTGCATTTAATCCATCCAACCCTAAGGTTGCACACGGATTTACAAAAGATGGTAGGGGGCTCGGCGTAAGTCCAATTAAATCATGCGTAACAAGTATTTGACCATCACATTGATTACCACTGCCAATTCCAATTAAGGGAGGAAGGATCTGGGTCGCTAATTGAGTTGCAATACGCTCGTCCATCATTTCGGCAATTACTGCAAAACAACCTGCTTCTTCGAGGCTAATCGCATCTGTATATAAGCTATCTGCTTCTTCTCGACTCGCACCAAATTTACGATATCCACCGATCGCCTTAACAGTTTGGGGTAAAAGTCCGATATGTCCCATCACTGGGATACCAGTAGCAACAAGTTTCTCAATATCATCTGCTATATCTTTACCACCCTCAATTTTTACCGCATCTGCTCCGTTCTGCATAAGTCGGCGAGAGGAATCAAGTAATCGATCAAAGGATAGACTCGCTTCACCAAAAGGTAAATCCGCTACAACAAGACACCCTGGTTGCCCCCTACGAACTGCCGCGGTATGGTGTACCATGTCGTCAATTGTGACCGGAATGGTAGTTTCATAACCTAAGAGAGTTGTCCCTACCGAATCACCGACCAAAATAAAATCTACACCCGCTTTAGCAATAAGCTTTGACATAATCGCATCATATGCAGTTAAGCCTACAATTGATCTTTTCCCTTTTAGCCCTCCAATATACTTGATATTAGGCTTGATTTCCGAGAGGTCGATCCGATGCCTACGAGGTGCCATATCCCTTTTCGGTTCTGGTCGATTAGAAACTTCCGGAGCGGATATCGGTTTTATTTTTTCAACAGGTACTTCTACAACCAACTCCTCTTTAGAAACTGACTCCTTTTTCGCAACGGTTTTCTCCTCCGTATCTTTAGGAGAAATTTTCTTTTCTTTTACTTTAAGGGAAGTAACCGGCTTTTTTTTCCTTCGAATCGGTTTTTTTATTTCCCCAAGAATTTTTTCTCTCTTTCCTTCGACTTTATCTTCCACGGGTTTTATTTTTTTATCATCAGGCATGATCAAGGCTATTTTCAAAGTTCATAATATGTTTCATAATTAAATTTTTATCTTCTTGTGGCAGAGATTTCTCAGATGCTCGAACAGTCTCAATAATTTGGCCATGTTTTCTAGCTCCCACGATAGCAGAGGTGACTTCTTTTCGGCTTAAAGCCCAACACACTGCTAGTTGCCCAACGGTCATTTCCCTTTCTTGTCCAATTAATCTTAACTTTTCTTGCAGAATAAGAAACGCTTGTAAACCATCTTTACTATGAAGGGGACTGACTATTGGGTGATCCACTTTATGTTTCCTCCAATCATTTTGAGGTAAATTGTCCAACCATTGATGAGAAATTTTCCCAGTCAATACTCCCGAATGCATTGGACTGTAAGCTAAGACTCCAGAATTGTTATGGTCACACCAGCCTAAAACCTCTTCTTCAATTTTACGTTCAAGCATGCTATACATTGGCTGGTTAGAAGATACTTGAGCTATGTTCTGTAACGCCTCCAATTCAGGTTGCCAACAATTACAGACCCCCGCCCATCTAATTTTACCAATTTTTTTCAAGTCCTGCAGAGTTTCCCAAGCCTCAATTAAATTTTCTGATGGAGTTGGCCAATGAATTTGATAAAGGTCAATCCAATCACGCCCTAACCTTTTTAGAGATCCATCCACTTCTTCTAAAATTGTTTCCCTAGATATGAATCGTTTGGGTTTACCATCCTCTTGAGGTAAAACGCCACATTTCGTAGCAACAATAATATTGTCATCATTATATTCTTTTAACGCTTTACCCACAGCAACTTCAGCTACTCCAAATCCATAAGCATGTGCAGTATCAACCCAATTAATCCCTTGCTCCATCGCCTCTAATATACAGGTAATTGAATCATTCTCATCCTGAGACCCCCAACCCATTTCCCAGTCTCCGCCCCCAATCGCCCAAGTACCAAGGCCAATTTCTGTAAGCAAAAGATCAGTATTTCCTAATTGATTTCTTTTCATCGTAAATTTTCTAAATTAATATTGTATAAAGGCATAACTCTACCCTTTGACATCGCCTTGATCTAGATTAATTTAAACCAATTTAAAAAGAAATGAAAAGAATTTTAATAACCGGAGCTAGCCGTGGAATTGGCCTTGAATTAACCAAACAAAATCTAATCCGAGGGCATTATATTTATGCATCTTGCAGAAATCCGACTGAACCCAATGAATTGACGTCATTACAGTCTCAATACAAGGACAGAATTGAGATATTAACTCTAGATGTAGAAGATGAAGACTCAGTAAAAACTTGTTTTAATGGTCTTAAAAAAAAAGACCAGTCAATTGACCTCCTTTTTAATAACGCTGGAATCATGGATTGGAGTAATTTTGAAGACATTTCGTGCTCTTCTCTAGAGAAAATATATAAAGTCAATTTATTAGGAACCTTACTAGTGACAAGGAATGCCATACCCTGCCTCCAACAATCACCCGCACCGATTATTGTTAATTTGTCATCACGATTAGGGTCTATTGAGTTAAGGGGTGGAACCCAACTGGGTGGTGCGATTGCATACCAATGTTCAAAAGCTGCTTTAAACATGTTAACTAAGCAAATGTCTATAGATCTTAAACCTTTAAATATTAGAGTTATTTCGCAAAGCCCCGGTTGGGTAAAAACTGAAATGGGTGGAACCGAAGCAAAATATCGAGTCCAAGACGCAGTCTCGATGATGTTAAATGCCTTAGAGAGTCTTCCGAAAGATCAAACAGGAATTTTTATTGGTGAAGACGGGGTCCAAATTCCCTGGTAGTTGAAAAGAACCCTTGTTCTCACTCACTTTAAAGATCAAAGTACAATTATGAAATTTTCTTTATCAACAATATTAATCTTTCTTTCTCTTTTAAATCCATTACGAGCTTTAGAAATCAACGATTTAGTAGATAATTTCGAGGCCATTGATTCGAAAGGGAAAACTTGGAAATCGGAAAAGTTTAGGAATCGAAAACACATACTCCTGTATTTTTATCCTGCGGCAATGACTGGAGGATGTACCAAACAAGCATGTGCCTACCGTGATGACCATGGGGAATGGAAAAAACTCGGAGTTGAGGTAATCGGTATAAGCGGAGACCAATCCGATAGTCTTTCCCTATTTAAAGAAGCGGAAAAGCTTCCGTTTACTCTCCTCTCCGATCCGCAAGGTCAATTAGCCAAATTATTTAATGTACCGGTTGGAAAAGGGGGAATAATTGAACGCTTCATTAAAGGTGATAAATTCACTTTGGAAAGAGGAGTAACGATAAAGCGCTGGACTTTTCTTATTTCTAAGTCTGGAAAACTGCTTTATAAAGACAAACAAGTAACAGCTTCAAAAGATAGCAAAACTGTAATGGAATTCCTCAACAACAAAAAATAATGGCCGTACAAATTGTCAAAAGTGGAAGTGAACGTAGGCTTCTAAAGTCATCCGCAAAAATCAGAAATGTAGATATTAAGATTGGAAAAAAAGGAGTAACTCCAAATGTCATCCAAGAAATACAATTCATTTTAAACCGAGACAAAATGGTAAAAGTATCCTTTAAGGAGGATCGAGAAAAAAGAATTAAACAGGTTGATTCTATCCTAGAAACAATTGATTCTACACTCATTGAGTCGGTAGGAAAAACCGCAACCTTTTCATTATAGAGCCAATGCAGAAGATTTCTCCTCTCCATGAAAACGATCATACTCCAAAATTCTCCACGACCGACTCAGAAGGTAATTCTATTTCGAACGAAAATCTTCTTGGACATAAATATTTAATTTATTTTTATCCCCGCGATAATACACCTGGTTGTACAGCACAGGCTTGTGGTTTTAGAGAACATTATTCTTTTTTCAAAAATAAGAATATCAAAATTATAGGGGTATCAGGAGATAGTATTCGATCACATGAAAAGTTCAGAGTGAAATTTAAATTACCCTTTTCTTTGCTTCTTGATGAAAACCACGAAATTGCGAAGTCTTTTGGTGTTTGGGGTGAAAAGAAATTCATGGGAAAAAGTTTTGAAGGCATACATCGAATTTCATTCCTGATTGATGAAACGGGTAAAATAGTAAAAACCTACACGAAAGTTAAAGCAAAAAGTCACGCTGATGAACTTGTTCAGGAACTATAATTGAGAAAACTTTTTAAGTCTTAAAAAGAGTAGGACGATACAAAAAGTTCAGGAGGCTTGGGATTGGGCTGCTTCAATAATTCCCACAAATGCACGTGCTGTTAAAGATGCACCACCAATCAACCCACCATCTACATCCTTTTGTGCAAGTAATCCTGCAGCATTTTCAGGTTTCATTGAACCGCCGTAAAGAATACGAATACTATCCGCAGCGGAATCTCCAAACATTTCTGAAAGAACTTTTCGAATATCACAATGTACTTCTTGAGCCATCTCATCTGTTGCGGTCTTACCAGTTCCAATCGCCCAAATAGGTTCATAGGCTAATACTAAATTATCAATCGAATGAGCAGGGAAATTCTCTAATCCTTCTCTGACTTGGGTGCGCACAACATCTAAGGTCTGTCCTAATTCCCTTTCTTCCAAAGTCTCACCAATACAATAAATTGGCTTTAAATTATTCTCAATCGCGGCATGTATCTTTTTATTAATAACCTGATTAGTTTCTCCGAATAATTGCCTTCTTTCGCTGTGCCCCAATATCACAAAGCTAACATAGAGATCGCGTAGCATTTCTGCTGATATTTCTCCAGTGTACGCACCGGATTGAGCAGCATTCATATCCTGCGCTCCGAGGAATACTTCAGATTTATCTATTGAATCTGATACTTTTGAAAGAGATGTAAATGGGGGACAAACACAAACTTGAACAGAAGTTTGCTTTCCAACTGAAGACTTGATCTCATCAATCAAATCACAGGCTTCAGCCGACGTTTTATTCATTTTCCAATTACCTGCAATAAGAAATTTACGAGACATATTAATAATATTCTACTGTTTTTAAAAAATTATTCGCGATCCAAAATTGTAACTCCAGGAAGGGATTTCCCCTCCAAAAACTCCAGAGATGCACCACCTCCTGTACTCATAAAAGTAACATCCTCAGAGTACCCACTCTGATTAATCGCGGTAACGGAGTCACCTCCACCAATGATTGAAACTCCGCTACTTTCAGACACTGCTTTTGCAATTGCAAATGTCCCTTTGCTTGAATCTGGAATTTCAAAAACTCCCATGGGACCATTCCACAAAACAGTCTTGGCCAGTGCCACTTCACGAGCATATATTTCTGTTGTTTGGGGTCCAATATCAACTCCCTCCCATCCATCTTCTATATCTCCTTCAAACACCCTTGTTTCTCCCAAGGTTTTGGCATCAAAATCTAATGCATTGGTTCCAAGTGTATCCACCGGCAAAAGAAAACGGACTCCTTTCTCTTTCGCCTTTTCGAGAGCAGATCTGGCTAAATCAACTTTATCAGGTTCACATAGACTTTCGCCTATCCTTTTTCCATTCGCTAATGCAAAAGTGTAAGCCATTGCACCTCCAATAATAATAACATCTGCCTTGTCTATGAGAGAATCAATAACCATTATCTTGTCACTCACTTTTGCACCACCCAATATAACCGCAAAAGGACGGTCTGGAGTCGCCGTTTTTTGACCAAGAAATTCTAGTTCTTTTGTAATTAGGTATCCAGAAACCTTAACAGGTAAGAGTTTAGCAACACCATAGTTAGAGGCATGTGCTCGGTGTGCGGTACCAAAAGCATCGTTTACAAAAACATCTGCAAGTGACGCTAGGTTTTCAGCAAAAATTGGGTCATTTTCAGTCTCACCATTATGAAACCTGAGATTTTCTAAGAGTGCAATTTGACCGTCCTGCAAATCTGTGAGAGCTTCTACTACCTCAGCTCCAATACAATCGTTCAAAAATAACACGGGGAGGGAAAGTTTTTCAGAAAGTAGAGAAGCAACTGGGGCAAGGCTCATCGAATCTACTCGTTTACCCTTTGGTCTACCTAAATGACTTGCTAGTATAATCTTTGCACCCTGTGCATGAAGTTTTTTTATAGTGGGTAAAGCTGCATTGATTCGAGTTTCATCTGAGATTCTACCTTCAGGATCCAATGGGACATTAAAATCGACCCGAACAAATACGCGTCTACCGTTAAAATTTACATCATCAATGTTTTTAACTTTGGACATAACAATATAAGAAAATACTAGTTTGAATTTTAAATAGCGACGAAGCTATCCCAAAGAATTGATATCGAGAAATACTTTAAAGTTATACAAAGGTTGCTACTTTCTTAAGTAAATCAACACAACGATTGCTGTATCCCCACTCATTATCGTACCAAGATACAAGTTTGAAAAATGTATCGCTTAAGCCCATTCCAGAACCAGCATCAAAAATTGACGAAGCAGGGCAGTGAATAAAGTCTGACGATACGACTTCATCTGCAGTGTAATCTAAAATACCGGCTAACGGTCCTTCGGAAGCTTCTTTCATTTTTTGACAAATTTCTTCATAGGAAGTTGATTTCTCGGTTTTAACAGTTAGATCTACTGCAGAAACTGTTGGTGTAGGTACACGAAAAGCCATGCCGCTAAGTTTGCCTTGAACCTCAGGAAGAACTAAACCAACCGCTTTCGCGGCACCAGTAGTAGATGGTATAATATTTATGGCTGCTCCTCGCCCACCCTTCCAATCCTTCATTGAAGGACCATCTACGGGTTTTTGAGTCGCGGTATAACTATGAACGGTAGTCATTAGACCTTCCACTATACCAAAATTCTCTAAAACTACTTTTACGATAGGGGCCAAGCAATTAGTGGTGCAGGATGCGTTAGATACAATGTGATCGTCGGGTTTCAACTCTTCATCATTCACGCCAAGAACTATTGTTCTGACATCTCCTTTAGCAGGAGCAGAAATAATAACCTTCTTGGCACCCGCTTTTAAATGGCCCTCGGAGGCGTCCTTGCTAACAAATAGACCCGTAGATTCTATCACAATATCGACTCCTAGTTCACCCCAAGGCAATGCCGCAGGACCTTCACGGACAGCGAGACATTTAATTTCATGACCGTTAACTACTAGGGAATCGTCAGTTGGAGCTTCAACCGTTCCGTTAAAACGACCTTGCGTTGAATCATATTTCAACAGATAGGCAAGATTGTCAGAAGGCACTAAATCATTGATAGCCACCACATCAAATTTGCTGCCAAGCAAACCTTGATCAACAAGAGCGCGAAAAACTAAACGGCCGATCCGACCGAAACCATTAATTCCAATTTTTATAGACATTGACTTGTAATATTTGAGTTTAGGGTAAAGTTCCTGAAATTATTAAAGCTTTCTACGAATGAGAATTAATACGAAAAATGGCAAGTATATACGAAAAAAACTATCCCAAAGTACGTTCGATTAAATTCAAGAAATTACGGAATTCTTTAAAATTCTCTCTTGTTTCTTGTTTAAAGTAATCTAATTGTTCATCGTCTAGCGATAATCTCTCCATTATTTCAGGAGATAATTTGCCGTGAGACCGATGTCCGCTGAAACCAAAATGTAAAGAATGTGCAAGCCAATTTCCGACATAAACAACATCAATCAAATTATTTAGTTCGTCCTCTCCCACAGTTCCTCTTTCGATAATATCGACCTCATGATGCCAGCGAATGACTGACTCGACATCTCTATTTAGCCCCCATTCCTTGCACACAATTTGACCGACTCGATCATGTGTCGGTGAATTTTTCTTTATTTCCACATCGATAAAAGGAATTTCCTCGTATATTGCATCACCCACATCCTCACAAAATGATTGGGGATTTAATTGTAAACGTGCAACTTTTCCTATGTCATGAACTAATCCACAACTGTACGCTCTCTGTCTTTGGCAATGATTAGTTAATTCGGCAATTGTAGAAGATGCAACCGCAGTACCTAAACTATGCTTCCAAAGTTCCACAGGATCATAATTAAGGTCTTTGGCATTCTTAAAAGAAAATGCTTTAAAAACCGATGCTGTTAATATTACCATGTGAATTTTATCGAACCCGAGAGTGCCAATTGCTTCTCCAACATCGGTAACTCTTTCTCTTTCACCTCGATAATGTACGCTGTTAGCAACCCGTAAAACTTTCATGGTCAGGGTTTGATCCGACTTCATCATTTCTTGAATAGAATGCGTGGGAGAATTTGGATCCTTAAGCATATCCGAAAGAGATTCGAACACAGTTGGAAGGGTCGGCAAGCTATCCTTTAACTCTTCGCCAATAGATTTGTAATCTATAACACCACTTATACTTTCCATTCCCACACCAATAAACTAAATAATTCAACAACTGGAATCAACATAAATTGAATTTTTTTATTTAAACACCGCCACTATCAAGAAGATCGCAAAAATCTTCTGTCATTTTTAGTTCGTTCTCTATTTCTGAACATAATTGATCAATTTGAGAGGGTTGTAAATTTAGGCGAGCGAGTAAAGCATCGGTTGGTTTGTCAGGACTTTCATGTCCACTAAAACCAAATTTTTGATCGTTCACTGCCCAATTTGCGAGAATGACTAAATCAATTAGTTGGTGAGCTTCTTCCGAAGTCACTTTTTGTCGACGCTCTAAAACAGGTTCATGGTGCCATCTAACAACCCCTTCAACAAAACTAGACAAACCCCAGTTTTTACAAATCAAATAACCGAGGTAATCATGTCGTGGAGATTGATTAATTAATTCTGATTTATAAAAATTAATCTTTTTATCAAGTGAAGTCTGAGAATCGATTAAAAAATCTTGTGTTTCCTCATTTTCATCAAGTTTAAAACGAGCCACTTTTCCAATATCATGAACCAGTCCGCAAGTATAAGCCCTTTCATGCCATGTCTTACCCAGAAAATTGGCAATACAACGAGATGCAGCAGCAACTCCAAGGCAATGCTTCCACAATCCCTCAAGTGAAAACTTCTGCTCTGCAGAAGGTCCAGAAAACATCTTGAAAACAGATGTAGTCAGGACCACATTTCTTATTTTCTCAAACCCAAGTGTTCCAATCGCTTCATTAGCATCAGTGACTCGATCTCGACCACCGCGATAAAAAGAAGTGTTTGCAACTCGTAAAATTTTCATCGTCATCGATTGGTCGGAAACCATAACATCTTCCACAGCAAATGTAGAAGCATCAGGGTTCTGTAAAACATTTGTTAATTCATTAACAATTGTTGGCAGAGTAGGTAAATTTCGTTGAATTTTCTCGACTAAATATTCGTAATTAATTGCATTAGATTCCATTTACATTTTATTATTGGTTTACTAATTTAAAGTGGACTTTATAAATGACCCAATAAGATGATTACTCAAACTAATAAATCTTCTTTATTTTTTAAAATAAACGAGAATGTAACAATAGTTGTGAAAAGACAGATGTAGGCAAACCAATCCCCATGACGCACATAAAACGAAACCTTTGGCGGGTGAATTAAAAGATTTAATAAAGTTGCTCCTTCGAAATAAATACTACCAGTCCCATCTCTCAAAACCTCTCGTTGGTATCCATTCGGGTCAATCCATCCAGACCAACCCGCGTTGCCACAACGAAGAAAAGGCGTTTGTGTCTCAATTGCACGAAGTACTGAATGAGCAGCGTGTTGTTCAGCGCATCCCTCCTCTCCGAACCAAGCATCATTGGTGGTAACAAAAAAGAGATTCACCCCAGATAAAGCAGTTTCTCTACACAAACGAGGAAAAATATCCTCATAACAAATAAGGGGACCAATTTTTAAACAAGCGGATTCTTTACTTTTGGAATTCACTGTAAAAGTTTTAACAGTATCCCCTTTTTTAAAACTTCCAACTGGTCCAACTAATTTTCGTAATCCTGGAATCCATTTAAATGGAAAAGGCACATATTCACCAAAAGGGACTAGTACTCTCTTTGCATACCAATTATCTTTAAATCCATTTTCAGGATGAATTTCTGCGATTGTATTATATATTAAATCAGAATCTTTTAATACCGCACCAATAAGCAAAGGGGTTTTAGTCTGCGTTGAAAGTTCCTCAACCCAGGCAGAATCTTTATTCAAAGCGTAAGGAGTTGAAGCCTCAGGCCAAACTATAAGGTCGGGGTTCATCAATCCAAGAAACCGAGTCTGCCTTTTGAGAGTATCCTTATGAATCTCGGCATTTCCACCCTTCCATTTATCTCTCAAGTAAGGTTGACAAATACCCACATTAAATTTTTGCCTGTCTAAAGAAATATCGTTCTTAAAAAGAAAGAACGGACTCACCATGAAAATGAAAACGACTATTGCCAAATAAAAATCTGGACAGATATTCCCAAAGATTCCGCCCGTTGATTTTCTCCTCCTGACTAATATGTGGTGTAAATATGATGAAAGACAAAGATTAAAAAGAACAAGGAAAAAAGATACGCCCCAAGATCCTATCCATTGAGAAGTCTGTAATAAAATTGGACGCTCCCATTGAGTTACTGACAATGGACACCAAGGAAAGCCAAGAGTGAATTGACATCTTAACCACTCCATTGAAACCCACGCAGATGGAAGAACTAGAAGGATTAAGAACCTACACTTAAATGAGCTAACTGCTGCTCTTGGGACTAAAATTCGAGCTAATAAAAACCATGGTAAATTATAAATAGAGAGAAGAATACATGCCGAAAACAAGCCACCAAAAGAAATATGTCTCATCCAACCAACCAACGAAAGATGATACAATATACCAGCTATGAAAAATACAAATGCGACAGTCTTTAATTTAGGTTTAAAGCAAAACCAACTTATTGCGGGCAGTAAGAAAAAATATGCACACTCTGGAGACTCCCGTGGAGGTTGAGCGAGAAGAAGAAATAAATAAGTTCCCATTGACGCGGACAAGGGAATCCAAAATTTTTTCAATAGATCAGATAAAGAAAATTTAGTATTTATCATGTTAACCAAGTTGACATGAGGAATAAGAAGTTTCCGAACTCGGTCTAGCCACTAAACCTTCAAATGGTTCAAGATTGTAAAATTGTTCAGCTCTCCCCTCCTTAAGAAGAAAGTTTGAGCAAATAATAAAAAGTGCTTTTTTCGTTTGAGCTCTACGCATTTCATGAAGAAATTGCCCATCCGCATCTACTGACAAACCAACAAAATTGAGGAATTTCTTCATTCGTCCAACATTTTTTCTCTCTACAATACCGGGCTTTTCGATCGAAGCATAAAGATCCAGAACATAATCATTAACATCGCTCAAAGTTGGACGAAAAATAGGCAACCCAGCTTGATCTTCTCGAATTTGTCTAAAGATCCAAGGATTACGGATAGCAGATCTTCCGATCATCACACCATGCGAACTAGTTAATCCCTTCAGCTGTTTTGCACTTTTAAAAGAAGTCACATTTCCGTTCAATAAAACAGGGCAATTTACATTCAAAACCGCCTTTTTAACGTATTCATAACTTGGTGCTGACCTATATCCTCCCAATACAGTCCGAGCGTGTAGACTTAACAAATCAACCTTGGTTTTATTCATGACCTCTAACAAATCGTTAAAAAAACGATCATCTTCAAAGCCAATTCTCATCTTTACAGTAAGAAGTGTTTTTACTTCGCTACGAAGCATTTCCAAAATTCTAAATATTTGTTCGGGTGATCTTAATAGTCCACCTCCCACATTTTTCTTAAAAACTCGAGGAGCAGGACATCCTAAATTTAGATCAATGCCCGCAATTGGATAAGGTTCAAAATCTTTGACTGTTCTTCTCAAATCCTCTATATTTTCCCCAATGAGCTGAGCAAAAACAGGCTGTTTTGTTGGATTTTCAGTAATTGATGAAAGAATTTCATGATCAATTCTTGAATTTGCATGTACGCGAAAAAATTCAGTAAAAAAAAAGTCAGGCGGTCCTCTCCTTGCCACAACTTTCATGAAGGGTAAACTAGTTACATCTTGCATTGGTGCAAGAGCAGTTGGCCACTGCCCTTCAATTAATGACTTGGGTAATGAAGTAACCTGATCTCTAAGAGATGATTTCAGGGTTGAAATCACTTCACCAATCTTCTCACCAATTCCTAATCTTGTTTACGGAGAATGCGCTCGAGAATTTCGGACATATCCTCTACATTCTCTAGCACTTTTGTAGAAACATGGATCGGTTGTTTCATCTGCAAGGCAAGCACAATTGAATCGCTCGGACGGGCATCTAATTCAATAATTTTTTTTCCTAATTCATTTTCCATTTGTAAAATAATACGAGCAAAAAAAGTTCCTTCATCCACATCATTTATGAGCACGCGCTCAATGTGCGTTTCTAAACCTCTTAAAATCAATCCGATCAGATCATGGGTCAATGGCCTTTCCTTCTTCACCTGATTGATCGTCATATTGATCGCGTTGCCAATTGCGGGGTCAACATATATCACAAATGTCTTTTCGTCATTACCCAAAAAGATTGCACATCCGTTGGATGTTGGCATTACTCCTTTTACGGTGACTTCAACTGAGTCATTATTCATTTCTACATTATCTCTATATTTTCTCTGATTCGCAAGCACTTATCAAAATCTTATCTACAGTAGATAATGAATCCAAAGGAAAAAATTAGTTTTTTGCCAAACCTATATCTGATAGGTTTCATGGGGACAGGAAAAAGCTCCGCGGGTTTATTGTCTGCCCATAAATTGAATCTTCAATTTATTGATTCCGACCAAAACATAGAAAATCAAATAGATTCCTCAATAAATAATTTTTTTGAAATGCATGGAGAAGAAAAATTCCGAGACCTCGAAAAAAAATTCATTCACTCAGGTCATCCCTTAACTGGTTGCCTAGTTTCCTGCGGCGGCGGACTTCCTATTCCTGAAGGCATGCTGGAATTTCTTAAGTCCAATGGAAAAGTCTTTTCCCTGCTCGCATCAGTCGAAACAATTTTGGAAAGAACATCGGGAAATAATTCTCGCCCTCTTCTCCAAAGTGCAAACCCGCGTAATGAAATTCAAACCCTTCTACGAAAAAGGGAACCAAGGTATCTCCTCGCGGATCAAGTCATTTCAACCGATCAACGATCGACTGAGGAGGTTGCAGATGAAATCGTTCGTCATTATTTAAATTCAATCAATTAAACTAATTTTTAAATTTGAGCTTTGCTAATTCGATGAATATTCGTGGGGGGCGAACGACCTGACCCGCTTTAGATATAAATGCATGAGTAGTCGAACCTGTGGCGATTAAATCGCCACTCCTACTAATTATATACGAGGCTTCTATTTTAACCATAGGAATTTTTTCAATCTTAACTATCACATCCAAGCGATCATCAAAAAAAGCAGGTAAATGGAAAGATGCCTGACAGGAAAGAACGGGTAATAAAAAATCCTGTTTTTCAAGTTCAAGGTAAGGACAACCAAGAACATCCAACAGTTCGATTCTGGCAATCTCAAACCAAGTAAAATAATTGGCGTGATAAACCACGCCCATTTTGTCTGTTTCTTTATACCTCACACGAATTTTTGCGGTATGTTCTAACATTATTATACACATTTCAGAACCTCACCAATTGTTCAATAGATTATTTTAGCCTTTGCTGGTTTGAACCTACGATCCAAGATAGATTAAAAGCAGAATGTTTGTAAATAAACCGAATGTTTTTAATAAATAATCTAATGTCAACGCTTGCCCAAAGCATAAAGTTTCATTACTGAAAACTTCTTTATTATTCACCAAAGGAATTTTTAATGTCCATATCAAAAAAAGAAAGATCTCTTTCAATTTGGATCGGTATTGCTATAGGAGTTGCTTTATCTTCTTTACTTGTCCGCTATGCTTTGGAAAAAAAAGCGACTCAAACCAGAGAACGATTAGGTAATTATAAATCTTTAAAATGCGCATCCGATGAGAGTCCATTTATCTCAATCCCCCTTCAAATTAGTAAAAAAATCCCCCACGGCATCGTAGTCTACTTTGAAAATAATCAGACTGAAATAGTTGAGGATCGAAAGGTGTATCAGCGATCTTGGGTTATTGAGACTGCTGGATCTTTTCGGTCAGAAAGACTTTTCATTCTTGCACAGGAAAAATCACCTAGAGAAAACTTTGAGGATGAAAATAATTATCTTTTTTACCGGGCATCAGAAGTATACCTTTATCCTGTCCTTGGTGTACAAAAAAAGAATATCGAAGATCAATTAGATTCCGAACAATACAAAATTATAGGTAAACACTCAAAAACGGGTGCATGGATTCTTCAAATTAAAGACTTCTCACCAAGTGGGTTAAGAAATTCCATAAGCATGCTTTCCGATTTTGAAGGGCTTATCACAAGTGTTCAACTGATGCAATGGTTCCCAAACCCGTGAAGTAAAGTTTCCCTTTATCACGTTGACCCTAAGCGTTTTTTTTGATGAAATGTTACTTTGTGTTGTGCTTGTTGCATTTCCACATAAACATAATTTAAATCAATTAATATTCTTTGACCTTTTATCGTGAATTTAGAAATTAAAGAAGCAGGAGACGCTCGTAAAATTGTAAACGTAACTTTTGATTCAGACGAAATGTCTGATAAAGGTAATCAAGTTTGCAAAGAACTTAGTCGTGTTGCAAATATCCCAGGTTTCCGGAAAGGGAAAGCGCCTGAGGTGGTAATTCGAAAAAAATATGCTAGTGAAATCACCCAAGAGTTGAGTCGTAAAGTTTCAACAGCAGCTTATGAAGCAGTTTTGGGAAACGAGGATATAAAAGTTTACTCCATTCTCAAAGTCGAACCAGGAGATGTCAAGGAGGGTACCCCAGCAACTGTAGAAGTTACTGTTGATGTAGAATCAGATTTCGAACTACCCAAATATGAGCAATTTGAATTAAGTATTCATCCGACTGAAGTAAAAGATGAAGATGTGGTTAAAGAATTAGATCTACTACGTGATCAAAGAGCTTCATTTGAAGAAGTCGAACGATCAATTGTGGAAGGTGATTACGTGAAATGTTCTTACGAAGGTATGCTAGATGGTTCTCCGGTTGCTGAACTGCTACCTGATAAACCCATGTATGGAAAACAATCGAATACATGGGAAGAAGCTGGGCAAGCTAAGGGTTTAGGAGTTGACGCAATTGCCCAAGCTGTAATCGGCATGAAAAAAGGTGAAAACAAAGAAGTGGACGCTGATTTCAAGGATGACTTTGAGGTCGCACCACTTGCTGGTAAGAAGGTTGTATATTCTCTCGAAATTCATGAAGTCCGTGAAAAAAAGGCACCTGCTGCCGATGATAAAAGTTTTCTTGAAGCTCTTAAAGTTGAAAGCCTTGACGGTTTAAAAAAGAAAATCAAAGACGACCTGCTCTCTCGAAAAGAAAGAGAAAACATAGACGGTAAGCGTGGTCAGGTAACCCAGAAATTTCTTGAAATCCCAGACTTCCCTCTTCCTCAACAGGCAGTGGAAGATGAATCCAAATCTATTTTTCAATCCAATGTCCAACGGGCTATCCAGCAAGGTGCCAAGCAGGAAGACATGGAAGGTAAAAGAGATGAACTTTGGAAGGAAGCACAAGTGCAGGCTGAAGCAAGAGTTAAAATCACCATAACCCTTGGAAGAATTGCTGAGTTGGAAAAGGTTGAAGTTTCGAATGAGGATCTGGCTCAAGCAGCAACACGTGAAGCAATGATGATGCGAACTGATCCCCAGGCTTACGTCCAGGAATTAGCTAAAGATCAAGCAAGAATAAATCGCCTAAGACAGGATGTCTTGCATGATAAAACTCTTGAATTAGTTGCCTCCAAGGCTAAGGAAAAAATTTGTGATATCGAGGGTGAACACAAACACTAAAATTTTATTTAACAAAAAACAAAATCGAAGACATGGGCGCCTATTTACCATTACCATATGTTTATGAACGCGAAGGTCGCCAAGAGCGTGCCTGGGATATATACAGCCGTTTGCTTAGAGACAGAATTGTATTTATTGGCACTCCAATTGATGATTATGTAGCCAATTCAATTATTGCACAGTTACTCTTTTTACAGATGGAAGATCCAAAGAAGGATATTCATGTATATATTAACTCCCCTGGAGGAAGTGTTTCAGATGGAATGGCAATCTATGATACTTTGAATTTCATGGAGTGTGATATTGTTACTTACTGTATCGGTATGGCTGCCAGTATGAGTACAGTAATACTTTCTGCTGGTACTCCGGGAAAACGCTTTGCGTTACCTAACAGCAGGGTGATGATTCATCAGCCGAGCGGAGGAGCAGGTGGACAAACTTCGGACATCTCTATTGCCGCTAAAGAAATCCTGCGGTGGAGACGAACAATCAATGAAGTTTTATCTCAACATAGTGGACAAACTACAAAGCAACTTGAAAAGGACTCCGATCGCGATTACTACATGTCAGCAGAAGAGGCCAAAAACTATGGTTTAGTGGATGAAGTTATTTCCAAAAAACCGAAGGAGTAAACAAGTATCTGATGGCTAAAGCGACCAAGATTAATTTTTGTTCATTTTGTGGTAAACCACAAGGTGAAGTAAAGAAAATGATAGCGGGTCCAGCTAGTGTTTACATTTGTGATTCTTGCGTTAGGGTCTGTAAAACTATTATTGATCGTGAACTTGGGGAGAAAGCAATCCCTCCCAAGAGTTCAGATGAAAAACCAGTTTTTAATCTAAAAAGCCCAAGCGTCATTAAGGGATTTCTAGATCAACATGTAATTGGTCAAGAACACGCGAAGAAGGTTTTGTCCGTTGCGGTTCATAACCACTACAAAAGATTAGCAACAGAACTTAATATTGGTGGAAATAAACTTGATCAGTTTTCTTCCAGTGAACTTGATGATGTCGAAATTGAAAAGAGTAATGTACTTCTTATCGGACCAACAGGAAGTGGTAAAACATACCTTGCCCGTACTCTTGCTCGTATGCTCGATGTGCCCTTTGCGATTGCAGACGCCACTACTTTAACTGAAGCGGGATATGTAGGAGATGATGTGGAAAATATTGTTCTACGACTGCTTCAATCCGCAGATCACAACTTAGAAAAAGCACAATGTGGTATTATTTATGTTGATGAAATCGATAAGATCGGTCGCAAAACAGACAATGTTTCAATTACCCGTGATGTTTCAGGCGAAGGAGTTCAACAAGCACTTTTAAAAATTTTAGAAGGAACAGTTTGTAATGTTCCACCTCAAGGGGGAAGAAAACATCCAAATCAAGAATACATCCAGCTGGACACCTCCAATATTTTATTTATATGTGGAGGTGCCTTCACTGACCTTGATCAAATTATCGAACAGAGAACTGGTAATCGCATGGTCGGATACTCTGCTGAATCCCCCAAGGAATCGAATGAGTTATTGGCAGAGGTCAAGCCAGAGGATTTGGTTAAATACGGATTAATTCCTGAGTTTATAGGTCGACTCCCAATAGTTTCTGTTTTGGACGAACTTACCGGTCCCGAACTCGTGCGGATTTTAAAGGAAACTAAAAATTCCCTTCTCAAACAATATCGTAAACTCTTTCTTATGGAAGGTGCTCACCTACGATTTACAAGGGAAGCCATTTTAGCTATCGCTCTGCAAGCAGTTGAAATGAAAACAGGTGCCCGCGCTCTTCGCTCTATCATGGAGACTATCATGTTAGATATTATGTACGACTTGCCTGCAATTAAAGGTGCAGTCGAAGTTGTCATCAGTGCTGGTGTGGTCAAAGGTAAAGCAAAAGCTAAAATTTCTCCTATTGAGCCGGAAAAATTAAACGCTGCATAACCCCTTTTATTTGCAAGATTGGTCTATTACCGTTGGTTTCTTAATATTGGGTTATTAGTTCGGATGGGTCGAATAAGGTATGAATATTCCTTTATTAATTCTTTGAGGGATGCGTTGCCATCAAATCTAAACATTTTGATTAAATAATCCCAGTTAATCTTTTTTAAAAAAGGCGTAATTGGTCCCCACATAATCCGGAGGAATAATCTTTGATAATTGGATGGAACTGAACTTTCTGAACACCATAAAAATATTCCCCAAGTTGCTGGGTGAATAACTTGTTAATCATCTTGTAATCACTCTTCTAACCAACAGGAAACTTACGCTTTAATTCTTTCTATCATTTTTCGGAATTGGAGAAAGAAAATTATCTCACCTAATCAATCGGGAAGAGAAATTGTACTGACTCGTGAATTATTTTCCGGATTAATATCGGGCTGGCCATTCAGTCGAAGTTGGGAGGAAATCCTGACTCCTTTTCCTGAATTCCCACTCCCGTCCAAAAAGAGTTTTTCACTACGTGTTTCACCGGGGTTTAAATTATTGAAGATATAATTTTTAACCACTCCCCGGTATTCCACTTCCAAACTAACATTGTTAAGCCAAGCTGTTCCCTGGTTTTGAATGGAGACCAAAAACGGAGTGGTTCCTCCATTCATTTCCTCGGGGTCAAAATAATACCCGACAATTGCCCCATCATAAAGGTTAGGTATATTCCGGTTTTCAATCCGTCCGAGATTTAAAATTCCGTTCCCAGTGTATTCATCAATGCCAGGTTTTTCTGACTCATTTGAATATTTGTAGAGTAAATCAACAGTTTGATCGGGTGAAAGGTTCGGATTTTTCGAAATCTCAGCCGCCAGAGCACCGCTCACAAAGGCAGTCGCTGTGGATGTCCCGCTAAAAGAGACAAAGCCCTCGCCCTCCCACGCGGTAAAAACTCCGACACCTGGAGCTGCAATATCCACCCCATCACCATAGTTAGCAAAAGAAGACTGCCTCCCATTAGCATCGACAGAGGTAACTCCGATCACGTTTTCAAATTTTGCAGGATAGGATACACCCTTCACTCCTTCATTACCAACCGCGGCCACCACAATTGCACCCCGGTCACGAGCATAATCGACTGCATCTTTAAGAACGGTACCCCCACCTGTTCCTCCAAGGCTCAAATTGATCACCTTGGCCCCCCGGTTAACGGCTTCAACAATGCCCTTGGCCACAGTAAAAGAATCTCCTTCCCCTTCCCCATCGAGCACTCGTATGGAAAGCAGAGATGCAGCCGGAGAAACGCCTCTTTTACCAAGTTCGTTGCCAGCAATAATAGATGCTATGGCTGTACCGTGCCCTTTAGAGGTTTTACCCCCACCGATAAGATCGATTTCCTCAATGGAGACACCATCCAAATTGGAATGAGTTTTATCGATCCCTGAATCTAGAATAGCCACCTTCACCCCCCTACCCCAATCCTGCCTGTCTGAGGGAGTCCCCATCCAATCATCTGCACTTGAACCAAATCCCTTCTCGCCTTCAAGAAATTCTGGACGGGGTAATTCCGGTGCTCGAACCCGATAGTTATAATGGGGCTCTTCATCTTTCTCCATTTTATCAAAATATCGTGATGCCTTATCCAAATCGGATACTCTTAATCGAACCGTTTTCAATTCAGCCGAAAGATCTCTCACAATAAATCCATTCACTTTTGCCTGATCCAAAAATCTTTGCATAGCTCGCATAGATACAAACCCAAGAGTCAAGTCTTCGAGAATCGGTGAATCTACTTTCATACTCAAGTCAAGCTCCCGTTGGATCTGCTCAGGCAAAAAAAACTCTTCATTAAGGTTTTTTATTGGAGTGAAAAGAGGAACCTTTCTATCGATGAATTCTGATCCCTCTTGCGTATTGAGAGTTTGCACAATCTCACTAGACTTATTATTAAAAGTTTTCCATAATTTGAAACCTAAAAATAGGAGAAGCAAAAAACCGAATCCAATTAACAATCGATTGAACATAATATTTAATTTTGTATTTCTACAGCTTAGTCGCAAGGAGATTTACGGTTTGTTTCATTTTCAAGATGTCTAATTTTCTCGTCGTTGGGCATGGAGTTGCTGGTTCTGTGATGGCGCATGCACTTATTGCATCTGGGCAAAAAGTAGTGGTCGTCGATGCAGGACTTCCCCATTCAGCAAGCGCCGTGTCTGTGGGATTAGTAAACCCATTAATCGGACCGAAGCTCAATCCCCCATTCATGATTAAAGAATGCCTGATGGAAAATGAATCATTTTTCACCCAGTGCGAACGTACCTGGGGTAAAAAATTTTACAAATCTATTCCACTTCATCGGCTTTTTATTTCTGAGAAACAAAAAGAAATCTGGAATGGAATGGAAAAAAATTCTGATTTCAATCAATTTCAAAATGGTCAGTTGTCTTCAGCTCATTATCAAAAAATGGGGATTCAAGCCAGACTCGGTAGTGGAATTACGAAGAATGCATGGCAACTTGATGTGCCTAGTTTTCTCGAAGCAAGTAAAGATGCTTTAATCGCAATCAATGCATGGAAAAATTCATCTTTTAAAGAAAGAAACAAAGAAGACGGACAAAAAATTATTTTCTGCGAAGGCTTTCGTGTACAAGAAAATCAATGGTTTAAAGATCTGCCATTTGCCCCGGCTAGGGGAGAAGTTTTAACCGTTCAATCTGAAATCAAACTGGCTATCAGTAATGGTACTTGGCATTTACCGGGTTTCGAAAATTATGCCTATTTAGGTTCCACATGGGATCATCAAAATTTACTTACCGGACCGACTGAAAAAGGAAAAAAAGAAATATTAAACAAATGTGATTTTGTAGATTTCAGAAAAAAATTATTTCTGCAACACCTCAGCGGTGTTCGATCAGGTACCAAAGATAGGCATCCCATCATTGGAGTTCATCCAGACAAGAAGAATTTATTTCTTTTTAATGGTTTTGGATCAAGAGGAACTTCTACTATACCGCACTACGCAAGAAAAATGACTAATTTTCTTTTGGCGAATAAATCTCTTCCAATTGAAGCGGATTTAAACCGGTTTATATAATCTATAATCAATGAGGCTAACTGAAAAGGCACATCAGGAACTGGGTAAAGTCCTTCAATCTGAGGATGTCGTAATCGATGCAACATTGGGCAATGGACACGATACAAAATTTCTTGCTCAAAAAGTCGGGGCATCCGGAAGAGTCTATGCCTTTGATATTCAAAAAGAATCAATAGAGGAAAGTACTCGTCTTCTCCAAAAAAATAATCACGAAAATCGGGTCAGTCTTTATCTATCATGTCACAGTAAAATAATTAAATATGTCCCGGTTGAACTTGTTGGTAAAATAAAGGCTGTCACCTTTAACCTTGGATATTTACCGGGAGGGGATAAAAATATTATTACTAAACCTGAAACCACATTGTCTGCCTTGAAACAGGCTCATCATTTTTTATCCCGTGATGGAATAATATCACTAATAGCGTATAGAGGACACGATGGTGGGAGGTGGGAATTCGAAGAAATCGAAAAACTTATAAAGCAGGAAAATTGGCCGCTCAATAAAATGTCCGGTAATGAAGCACCGGACTCACCAGTATTATTTTTGATTAGTAAAAATCAGAACGGATTGATATGATCGACCTCTTGATTGTAATCCACATTGTCTCGACCAAAACCGAACAACTTTAGGAACTCCTGTTGATAAAGTTCGAAACAAGTCGCTTCGTTCAAGTTCTCCGTATTAACACTAGGCCAAATTTCAATTATCTTTTGCTGAACAGATGGATCCATTTCCCAATCGTCTAAACGAATCCTGTTTTCTTCATCAAGACGGATTTCCCCCTCGCCATAGAGTCGATCATTAAAAAGACGACAGGTTTGTTCAATACAACCTTCATGAGTTCCCTTTTCTAACATAATCTTATAGAGAATTGAAACATATAAAGGGACAACAGGAATTGCAGAGCTAGCCTGTGTGACTAGTGCTTTATTTATAGAAACATAAGCTCTTCCCACTCCAGCATTTTCCATTTTTTCTGTGATTCGAGAAGCAGTATTCTCGAGATGTAATTTAGCCCGACCAATAGTTCCATTCCTGTAAATAGATTGGGTAACTTGAGGACCAATGTAAGAATAAGCTATATTTAAACAATCAGGTGAAAGTAACCCAGCATCAAGAAGAGCATCAGTCCAAGCTTCCCAATCTTCTCCGCCCATAACCTTTTCTGTTTGAAAAATCTCATCCTCATTTGCTGGGTCAATAGTCACTTCCTTCACCATTTTTCGGTCAGTATCCAAGGTTTTATTCTTATAAATTGCCCCAAT
This sequence comes from uncultured Puniceicoccaceae bacterium, assembly GCA_964383925.1. Taxonomy (GTDB): domain Bacteria; phylum Verrucomicrobiota; class Verrucomicrobiia; order Opitutales; family Seribacteraceae; genus Seribacter. Next base: position 112,115 of record CAYLIJ010000001.1, read on the forward strand.
TGGTTTCAAACAAGCTCGGTAATTTGTACCATCGCTCGGATCAGTCCTACGTGGAGAGGCAACGCTATAAACAACCATATCAAAAGCACCTCCCAATTCCTTCGCTTTGGCAATGACTTCCAATTTAATCTCGTTTGAAAAAGCGTCCCCATTCACATCTTCGGCTTTTAAACCAGCTTCCCGTGCTAGAATACAAAAGGCTTCCGAGTTGTAATGCCCAGCACTCGCTGTTCGTTCATCTGAGGGCGGCCTTTCAAAATAAACTCCGAGTGTATCTGCCCCGCATGAGAATGCAGCTGAAATGCGTGAAGATAATCCATACCCTGTTGAAGATCCGATAACTAAAACTCTTTTAGGCTTTTTATCATGAAAAACTTTATGTTGTTTAGCGTATGCAGTTTGTTCGCGAATATTTTCCAGGCAACCAATCGGATGAGAGGTAATGCAAACGAAACCTTTAATTCTGGGTTTTATGATCATCGATATGAAAGTAAAATTTGTTGAAAAGTGAGCTACAATGTGTGCTATGTTAAAGGAGTATTTACATACCATTGTTTTATCGATAATAGAAGATCAATATTTACTGTTCATGGCATATAAAAATTCAAATTATAAAAAACTAACTTCTTTTAAAGAAAGAAGACTGCTTTCAAATTTTCTTGAATTACCCTTAGGCGAAGACTTGACTAAATATCGTGAACCATTGAGCATGAAAGATTTAGTTGAAAAAACATGGTCGAATTGGGGGTTGGGAGAAGAAAGAACTCCGGAACAATCAATTTCTGAAAATTGGCATAAAATTGTGGGAAAAAAATTATCGATGAGATGTGCTCCAGAAAAATTAAATACAACAAGTGGGATTCTCTACATCAAAACATCGGGCGGTCCAGTAAAACAGGAACTTTCATTTTCAAAAAAACAACTCCTTATCAAAATAAGAAAAATTGAGGGTTGTACATTCATCACAGACTTAAAGTTCAGTTAACTATTTTTATCAAACATCTTGTAAGTACTCTTTTACTTCATAATTTTTTGAAACTTTAATAAAAAATATAGCTGCAATAAAAACTAAAATTGTCCAAAACCAAAACTCTGAAGAACCTGGTAATTTTGAGGAACCATCCTCGTTGATAATAAAAAATTTAACCGCAGAAGTAAAATAATTACCAAGCGATACAGTAAGTAAGAATATTGCCATTACAAATGATTTCATTTCCTTCGGCGCTTGGGTATAGGCAAATTCCAAGCAAGTAATAGAAACCAGAATCTCGGAAGCAGTCAAAAGGAGGCACGCCAAAATTTGCCACGCCATGTTGGGAGATTCACCCAGATCAATTCGTTCCTGTATTATCGCAACAAGGGTAAAGGAAAATCCCATCATCCATAATCCAAATCCTATTTTCCGAAGAGGGGTGATCTTTACAAACTTAGATGCAAGTGGATAGATCACATACGAAAATATAGGAATCAAAAGTAAAATGAATAAGGGGTTCCAAATCGCAGATACTTGAGCAGCAAGCATTTCGCTTCCACCTATTAAAGGAACCCAATCAGGTAGTACTCGATCTAGGCTACGGGCTTGGATTTGCCAAAGGGTTCCAATTTGATCAAAAAGTGCCCAGAAAATGATTACAAAAGCAAAAATTGAGCATAGTCGAAGAATCACCAGTAAATTCTCCCCAGAAAAAGTTTCTTTAAAGAAAACTGTGCCACGTGGAGGAATATGAGCAAACTGTTTTCGACCAAGCCAAAATACAAGAGTTGCAATTGCCATTAGAATACCCGGTAAACCAAAAGCGTAGTGCGGACCAAAAATAGCTTCATTGATTGACTTCTCTCCTACAAGAGGTTCCACAAACGGATAAATTTGTTCTCCTAGAGTGCCCACTTTTCGAGTAGCTTCAAGAAGGAAAGGCGTAAGTAGTCCGGATAGAAAAGCTCCGGTATTAATAGAAAAGTAAAACCAACCAAAAACTTTTGTTAGCAAATGATTGTTCGACTGATTAAACTGATCTCCTACATGAGATGAAACACAGGGTTTAATTCCCCCCGATCCTATTGCGATTAAAATAAGTCCTATAAATAACAATGTACGTGTATCTCCAACAATCCCCATCAGAGCGAGGCAACCATGACCTAAGCAATAAAACAGAGAAAGGGACAGAATAGTACGATATTTCCCCCAATACGCATCGGCTAAAATGCCTCCGATCAATGGGAAGAAATAAGCAGAACCAACAAATAAGTGAACCCATGCCTCTGCTTCCTTTTCATTAAAAACTTTGAAATCACCATTTGGCTGAACTAAGTAAATAGTCATATAAGCCAACAAAACACTCCGCATTCCATAAAAGGAAAATCTTTCCGCAGCTTCATTTCCTATGATAAATCCAATCCCAGATGGAAGACTGGAGGTTTTTTGGGGAGTTACTCGGTAATCACTCATAGGCTAATTCTGCTGAATACGATCATGATTCTTCCTTCTTTTTGCTTCTTCTTCAAGATCGTCCATAAGCATATTTTTTTCGGAGTCTGTCACAGAAGTTTCTATACCAGTTTCTCTAGGAATTTTGTGTTGAAATATAAAATATAACACAAATAAATTTATGCATGAACCCAATATACAAAGAAGAAAGAACCATGGATTATAAATTGCAGTTAATAGTAACTGACAAATTGCCAAAGCAGAAAAGAAAGAAAAATTGATCGCAAAAAGAAATTTTAATCGATTCGTATTTTGTTGGAATATGTTCATATTGTAATTAAAATGGAATTTACATTATCTTTCTTTACTATCTGACATAAAACCTTGCCAAGATCACTACTTTTTCTTCAAAATTTACTATGCGCTTATTTAAAACACTTTTACTTTCGATTATTTTATTTCTTCAATCCTGTGAACTTTTAGATCAAAATTCAGAAACTGATGATTCCAATCAGTCGAATGCTGAAGAAAGTAACATTAAAGAAAAACTTGCAGATACTAAACCAGTTAAACTTATTAAAAAGAAATTACCTGAACCACCTAGAGTCGAACCGATAGTCGAAAAAAAGAAAACCAAGGTTGTGGTGAAGGATAAAAAACCATCACAACCAGAAAAAGCTGCGTTTACTCCTCAGTTACTTGCTGCTGTTAAGAATTGGAACGCAATTCCAAAATCGGTATTTCCTTTGAGTGCTGTTACTATTAACAAAGACCTGAAATTCATTGCTTACTCACAAACTGGAAAAGCTATTGGGTCATCTCAATTACCTGCGGGTAAAGAAGTTATTGCATTAGGTCATAAGGGTAACCTATTAACTGTTTCTCCTTCGAAAAGAGGCACTATGAGGGCGACTATTGCAATCGATCAAACGGACTTTAAAGATGGAGTCGCATATCTGTTCGAATTACGAAAAAGACAGAGAGTGGCATATGCCGAAAGACAGGCTGATGAGTCTAAAACTATCGCCATAAAAACTGACACTTCTTCCAAGCAGAAAAGCAAAACTAATCCTACAGTTAAAAAGAGTACTCCTCTTTTTGAAGATCTGCCAACTCCAGGAGATTATGGTCATGGTAAATTTTGTATCTGCTCAGATTGCCGAACTAAAAGACTCGCCCAAACAGGATCAATAAAATAAAAAAAATTATGGCTATTGGATCAAAAAAGAAAAAAAAGAAAAAAGAAATTGAAATTGGAGACTTCGTAAAAGAAACAGTAGCTTCCAAAGGGAAAAAGCGCTGTGGTGAAGTTTTGATGATTTTACAAGATAATCCAGGCGATCCTACTCTTGAGTGCGTCGAGGTTCATCCAGATGAACTTACTCCTTTAGTCAAGGGTTCGGATGGAATGAAAAGTTTCAAAACTAAAAGATCCAAACTCAAACATTATACTCCTAGAAAGCAGCTTTTTTCCAAAAAAGTTTTTGAAAAAGGAGATGTTGTTCGCCATAAACGCGGATCAACTATTCGGTTTGGTAGAATCGTTTGCTTCGTTCATCCGGATGGATTGTATTCAACTTCACATGAAGAGGGTTACAACGGCAAAGATTTACTTGAATGTGTTGAAATCGAAAAAAAGCCTGGTCTGCTTCAAATAATGGGACCAGACGGAGAACCCAAGCGTTTCGAGGCACAGGGCAAAGATTGTAAAATAATGAAAGTCATTACCGTAGATTCCAAAGGCGAGGAGACTACGATGCACAAATTAGATATCCCAGACGAAGAAGAATTTTAAAGTATTGTATTCACTTTTTAAAATACTCGTCTAAATCATACTTTCGTATCCTTACGGTTTTACTTTTTTTTGACTTGTAAGCACAAAGTAAGAGTCTGTCCCTAATACCTTCTTTGGTTTCAAAAGAAAAAGCAATTTCATCTCGAGACCATCGGGCAAAACACCATTTTGTATGGTATCCCTTCATTACATATGAGACTGCTTCAGCCCGATTAAGAAAATACTCACCCTTTATGTTTAGGACCATAAGTTTAAAATAATTCAAAGCCAAAAAAAACCACAACTATAAGGCTATGGTTTGATTTGAAAATCATTCAATACTAAGATTCGTAATCACCCTTTTTGATCTTTTGACATGTAGCAGGTGAAACTCCAACTTCAAGAGAAGCCATTTGTAATGTTAGACCCTGGTTAAGTAATTCTTTAACCCGTTGAATTACCTCTGGAGTGATTTTGGTACGTTTTCCTTTAATGCCAAATCTTTCGTAAAAACTTGCTTTTGCAATAGGAGGTAATCCAATAATATAACATTCAAGGTAATCTACAACTCCACGAAAAACCTTTCGACCATCTTCCCTTTTGTGTCGAGCATGGTCATTTTTAATCAAGTTGTAAAATTTACCTAAATCTTCTTTATATGATTCTTTAGTTTGAATTTTTTTTTCAATCTTACGCTTCAAGGCTTGTAATTCTTTCACACTAGCATTCTCATCAATATTCATAATAATTATGATTCTAATAGGTAATTTTATATATTATCAATAATAAAATACTATACAATTCAAGCTATTTTAAAGAATAAGAGAACGATCTAAACTTCGATATTGAATGGCCTCTAATAAATGATCCATTTCAATATTTTCTGAGTTAACAAGGTCAGCAATAGTTCGGGATACTTTAAGGATTTTATCATAAGCCCTAGCAGATAAAGAAAGTTCGTTCATTGCACGTTTTAAAATGGATGCTTCCTTCGTTCCTATCTTGCAATACTTTAACAACATTTTATTAGTTATGTTTGCATTACTTGAAAGTTTGTTATTTTGATACCTTATTGCCTGAATTGTTCTACATTTTTGAATTCTGCTCCTTATGTCATAGGATGATTCACCGATCCGAACATCTTGCAAATCATCTACTTTTACTGCAGGGGCTTCCACATGAATATCAATTCGGTCAAGTAATGGTCCGCTGACACGCGAACGATAGCGCTGGATCTGAGGCATGGAACAACGACAATCATTAGTAATATCTCCCAAGTACCCACAAGGACAGGGGTTCATCGCGGCCACAAGCATAAATCTACTGGGTAAAGTAATTTTACCAGCACTTCTTGATATTGTAACCTCTCCGTCCTCTAAAGGTTGTCTCATTACCTCAAGAGCGGACCTTTTAAATTCGGGTAATTCGTCAAGAAATAGAACCCCATTGTGTGCCAGTGAAATCTCTCCTGGTCCAGGTATGGTGCCTCCACCAAGTAAACCAACATCACTTATTGTATGATGAGGAGAACGAACCGGGCGACGGAAAAACTTTTTTTCATTTAAAACTGAAGTTCCTGCTGCCGAGTGGATATTTAGAATTTCTAAAAATTCTTCGGTACTAGGTTTTGGAAGAATGGAAGGAATCCGTTTTGCTATCATCGATTTACCTGAACCCGGTGGTCCAAGCATTAGTAAGTTGTGCCCCCCTGCAACAGCAACTTCAACCGCCCTGCGCACATTGCCCTGTCCTTTGACCTCAGAAAAATCAACATCATCTAATTGATCCGGAGGATCCAGATATTGATACTTTTTAGGATCAATTGGTACGCGTGGATGTTCCCCATTAAAAAATGCGACCGCTTCAGCTAATGAATCGATTGAAAACACATCAATTCCCTCAAGTAAGCTGGCTTCCCTAGCTGATGCAAAAGGAAGAAGTATCCCTTTTTTAGACTGTTTTTTAGCGAGCATCGCCATAGACAAACCTCCTTTTATTGTTCGTGTTTTCCCTGAAAGTGCTAACTCACCCGCAATCAAATAGTCTTTTAGAGAATCTTCTGGCAACTGACCTGTTGCGACTAACAAACAAAGAGCGATAGGAAGGTCAAAAGCGACACCTTCTTTTCTAAGATCCCCAGGAGCCAAGTTAATAGTAACTCTCGTTCTTGGACGAGAATAGCCTGAGTTTGCTAAACTTGATAGAATTCTATCAAGGGATTCCTTCACCGCGGTATCAGGCAAACCAACTAAAACACAACGAGGCTCACCTTTTTCTCCTCCATTTGCTTCCACCGTAACCGGAACTGCCACCACGCCTTGAAGAGTCGCAGAATCTGTAATTGCTAGCATAATAAAATGATTAAAACTGATTTATAAAGATTATTTAACGATTACTAATTAGTTTACTAATTTCTCGAAAGTTTGGATGAGCAGCAGTTCCCATATATCCATAAAGAAAGCTTTCCATAGGTAGAATATGACAACCTGCATTTTGAAGCTTAGCTAAAACAACGGATTCATCCTCCGTTCTTCTTGCACCAATACAATCTGATAAAATCGTTACTTCGAGTCCCGCTTTAATCGCATCAATCGCACTCAAGTATACACAAATTGAAGTTTCAACACCTGAAAGAATTAAGTGGGATATCTTCTGTTCCAATAAATATTGTTGAACACCTTCAGAACCGAAAATGGAAAAACTATTTTTATCAATTCGGGTAATATCTGATGATAGAAGTAATGAGCTAGAAGTGCCTCCAAGTTTGTCAGGAACTTGCTCCGTAAGAAGTATAGGTAAATTAAATATTTCAGATGATTTAATTAGAATATTCAATGCATCTATTAACAGGTTTTTCTTCTTAATCTCCGCAATTAAACTATCTTGTACATCAATTAAAATTACCGCAATATTCCCATTATTCAAAATTAGATTTTTTTTTCTATCCTCGATTTTCATTTAAAATTAGATTTTTTAATGCTTCTTTGTTTACACAAAACCATGTATTCTGAAACACAATAAAACATTTTCCCGAGATAACCTACGATAAAATTTAATTTGAACACCACAAAATCAATATTAACTCATGTAGATAGAAGATGTACGCTCGCTCTTTTATTTTCTTTCTTTTTACCTTCTTGTCGAAAATTTAGATCTGACCCGAAGAAAATAACCATGAGACCAAGAGTGTTCATGGAGGGTTCGGCACCAATTCCTATATTAGATGAATATGATTTCCGCAGCGTACAGATAGGTTCTGTTGATAATATATTGTCAGATGATCCCAAAGACCGAAGGTTTGCCTTGTGGTTTAGCTTAGATCGTAGAAGTGCGAATACTCTTCAGAAAGAAACGATTAGGAATATAGGAAAAAAACTCCACCTAGTCATAGGTGGTCAAATTGTCGGTGTTCATCCGATCGAAAAGGGAATTGGAAATGGTGTTCTTCCATTTGTATTGTATTCAATAGTTACTGAACAAAATGCAATGATGCTTTACCAAGAACTTAGTATTTCATTAGTACATATTAAGGCTGCATTTCAAGAGGAGAAAGGCTAACTCGCTAGGATTTAAAAAATGCATGCCCTATTACTAAGATTTGCTTTTACATTAGTTTTTACAAGTCAAGTTTTTGCCGAAACTCCCCCGCAATTCAAATTATCTTGGCCTACCCCTAATCCCGCTTTTGCAAGAGGTTTAGGATATTCTACTTTTCTTCAGAAAACGGGTCCTGAAAAACCTATTACCTCAGGTTCCTTTGGATGCGTCAGAAATAACGGGTACAAATTCCATGAAGGTCTCGACTTATATCCAGTGAATAGAGATAGAAAAGGTAGAGCTGCTGATTCAATTTTTGCTGCAATGGATGGAATTGTAAGTTATTTAAACATAACCGCTTCTTATAGTGCGTACGGTAAGTATATTGTGTTGGAGCACTCAAAATTGAACCCACCTTTGTATTCTTTGTACGCTCACTTGGACTCGATCAATCCTAATCTAAAAATAGGAAGTGAGATCTCAATCGCACAAGTTTTAGGAAAAATGGGAAATTCATCCTCAGGCTACCGAATTCCTTTAGAGAGATCTCATCTGCATTTCGAAATTGGACTGAGACTCTCTGATCAATTTCAAGTTTGGTATAACAAAAAGAAATTTAAATCTAAAAATAGGCACAGTAATTTCAGTGGATTTAATTTGGTAGGTTTAGATCCTTTGCTTTTTTATTCAATGTATAAGGAAAAATCTTATGCGACTCCACTTGATTTTCTAAAATCACTTCCAGTTTCCGTTATAGTTCGTGTTAAAACAAATAAAACCCCCGATTTTGTTTTACGTTACCCCTCTTTATCTACAGCGAAGACCTCTTCTGCCTCAAACGGTTGGGATGTTACCTTTGGTCCCTACGGAATCCCTCTTCAAATTAAACCTGTAGAGAAAACCATTTCGTCAAAAGAAAAACAGATTCAAATCCTTAAATTTAATTCAGATTCACAAAAAAAGCCTTGTCGTAAGCTTACTACCCAAAAAGGAACCCAGTTTTTTCCCACGGAGCAACTTCAAACCTATTTAGAACTGTTGTTCGGGATATAAGCAAAATTGAAAATTGCTTGCTTCATTACTTCTCATGGGTTTGGGCATGCCACTCGAACGATTGCGATTCTTAAAAACCTTGCCAAAAAGATCGATCTAGAGATTTCAATTTTCAGCACCCTACCCGATTGGTTTTTTACTGAAAATCTCACTGGTGTTTTATACAAAACTTATCACCTGCAGACGGATGTTGGACTCGTTCAAAAATCTCCCTTCAAACACGATCTGGATTTAACCCTTGATGAGTTGGATTTATTCCTCCGATTCAAAAATGAAAATCAGACTCTCAAACTTTTAGAAAATGAAAATCTTGATTTTATTTTTTGTGATATTTCACCTCTTGGACTTCATTTCGCTAATAAATTGGGTATCCCTTCATGCCTACTTGAAAATTTCACCTGGGATTGGATTTATGAAGAATATTTAAGTGAAAGAAGGGGTTTTCAAAAACCAATAGAAAAATTAAGAGATATTTTTAGAAGTGCTCATTTGCACATACAAACTACTCCAATTTGTAATCCTGTAAGCAATGCGTGTAAAATAAATCCAGTTTTCAGACCTTCCCAGAAAGTCAAGACCACCACTAGGAAAGACTTGGGTATAAATAATGAAAAACCAGTTATCCTAATAACAACTGGTGGAATCCCTCAAACATATCCCTTCCTTGAAAAAATTAAAAAAGACTCAAAAAATTTTTATATTTTAACCGGATCTTATTCTAAGTTAAAAAAAGAAAAAAACTTTTGCTTACTCCCTCACCAAAGCGGATATTTTTTTCCTGATTTAATTCAAGCCTCCGACGGTGTAGTAGGTAAAGTAGGATATGGAACAGTTGCTGAAGTATGGGCAGCACAAAAACCATTTATAGCAATTTACAGAGAACATTTCAGAGAATCACGACCAATACGTAAATTTATTAACGAAAACATTCTTGGTTTTGAACTTAGTAATCAAGAATTTAATCAAGGCGAATGGCTTAACAATATTGATAATCTTCTAAATATAAAAGAAAAGAGAGCCGCTATTTCCGTGGTCAATGGAAGTGATCAGGCCGTTAAAAATATCTGTAATTGGCTTGCCTCATAATTTCACAGTCTCCTTAAGAAAGTTTTTCTAAATGACCTGCCCCCCCTCCTCCAGGTGTACGGAGGATTAATCGGTCACCTTTATACATTACAACTGAATGGATTGAAGAAAGAGGCTCCAATTTTCCGTTTTTTCTAATCAAAAACTGTTCTCCTGGTTGCCCCACTAAACCTCCATCAATGCCATTTGCCCCAGTTTTTCGATTCTGAGTAAGTAAACTAAGATCTGCTTCCTCTTCAAAAATATACTCTCGCTCTATCCCATCGCCGCCTGACCAAGCTCCTTTACCTCCGGATTTCTTTCTTATCTTAAACCCGAGAAGTCGAACGGGAAAGCAAGATTCAAGGATTTCTGGGTCGGTAATCGCTGTATTTGTCATATGTACCTGAACTGCAGAGATTCCATCTTGGCCAATCATTGCTCCAGCACCTCCTCCAATAGTTTCATAATGACTGTAAGCTTGATTACCAAAAGTAATGTTATTCATGGTGCCTTGAGAGCAAGCAACTTGACCAAAAGCAGTAAGAATCAAATCAACTAGCTTTTGACTAATCTCCACATTACCGCCTGCAACTCCTGGGCAATCTTGAGCTTTATCAGCGAAAATGGGTGAAAGAATTGAACCCGTCGGAATAATAATTCGAATTGGTTGAAGGAGCCCTTCGTTTAATGAAAGGTCTTTATTAATTAAAAGACGCAGACAATAGCAAATGGCACTTTGAGTAATCGCCTCTGTTGCATTAAGATTGTCCTTACGAGATTTCGAAGTGCCAGAAAAATCAAAAGTCGCACGACTATTAGTAATTGATATTTGGAGCATTAATTGATCTCCATCATCAAGATATTGAACTGAGTTTAAAAAAGCTTTTCCCCAATTTTGGAGAAAACACTCGCAATTACTTGCTGAATCGAGTCGCAGGTTTTCCATTTGCTTTTGAAGCGAACTAGTAGAGTAGTTCATTTCTAGAGTTTTCATCTCCTTCATCCCTTGCCGAAGGGAAGCCACTTGAGCAAGTAAGTCCGCGATATTTTCATTAAGCTGGCGAGTGGGGAACTCTCCATTACTAAAGATCTCAATCATTTCATCCATGCAATATTGACCCGCCTTGAACAGGTGTCTGGGGGAGATGACCACACCTTCCTCACTTAAGTTTTGAGACCCTGCGGGCATCGAGCCAGGTGAAATTCCACCAATTTCAGAATGATGAGCTCGGTTCGCTAAATAGCAAAGTAGCTCGCCTCTATTATTAAAAACAGGCGCAATAACAGTAATGTCGGGGAGATGAGACCCTCCGTAATATGGATGATTTGTAACTATTACATCTCCATCTTCCAAACGTGAAAAGAGTTTTATTGATTCCCTTACACAGAGACCAATTGCCCCAAGATGGACTGGGATATGGGGGGCATTTGCAACAAGATAGCCCTCATGGTCTAAAAGAGCGCATGAAAAATCAAGCCGTTCACGAACATTTACCGAGATTGCTGTTCGCTTCAATTGAGCTCCCATTTCTTCAACCAAGCAATAAAAACGGCTCGCAAAAAGCTCTTGGCAAATAACAGCTTTGTTCATTAGATTTTTTGACAATCCAATAAACTCAATTAGCAAACTGCCTTTATCTCCTTTGATTGCGCACCACCCCTCTTCAATCCAAAGTGTACCAAAATTATCCACCACCAAACTCGGACCATATAAGACATCTCCGAATTTAAGATCAGCTCGGGCGATAATAAAGTTTTCTCTTCTTTGCTCATTAAAAACAGATTCATTCAACTCAGAGAAATATTCTTTTTCCTCATCTGCTCGAGGACAAGCGAAATGAAACCGTAAAGAATAAATTTGGAATCTTTCTTTCTTCGGTAGGTAGCCGAAGATTTCTTGAAATCTGATTTCATATAAATTCTTGATTTCACTGACTTTTTGATAATCTATATCCAAGCCAATGTCTTGCCCTTTCATTCGGACTGAAACGGTTTTACGAATCAGTTGGGCGTGTGCTTTAAAGTCACCCATCAATTCCAATCCGGACTCCATTAATTCAGCTTCAACCTGAATAAGTCCTGAATCTGAAATGGTTCTATGGATAGATTTCTCGACCACTCTTTCGACTCTAGACATCAATAATCCATAAGCACTCAGTAAACCAGAATCTAAAGGAGATAAAATCTTTTTGACCCCCAGTTTTTGAGCAACTCCACAGGCATGCTGACCTCCTGCTCCTCCAAAAGAAAGCAGTGCATGCTCACTTGGGTCATATCCTTGCTCAATTGAAATTTTTCTGATCGCTCGAGACATACATTCGTCTGCAAGTGCAATAAACCCTGATAAAAGTTCTTCCTCGGGATAGCCCGAATTTTCAACCAAATCATTTAGCTTAACCTGAGCAGCCTTTTTGACAAGAGGAGTTGGAAAACTCTTTTCATCCAAGCGGCCTAAAAGTAGATTCACATCGGTCAAGCAAAGCGGACCACCAAATCCATAACAGGCTGGCCCAGGGTAAGAACTTGCACTTTCTGGTCCAACTTTCAATCGTCCGTATTCCACCTTACAAACTGAACCTCCACCAGCGGCAACTGTTTCAATATTTAAAGATAAACCTGCTAATTTTGCTTCGCCAATCTGCAAAGTTGATTGATAAGATAGGCAATCAGAGAACCTAGAAACATCAGTACTAGTTCCGCCCATATCTAAATTAATAAATTTTCCCAGACCTGCTCGTCGTCCAATTTCAGATGCTCCGATAACTCCTGCGGCGGGGCCGCTTAATAGACTGTCAATTGCACGATATTGCTCTTGAACAATTAATCCACCTGCACTGTTCATTATCAGCAATTGAACATCTACGCCAAGTCCTGAGATTATATTTGAAAGATAATGTTCGATAATAGGTTGAAGGTAACCTTCGAGAACCGACGATTCGCAACGAGGTAACCATTTTATAAATGGATGAATATTTGCTGATCCAATTATAGTTTTAAAACCTATTTTTTTGAGTTCATTGATGACACTCTTTTCATTTTGATCGTTAATAAATGAATTCAAGAAAGAAACTACTGCCACTTGGTGCCCTTGATCCTTAAGCGTTCTTGCCCTAGCTACTAAGTTCAGCAGGTCGGGTTTAATAGTAACTCGACCTGTTCGATCCGTTCGTTCTTTCACTTCAACGGAAGGACCCGCAAATGATTTTCTTTTTCTAGGAATCAAATCAAATAATCCAATTCGTCTCTGATCACCAATTTCGAGTAAGTCCGCGAATCCTTTCGTAATGAAAAGAAGAGGTTTTTTTCCACTTTCCTCAAGTAATGCATTGGTACATCGAGTCGTGGCTAAACGCACCTGTATAAAACAATCCTCCTGATCGATTTTTTCTCGAGCTAAAATGAGTCTGATCGCCAATAACGGGGCTTCCCATCCTGAAAACAGTTGGATTGTATCTCCACTGTAGCACCGGGGTTTTATCTTTCCTGAGATTCGAAGAATTTTACCATTATTATCCCATTGCTCTACGACGCTCCCACTTTGTTCTCGGTCTGCAAAAAAAACTTTAAATCCGTTAGGGAAATCTTCAGGCAAGTCAGTCTCTTTATTCAAAAGAAATTCTTGATCTGAAACCCTCTTCTCAAGTCTACACGTCAAACTGCCCCTAGAAAGAACTTTAACTCTTTTCTCTTTTCCATTGGGCCCTCTTCCAAGACAATCGGTAAAAGTACCCCCCGTATCGATGAAAAAATCCCACCTACCCGCTTTTTTATTCGAATTTTTCAAGTTCTAATTATTAGATTAGCTTAGATTATTTCAAAGGATAACCATTTTTCCAACTTTCTAACATTTGAATATACTTGTTGGATAGTCCTACTTTATGAGCACCATCAATAACAACTCGTAGATACGAATTAGAGGGAATTCCAAAACTTTGGTTGTTAGAAAGATATGCTGTAACCAATTCTTCGACTCCAGATGGCTCAGGTATAACGCTCACTTCTGCACGACTATAGTAACCCTCGTTTACTGCTTCGTATTCATCCAATGCAAGCCAGTGGCTTTTATTTAACCGCCAAAGGCAACCATGAGTAAGAGAATTTTCGCTTTTTTTAATTCCAGCATAACCATCCCCATTAATAAAATAACTCCAATTCTTAAGAGAAGCAGGTGAAAGAAATACAGACCCGGGACATCGAATCTGCATTTGTTCGAAATTCATGTTAGAACCATATGCAAAATAGAGTGAACTCATAGCAATCTATATTTAACTTTTAATTGAAGGTAGCAAGTGGGAAGCTTTCAGGCTTGTATAAAACAAATAATAACTTATCTTATCATAAGCGTTAGAGGTCTTTCTTTGAATTGCCTCCTTGACTTTCGATTCTTCACTTTTGTGAAAAATCGGGCGGAACGGTACTTTGGTTCGCTCTAAAGTATGACTTTACTAGTGTAAATTCCACGCATCAAGAAACTAAATAAATATAATGTCTGAACAAGTAAAAAAACAAAGTATCATTGAAGATAACCGATCCCACGACAAGGATACAGGTTCAAGTGAAGTGCAGGTTGCACTACTCTCGGCCCGTATTTCTCATCTAACGGAACATCTCAAGACTCACCGTAAGGATTTTCATTCTCGACGTGGATTGCTGATGATGGCAGCACGCAGAAGAAAAATACTTGATTATCTAAAGAGAACAGATTTGAAGCGCTATCAAGCCATAATAGATAAGCTCGAATTGCGTCGCTAATCTATTACTTACATAATTATTCCTCAGGGTTCTCTCCCCGTGGGCTAACTATCCATACAAATTTTAAAGTAGTAATAATTTTATCTACTAAATTGGATTTCAATCAAACGATTCGGTTTGATTGGAAAGAAGAAGAAGAACTAAGAAAATATACATCGAAGTAAGAAATCATGAAACAAAAGCACAATGTAACCGCTGAGAAACTCGGCATTCAATTATCTACTGGCACACTTGCTGGTCTAGCTGGGGGAGCCGTAACAATTTCCCTGGGGGAGACAATTCTTTTTGTCTCTGCCACTGCCGCATCAACCCTACGGACAGGCCAAGACTTTTTCCCACTCACTGTGGATTATAAAGAAAAATTTACCGCAGCCGGCAAATTCCCTGGAGGTTATTTCAAAAGGGAAGGTCGTCCAAGCGAAAAAGAAATTTTAACTTCACGTTTGTGCGATCGTCCGCTTAGACCACTTTTTCCAAAAGGTTTTTTAAATGAGGTTCAAGTAATCGGATATCTACTTTCCACCGATCAAGTAAATGAAGCAGATGTACTAATGGTAAATGGTGCTTCCGCCGCATTAATGATTTCTGATATCCCATGGAATGGTCCAATTGGATGTGTTCGCTTAGGTGAGATTAATGGTGAATTCATTGTTAACCCGACTAATGAACAAATGTATGATTCAGCTCTTGATCTAATTTATGTTGGTAGTGAGAAAGAAATGATGATGATCGAAGGATCTGCTGATCAAATGCCTGAAGATCGTTTTGTAGAAGCACTCGAATACGCTCACGAGCAAATCCAAGAAATTATTTCAGCTCAACATGAATTAGCAAAACTTTGTGGCAAGGAAAAGAAAGTTTTTGATTTAGTCAAAGCCCCTGATGATGTTCTTGCTCTTTGTCGAGAAATTACAGGAAGTCGAATGGACGAAGCAATCTTTGCTGATTCCAAACAAGCAAGGGCTGAGGCAGTAGATGTAATTAAAGAGGAAGCATTGGTTGCTTGCGAAGAAAAATTCGGGGAGGCTTTTGATCCAAGTCATGTAAAAATGGCATTCGAAGTTATTCAGGAGGATGTTTATCGTGAAAATATTCTAATTCGTGGGAAAAGAGCTGATGGTAGAGAAGCCGCAGAATTAAGGGAAATTTCCTGTGAAACTGGTGTCCTTCCCCGTGTTCACGGATCTGCTATCTTTACTCGTGGTGAAACACAATCATTAGTCATGTCCACGCTCGGCACAAGTCGTGATGTTCAAGACTTAGATGGATTAACAGGAGGTCCTACCGCAAAATCATTTATTTTACATTACAACTTCCCGCCTTTCTCAGTTGGGGAAGCAGGTCGATTTGGTTTTACAAGTCGCAGAGAAATGGGGCACGGTGCCCTAGCTGAGCGATCCGTCCTACCTGTGCTTCCTCCAGAAGATGAATTCCCTTATGCAATTCGAATTGTTTCAGAGATCATGTCTTCAAATGGTTCTACTTCTATGGCAAGCGTTTGCGGCGGTTCTTTGGCTCTTATGGATGCAGGCGTTCCAATTTCAAAACATGTAGCGGGAATTTCAACTGGTCTAGTCACGCAAATGGATAATGATGGAAACATAGAAAAGTATGTTGTTCTGACTGACATTATTGGTGCAGAAGATCACTTTGGTGACATGGATTTTAAAGTTTGCGGAACCCGCGATGGGGTAACAGGTTTTCAACTTGACTTAAAAATACAGGGCTTACCTTTCAGTATTGCTAAAGAAGCAGTCAAGCAGGTTACTGAAGCGCGCTTAAAAATTCTTTCATCCATGGAGGAATGTTTGCCATCTCATCGAAAGGAATTGCGAGATCATGCTCCTCGTATTGAAGTGGTACAAATTGATCCAGAAAAAATCGGGGCCTTAATTGGACCCGGTGGTAAAAATATCAGACGAATTACCGAAGTGACAGGAGCTAACCTTGATATTGACGATGATAACAGTGGTAAGATTCGTGTCTATGCAAGTGACTCGGAAGCAATGAACCGAGCACTGCAAGAAATTGATTTGGTAACTGGTGAAATTGAAGCTGGTAAAATATATCGTGGAATCGTTCGAGGCGTAAAAGATTTTGGTGCCTTTGTTGAATGTCTACCTGGCAAAGAAGGATTATGTCATATATCCGAACTTGCCGACTTCCGTGTCAATAAGACTGAAGATATATGTAAACTTGGAGACGAAATTAATGTAAAATGTATCGGCATTGATGACAAAGGTCGTGTTAAATTGAGTCGCCGTGCGGCTATGGAGGAATCAAAATCTGAAGATGAAACCTCTAGTGAAAACGATAAGCAAAAAGAAGAACCTGCTGAAAATGTTTAAACAATAGTTTCGTAAGGAATTACTTTTTTAATTTAATCTTACTAGAGAGGGGAGTGGTGTATACGCACCCTCCCCTCTTTTAATTTTATGATATCTGAAAAACCTCTAGCACTCATAACTAACGATGACAGTATCGACTCATTCTTTCTGCATGTTTTAGTAGAAGAAGCATCAGAATTCTTCGAAATTATTGTATGTGCACCAGATGAAGAAAAAAGTTGGATAGGACATGCAATTTCGAGACATCAGAAATTATGTGCTATTGAAAAAAATGATGATTTCCCATGCAAAGCTTATGCATTGAACGGAACACCCGCTGATTGTGTAAACTTTGCGATTGGTAATCTTTTTCCTAGGCAACCTGATTTAGTAATTAGTGGCATTAATTTAGGCTACAATGTAACCTTGCCAATGATTTTATCTTCTGGGACAGTTGGTGCTGCAATTGAAGGATCTTTACTTGGAATCCATTCCTTTGCCACGAGTATGTCTCTACCTGTAGATAGTTTTGATAAAATTAGAAGAAGTCTCGGAAAAGTCGAAGGTGAACTTGCAGAATCCCTTAGACACACTGCCAAAATGTCTGCCACATACGCAAATGAATGGGTCAACCATCCAAGTCCGGTAGGATTACCTGTTCACAATCTGAACTTCCCATGTGATTTCAATGGAAAGGAAGAACCTATACTATCTTTTGCCGGTTCTCTTAAGTTGGGAAGTCTTTTTCAAAAAGTAGAAAACAAGAATTATCACCAACTCGTCTATCAACCTGAATGGCTTGAACAAAAAGAACCTGAGATTGGTTCTGACCTTTGGGTACTCGAACAAGGAAAACCAACCGTATCGCGACTTGACTTTGCGGACCTAGCGGGAAGAAAACATCTTGAACCTTAAGCGTTAATAGATTTTGATTGATAGATTCTCATGTTACATAAGATTTTTCAATGGTGGTATTTAAGAAGAAGGTCATCTTTCGGATTAAGTTATAAGAAAATAGAAAATCGTTCAAAAGATAATGATTTAATTAACTATTTCCATGACTTTGGTGGAGAAACTACGAATTCCCGGCGGTCTTATTGGTTATATAGAAAAATTTTAAAATTAATAATTTGGATATTGGTATTAATATTTTCAATCTGGTTTTCACTTGAAAGTTATCAAGGGCTTTTAATTTATGATTAAATTCCTTATTGAGCTTGATCGATTGCAAGGAATTGGTTAATAATAGTTTTTTTTAAATAGCATGAATAAAACACATAAAGGTATCGCTAAAAGATTCAAAATTACTGGAACTGGAAAAGTTGTTTTTCGTAAACCAAGTAAAAGACATCTACGCCGTAAACTCAGTACAAAGCAGGTTCGTTCAGGTAGACAAGATCAAGTCTTGGCGAAGGGAATGGCTCGTCGTGTAATCAAAGCCATTTATAATTAATTTTAAATACAGGAACAATAAGTTATGCCAAGAGCACGCAATGTAGCCGCAACCCGTAAACGCCGTAAAAAAGTTCTTAAAAAAGCGAAGGGCTATTTTGGGAACAAATCTCGCCTTTTTCGTTACGCGAAAGATGCAGTGGATCGTGGTGAAGTTTATGCTTATGCCCATCGTCGTAAAAGAAAAACCGAATTTCGCCAATTGTGGATTGTTCGAATAAATGCAGCGTGCCGTGCTGAAGGAATCCGTTACGGAGAATTTATTCATGGGTTGCTTAAGGCAAATATAGAGCTTAACCGAAAAGTAATGTCGGAGCTTGCCATTCACGAACCCGAGTCTTTCAAGGAACTGGTAGCTAAAGCTAAAGCTGCCCTCGCGGCCTAAAGGGCCGAACGAATTATTTCGGCGTGGAGAAAGATCTCCAAGCCATTGTTGGTGAGGTTACACTCAAACTCGGTTCTATTACAAACCGAGCGCAATGGGATAGTGTTAAATCAACTATACTAGGACCAAACGGTAATCTCACGCAAATAGCGAAGAGTATAGGTGGTATTGCTAAAGAAGATCGTCCTGCTTTTGGACAAGCTCTTAATCGCACTAAAAAACAAATAGAAGAAATCTTCAAAAAGTCTCTTTCTTCTATTGAGAGTGATGCCGAGCTGCTGGCATTAGGTAAACAAATTGATCCTACTTTACCTCCTTCATGTAATTTCACCGGGGGGACACATCCTCTCACTAACACGCGAAGAAGAATTGTCTCTATTTTTCGCAAAATTGGATTTACGGTTGCGGAAGCAACAGAAACTGAAACGGAATGGTTTTGTTTTGATGCATTAAATACCCCAGAAGATCATCCCGCTCGTGACGAACAAGATACACTTTTTTTCCCTCCGAGTTCAAAGTGGAATAATATTAAGCAAAAGAAAGATGAATCTTATGTTCTCCGTACTCATACTTCTTCGGTTCAAATTAGAAGTCTACTTCGAGAAAAGCCGCCCCTTCGTATTATTGCTCCAGGAAGATGTTTTCGCAGAGATACAGTAGACGCAACACATTCTGCAAATTTTCATCAAACTGAAGGTCTTTATGTGGATAAAAAAGTAACCATTAAAGATCTCAAAGGTGTCTTAGATTTCTTTCTTAAAGAACTTTTTGGCGATAAAGTTGAAACTCGATTAAGACCTAGTTTTTTTCCCTTTACCGAGCCCAGTTTCGAAGTTGACTTGCGTGCTCCGAATATTGGTAAATTGAGTGATCAATGGATTGAAATCATGGGATGCGGAATGATAGACCCAAAGGTATTAAACTTGGTAAATCTAGACCCGGAAGAGTGGACTGGTTTTGCTTTTGGTATCGGTATCGAGCGAGTCGCTATGATTCTTCATGGTATTGATGACATCAGGCATTTTTACACCAATGATTTGCGTTTTCTTTCCCAATTCAATCATTCCCCATGAAAGTAAGTGTTGAATGGTTAAAAGAATATGTCGATTTTAGCGGAAGCTATCACGATCTCGTCGATTCTCTTCCAATGCTAGGACTCGAGGTTGAAGAATTAGGAAGCAAATCTAGTAACAGCCTCGATAATGTTGTTGTGGGTGAAGTTCTAACTAAAGAAAATCACCCTGAAGCGGATCGATTAAGCGTCTGCTCTGTTAGTTTCTCTGATGATTATGAACCTGCAAGTATTGTTTGTGGAGCCACTAATTTTAAGGTTGGAGATCATGTCCCCGTTGCCCTTCCTGGTGCTAAATTGCCAGGTGGTTTTAAAATTAAAAAATCAAAACTGCGAGGTGTAGTATCCGAGGGTATGATGTGTAGTGCCGTGGAATTGGAACTAGGACAAGATGATACAGGACTTCTCATTCTGCCTAAAGGTGTTAAAATAGGAACTCCAATCGCCGAACTCTTCCAATCTGACGTAACATTAGAACTCGAAATTACTGCAAATCGTGGTGATTGCCTGAGTCATATTGGAGTAGCTAGGGAAATGGCAGCTTACTACGAAAAAAATCTTGTACTTCCTGAACTTCTAACTACTGCACCTTCTTTTAGTAAACCAAGTGATCAAAACTTAATCAAAAGTTTGAACGTAGAAACTCCCAATTGTCCACTCTACTCTCTTTGGGCGATTCGAGGTGTAAAAATCGGCCCTAGTCCAGAATGGTTAAAAAGTCGTCTTGAATCTGTTGGTGCTCGATCTATTAATAATGTTGTCGATATTACTAATTTTGTACTTTTGGAAACTGGACAACCCCTCCATGCTTTTGATGCAAGCAAAGTTGACGACCAATCAATTTCAGTTAGACAGGCCCAAGAGGGGGAAAAAATAGTTACACTCGATGGAGTTGAACGATGTCTTGACTCGAAAATGATGGTGATTGCAGACAGCAAAAAGGCATTGGTGATTGCTGGTGTAATGGGAAGTATAGATGCAGAGGTAGACGATTCCACCGTAGATATTATACTTGAGTCGGCCTGGTTTAATCCAGGGAATGTTAGGGCAACCGCTCGTCGATTAGGACTCCATACAGATAGTTCCCAAAGATTTGCTCGTAATGTTGATCCAGCGGGTGTTCAATTTGCAGCAAGGAGGGCCGTAGATTTAATTTTAGATATTGCGGGTGGAGAATGTATTCCAGAGGTGGTTTCATTTGGAGAAGAACCTCGTAGTTCACGAATCGTTGAAATTAATCAATCTTTTGTTGAGGAAAGGTGTGGCTTTGAAGTTGATTCCAAAATTCTTGTTCGATCGTGGGAAAGATTGGGCTTTGAGATTGAAGGTACGGATCCTTGGAAAGTAAGAGTCCCGTCATTTCGCTCCGAAGTTGATAGACCAATCGATTTAGTGGAAGAATTTATTCGAATTTTTGGAACTTCAAATTTAACTGCAACAAGTTTTTCAATTCCCTCTCTTCATCGTGAAAATGATCCCAGTTATGATTTCTTTGATCAAGCAATTGAAAATTTATCAGGGCAAGGGTTTCAGGAAGTGTGCAATTATAGTTTGCGGTCCTCCGAAGAAATAAAGAGTTGGTTTCCTACTCTCGACGCATCGAATATTGGTCTACATAATCCTCTCACTGCAGATCACACTCATGTACGTCCTTCTCTTTTGCCAGGGATTCTCGATTCATTAGCCTACAATCAGAAAAATCTAAATCCATTATCTCAGGTATTTGAAACGGGGAGAGTTTTTCAACCTGGTCCACGAGGGAATGTTGAGTTGTTAAGTGTCGCCTTCGCATTGTTCCCAAGCTCGATGACTAGAGAATGGAAAAAAAATGAGGAGCTTGACTTTTTTGATCTAAAAAGGATCGTGAGTCGACTTTTTCATGGTACTGGAATAAGCACACCAAAAAAGGATTGGAGTTTAATTCAGGAAATTGCTCCGTGGCAAGGAAAGCATGCCGCTAAAAAAGGAAATGTGCACCAAAATAAAATTGAAATTTCATCAGGAATAATTTCACTTCAATTATCAAAACAAAAAGAGATTAAGGGACCAGTATTAGCCACAGAAATATTGATTGATCCAATTCTTCTTTCTAAAAAAAGAAAAGCTACCTCTTTCCAATCTTTCTCCTCCTTTCCTCCCGCCATTAAAGACTTAGCTCTTGTTGTAGACCAAAGCGAATCAGCAGAAAACGTCCGTTCTTGCTTGGAATCAATTGCAATCGACGCAGCGAATGGCAAATTCTTTATCGACCCAGTTTCAATATTTGATCTTTTTACTGGAAAAGGGATGCCTGATGATAAAAAAAGTATCGCATGTTCTATGCGTTTTCGCTCACCTGACAGAACTTTGGGTGAAAATGAGGTCAATGGGGCATTTGAAAAAATCGTCAAAAAAATTGAACTAGACACACCCTATAAATTAAGGACATAGCAAATGAGTGACTCAGAATCAAAACCCATGGATATTGATTATGCATCTAACCTCGCTCGTATTGAACTTACTGTGCAGGAAAGGGAAAAATTCCGTGATCAACTTGGTGATGTTCTAAAGTACTTTGATAAACTAAAGGATGTTAATGTTGAAGGGGTTGAACCTACTGCTCACTCATTTCCTCGTTTTAATGTATGGGATCAGGATATTGCCAAGGAACCTTTCTCCATTAATAAATCGATTCAAAACGCTCCCCAATCTCGAAGCAATCAAATTGTCGTTCCTAAAGTGCTGGAGGATTTATGAAATGAATGGTTCTAGCATAATCGAAAAAACTGCAGTCGAACTGTCCAACGCTCTTGCCAATAAAGAGTTGAGTGCTCAAGAAATTGCACAGGCTTATCTCGATCAGATTAATCGAGTTGATCATCAAGTACATGCATTTCTTCATTGTGATAATGATGATTTCTTGGAGCAGGCCAAAGCATCAGATATTCGCAGAGCCGCAGGCAAAACTTTAGGTCCACTTGATGGAATTCCTGTTGCGATTAAAGATGTTATTTCTGTTCAAGGTCAACCCCTTACGGCGGCTAGCAAAATTCTTAAAGATTACATATCTCCCTACGATGCAACTGTTATTACAAAACTAAAAAATGCCGGTGCTGTAATTGGAGGACGATTAAATTTAGATGAATTTGCGATGGGTTCATCCACTGAAAACTCAGCCTACGGTCCCACTCGCAACCCATGGGATTTTGATCGAGTGCCAGGTGGTAGTAGCGGGGGCAGTTCCGCCGCAGTAGCAGCACGAGAATCGCCTCTAACTCTAGGATCCGACACTGGTGGTTCTATAAGACAGCCGGCTTCTCTTTGTGGTGTAGTTGGCGTCAAACCAACTTATGGCATGGTGTCTCGTTATGGACTTGCAGCCTTTGCATCCTCTCTTGATCAAATCGGACCATTCTCTCAAACAGTTCAAGATGCAGCTCTTCTTTTAGAAGTTATTTCAGGACACGACCCTCTTGACTCGACTAGTTATCCAAGCCAAGTTCCTAATTATGCTGCTGCTTTAGAAACTTCTTTGGAGCCCATTACTTTAGGCTTACCTAAAGAGTTTTTTGGTGAAGGCATGGACAATGAAGTCAGAAGAGCAATCGATCAAACTATTGAATTTTACAAGGGACTCGGGCATAAAATTGTCGAAGTTTCATTACCTACAACTGACTTAGCCGTTCCCGTTTATTATGTCATCGCAACCGCTGAAGCGTCTTCAAACTTGGCTCGTTATGATGGTATTAGATACACGTCCCGAAGTACTCGATCAACTGATGCCATTGATGTTTATGCTAAAAGTAGAGGGGAAGGCTTTGGAGAAGAGGTAAAAAGACGTTGTATATTAGGAACTTATGGTTTAAGTAGCGGGTATTACGACGAGTATTATTTAAAAGCTCAAAAGACCAGAACATTGATTCGGGAAGACTTCAGTAGAGTGTTTAAAGAAGTGGATGTAATATTGACCCCTACTGCACCCACGCCTGCATTTAAATTTGGCGAGAAAAGTAATGATCCTATCTCTATGTACTTGAGTGATATCTACACCATTTCGACAAACCTAGCAGGTCTACCTGCATTGTCTGTCCCTTGTGGATTTTCCGAGTCAGGACTTCCAATTGGTATGCAATTAATTGGGCAGGCTTTTGAAGAGTCTAATCTTCTATCAATCGCTCATGCTTATGATCGAGAACATAAATATGGCTGCGAAGCACCGAATATTTAAGATAAAGAAAATTATATGAAATTCGAAGCTGTAATCGGACTTGAAGTACATGTTCAACTGGAAACAAATTCCAAAATGTTCACTCGGGTACCTTGTGGATTTGGCCATCCACCAAACTCGCTAACTGACTCTGTAGTCTTAGGTTTGCCAGGCGCTCTCCCAGTCATGAATAGAGAAGCTATCAAAAAATCAATTAAGGTGGGGCTTCTTTTGGGCTGTAAAATTGCATCAATCTGTAAATGGGATCGAAAGAATTATTTCTATCCAGATATGCCTAAAAATTATCAAATTACTCAATTCGATCAACCGATCTGTGAGGGAGGTGAAGTTGAAATAGAACTACCTGGGGATTCTCCTGCTGTAATGGGCCCACACCGAATGGTCAAATTGACAAGAATTCATTTGGAAGAAGATGTCGGAAAACTAACTCATTACGAGAATGATAGCCTAGTTGATTACAACCGAGCGGGGTCTCCACTACTCGAGATTGTAAGTGAACCAGACTTATATTCACCCGAAGAAACTTTTTCTTACCTGACCTCCTTAAGAAACTCACTAATCTATGCTGGGATTTCATCCTGTGATATGGAAAAAGGGCAGCTAAGGTGTGATGCCAATGTGAGTATTCGCCCTATTGGTACAGAGAAATTGGGTACAAAAGTTGAATTAAAAAACCTCAATACTATTTCCGGAGTCAAAAATGGGGTTGAGTACGAAATTAAGCGTCAAATAAAAGCAATTGAGGAGAAGGTGGAAATTGTTCAGGAAACTAGAAGGTGGAACCCCGACCAACGCTACACAACTCCAATGCGATCCAAAGAAATGGCTCATGACTATAGGTATTTCCCTGACCCTGATCTTATGCCTGTCAAAATTGATCAAGCATGGATAGATCAAATCGCAAAAGAGATACCTGAAAAACCATTTGAAAAACAGAAAAGATATATGGAGGATATGAATCTACCCTATTCCATTACATCAGCATTATGCCCAGATCTTAAACTCTGTCAGTATTTTGAAAAAGTTTCTGCTCTTAGTCTAGATCCAAGGAAAGCAGGTAATTGGGTGGTAAATGACTTACTTCGTGAAATCTCAAGCGCTGATGGAGGTTCAGCATCTACATCAATCGAAGACTCTCCAGTCACGCCGGAAGACCTGGCCGAACTTATAGAACTAATTGAAAAAGGAGTGGTTTCTAACAATGTTGCAAAAGAGCTATTCCCTGAAATGTTTTCATCTGGTAAAAGTGCCTCAGAATTAGTTAAAGACAAAGGGATAGAGATTAAATCAGATCATGGCGAGATTGAGTCTATCTGTGCTCAAGCAATAGAAAATGACCAAAGTGCTGCACAAAAATTCCAGGATGGGAAAGAGAGTGCGATTAATGCGTTGAAAGGGTTTGTAATGAAAGCAACCCGTGGGCAAGCAAACCCCAAAATGGTGGACGAAATGCTTCGCAAGCTTCTATCAAAATAAAACATAGAAGGTTTTAATTAATTGAGACCGAGTCTCAAAAATAACTTTATCTTTTTCCTCAACTCTATAGATTGGAATTATATTTAATGTTTCATTCTACAAAAATGTTTTTATCCATAATACTTTTTTCAATATTGGTCAATTTTAGCTATGGCGAGGTTAAAGAAACACACAAAATAATTGAAGAATGGGTAAAAACGAAACAATTATATTCTGAGGAAGAGAGTACTTGGAAATCTGAAAAAGCAACACTTGTTGATATTGAAGATGCACTAGTCAAAGAAATAGAAGAACTCGAAGAAAAATTGTTAAGATTTAAAGAAGAAAATATCGGGACTGCTCAACAGCGGGTTAACCTAACTAGCAGAAAAGAAAATGCAAAAGTGGCCTCTCTTCAATTTTATGAAGGAATGCAAAAAATAGAAAAAGAAATCAAAGAAACAAATAATCTTTTGCCCTCTCCTCTTAGAGATCGATTATTTACCTTTTACGAAAAAATTGATAGCTCTCAAAATAGAAACCTTCCTCTTCGAAAAAGACTTGAAGCGAGCGTTGCGCTCTTACAAAGTGTTCACCTTTTTCATAGGTCTGTCCATTTAGAAAGACAGGAATTTAAATTGGATGATGGAAAGTCTCGTGAGTTTCGAGTTATTTACTTTGGACTCGGAGTCGCTTATTTTGTGAATGAATCTGGTAATGTTGCTGGTTGGGGTAAACCATCCGAAAGTGGATGGAATTGGACTCGACAGGATGAGCTGGCAAAAGAAATATCCACAGGGGTATCAATAATGGAAAACCGTGCTATGCCACGCTTTCTTGAACTACCAATCCCCCTCCCTTCCAAATTCGAGAAATGAAAGTAAGCATTTTTTCAATTTTTTGGTTCTCGATATTTTTTAATCAATTAAGTTCGGCACAGTCAATGCCTAGGGTTAAGGAAGAGGCAAAGGGAGATCTAGTAGAAGCGATTAATCTACTCGCTGAATTAAGAGATAAAATTGAAATAGAAAAAATCCCACTAGCTCGAAAGGTTTCAGTACTCGAATTTAAGGCAAAAAAGCTTAGAAGTGAACTCGATCACTTGCTTAGATTGCATGATAACCGGGAGGCAAGTCTATTACAACTTGAACAGGAAGTGAAAGAGAGTGAAGCCGATCTTGATTACAGCATCAATTTGTTTAATGATTATATTTCAAGTTGGTACCATGGAAACCCGCCGGCCGAAGACTTATTATGGTCCGATAAGCTTTCTGCGATCCTAATGAAATCCCAGAAAAAGATAAATAGAACCGTATTGTTCGAATCTTCAATCCTTGCAACCTCTCTCTCTATTGACTCTATAATTGCTTCTGCAGGGGGAATTGCATTTCCAGGAAATGCAATTGTACCACCAGAAGGAAGTCGTGAGGATGGTACTTTTTGGTCGATTGGACCCACTGTTTTCTTTTCAGGAGTTCATGGATCGGCAGGTTTTCTAGAAAGAAGCTTCTCGAACAAACACAGACAAAAATTAAGCCTTTCTTCCAATTCAGTTCTCCAGCATGAACCCGCAAGGCTGATTCCAACTTCAGTCGCAACTTCAACTTTAATTAATGCAGCGATTCAAAAAAAACCTAATGGGTCGGGTATAGTCATACTTCCTCTAGACCCGACTTTGGATAAAGCTCTCGTTATGGAAGAGGGAGAACTGAGCATTATGGAAGAATTACAAAAAGGTGGAATTTGGATCTACCCAATACTATTTTTTGCGGTTCTTTCCTTAATAATTGCAATAGTCAAAGCCCTTCAAATTATAAACATCCAAGTTCCCATAAAAGCTGCATCTTTAGACGGGCTTTACAAGGGTCCTTTTGAATTATTGAGAAAAACCGCAAAAGGATATCAAGGAAAGAACCCCGAAATACTCGAAGAGATTCTTTACGAAGCAATTATTGATATGCAGGTAAAACTTGAGAAAGCCTTACCACTGATCGCAGTAACCGCAGCAACCGCCCCTCTCCTTGGTTTATTAGGAACGGTCACTGGCATGATTGATGTGTTTAGACAGATTACTAATTTTGCAAACCCAGAAAATAGTGAACTTGCCCGTGGTATTTCTGAAGCTCTCGTCACTACTAAATTTGGGCTTGTGACAGCTATTCCCTCATTGATTGCTCATGCATTATTGACAAGACGACTCCAGGGAATCATTTCAAAAATGGAAGGGTTTTCTGCGAGGTTAGTTAGACTCAAGCAGGAGGGTTTAGAGCAAGATACGAACGATTCGAGCGATGAATCAAATTCTTGATTTTTGGCATCAAGCGACTTTAGTTTGGGATAAAGGGGGTATTCTAATGCCAACTTTGGCAATACTTTCGCTCTATACTTATTTTATTGCTTTCGATCTTTGGTTTCGTTTGAAATCAATTATTCCGAGAGATTTACAATCCTTCCCAAGAGAAAAGTGGGGAGCTTTTCAGGGTGGAGGTCGAATCAATCAAATAATGTATTACTGTCTATCCAACCACCAGGATTCAAAAGAAACAAAAAAGAGATTTGAACAGGTTCGATTGATTGATGGGGCATATCTTAATCGAAGGCTTCGCTTTCTTCTGGTTCTCGCCACGGCATCTCCTCTAATTGGGTTACTGGGAACGGTTGGAGGAATGCTTCGAACTTTTGACGGTCTCAGTATGCAAGATGATTACAAGATGGATATTGTGGCCAGTGGAATTTCAGAAGCACTTGTGACAACCCAAGCAGGTCTTCTTGTCGCTATACCCGTACTTGCTTTTTCTCATTTACTTAAACGTAAAAAGAAAGATTGGTTACATTGTATCAATCGACTTGAAAGCATTTCACTTCGGCAGATTAAGCCCACAGTCCAAGTTTTATGAAACTTCGAAGAAGGTCTATTTTAGAAGAAGAGGATGAATCAATCAATGTCTCTCCATTAATTGATGTTGTATTTATTCTGCTTATTTTCTTTATCGTCTCCGCGACTTTTGTAACCCTACCTGGAGTTGATGTAGCAAGGCCTCGAGTTAAGAATGCAACTTCATTGCAAAAGAATTCAGTTCTGTTTGCACTCTCCGACAAAAACCAAATATTTCATGCGGGTAAATCTGTTCAATTAGATGATGTGCCAACGCTTATAGTTCAAGCAATCAAAGATAAAGGAAAACCAGTGGTTATTCAAGTGGACCAATGGGCTGATGCAGTAGTCCTTGCTAATCTAGTATCCCAAGCAAAGAAAGTTGCCCCATCAGTTTCTTTAGCCACTCTAAAAAATAGATGAAAAGAAAACCAACCAGGTTTGAGAACGAACAAACAGAAATTAATGTATCACCTTTGATTGATATGGTTTTCATACTTCTTATTTTTTTTATCGTCGCCACTTCATTTGTCAATGAGATCGGAATTTCTTCATCTTATAAAGATTCAAATTCTCAAGTTGATACTAAACGACCTCCACTTTTTTTTAACCTAGCTGGTTCTGGTCAGATTTTAGTAAATGGAAACTCAATTGGACTAGAAGGAGTTGCACCTAAGGTACGCACTTTCTCTACTCATGAACCTCCTTCGGTTATTATTCAAGTTTCAGAGGGGGCAAAGGCTGGACTAGCAACACAGGTTATGGACCAGGCGCTCTTAGCTGGTGCCAAGGCAGTAAAACTGACTGCTATTTCTGAATGAAAAAAACATCAACAATTGACTGGATTCCTGGAATCGAGTCAGAGACTGATGGGAAAAACCTGAAGAGCTTTCTTTTTTCTTTATTAGTATCCCTTGGTTTGTTTTTGTTACTCCCTTTGTCTGAATTTGTAAGAAAAGAAGAATGGATTGTACGAGAAGTCGAATCGATACCTATTCAGGTGCCCCCTCCAACCAAAACAAAATTGGAAAAGAAAATAGAAGATTTAATTAAAGATAAATCTTCTCCAAGCCCCTTGGAATCTATAAAAAATCCGCTAAAGATTGAAGCCTTATCTGCAAATTTAGAAGTTGGACCAGGCGATTTTAAAGCTGAATTCTCACTAAACGATTACAATCCGGTAGCAAGCGGTTTCCAAGGTGAACTGGTGTTCGCATTACATGAATTAGACCGAACCCCCAATATTTTGAAAAGAGGTAGACTTTACTACCCTCCTCACTTAAAAAGGATTGGGTTGGAGGGAGATGTAAAATTACTAGTACAAATTGATGAAAGAGGTAGGGTTCAAGTTTTAGAAGTTGTTTCGTCAACCCATCCAGACTTTATTGAATCATCAAAAAAAGCAGCTGAAAGTTCAACTTATGAAGCACCAAAAAGAAATGGTGAACCTGTACAAGTACAATTTTATTTACCCATTCGTTACAGCCTACTTGATCAATGAAAAAGATATTGTTCTACTTAATTTTTGCTAGCTTAGCTTCTATTTCCTGGAGTAAAGCACCCACACATGAACTAACTGCCGACTTTTGGAACAGCCCAAATTTTGTGAGAAGTTTTATGGGTGACTATGGATTTAGAAGTGAGATAGAACCTAAGATTAGTAAAAGCGAACAACTAGTTCTTCGCGAGGTGGTCGCCAAAGCTGAAAACCAATTAGTTGAAGCAATTACTTATCTAGAAAGTAAATTAAATGATAACTCAAGTGCTGCCCTTGATTTTGCATTGGCGACAATGCTATACCAGAATGGTCGGCTTACTCAATCTGAACAATGCTACAATGATGCTTTAAACAAGTTTCCTTCTTTTTTGAGGGCATACAAAAATTTGGGGTTCGTGGGATTAAGTTTGGGTAAATTTGGAGAAGCTTCAAAAAATTTCTCCCAGTCTATAAGTCTTGGCGAAGGAGATGGAGTTACCTATGTCGCTTTAGGATATTGCTACTACTCCCTTCAACAATATGTATCGGCAGAAAATGCCTATCGTATGGGTATCTTACTTTTTCCTGAGAGTAAAAATGCAAGAAATGGTTTAGTCAACTGCCTGATTGAAACTAGCAGGTTCCCAGAGGCTCTTGCACTATTGGATGAAGTATTGGTAAAGAATCCAGACGATGTAATATGTCATCGTGCACGCGTACACGCTCTTCAAGGACTGGGAAAGGAAAGAGATGCTGCTGTTGCCCTTGAGATTTTGAAGAGAATGGGTAAATCAAAAGCACAAGACCTTCTTAACTTGGGAGACCTTTATCATAATTTAAATCTATATGGTCTATCTCTCAAAAACTACCAACTGGCCATTGAAAGTAAGGAAAAACTTTCAATTCGCAGATATATTCGTGCTGCAAGTATACTAATAAACCGAGGATCCTATAAAGACTGTTTTTTGTACCTCGAAAAAATCCAGCAAATTTTTGAATCAAATTATAGTGCACAAGATGAAAAAGAGGTATTTCTCCTAAAAGCTGAAGTTTTTAATGCAACTGGAAAAACAAAAGAATCGACATCTATCCTCCGCATTATCGTAGAAAAAAACCCACTTGAAGGAAAAGCCCTGATAATGCTTGGACAGCATGCCTGGAATGAAAAAGACTATGTTCTCGCAAGTTTATATTTTGAAAGAGCCAGTAAAATAGACGAGGTTGAAGTCACTTCACTCATTGAACACGGTCGTATGATGGTTGATGTCCGAAATTATGAAAAAGCGGTCAAACTATTAGAAAAAGCGGAGGCAATTGATCCACAACCCCGAGTCAGTCGCTATTTAAAATCTATCAGAAATCTACTTCTCACCGCTAGGATTCGATTGTAAAGGAACCAAGATAACCTACTTGCAACGCATCAACATATCATGATATGTTGATATGAAAATGAAAACAGGCACATCGATTTCCGAGTTTTTCAATCGTGAAAAATCTATTTTTTCTCTTGAATTCTTCCCTCCCAAAAACGAAGTTGGAGGAGAAAGAATGCTTAAGACGGCATCGATCCTGCGTCCGTATAACCCAGACTTTGTCTCTATAACCTATGGTGCCGGTGGTAGCACTCGACAAACAACCATGGATTATGCTCGGATTCTAAAAAATGATTTCGGATTTGAAGTAATGCCTCATTTAACATGCGTTGGACACACTAAGAATCAATTACTTGAAATTATAGAAGATTTTTCAAAAGAAGGATTCTGTAATATAATGGCACTTCGAGGCGACCCACCAAAAGGTCAAACTTCTTTCAGTCCCGTCGAGGGAGGATTATCATATGCAACAGAGTTGGTAGCGTTGATTAAGGAGTATTTCCCTCACATCGGAATTGGGGTCGGAGGCTACCCAGAAAAACATCCTGAGTCTCCCGACAAAAATGAGGACATACTACATCTAAAAGAAAAAATTGATGCGGGTGCGGACTTCATTACCACCCAACTGTTTTTTGAAAACCAAGCATATTTTCATTTCCTAAAAGAATGTAAAACTGCTCAGATTGATGTCCCTATTCTCCCTGGTTTACTGCCAGTTTTGTCGATTGGCCAAGTTGAAAGATTTTGTGAGATGTGTGAAGCAACTCTACCCTCTCTTCTTCAGGAAAGATTAAAGAAATCATCTGAGAAAGACCAACCTAAGATTGGTTCAAACTGGGCCAAAGAACAAATAGAAGAACTTTTAAATGGGGGTGCTCCCGGCTTTCATCTTTATGCCCTCAATCAATCTACCGCTTGCGTGAATATTTTGGAAGGCCTTGCTCAAAAGAACTAAAAGCCAGCCACATCGACTATTTCCGCTTTTTTCTTTAATTGGTCCAAAAATTGATCAAAGATTTTGTCTTTTCTTCTTTCTCCAAGGTATTCAATTATTTTTTCTTTAACATCTTTAAAAGGAGTGACTTCAGAATCTTTGCGCTCAAGTAGTTTTATTATGTGCCAACCAAATTGAGTTTTTACCGGTTCACTTAACTCACCAGGATTCAGAGTGAACGCAACTTTTTCAAAAGGAGCGACCATCCGACCTTTCCCAAAAGTACCCAAATGACCATCATTTTGAGAGTCATCAGATTCTTCTTTCACTATTTTAACAAAGTCCTGCCCTTCTAAAATTTGTTTTCTTAATGCAATAACTTTTTTTTCTGCTTCTACAAATTCTTCATCGGACTTAGCCATCTTTAAAATATGTGATGCAGTTAACATAACTTCAGATTCGAATAAATCTGGCCGAGCATCATAGTATTTCTTGGCCTCTTCCTCTGAAACAGGTTCGCAAGTCGTCTCTTCTTCAAGTAAACGATTGAATTGAAATTGGCTTATAATTTCTTTTTTTAAATCTTCCTGTGTCTTTATAACTGGATGTTTCCCTTTCGAGAAAGCTTTTTTGCCCCCGTTTTGACTAATCCATTTCTTCATGCCAAGGTTCACTTCATCAGGATCAATCTCATACGCTCTTTTCTGACTCTCCTGTCCCATTAATGATTGATCAATCATTCGGTCTCTGGCCAAGTCCAAGGCCGCTAATTGGATAACTTCCTTAGGTTTAGTAGGCATAGATTTAGCTACTTGGTCGAAAAGGGATTGTGCCTGTCTTTCTATAGCCCAGTCTGGGATAAGGTGTTCATTTACTTTAACTGCCATACGCCATTCCCTAACTTGAATCGTAAAAAATAACAAGACCGAACACAGAAAGATGGAAATTCTCTCGTTTAGTATCTCAATTTAGTCTCAATAAAATTGACCCTATTTGTAAAGGTGTTTAATTGATATTATGTATCGTATGAATCCAGTTAAAAATTGATGAAAATTTGCGACAAGGAGACAAGGGAGAGTTTTTCTGAATTCCTTGCCAGCAAAGGCTTGAGGATAACTGGGCAAAGAAAAGGAGTATTAGAGGCGTTATTTCGTCAATCAGGTCATTTTACTGCTGATCAACTTTTAAAAGATGCACAAAATTTAGATTCCACCGTATCTCGAGCTACAGTTTACAGAAACTTACCGCTACTAGTAGAAAGCGGCATTATAAGGAAAGTTGATATCGGTCACGATAATAAATTTTATGTTCTTAACGGCAGATCCGAAACATTTAAAGCCCAAGTTGTTTGCTCTGATTGTAAAAAGATTTTTGATATAGAGGCACCTTTTCTTGAGTGGTACGGAAAAACAGTCTCTGAAAAACTTGGTCTAGATGTAAAAGATCAAAGACTCCAAGTTCACGCAGAATGCCCGGATTTTCACAAGGGCGTAAAGTGTACAAAAGTTAGCTAGAAATAATGGAGGCATTGGCCAAAAAGTTTGACTTGAAAGTCTTTCGTTATGATGAAGATTCATCACATTTAAACGATCAGCAGAAGGAAATAATAAAGCTAAAAAACGAAAAGAATGCTGTTATTCTTTGCCATAATTATCAAATTGAATCCATTCAACAAGTGGCAGATTATGTGGGTGACTCACTTGGTCTAGCAAGACAAGCTGCAGAAACAAACGCAGAAATTATTGTCTTTTGTGGCGTTCATTTCATGGCAGAAACTGCCAAAATTCTCAATCCGAGCAAGACTGTGCTTCTTCCGAATATAGATGCTGGATGTTCTCTTTCAGATTCTTGCCCAGCCGAACAATTATCTGATTACAAAAAGCAAAATCCAAATATTTATGTTGTTGCTTATGTAAATTGCTCCGCTGCAGTAAAAGCCTTAAGTGATGTTATTTGTACTAGCGGTAACGCAGTACAAATAGTAAACAATGTACCTAAAGATAAAGAAATTTTATTTGTTCCTGATCAGAACTTGGGGCAGTGGGTGATGGGGCAAACCGACCAAAAGATGAAACTTTGGCCTGGCAGTTGTTATGCACATGTTCTCTTTACCAAAGAATCTATTGAGCGTTGCCGTCTAGAATACCCGGGCTCTCCTGTAGTCGCTCACCCTGAATGCACCGAAACTGTGCGAGATTTAGCTGACGAAGTCTGCAGTACTGAAAAGATGGTTGATTATTGCAAGAGTCATTCGGCCAATTCGTTTATTATTCTTACTGAAACAGGTATGATGCATCGCCTTACTCGCGAACTCCCTGATAAATCTTTTATTGCTGGTCCCACGGGAAATTGTGCTTGTAACGATTGCCGGTTCATGAAAATGAACACTATATCTAACCTTCTTAAGTGCCTGAAAGATGAAAAACCTGAAATACAATTGGAGGATTCATTGATTCAAAAGGCCAGGCTTCCAATTGAACGGATGCTTGATTGGAGCTAATTTAGAATATTAGAAATCTGAAAATATTTACATCGTTTGAAATTTTAGAATTCATACTAAAATCATTAAAAATGTAGTTTCAGTAGTTGAATTTTAAAAGATAACTTTTTAATTTTGTACGTTTAGCATTTTCTAAAGTCTTAAACAACGACTATAGTTTGTTTGTTTCAGTCAATGTTTGTTTTTCAAAGCCCCCAAAAGACACCGCAGAAATGTGGTTTTTTTTGTTTATTTTTTTAAATTACAGTTCAAACAATTTCCTGTTATTACCTCTAATAAGATTGTCGTAGGTTATTTATTATAAGATTCTGAATTTTTTGCAGTTTTAAATTAATTATAACAATGAAAAAGTCTAAAACTT
This sequence comes from uncultured Puniceicoccaceae bacterium, assembly GCA_964383925.1. Classification (GTDB taxonomy): domain Bacteria; phylum Verrucomicrobiota; class Verrucomicrobiia; order Opitutales; family Seribacteraceae; genus Seribacter. The sequence goes on from CAYLIJ010000001.1 coordinate 147,142, forward strand.
AGCCTACAGTTCAAAGGCTAAGTTTGAATATGGGCCCTCACCCTTCTTTTTTCCAGCCTCGAGCATATCTGGCATATCTGGGTATGAAAGAAGGAAGTTGTACTCATCTACAAAATTAAAAACATAATGAGTACTCCCAGACGGAAGTTTTCCAACTAAACGATTTCCTCTAACTTCGGCAGGTATGATAAACCACTCCTCTGATTTCTCTCCCCCGTTCAAAGTATAAGCGATTTGCCCCTTAACCACCCTTGAACCCTGTTCCATAAACAGTGCCCAAACTCGATTTCCATTTTTTCCATTTTTCACCGCTTTACATACCTTTTCCTTATGGGCTAATTTCCCTTTATAATGAGGGTTTTTATAGGGATATGACGCATTCATCTCGTCTAATTCATCAAAAAGTTGCGTTCTCATTGCCACAGCTCTACTTGGCATATCTGCAACTAAGTTCTTTGCTTCTTCAATGTCAGTCCTCGTGGAAGTATTTGGGTAGTTCTGATACAAACAATAAAGCTCCATTTTTGGCTTATTAGGCATATAATTATAAATTAGCTTCCAACCATTCAAGCGTAAGGTCGATTGTTGGGCCACTCCGTGAGGAAAATGCCAAATCATGGAGTCCCTTGTAATTCCTTTTTTATCTTTTACTAAGGCTGCTGATTTAGGATCCCCGCGAAGGAGTTCGCTCAAGTCAGAACCACTCAAGTTTTGGTTTTTTGGTTTTTTCGTTCCCGTCCAACTTAAAATTGTCGGGTAAAAATCTAATCCATTTACCATTATATCACTTTCCTGCTTCGACTTAATGTCAGGACCAGTAATAATTAAAGGCACACGCACCCCACCCTCCTTAGCATTTATTTTTCCTTTATCTAAAGGGTAGTTGTCGGTAATAATTTCTCCTGGAACACGCTCCATCCCTCCATTGTCAGAGGTTAAAATGATGTAAGTGTTCTCTATAAGTTTATGCCCTGGCCAACGCGGATCTTCAGTTTTTTCAAGATAGTGAACAACCATCCCAAAATAATGATCAAGCATTTCAACCATCGCACAGTAGTAGGGATTCTTTTGTCCAGCTAAAGTCCAACCATTCGGATCACTCGGAAAATCTACACCTAGTTTATTGCAATATTTTTCAAGGATTCTCTTACTTCTAGAGTGGATAGGCGTGTGAACCAACCAAGCAGCGTAGTAAAGAAAGAAAGGTTTATCCTTATTTTGTTTCATAAAGTCAATGGCATCAAATGTAGTTTGATCCCTGGGGAATCCATCCATGTCCAATTGATATTGATCGTCTTTAGACTCCGTAGCGAAACCTTCTAAGCGACTTGGGCGCATCGCGCGGCTTTCTCCCAGATCATTCCAAGTAAAATCAAAGCCCTGATCCAAGGGTTGTGGATAAGCATTGTGATCAATTGCCATATGCCATTTGCCAGTATGTCCCGAAATATAACCATTACTTTTTAGAGCTTCCGCAATTGTAACTTCCTCAAGCCTCATTCGCCCGCTGTACCAAGGATCCATAATTGGGTGTGCCGTCTTATTGTAAGGAGTAGGAGGATTCCCTCCAACCACATGAGTTTTTTGAGCAACTGCGGGGTGCCTACCACTCATAATGGCACAGCGCGTAGGAGCACAGGTGGGAGCTGGAGAATAACCCTGACGGAAGAGAACTCCTCTCCTTGCCAAAGCATCAATATTAGGCGTCTCCATTGGTGATTTCTCATCAATGTCGTAACAGCCCACATCCTGCCAACCTAGATCATCAGCCAGTAAAAGAACAATATTGGGCGACTGGGGCCGGTTTATCTCACCCAGACAAAGTAGCACAGGACTTAAGAATAGGAATAAATTATTAATGTGCATGGCTAATATGAGTTGGGATGCTAAGGAAGTGCATTTAGAGAGTGCGATTATTAACCCACTTTCGAATTAAAATCGTCAAGTTTAATTTCGAATAGTGCCTGCCTCATATTACAGTCTAGAAAAACGAGACAATCCAACTCCACTTATGGTTTGTCATAAAATAACTATTTTTACTAGACTAATTCTATCGAAGAATGAAACTTTTTAACAATTTCTTTCATTTCCGAGAATTGATCTTCCATTGAGGAAAGAAGTTTGAATTGAGCGCGTACTCTATCGATGTTGTGACCAGGTCGTTTTACTTTAAAATAATTATCCCCTTCTAAATAATCCGCTAAAAAACGTAAGCCCAATTCATAAGTAATGACTTTGGGGGCTAAGGCCAAGTTTTCAACCTCACAAGATTCAAGCATGAAACCAGCTGAGGAAAGATAACCCTTAACAATTGCTTCAAAAGTTTCGGGTAAAAAGAAAACTTTTCTTAGATCAGTTTCATCTTCCAATGCAGAAGATGCAGCAGTTCTGACTAAGTCCCCAAAATCGTGCAATACACAACCTGGCATCACAGTATCCAAGTCCACCACGCACATGCCTTGACCTGAACTTTTATGCAGGAGTACATTATTCAATTTTGTATCATTATGAACAACTCGCTGCGGGAAATTTTCGGTTTTGATTGCATCGGCCAAGGGCTCATTCACCAAGGCGAATTCAACTAAATCTTGTACCTCTTTAACTCGATCAAATTGATCTTTTCTAAAAACCTCAAGAAAATGATCGAACCTTAATCTTGTGTTGTGAAAATCCGCAATAGTTTCGATCAGTGGTTCTCCAGGTAGATCGGCAAGTTTTGCTTGGAAATCCCCAAATGCTTTTGCTGCTTCATAAGCTTGTGTCAAATTCTCAGGAACTTCAAATGAGCGACCTCCCTCTACAAACTTTGTTACTCTCCAATAATTACCATTTTTATCCTGATAGAAGGGACGACCGTCTTTCGCTTCAATCAAACTCAGCGATTGTTTATTAGATTCTTCAAGTACAAGCTTCGATTGCAAGTGATTAGTAACCCGCGAAAAATTTTCCATTAGACCTTCAGGGTCCTGGAAAATTTCGTGATTAATTCTTTGCAATGTATAACGATTAGAAGAATTAGGGTTGCCGCAAAACAACAAAAAAGTGTCGTTCACATTACCATTACCGTGAACTTCCGATGAGAAAATAGAACCCTCCAAAAGAAACTGATTTCCAATCTCAATAATTAAATTTTCATTTAACTTTGCCAATCTTCTAAGCATTTAAAAAACAACCATCAGGTCAATCAAAGAAGTGAAATTTTGTATTAAAATGGTAATAATAAAAAATTTAATTTTCTTGCTCTTATTTTGTGTAGAGTAATTAGAATGACCCAATGACAATAAAAACTCCCATAATTTTTGTTCTTTGTTTCCTTGCTTGCTTTCCATTAATCGCCAACAGGCCAAATATAATTTTAATACTCACTGACGACCAGGGTTATGGCGATATAAACGCACATGGACACCCCTACCTTAAGACTCCTCATCTCAATCAGTTTCGAAACGAAAGTGTTAGCTTTGATAATTTTTATGTAAGTCCATCCTGCTCTCCAACACGGGCTGCTTTACTGACCGGAATGCATGAATTTCGATCTGGGGTTACTCATACTATAGTTCCAAGACAGCAATTAAATAAAAAAGCCGTTATTTTCCCTCAATTATTACAAACTAATGGATACAGGACTGGATTTATTGGGAAATGGCACTTGGGCAATGAATTGGGGCCGGAAAAACGGGGCTTTAGTTGGTGTTCGACTAATGCTCGTGGTCCACATGCTCATTTCGACGCTCTTTTTATCAGAAATGGAAAGCGAATGGAGACCAAAGGTTATCGAGAAGATATTTTCTTTGACGAAGCAATGACATTCATCAAGGAAAGCAAAGAGGACAACTTTTTCTGCTATCTTTCCACCTATTCGCCACACACTCCCCTCGCCGCTCCCGAAAAATTCATAAAACCATTTCGGGACGCGGGTCTTAATGATACCCATGCCACCTACCTGGCAATGATTGAAAATATTGATTATAATCTTGGGCGCCTTATGAAGTTTCTCAAAGAAACAAACCGTGACCAAGATACCATTGTGATCATGATGAATGATAACGGAGTCACCGAAGGACTTGATATTTACAACGCTCTAATGCGAGGTTCCAAATGCTCCGCGTGGGAAGGAGGTACTCGTGCATTCTCTTTTTGGCGTTGGCCCGGAAAATGGAAACCTCAAGTAGTTGACCATCTAACTGCACACTTGGATGTATTTCCCACTTTATGCGAATTAGCTAGCATTCAAATCCCCAAAGAAATCGAAAATAAACTTGAGGGGTTCAATCTTAGCCCCCTTTTGGAAGTAAAGTCGGACACTAAATGGCATCCTGAGCGAATTCTATATCATCATGTTGCTCGCTGGCCCAGTGGATTTGCCAAGTCGCACAAGCATGCAATGGTTGGAGTACGACAAGGGAATCATCTAATGCTTAAAAGTCGCCCCTGTGGAGATCCTCAATGCCTTGAATATATGAGCCAGTGCAAGGCACTTAATGCTGTTGATAGGGGTAGTGAAAATATGACCTATGCGTATGGGACGGCCCAATACCATTGGGGCCTTAGTCCAAAAGAACATTGGGTACTTTATGATGTTAAGAAAGACCCTGGTTGCAAAAATGACCTCTCCAAAAAAAATCCTTTGATAGTTTCCAGACTAACAAAAGCTTACGATCGTTGGTGGGACAACATATTTCCCAAAATGATTGCCATGGGTGGAGACTTGGGTAATCCAGACGAACTTCGGAACAACGCAAAGCGAGCCAAACAAAAGAAGAATGATAAAAAGTAAGATTTCTAGATCAATTTGGCGGGATACTTGAGTCCTTGGTACCGGCGGAGGGACTCGAACCCACGACCAAGAGATTAAGAGTCTCCTGCTCTACCAACTGAGCTACGCCGGCTCCCAGGCAAATATGTTGAAAATAATCGATTTCGAGTTATGGTCAAGTCGAATGCCTTTTAGAATTCTAATCGCTTTTCAATTTAGTTTTTCTCTCATTAGTGCGGAAATTCAACGTCCAACTATTCCTATTTCTACTTTCTCCATTGTGGCTCGAGATCAAAGCACAGGGGAAATTGGAATTGCGGTACAGTCAAAATTTATTGCCGTGGGAAGCGTAGTTCCTTACGCATCAGCAGAATTTGGTGCGATCGCTTCCCAAGCGTGGGGAAATGTTCGCTATGGACCAATCGGAATTAAACTTTTATCACAAGGAAAAACACCAAAGGAAGTGGTTGAACTCATGACAAATGCTGATCCGTTGCGAGATAGGAGGCAATTAGCTGTAATTGGACTTGAAGGAAATGCATCAAACTACACCGGTACTGAATGCCATGACTGGGCGGGAGCGAAAATTGGGCAACATTTTTCTGTTCAGGGAAACATTCTCGCCGGACCTCAGGTAATCGAAGCAATGGCGACCAATTTTAATAAGAGTATCGGTTGTCTATCCGAGCGTTTAATAAAAGCTTTGAAAGCAGGGCAAGAGGCAGGAGGCGATCGAAGAGGTATGCAATCTGCCGCTTTGTTAGTTGTTCGTAAAAACTGGGGGTATGGTGGATTGAATGATCGTTTCCGTGACCTTAGGGTTGACGATCATCCTCGACCAATAAAAGAATTAGATCGAATTTATAAAATTCATCGAAAGATCTTTCCGCGACCTGATCAAATAATAAATTCTGAAGATTAAAATATAATTTCTAGAGTCGACTTAGGAAATATGATAATTAAAAGTATTTGTTACTTATAATGTATCAAAATCTTTTACAATGAAAGCAGTTATACTCTTTTCTGGAGGACTAGACTCCACTGTTCTAGTCTATCACTTGATCAATAAGGGGATCGATCTGAAGCTTCTTTCTATTGACTACGGTCAGAGACATGAAAAAGAACTCAAATCAAGTTGCGAAATTGCAAAATATTTAAACCTCAAGCATGAGATTCTGCGTTTGCCTATGTTAAATAAGCTGCTCGGAGGTAGTTCCTTAACTGACCCTTCAATCCCATTACCTGAGGGCCATTACGCAGAGGATTCGATGAAAGCAACCGTGGTTCCGAATCGTAATATGATTCTTCTTTCCCTTGCCGCTGGTCATGCGATATCTCTTCAGTTTGACACCGTCGCTTATGCCGCCCATGCAGGAGACCATACTATTTACCCAGACTGTCGACCAGAATTTGCAGAGGCCATGGATCAGGCTCTCAAACTGTGTGATTGGAATTCAATTTCACTTTATCGACCATTTGTTCTGTTGAGTAAACAAGACCTGGTTAGAAAGGGTAAGGAACTTGGCGTCCCATTTGAAAAAACATGGTCCTGTTATGCGGGTAATGATATTCATTGTGGGAAATGTGGCACTTGCGTGGAAAGAAAAGAAGCATTTGATTTAGTTGGTCTTTCCGACCCAACAGAATATAAAGAGTAACATTTTTCTATAATGTTAACATGTAGTAAGATTTATCGAGACATTCCACTCTCACATCGTCAGCCAAATCATTTGGGGCGCTGTTCTCGACTACACGGACATAGCTGGTCCATTACGATTACCTTTGAATCCAAAGAATTAGATTCCAATGGCTTTGTTGTTGATTTTGGTGAGCTTCATTACATCGGGGATTGGATTGATCAGCACCTTGACCATGGAACCATCATTTGTAAGAACGATCCGCGTATTGAAGACATTCGAGAACTTGCACAATCTGGTCTAATGAAAATATTGGAAATCAATCAAGCCTCGTGCGAAGGAATTGCACAGTATCTATTTTCTACTTTTGATAATCTTGTTCGAAAAAACACCCTCCAACGTGCTTGGATTAAAAAGATACATGTGGAAGAAGACTCCAAGAACTCTGCGACTTTTAAACCCGATACTGCCTGTGAATGAACTCCCTGTCTATGAACGCTTTCACTCTTGGCAGGGTGAAGGTGTACACTTTGGAAGATCTGCATTTTTCATTAGACTCCATGGATGTCCAGTCCATTGCCCATGGTGTGACTCGGCAGGAACCTGGCATCCTGGCCATAAACCTGATCATGTTGATCGAATTTCTCCTGTTCAATTAGCTGAAGAAGCATTTTCTTCAGCATGTGAATTTGTTGTAATTACCGGTGGTGAACCGACTATCCATAATTTACACGATCTTACCTATGAGCTTAGGAATCGAAATCTACCGATTCATCTTGAAACTTGTGGAGCTTATTCAATTAAGGGAGAGATGGACTGGATAACCCTGAGTCCTAAAAACTTGGCTCCTCCACTTGATAAAAACTTAGTATTAGCCGACGAGTTTAAGATCATTATTGAAGGGGTGGACTCGATTCAAGATTGGTCCGATAAGATTCCTTTCTCTGAATTTGGTGTGCCTACTTGGCTCCAACCGGAATGGTCATGCTCTCAAGATAGTCACCTGCTTTCTTCAATTAATGAATGGGTTAAAAAACACGGTGCTCCCTATCGGGCAGGTTTTCAAATGCACAAACTTTATTTAGCTGACGAATCTGATCAAAGATCAAAACCTACCGCAGCTCTGTGTGAAACACCTTCGAATTTGAAATAGAATTATAATTTTGGATTCATCTGTAAATTGTTAAAGATATAAAATGTGCGGTCGTTATTCTTGGGCTCAAAACAAAGCTCATTCTTTCTCAAAGTCCCTCCAGTTAGTCCCGCATCCGCCCTCGGTCAGTTATAACCGTGCACCTGGTCAAAATCATCCCATCATTACCCTGATCGGAAATTCTTCAGATTGGGAATTTGCGAAATGGGGATTTGTTTCAGGGGCAGATAATTCAAAAAACTTTTCAAAACCGATTAATGCTCGTATTGAAACCGTACTTGAAAAACCAATTTTTCAAAATTCTGTTTTAAATCATAGATGCCTTATTCCAGCTGATGGTTATTTTGAATGGCAAAGAATTGAAAATCAAAAATATCCTCATTTTCACTACTTAACTAACCGCGAAGATTTTGCGATGGCTGGTATTTGGAATAAACAGACTAGTATTAAAAAAATTGAAAAGTCTTTTGCTATACTTACCAAGCAAGCTGAATCCAACATCTCTCATATTCATAACCGTATGCCCGTTATTTTATCCTCAAAGGACTGGGAGGAATGGCTATCACCTACAGTAAAAATTCATCAATTGTTATCCCGCTATTCCCAGAACACTCAAACCCTTGAATTCCATCAGGTCAGTTCTAGAATAAATGGAGTGAATATTGATGGAGTTGAACTGTTAGAAAAATTTTCTGAAAAACAATCGACTCTTTGGTAAACCAGTTTCAGAAAATTTCAATAGCTACCTTTTCAGTTTGAAGATAAACAAAAACATGGATCCGTCGATTAAGGCTAATTTAGAAGTTGAACACTTTTTTAAATCTCGTGGATGGAAACCCTTTTCTTTTCAAAAAAAAACCTGGCAGGCTTATTCGGAAGGAAAAAGTGGTCTGGTGCACGCTCCAACCGGAACTGGAAAAACCTACGCAGTCTGGCTTCCCCCTTTAATGGAGTGGATGAAAGCGAATACCTCAAAGAAAAAAAGGCCGGCACCATTAAAAGTTTTATGGTTAACTCCCTTGCGTGCTTTGGTAGAAGATACTACTCGTAGTCTAATTGAACTAGTTGATGCGCTTGAAATCCCTTGGACAGTTGAATCGAGATCGGGAGATACTTCGGGTAGCCTCAAAGCAAAACAAAGAAGGAAATTTCCTTCCGCTTTAGTGACCACTCCGGAAAGTTTATCCCTCCTTCTATCTTATCCTGAAACAAAAGAGTCATTTTCTAACCTAGAGGCGATAATTGTTGATGAATGGCATGAACTTTTATCAACAAAACGTGGTTCCCAAACTGAACTATGCTTGGCACGATTACGTAAATGGAATCCGAAGCTTCGAACTTGGGGACTATCGGCTACGCTGGGTAATTTAGAAGAAGCACAATCTACCTTGCTTGGAGAAGCCAATAAGGGAGTTCTAATCAATGGTGATATTAAAAAAAAGTTTATTGTAAAAACTTTGATTCCCCGAAATATGGAATGCTTTCCATGGGCCGGTCATCTTGGAGGTAGACTTGTTGAACAAGTGGCACAATCTATTGAAAAATTTTCAACTACTCTTGTTTTTACAAATGTCCGCTCTCAAACTGAATATTGGTATGATGCCCTCTTGAGTATTCGTCCAAGCTGGAAAGATCCACTTGGAATCCATCACGGTTCAATTGATCGAAAAAGCAGAACAGTAGTGGAAACTCGTCTACGCTCAGGTGACATAAAAGCAGTCGTTTGTACTAGTAGTCTTGACTTGGGAGTCGATTTCTCTCCCGTTGAACAGGTCATACAAATTGGAGGCCCCAAGGGAGTGGCTAGGCTTCTACAGAGGGCTGGACGTTGTGGCCACAGCCCTGGTGCAACAAGTAATGTCCTTTGCGTGCCCACACAAGCAATGGAATTAATCGAGTATGCAGCCGCTCGGAAATCAATGAAGGAAATGAAAATCGAACACAGATCGCCACTCCGTGCTCCTTTGGATTTACTTGCCCAACATTTGATCACGCTTGCCCTAGGTGGAGGGTTTGAAGAAGAAGAAACTTTTGCGGAGATTAGAACCGCATGGTCCTACCGAGAATTATCTAAAGAAGAATGGAACTGGACGATTGAATTTATTGTAAAAGGTGGAAAAACACTTAGTGCCTATGATCAATTTAAAAGGGTGGTCAAAGAAAACGGAATCCTTTCTGTAGAATCCAGATTAATCAGTCGTTTTCATCGAATGTCAATTGGTACTATTACCAGTGACCCCGCCATTTCAGTTAAATTTCAAACTGGAAAAAGCCTTGGAACAATTGAGGAATCATTTATTTCTAGAATTAAGAAAGGGAATAATTTCTTTTTTTCAGGAAAACTTCTCACTCTGATTCGAGTTCGGGATCTTACTGCGATTGTTAAGTTGGCAAAGGGTGGAAAGGGTATCATTCCGGTTTGGGGAGGTGGGAAATCACCCCTGTCTTCTGAGCTGGCTCGATCAGTGAGGGAAATGATTGAACAATACAGGTTGGGCACATCTAAAGAACCTGAAATGAAAGCCATGAAAGGAATTCTGAACCGACAGGCAGAATGGTCTCACCTTCCTAGTTTTAAGGAATTCCTGATCGAAAAAACTCGCACAAAAGATGGTACAAACTGGTTTCTTTTTCCATTTTCAGGCAGGCTTGCACATGAGGGATTAGCCTCCTTGATTGCATATAGAATGTCACTGCTTGAGCCAATGACCCTGTCCGTATCATTCAATGATTATGGGCTTAGCCTTTCCTCAAATTCTGAAAGAGATCTGGATGAATCCATTTGGCGTTCTCTTCTTCGTCCCGAAGGACTGATCGAGGAGTTACTCGAATGTATGAACCAAAGTGAAATGGCAAAGCGACAATTTCGTGAAGTTGCCAGGGTTGCTGGTTTGATTTTTCAAGGATATCCTGGGGCCCAAAAATCAATCAAGCAGGTACAAGCTTCAGGAGGCCTTTTCTTTGATGTCTTTGCTAAATACGAACCACAAAACCTTTTACTCTTACAGGCACGCAAGGAAGTATTAGATAGTCAATTAGAGGTAAAACGACTCACTGAAAAGCTCACCGAAATACAATCTCAAGAATTTATTATTAAAAATACTGCAAATCTCACTCCGTTTTCTTTTCCACTTTGGGCAGAATCCCTCCGAACACAAGTGAGTTCAGAATCTTGGGGGGATCGAGTCAAAAAAATGTCTGAACAACTCGAAATGATGTCCTGAGCGAATGAGCGATCAAGAAAATGTTCAATGGCACGAGCAAAAATTAACCCTCCTTGCCGACAAGGCATTATTTTGGCCAGCAAAAAAAGCTCTATTTGTTGCAGATCCTCATTTTGGAAAAACTGCAACTTTTCGAAGGTCAGGTATTCCTGTGCCAGAAAGAACAACCCAAGATGATTGCGAAAGAATTAGTCAATTATTATCAAAGACTAAGACTAAATTTTTGATCTTTTTGGGTGATTTTTTTCACTCCCGAATTGGAAAAACAGAATTAGTTAAAGAAATTCTCCTTCACTGGCGTCAAGAACTCCCAGACCTGGAAATTCATTTAATCCGAGGGAATCACGATCTAAGTTCGGGCGATCCATGGCCAGAATTAAAAATCAAATGCCATACAGACCCATGGACTTTTTCTACTCTGGAATGTAGACACTTACCAGTAGAACAATCTAGTAAACCATACCTTGCGGGTCATATACACCCAGGATTTACCTTAAAAGGAAAAGGGAAAGCTAGTATACGTGCCGCTTGTTTTCATATTAACCATTCTAAGATAATTTTACCTGCTTTTGGTTCGTTTACAGGTTTGAAAAATATAAGCCCAATTCCCGGGGATCAAATATTTATGACTAATGGTAATGAAATTTACGAAGTTCCCTTTCAATAGATATTGCATAAGAAAATATTTTATTGTGCCAATAAATGAGATTTCCAATTCTATTCTTTCCCATTGACACACCGGGGAGAGAACAATTTTATAGAAGAACGACGAACTAATAATTCAATTCTTAAAACCTATCAAAATTCTTATGAAATATATCTTGTCTCTGTTGACTGTTCTTTCAATGTTGTTCTTTTCTTCCTGCGGTGGTGGTGAAGAAGCTCACGATCACGAAGCTGGCGAAGAATGCTGTGGCGAAGGTGGCGAATGCTGCAAAGATGCCAATGCATCCGAGTAAGCCTAGCTTTACTTAAACTTTAAAAAACCTCACCCCTTTTTGGTGTGAGGTTTTTTTTGGTTCCGATATTATTGCTTCCTTCCGTATTAGTAATAAAGTTTTAAAAGTGGATTTAATGAAAATAATTAATGTTTTTGAACCGAAGTCAGAAAAAAATGGTGCTGAAGTTACTCTTGCCACATCAAAGGGTAGAAAAACATTCCATCTGAAAAGACCACACACATCAAATGAACAACCTCCATTAGCTATCGAATCATTTGCGGTTGACCCCGAACATTACGCAAAGTTGATGAAAAGAGTTGAATCTCTCAATAGTTTTTCAAAATAATACCTTTTTCATTTTGTAAAAAAAAAGAGTATTGGGTTTAACATTCTAACCCTATCATTTATTTGTTTTATCTTTATATGTTAAAAACATCAAATAATGATTTATTAAAAAACTCTTCTTATTCTTTTGCTCACTGGCTTTTTGGACGTTGCCTTGGACTCGTCACGCTAATCGCATTTCTGTCCTACTGGAGTCAGGCGGATGCTTTAATTGGTGCCGATGGAATTTCCCCCTGGCAACTGGATCTCGAACGCATTGAAACATTTCTCGAATTAAATGATGTAGAGCAAAGTAGGTTAAGTATTCGCCCCACGTTGCTTTGGTTTTCCAGTTTCGCCAACCATCACTTACTCTTTTCTTTAGGTACAATCTCGTCCCTTGCCCTTGCATTCGGATTCATGCCCAGACTTGCCGCCCTCCTTTCTTGGGTTTTCTATCTCTCCCTCAGTGTTGTTGGCGAACCATTTCTCAGTTTTCAATGGGACGCACTCCTGCTCGAAATTCTTTTCATTTCACTACCATTTCTCCCCTTCGTTTCAAGACACCGACTTTCCAATCCAATTAAGCATTCAAAATGGGCAAGGATTCTTGTCCTTCTTTTACTTGCCAAGTTAATGATCGAATCAGGAGTAGTTAAATTTACTCACTTTGATACGGATCAAAGCAATGCGTGGAGTAATTACACCGCTCTTGACTATCATTACTGGACTCAACCCCTCCCCCATCCTCTCAGCCCACTGATTCATTCATTTCCCTCTTGGTTTCATGGGATATCATTAAACGCTATGTACTTAATTGAAATCGGACTCCCTTTTTGCTTTTTCCTGCCGACCCATTTTCGAAGATTTGCTTTTTGTGGACAGGTTCTTCTTCAAGTAGCTATTTTATTATCCGGTAACTATGGTTTTTTTAACCTCATCACCCTTACGCTATGTATCCCCCTGATGGATGACGCTTTCACTCGCATAAAATCTTTTCCAACGAAGGAACAAAATAAATCTGAAAAACTTACCCTTCCCCAAGCAACTTATTTTATTCATCTACTCGCTCTGTATTTTTTATTTCTTTCCTGTGCCTGGAATTCACTAAAAACTGATCTCAAAGGAAACCAGACAAATTCTATCCCAGACAAGCAGGACAACTGGACCAATTCAGTACAGAATTATATCCAACCCCTCCGTTCCATTAATTCATATGGTTTGTTTAGAGTCATGACTAAGACTAGACCTGAAATCTTAGTGGAAGGAAGTACCAACGGCGAAGATTGGAAACTCTATAAATTCAAATGGAAACCCGACCATGCTAATGACCCACTCCAATTCACAGGTCCCCACATGCCCAGACTTGACTGGCAAATGTGGTTTGAAGGTCTTCGTGCGGAGCGGTATCTAAATCAACCATTCCCGAAGTTTTTATACGGACGATTTCTTAATATTATAGCTAATGGTGGGGGGGAGAAAGAATGTTTCGATCTTAAGCTTGTCCTGGGAGAACAAGAAATGAGGGCTTTTGCACAAGCACCACCTGAGCAAAAACGAATGATTATATCAAACTTTCAAAACTTAATGAATGCATTCATACAACAATCCACATGGTTTGGAAAATTCCTGGAAGCATGCTTTGAACCGAATCTCGTAATTCTAGAAAAACTTGAAACGGTTCCCTTTGTTAATCAATCACCAAAATTTTTACGAATATCCTTCGCACATTTTAAATTTCAATCGGACAACACCTTAGATAAAGATGTAGTTTGGAAAGTAGATGAAATCTCAGGCAGCAAAATAATGATTCAAAGAAAATAATGTAATGGTCTGATTTGGCCCCCTTGTATCTTGACTTATTTGTCGAGGATGTTTTTATAGGTTTTTCGCGAATTGGGGTAGTAGCTCAGTTGGTTAGAGCGCCGGCCTGTCACGCCGGAGGTCGCGGGTTCGAGTCCCGTCTATCCCGCCATTCGCAATTCTCGACAGACTGCGTCAATGAGCGTCTAGAGCCCACTATCAAAGGGGTTCCTTCGATTCCACCATCTTCACACGTTTCGCCAACCCGCGACGCCACATGATCCCTTTCGCCGGAAATGTGTGTCCATTTTTGGTACCCATCAATCGACCTCATACTCTCCTGTAAGGGCAATAAACTTGAATCCAGATAAACCTGATCAGTTACTCTTCTGTCACTATGCCTCATCAACTCCTGAGCAATTCTTGGAGGAACACCATTAGTCTGTAACCAGGTCTTAAATCCATACCGTTAAGCGTGAAAGTCAGCATAACCGCCACTTTCCATGAATGTAAGAAATTTTAGCAGTCTTTTAATCCTTTTGGGTAGGTACTCAGCCTTCGACGACCCAAAAGGCTCACTTTAAAGTAATACTCGATGTCACGCGACCCAATCTCAAGGAAAGGGAATAATAGCAATTTGAGACGCAAGAACTTAGGAAAAAAGATGACCTTTCTAGATAGATGCAAAAAATGATCTTCCACAAGCTTGGTAGCGTAAATTTCTACTAAGTAGTCAAATTCGACTTGGCAATTTTAATTATCATTATATCAATTACACACCATATGCTAGTTAAGAAAAGAAAGGTGGTTCCTAGGAATTTAATAACCCAGGCATCTTTTATCCTAGTTTTCTTCTATGCGGTTAACTTCATTGAGGGGACTTTGGATGTTTGCCGACATTTTGATGGGAATAAGCATATCCACACACAAGAAAAGGAATGTGACGGTTTGCATGCCTCAGATGCAAAGCATCATCACAATGACTCTGATCATCGTCATGGTGACCGGGAAGAATCTCACCATGCTCCCTGCAGTCATGAAATTGTCAAACAGGAGAATTTACTGCTTCAGGTAAACAACAAATTTAAACTTAGCCTTACCCTTATTCCCTCCAATTCAGGCGTAATTAATTTTGAACTACTACAAACAATTGATGATCACAGGAGGGCATTTATTCTAGGAAATACCCGCGATCCCCCGTTCTCTCCCTCTCCCGCATATCAGTTTATTAAGTCCGTCCGCTTAGTAGTTTGATCGGAAAATAATTTATTGTGCCCCAGAGGCACATCTTGCTGTCCGCATATGGACAGACTTCTTTATTTTCTATTCAAACCTACTTGGCAATGAGTTTTATAATCTCTTACACACTCTCTACTAAACGACATACTGGCATAGGGTTATTCCTAGGGCTGATTCCACTTTGCATTCAAACACTGCACGCTGATCCCCTTGCATTCGAAAAAGCATGTCTTCAAGCATTCAATGGCGAACAGTTGCCGGAATTATCTCAAAACCTTACCCAACTTGGAAAAGCTCGTTTGGCTCAGGCTTCTCGATTACCAAATCCCTCCGTTTTTTATGAACAGGAATCTGCACGCAGCACCGATGCCTTTAACGAGTCCAGTGTCGGTCTTTCAATGAATTTGGATTTTATTTGGAAAAGAGGTTCGAGAATCAAGGTAGCCGAACAGAAAAATTCGGCATCTGAATTTGAGCTTAGTTCGAAACAACTAAAGGTTTCCTATGAAATCGCGATTATGTTTATCGATTATGCCAATTGGAATAAAGAGATTAAGGAACTGGGTACTTCAATTAAACAGCACGAAGAAGCACTTACAATATCCCGAAAGCTTTTGGTCAAAGGAATGATATCTGCATTCAATTTAAAAAGAATTGAACTCCGCATGGATGAACTTCGGTTTTCGCACAAGGAACTCGAATCAAATCTTGCCGGGCTTCTTGCCAAGTTTCAGCTATGGGTGAGCGAGGAAGAGGCCATACCTGCGAAAACAAACCTTCTTTATGACATTTCGTTCGAAACAGCCGAAAAAGCAGTTGAACATGCCTTGAGGAATAGGCCCGATTTATTAGCTTTCGAAGCTAATTCTAAGTGGAAAGCCGAGGAGGTTAAAAAGTACAAAAATGAGAAACTTCCTGAAGTTTCGTTGGATATTTCTGCCAAGAAATACCCTGGAGATGATGATGGATTTTTCATTGGTATGTCCATGGAAATCCCATTAGGCGAAAAGCAGGGTGATGTTCAATTTGCAGAATCTGAAAAAGTGTCTGGCACCTTGGAATATAAGCGTGCGAAAAGAAAAGTTGAGAGAGAGGTAAAGGCAGCCTGGCAAATCTGGCATCATCTACAAACAGACAAGAATAGTTCCTTAGGCAGAAGTCAGATGAGTGAAGGAAAAAATTACCTCCAAGGACTTCAGTCAAGCTTCGCAAATGGTGAGGCTAGTGTCATCGAGTACCTTGATGGATTGGGCTCCCTACTAACGGGCAAGCAAAACACATTAAAACGCCATCACCTCAAACAATCTGCCTACCTAAGGCTTACATATTTAAGCGCATCAACCCCTAGCTTCAGTACTCCAAAAATTTAATCCAGCATTCTTATTAAAATGAATAATTTCAAATATAAATTCACTACAATTCTAAGTTTCACTCTTCTTTTGATTAGCTGTGATTATCCCGATCACGATCTTCAAGAAACAGACGGACATCATGCACAACACGCGGAGAAATCAGGGAACGAACCAATTGTGGTTACACATTTTAATGGGGTTACAGAACTTTTCATGGATTACTCGCCTTTAGTTCAAGGAATCTCGTCCAATTTCGTTGTACACCTCACTCGAATGGACAATTTTAAACCAATTAAGGCAGGCACTTTGAAAATGAAGTTAGTCCCTGAAAATGGAAACGAGTTGGTAATCACCAAACAAAAACCAAGCAATCCGGGAATTTATTTATTTGAAGCTACACCCAGATTTAGTGGTTCAGCTCGAATGGAAATTTCACTTAATCATTCTGATATAAACTCTTCCCATGCCATAAGTCAGGTTTTTGTATTCGCATCGCAAAGTGAAATAAAACCCAAAGTTATTTCCAAACCCCAGGCTGAACAGATCACTTTTCTCAAAGAACAGCAATGGAGAACGGATTACAAGATCGAGCAAGCTGGGTACCGAGATATAAGTTACGCCCTACCCGCTACAGGGGTTCTACGATTGCCCGCTTCCAGCATTAAAGTCATCCCTGCAACTGCTTCAGGTACCGTTTTGTGGTCTAAAAAAAATCAAAACCTGAAAGTTGGTATGATCGTACCGAAGAGCATGGAACTTTTTATAATCCAACCAGATGCGGAATGGTATTCTGGACTTGCTAGGCTCAAAGAGCAATACCTACTTGCCAAACTTGAATGCGACAAAATGGAGGAATTATTCCAACAAGAAGCCGTCGCTGAAAGAAGAGTACAGGAAGCGAGAATAAGAAAAAATACCCTATCTGAATCACTTTCAAGAATGGGTGTAAATATGGCAGCGGGTGCATTTCTTGATTTGGAAGCACAAGTCACAACTTCTGAAAAAGGTATGATCACTAAAATCATGGTTAGACCGGGGCAAAAAATTCAACAGGGAGATTCGTTGGCAGTGATTAAAAATACACAAACTTTAGTTTTGGAAGCAAGAGTACCATCAACTCGTATTCAAGATATGAGCATAGCAACAGATGCAACCTTTCGAATGGGTGCTGGCCAAAAGACTTACCGCATTTCAGAACTTGGGGGACGACCAGTTTCGGAAAAACCTTTAGCGAGTGGAACTTCTGGATTCGCACACTTTCTTTTTGAATTTGATAATGCCGACGGCCAATTTATTGAAGGCACCTCATTGGCTGTACAAATTCTTGGTTCAGAGAAGAAGTCTTGCCTAGCTATTTCAGTGGATGCGGTTCAAGAGGAACTTGGCGATGCTCTCGTTTATGTCCAAAGCAGTGGTGAAACTATCGAAAAAAGATTTCCCAAGCTAGGTATTCAGGATGGTCAGTGGATAGAGGTAAAAGAGGGAATCGATAAAGGAGAGCAAGTGGTTACCAAGGGAGCTACCCAGATTCGTCTCTCTTCTCTGGGTGGGATGGAAATGGGGCATGGCCACGCCCATTAGAAGGAGAAGTACCTATGTTTGATTATATAATCCGCTTTTCTCTTAACAACCGGGCACTTGTTGTCTTTGCCTCTGTAGTTTTACTTTTATCCGGTTTTTTTGTTGGATTCCGATTAAACCTTGATGTGTTCCCTGATTTGAATGCACCAACCGTTACAGTTTTGACTGAAGCCCATGGCATGGCTCCCGAACAAGTAGAGACTATGGTAACCTTACCCTTGGAGTCGGCATTCAATGGCTCCACGGGAGTTAGAAGAATTCGTTCTTTTTCCTCACCCGGGCTGAGTATCGTTCATGTGGAGTTTGAATGGTCGATGGATATCTATCACGCACGCCAAATCGTTTCTGAAAAATTACAAGTAGTTGCGGGAAACCTTCCAGATGACATCTCCCCGCCCATCATGGCACCAATGTCTTCGATTATGGGGGAAGTCATGCTCCTAGGCTTGCAGACAAAAGCGGACAGCAAAGAAGAAGTCTCAATGATGGATTTACGCACTTTTGCTGATTGGCAGGTTCGACGAAGGTTACTAGCAATCCCCGGCGTTGCCCAAGTTAGCCCGATTGGAGGCAAAGTAAAAGAGTATCAGGTTAGCGTCATTCCGGAAAGATTAGCTTCGCTAAGGGTATCGATGGAACAGGTCACCTCTGCGACTGCAGATGCCAGTCAGGAAAGCTCGGGTGGCGTTTTCCGAAGTAAGGGAAAAGAATATCAAATCCGAGGACTAGGTCTTGCTCGGACAGTTGAACACTTATCCAAAGTGGTGGTGGATGTCCGACCGGAAGGCAATATTCTGCTTGAAGATGTTGCTAACATCAAAATTGGGCCGGCGGTTGCATTTGGAAGTGCATCCGCCAATGGCCAAGACGCCGTGGTGTTATCCGTAGCCAAGCAGCCCAATGTCAATTCCTTGATACTTACTGAACGAATTGATCAAGCACTCGCAGAAATGAAGGAGGGATTACCACGGGGGATGAAGTTTCAGGATAATTTCTTCAGGCAGGCCGACTTTATTGAGGTAGCGATTGATAATGTTCTCCATGCTTTGAAAGACGGCGCCTTCCTCGTAGTTGTGGTGTTGTTTTTATTTTTGGGAAATCTACGCATCACTTTTATTTCGATTTTGGCCATTCCTTTCTCACTAGCGGTCACTTTTCTTGTCTTTCATTTGAGTGGAATCGAGCTTAACACCATGACACTGGGTGGCATTGGAATCGCGATTGGGGCATTGGTGGATGATGCCATCATCGATGTGGAAAATGTATTTCGCCGGCTTCGAGAAAATGCCCAACTCAGTGAATCGCAAAAGAAACCAGTTAAGGAGGTAGTCTACCTCGCTTCTCAGGAAATCCGTAAACCCATGGTGGGGGCTACCCTTATCATCACCATCGTTTTTTTCCCTTTGTTCTTCCTCAGTGGCGTCGAGGGCAGGTTACTCCAACCAATGGGTCTAGCGTATGTAATTTCAATCTTTGCCAGCCTGTTCATTGCCTTGACCGTTACCCCCGTGCTTGCATCGTTCCTCCTTCCCTCCTCGATCCGGAACGCTTCGTTCAAAGAAGGCTGGATCGCTGGCTGGATAAAACCTATCTATGCAAGAACCCTTGAATTTATCCTGAAAAAGCCAAGCGTTTCCATAGTTTGCTCTCTCCTCCTTTTACTAAGTGCATTACTTCTTGTGCCTCAATTGGGTCGATCTTTTTTACCGGAATTCAATGAGGGTGCACTTACCGTAAGCTATGTAACCGCAGCAGATCTGTCCTTAGACGAATCGAACAAAATAGGAAAGCATGCGGAAAACATTATTCTTGGCAACCAAGGCATAGTGAGTGTCCAGAGAAGAACAGGACGAGCAGAATTGGATGAACATGCACAACCTGTCAATGCTGGGGAGATAGAGGTTGTCCTTGACTTGGATCAAGTGGATCGCGAGATCGCCATGGATCAGGCGAGAATGTCACTGGATGATATTCCTGGCGTTCACTTTACCGTGGGCCAACCAATCAGCCATCGAATCGACCATATGCTTTCGGGCACAAGGGCAAGTATCGCGGTAAAGATTTTCGGGCCCAGTACGGAAAAACTACGCAGCCTAGCGAAGGTTGCGGAAGTAGAAATGGAAAAAGTAACCGGCGTGGTTGATTTGGCGATCGAACCCATTGTAAATACGGCACAACTCTCCTTTGTGTACGACCGGGATATTTTGGCTCTTTATGGTTTGAAGCCTGCAGAACTATCTCGCCACATAGAAACTGCTTTTAATGGAAAGAGAGTGGGCAAAATCATAGAAGGGCAAAAAACTTTTGACCTGGTAGTCAGGCAGCAATCGGCGAATACCCAGACTTTTCAATCACTCTTAGATTCCTTAATTCAAATTGCTGATGGTTCTCTTCGTCCACTCTCTGATTTCGCCACCATAGAACTTATCCCTTCCCCCAATCAGATTGGCCGCGAGAATGGCCAGCGCAAATTGGTAGTTCAAGCAAATGTGTCGGGGCGTGATCTGGGCGGGGTTGTCGATGAAATTAGAAGTCGACTAGATGCTAAACTGACTCTTCCAGATGGCTACTACTTGGAATATGGGGGTCAGTTTGAAAGTGAGGCTCAGGCCTCGCGAACTATCTGGATACTTTCCGTTGTGTCACTTGCATTGATCGCAATGATTTTATTTCAGGAGTTTAAAAACCCCCGGGATGTGGTCTTCGCCTTGGTCAACCTACCCCTCGCACTCATTGGCGGAATTTGGGCAGTTTGGCTGACAGATGGGATCGTAAGTGTGGCCTCCCTTGTCGGATTTATTACCCTCTTTGGAATCGCAGTTCGAAATGGAATTTTATTAATATCCCATTTCAATAAGCTACAAATGGAGGGTAAACCAATCTATGAAGCTGTTCGTCAAGGTTCGATGGAAAGGCTCAACCCCATATTAATGACCGCCCTCACAGCTGCCTTTGCACTTATACCGCTAGCAAATGGCCTTGGCCAACCAGGAAAGGAAATTGAAGCACCCATGGCGATTGTCATCCTTGGCGGATTAATCACCTCCACTTTTCTCAACATGCTTGTCATTCCAGCCTTGTACCTAAAATTCTCCCAATCACCTGCAGATCAACCTCTGGCAGAAAAGATCGGGTAATGGCATAGAGGGACTGATCTTATAGAAAACTTCCATCCTCACCGAAAATGTGTGTCCATATCTGTGCCCACTGCTCCTTTGTGAATCCCTCAAGCATCTTACTATCAAACACTTGATCACTATTTGATTTCGGGTTGGAGTCCCGTCTGTCCCGCCATTCGCAATTACCGTCATGTTGCGTCAATAGGCGTCTAGAGCTCATTATTAACGGGCTCCTTGACATTTTCACCCTCTTCACCCTTTTCGCCAACCCACGAGCCCAAATGCCCGTTTTGCCGGAAATGTGTGTTCATTTTTGGTACCCGTCTATCGACCTCGTACTTTCCTGTAAGGTTAATAAACTTGTATCGAGATAAACCTGATCAGTTACTCTTCTATCGCTGTGCATCAACATTCGTTTAAAGACAAGGCGGTAAAGGTACTGAGTTCTTTTCGCCCGAGTGATGGATCCAGACCGGAAAGATATTTGTGCTGGGTCGCCTAGTAATAGAAAAAGTTGCAAACTACTTAAAATTAGTAAATTAGCTAAATAAAATTAGATTCTCGCCACCTTGACTAAAGTTTTTGTGATCTGGTCGGTTATTTATATTCGCCTGCCTTACGGGCATCACGACTCATTTCCTCCTGGAGCATTACCGCCATACCACGCAGTTTGCGACTGAGTTCTCGGTTGCGGATTGGTTTCGATTCCCCAGGGTCGCTTTCTAAATCATAGATTGTGAGAGTTGGATTAAGCAACGCTTTGTACTTACCTGAACGGACTGCCGCTAGGGCACCATGACTGCCATGGTAGAAGTAGGCATTTAAGAATTCCACGCGATCAAAATATTGTTTCCACTCCAATCCTTGTTCCCATCTTCGTCGCAGAGGCACTTGTGCATTCAAAGATAGATTATCCGTGGGGCTAGGTATTGTATTAGTTTTTCCAATCATCATCGGCCAAAGGTCTCGACCGTCAATTATTGGATGATCCTCGGGTATGCAGATACCTGCAGCAGTGGCCAAGGTGGGCAGCCAATCCATGGCGTTTACAATTTCA
>CAYLIJ010000002.1:0-138126 GCA_964383925.1 uncultured Puniceicoccaceae bacterium
AAACTGGTAAGAATGTTGTGGCAGTACACTGCCGACAAACAGTTGGCGGACAATACATCGATTTGGGATTGGAGTGTTTTGAAGAAGCCGTTGATCTCGCTGGACTTATTCGTAAACACGCTAAAAAAGTGATGAGTGACGGTACTTTTGGTCGCTATCAAGCATGGAAGCGAGACCTTACTAAGCATTTTTCTCAAAAGCCAAAATCTGATCATTATAAAGTACTCGCTGTCGGCGAACAGGGTGAGCGGGTGACCAAGATTCTACGCAGAGGCAATCCTGCCCTTGAAGGAGAAGAAGTTTCCCCCGCCTTCCCATCCGTACTTAACCCTCCTGAACCTGCAATACAAAAGCTCGCCAAATCCTCGGGAAGAAGAACAGTATTGGCCAAGTGGATCGGATCTAAAGAAAACCCAATCTCTGCCCGGGTAATGGTTAATCGCATATGGCAATACCATTTTGGCCGAGGGATTGTGGAAAGCTCAAGCGACTTTGGTTTTCAAGGCACTCCACCCACTCATCCCGATTTGCTTAATTGGCTTGCATTACAATTTATAGATTCCAATTGGGATATCAAGGCGATGCACAAATTAATTATGACTTCAGATGCCTACAAGAGATCATCCAAACCGAATGACTTGGCTCTTCAGAAAGATCCTTTAAATCAAAAATTATGGCGTTTTGATATGAAAAGGCTTACCTCGGAAGAAGTTCGTGACTCAGTACTGAACGCCTGTGGAACAATCAATCTTGAATTGGGCGGGCCAAGCGTGACCCCCCCCGTACCCGATATTGTTCTAGCAGGTTCTTCGGTAAAAGGTAAAGGCTGGGGTAGCAGCACGCCCGAACAAGCGAACCGCAGAAGCGTCTACGTCAAGGTCATGAGATCCATGCAAATGCCACTTCTGGTTAACCACGATATGGCTGATACGGACTCCACCTGTCCGGTCAGGTTTAACACCACGGTTCCTACACAAGCTCTAAACATGTTGAACGGAAAATTTATGAATGATTCCGCCAAAGCGTTTGCCAACCGACTTCGAAAAGAAGGCGGAGACAAACACACCAGTCAAGTTCAACTTGGTCTTAGAATTGTACTATCCAGAGACCCCACCGAGAAGGAAGTGAAAGCCGGCGAGAAAATGATTGGGGATATGAAGATAAAATTTAATCTTACAGATGAGGAAGCTCTCAATCGATTTGCCCTGCTCGCACTTAACCTAAATGAATTTGTTTACCTCGACTAATTATGAACGATAAACCAACCAACACATTTTGTAACCGTTTACATCGAAGAGAATTTCTTAAGGATTTGGGTGGAGGGTTTGCGTCACTAGGATTGACCGGCATGCTCGCACAGGACGGATTTTTCTCAAACAAGGCACTGGCCGCACAGACACCCAGTTTTGTTAATCCGCTCGCTCCCAAGAATTCCGCATTTCCCGGAAAAGCGAAATCGGTCATTTTTCTTTTTATGTACGGGGGTCCGAGCCAAGTAGACACTTTTGATTATAAACCCAACCTTTATCCCCTCGATGGAAAATTCATAAAAGTAAAAACTTTTGGTCGTGGTGGAAAACGTAGTGAAAGCCGTGTGGTCGGGCCGAAGTGGAAATTTCGACCTTACGGAGAATGTGGAAAATATGTTTCCGACCTGTTCCCTCATGTTGGTTCCTGTGTAGACGATATCGCTTTTCTCCATTCTATGAAGGCAGAGTCTCCTATTCATGGATCGGCTATGCTCATGATGAATGCTGGAAATTTACTTTCTGGTCATCCATCCCTCGGTTCATGGGTCAATTATGGATTAGGTAGCGTGAACGAAAATCTGCCTGGCTATGTAGTGATGCTCGACAAAACTGGTGGACCCATTAGCGGTGCGAAAAACTGGTCGAGTGGCTATATGCCAGCCAGTTATCAGGGAACCGTCTTACGTTCACAAGGTAGCCCGATTCTCGACTTGGAAAACGCTCACGGTATGCCACGCTCACAACAAAGGACTCTGCTCGATCATCTACGAACGATGAACGAGGGCCACCTTTCGGAAAGGTATGACAACACAAACTTGGCGGCACGGGTTGCCTCGTATGAACTTGCCTACAAAATGCAGGCATCCGCTCCAGAGGCTGTCGATGTGGATAAAGAACCGAGCTATATAAAAGACTTATACGGAATGGACGGAACCAATACTGATGCGTTTGGGCGAAAGTGTCTGCTTGCTCGCAGACTAGTTGAACGGGGCGTTCGTTTCATTCAGGTTTATTCCGGAGGTCACCATAACGATAATAATTGGGACGCCCATGGGGATTTAGTCAAAAACCACTCCTACCATGCGGGGAATACAGATAAACCGATCGCAGGTTTGCTTAAGGACTTGAAACAGCGAGGATTACTTGATGAGACGCTTGTGGTATGGGGAGGTGAATTTGGCCGTCAACCCACTGCCGAATATGCAAGTGGTACTGGACGAGATCACAATTCCTGGGGATTCACTATGTGGATGGCTGGTGGTGGAATTAAGGGCGGCATAAGTGTGGGAGAAACAGATGAACTGGGGAGTCAAGCAGTGAAAGACCGTTTTCATGTTCGTCGTCTGCACGCCACCATCTTAAATCAGCTTGGCCTTGATCCTAACAATTTGTCTTACTTCCATGGGGGATTAGACAAAAGTCTAGTCGGGGTGGAAGGGGCTGAACCGATACACCAAGTTATTGCATAAGTATCTAACTCAAGTTTTTAGTTATTAGTTTAACTTGTAGGGACTGCCATTTTCGGGCAGAACCCTTTTATGGTGCAGATTAAAAACAGGAAACGACTTCTGATGGATATTCCATTTGATGAGTGGAATTTCAAAGGATTGCCTTCCTATCGAAATAAACAGATCCGGGAATGGATTTACGAAAAAGGGATTCTCGATTTCGAAAAGATGAGTAACCTATCACTCGGCTTACGGGAAGAATTAAAAAAGGAATGGGATCTCATGCCAATGGAACTGGCCAAAGAACAGGGATCAGCAGATACGACGCAAAAATTTCTCTGGAAATTACGAGACGATCAATTAATTGAAAGCGTACTCATTCCCGCGACTGAAGGAACTAAAGGAGTTCGGGCATCAAGACTCACATTATGTGTATCCACTCAAGTAGGCTGTGCATTGGGTTGTAAATTCTGTGCCAGTGGCTTGGATGGTTTGAAAAGAAATTTAACTACTGGTGAGATTGTCGGACAAGTTCTTGTTGCCCGAACAAAGGCAGAGCGTAGGATTGATAATTTAGTTTTCATGGGAATGGGAGAACCACTTGCAAATCTACCCGCAATGATACCTGCACTGGATCAGATTTTATCACCTGATGGTTTAGGTATTGGAGCACGACATATCACTCTATCTACAAGTGGTCTAGTGCCCCAAATTCTTGAATTATCGAAATATCCCGCTCAAATACGATTGGCTATTTCTTTGCATGGTGGAGACGATCGAACCAGGGAACAAATTATGCCAATCAATAAACGCTATCCCATCGGCGAATTAATCGATGCCTGTGAGAAGTTTATAGAAGAGCGAAAAAAAATGATCACCTTGGAATATATTTTGATTAAAGGAGTAAATGATGACCTAGGTCAGGCAACCTTACTTGCCAAACACGCAAGGCGGTTAAATGCAAAAGTAAATTTAATTCCCTACAATAAAGTGGATGGAATGATATGGGAAAGACCTGAAATTGCGCAGATAAATGCTTTTCGATCACAAGTTGAACGGGAGAATGCACCACGGGTTACTTTAAGAATGGAAAAGGGACATGATATTGATGCAGCCTGCGGACAACTTAGGCTTCGAGAAAATTCCTCTACAATTCAAGCAAACTAAGTAGTAGCTTAATATTTTATTAATTACTAGCTTCAAGCACAGGGTTTTTTAGTACTACCGAACCTAGCAAAAGTTCATATACTCGTACCGTAGAGTAAACATTTAAAGCAAACCTAACTGGTTATTTTACCGCACGACCTTCTTTTACAACGATATTCCTGATTACTCCGGTTGTAGTATAAGTGGTAATTCCAAAAGGTACGGACATTTCAATTTCACCGAACCGCATAGCGATTTTTTGGCCTTCCACATCACAGTCGATAACAATCTTGTCATCAATCCAGACTTGTAGTTTCTGCTGACCAACCCAAAGTCTAACATCATACCATTGGTTATCTTCAAAAACATAGGCATCCCCAGTTTCATTTTCTGAAGCATCAAAATCATCGATACTAGAGATCCCAATCAAGGATCCACCCCACCCTCCTAAAATCAGTGTAGCATGAGAGTCCTTGAATGGGAAAGTGAGTCCGCAAAAGAAGTCACTACCCATCGTTCGTTTAGCCTGAAGAGAAACCTCATAGTTAATTTTAGGTAGTTCAGGCTCTCCTATCCAACGAATTCCATTTAGCTCTGCACCCATCTCAAGAACGAGGCTTCCGTTCTCATCGATTAGAACTTCACCCTTCCCCGCAAAGTCAATTCTTTCCCAATTTTTGAGATCAGTTCCGTTAAAAAGTACGATCTTCTTAACCATAGGTTGGGAATTAGGCAGTATGGTGCTTTGACAGGAACTTATGAATAACATCCCAATGGCTATGAGTATTTTTTGTATAATAAATAGTTCAGATTTCAACATAGCTAATAATCGTCTATCGATGAAATAGATTCGGCAAGTATTAAGTGTCAAATTAGAAAAAAATTAGAATTTAACTAATCATATTTAATTATTACTAATAAAAAATATTCAACCTGAAACTGAATAGGATGATCTGCAATATCCACCTGAAAATACTAAAGTAATTTTATTACAGGTAAGAGAAAATTTATTAAAAATTACGAAATTAAAAGTGAAATGCTTATATTCTTAAGAAATCTTCGGTTTTTCGATTACTTCTACTTCATACCCGTCAGGTGCATCTACAAATGCAAAAACAGAACCTGAGGAACTTTTAGTCGGTCCATCGCTTAATTCATACCCTACATCATGTAAGTGCAGAGCAAATTCGTCCATATTCTCAACCTCGAAGGCCAGATGCATAAGATCTTCTTGAACTTGTACATTTCCTGAGCCGGGAAAATAAGTGAGTTCAATTTCTTCATCACTGTTAGGAACTGATAAAAAAACTAATTTTGAGCCTCGAGGAGATTCATGTCGTCTTGAAACTTCTAATCCAAAAACCTTTTGGTAAAATCCTACTGATTCATCCAAGTCGCTAACTCTCATTCGAGTGTGGAGGAATTTACAAACTAATGAACTCATAAAAGCTTCTAAAATAGAAACTAAACTAAAATGAAAAGGTAACCTTGTTTACACCAGCTTCAGAACAAGCATTCAGAACACTGACGGCAGATTGATGTTCTGCTATGCCAGAAGATTCGATCTGTACTTTTAATTCAGCTTCTGCTTTTGACTTCGCTCCTGAGCTTATCAACTGTTCTCGCATTCCTTTTTGTACCTTGAGGTTGGCAACTAAATCTGGCATTTCGAAATCTAATCCATTTTCAATCTCAGAACCATTTAAATAAACTTCTCCTTGATCCCCTATCTTGACATTAAGCATATCCATGGGAGTAATATCACTACTCTGTGGTTTCCCAGGTAGTTGGATAGATAGTTCTGCCTCCGGTTGTTTGAGCATGGTGGTGACCATGAAATAAATAAGAAGCAAAAAAGTAACATCAATCATTGGAGTAAGATCAACTTCATCCTCATCCGCTAAGATTTTCTTTAATGTTTCCATTCAGTTAGGTGCCTACTTGCCAAGTACCGAAAATTATATCCGCCTGTCCTGCATTACCAATTACTTTCATAACATCTTGGACAACTGCATGAGTGACTTTTGGGTGAACACGAAGAAAAACTTTCCACTCGGGGTTTCTTTTAACCGCAGTTCCAATTGCATCCATATCAATTTCCTGCTCCCCCCAATAGAACTTTTGGCCGACAGGGGTTTCATCTATACTGATAATAGTACGGGGTGGAGGTTGTTCCTTCACACTGGAATTTCCTGCAACTGGTAATGCAGATAATTCAATATATTGTTCAGACATTCTTTGTGCAACGACCATGAAAAATACAATCAAAAGGAACACCACATCAATCATCGGTGTTAAATCTGGTGAGTCATTGGACTCGGGTGGTTTATATCCACTCATTCAGTTAATCGTGAATCCTATAAAAATTGAAACTAAGCTGGAGGCATTGGAGCTGCATCTGGAGCAGGAGGTAAGCCCTCAACTGGTGCTTCTTCATAATATTCTTCACCTGCCTCTTCACCACCTTCAGCAAAACCACCTCTTGCCGCACGGACTAAAGTAAAAACCATGTCACCAGCAATCCGATTAACCTCTGCCACAATTGTAGCAAATTTAGTCTTGTAGATGAAGTAAGATATCAATGTGGGAATCGCAACAACCAGACCGGCAGCAGTTGTCCATAAAGCACTACCAATATTACCTGCCATTTTCTGACTCGACTCTCCGCCCATTCCCGAACTTTGTAGAACTTGAAAGGCACCAATCATACCCACAACAGTTCCAAGCAGCCCTACCATGGGAGCAATCGATCCAACTGTGTTCAGTAAATTAATCCAGGTGAAAGGTTTAGCTAATTCTAGCCCAGAAGTTTCTTCTAATCCCTTTTCAATCGACTCGATATCGAGTTCATCGTCTTGAATTCGGGCAAGACCTCCTTTTAACACAGAGGTGACAGGAAGCTTGTATTGCTCACATAGTGCCATTGCACCCTCCACATTAAGGTTTTGTAGTTCCTGCATAATTGGTTGCACCACATCATCTTTAACAAATGCTTTTTTCCGAATCGCAATACCATTGTAGATAATAAGAGTAAAACCAGCTAGAATCAAAATGATAAAGGGTACAAGGAAAGGCCCAAGATTATCGACAAGAGCAGTACCGAAACCCTTTTGTTGGGCATGAACCACATTAGCAAGAAAACTGGGTGACAAACTGGAAAATAAAATTCCAATTATACTGAATTTGCGGATTAAACCTAATTTCATAATTTTATTTGATTAATAGTCTAAGAATTACTTGTAAAAGAAGAAGGGTCAAGAGTAGGATTTATTCAAGATGCAGGAAGTGCATCGAGTCGTTTTTTGCTTTCGGCTGCCCATTTTGAACCTTCGTAAAAAATTGAAACCTGTTTATACACATTTTGGGCCGCTTCATTTAATTTAAGTTTTTCATACGCACCGCCAGCCATTAAAAGAGATTCTGGAAGCCAATCAAGACCTACACGTGCACTGACAATTCCTTCGGTGACCTCGAGAACTGACTGACGATAAAACTCCGATGCTTTTAATTCTTTACCTCCCTGTTCATACTGGCGAGCATACTGAACACGGAGGAGTGCACGGATTAATTTGTAAAGAGAATATTCGTTAGTATTTCTTTCAGGGGGATTTTCGTCTAACTTCTTAACCGACTGCATTGCGGTATTAAAAATCTTACCTGCAGGTACCTTATATCGGGCATCTTTAAGGGCTGCTTTCGAATACTGTTCATAAAGTTTAATATAACAGTAAATAGGCCAAATCTGAACTATCTTAATATACGGACTTCCCGGGGCTTTTTGTACAATCGGACCCAGTCTCGCATACTCTGATATAGCATCATTGTATAATCCTTGAGTTCGTAAGGAATCGGCTAATTTTAAATAGGATGCATGATCTGCACTGTTATTACGAATAGTAACTTTTTGTAGAAGTGCACGGGCAATTTTGGCCGACTCTGGATTTGCACGAATCATCTTACTCGCCAACTCAAGGGACGCTTCAGAAAAATCTCTGTAACCATAGGAATCAAGTTTATTTAAATTAAGCCTGGATAGTAAATAAAATGCTTCGTTGTATTGCTCCATTGCAATTAATGCTTTCACATAAATTAAACAATTATCATGAATTGCAAAATATTCCTGTGGAATATCAAGAAAAAGCAGTACTCGATACATGATGGGTCTAAGGCTAGGAAGTAGCTCTTTACTATATTGCTCGTTAGAAAATGCTTTCAGTGTTTTCATGGCGCCGGCGGGCCAAGAAAATAAGAAACCCTTAATGTTTTGTTTTTTTAGACCACGTAGTTCTAATTGCATCCTACCAGCACCCTCCATTTGGGCATAAATAATTCCCTTTTGGCCATCGACCCCAAGTAAGCTTCCAGATTTTGCAGCATTTCCTACATAAATCTTTACTGGTAATGCACCCGAGTGGATTTTAAAATAATCCTCTTTATTTTGCGCCGATAAAAAGGAGATTTCGAAAAAAGATACAATCGAAATTATAAGAATAAAAAATCTATTCATTTGAGGAACTTTCTTTGCCAGTCAACATATTGTTTTTCAACTTTCGTAATTTGGTCCGATTGTCCGGTTTGTTCATAGCAACGAATCGCTTGCTCAAAGGCTTTAGATGCCCATTTTGTAGCACTCGGAAAATTTAATGTAGTATCCAGATAATAATAAGCTGCACCAGCATGATCTCGAATCGCACGCTTACACTCACCCATCATGTATGAAGATTCTGCTCTCTGGTCTAAACTTGTATCGGTATCGCCCCTCACCTCCTCAAAAGAAGAAACTGCACGATCAAACAAATCCGAATCCTTAGTGGATTGCCCGACTTCAAAAAGAGAAATACCTAGACGAATACGAGCATCATTTGCGTCGTCATGCCAAGACGAATTGGCAAGTGCGGATTCATAATGCGAGACAGCAATATTATAATCGCGTTCCTTTTGAGTTGCTTGGCCTAATAAATAGTAAGCATCGAAAAGGAACTCTCCCCCATTATCTCCATAAACATTCACCAACCGTTCCATAGCTTCAACTGCATCTTCAACCGCATTCTGGGCTAGTAGTTGTTCCGCCATCCAAACGAGTACTCCAGGACTTGCAGCAGGGAAGTCGCTCTTTTGCGGACTATAACTACCTCCCGCTTTAGAACCAACCCGATCAAGCATTGCACGCATTCTAAGCTCAAGTGGTTTACTACCTGCAGACTTTGCATCTTGAAGTAATTTTGCAAAGGCAACAGCTGGCGAAAGTTCAGAAGGGAAACCATTTTGAAAGGCTTTATATTTTTTAAGATAACCCTTAAATTTTGAAGCGAGAGAGGGGTTGGAAAAAATAGCACCCCTTGATTTAACCACATCACTATAAATATCTGGATCCATTCCTTTGTACGAGGAAGAAAGAAAAGGCAGTAGTTTTTTTCGATCATTTAAAATCTCCTCAACCGTTCCAGTGATAGTATCTTCTATTCCTTTACGATCTCTGTAGGTAAATGTTACGACTTGGCTGGGTTCTTGCAGTTTTTCTAAAAGATCAAGAGTTCTACCATATAATTTATCGTATTCCCCGTATTTATCGATGTACTTTTTTAGGATTCCATCTACCCCTACATTACTAGGGTCATTTCCATATTGTTCAATATCATTGAAATAAAGATTAAGCATTGTTGATGGCCTGCCCAACATTTCATTCGCAAATCCAATTTTCTCGGTAGCTTCGGATATTCTAGCTCCATCAGTGTCACTAAATTTCTCTGAATAGTCTGCAAATGTTTGCTCCATATCCGAATAAAAGACATGGGAAGCCACATCAAAAAGTTCACCATAATCAATGGCTTTGTCGTCATTTAAATCAAAATCAGAGAAAGTTTTTTCTGTCTTAATGCCAATTGCAGAAAATTCTTTGGACTGAAGAACTTCATCCTTGTCCTTATCGAAAGTCAAATAGTGATTTACAATACCCTCTGGGTTTTCTGCAACTCTCTCAATCAAGCCTCCCTCATTGAATGTAGCATCGGTAATTAACCTGATTTCTTGGGTCTTTTCGCGAACAAATTTGTAACTCTCACGAGCACTTTGGATTTGCGGGTACGACGGTTGTTCATCAGATTTGACATCACTTATCGCAAGGTCACCTAGACTCAGATACGCCTCAGCGACCAACTTGTCTTCTGGGAAATCTTTAACAAATTGTTGGAAAAGTCGAATGGCGTTGGCGTTGTCAGTCGAACCCTGATAAGCCACTGCCAATCTGAAAAGAGCATCTTTGGAGTACTCTTCATCTGGAAAATTACGCGCCTTTCCACCATCACTCCATTTATCATTTATACTTTCTTTTCCGGAAGAAATCACTTTTCCACCACCTGACTTATCAGTTATTTTCCAAATAGATCCATTAAACCACATGAAAAAGCCTTCTCCGTTTGCATAAACAGCCTTTCCATTTTGCTCTTTACCTGTGGGTAAATATACACCATTGGGATTTGGTAAAACCTCAGGTTCAGGTTCCTCTTCGACAATTTCTTCCTCTACCGGTTTAGTTTCAGGTCGTGGTTCTTCAGCAGTTGAACCAGCAGAATTTTCTTCTGCTACTTCACTTTCATCTCCACCGCAGGAAAGAAACAACAGACAGAAAGGAAATAAAAAAACAGATTTGAAAAACTTTTCCATTTTATTCAAATTCACTATCCTTTTCTTCTTCATAAGAAGAACCACCTATTGGCAAGCCCTCCATATTAACGCCTACCACAGCACCAAGTAGTGGCTTGGCTTCCTCGAAGCGACCCGAAGCAAGGAATGCCAGACCACTCATATAATGTGCGGTTGGCATCGCAGGACTTTTCGTAAATTCCACTCGGTTAACATAGCCCTTCGCTCGGTTCATTGATCCATTTTCAAAGCCGGCAAATTTTTCCAGTAAACCTTCAAATTTTCTTCTCTTAAAAAATACTGAGCCCATCATACCCACGAAATCCTTGGCATATTTATGCTCAGGCATGACCTCTATAAAATCATCACAAAGAGAGAAAAACCTTTCAAAGTATTCTAAGGATTTTGTTTTTGCTTTTTCCGCTTGGTCTTTTTCAGCTGTTCCCATAGCAGCTTGTAAGCTCACTGCAATTTTTTGAAGGTTTTCTGCTTCTTGCCTGTATGCATTAGCCATTATAAAAGTGACATCCGCACGAAATTTTTTCAAAGCCTTATTGGCCAGGTACTCTTCTCCAAGTTCGATTGATTTTTCTCGGTGCTTTACCGTATTAGCAGAGGCAAATGCCGCATAAAGGAAATTTTCCGCACTTTCATGCTTAGGGAAATCTTTGTAAAGCCAATAGAATCCCCAAAATGACTCCCAATCTCTCTTTGTAATTTGAAAGTTATCGGCTTTTCTCCATCGTAAAACAGTGGTAAATGGTGGGGTGTCTTGTGCAAGTTTTAACTGTCCTTTTGCACTGGTTAACTTCATGGCAATTGTATTGGACTTCTCTTTCAATATTTCAAGTCGACGCTTAGGCATAGTATTTCCCTGCAAAGCAATAAGTTGTTCGTACTGCGAAAGCTCGGTCTGCAATTGTTTTTGTCTTTCGGTATAAAAGGCTACTATCTCTTCGGTCGTCATGGTGAGTGCATAAAATAAAGAGGCCTCTACATGCCTTTCTTTTTCTTTTAATTGAGCAGCTCCCTGCATTAAATTGACATTCAAACGAAGATCATAACGGGCGGGAGTATCACCAGATAATCGGGGTAACATTGGGAAAACCTCGTCGATTCGTTTTGTCTGAACAAACATTTCTGTCAAACAGGAAACTGCATAAGCGGACCGGTCTTCATCTTTTGCAAGATCCGAGTACTTTAATAATTCTTTAAAAGAGGGTTCACCCTTAACCCAATTCTGTTCGATGTGATAGCATTGAGCTCGACCAAAATAAAGGTTCATTAATTCACTTCGTTTCACAATTTGCTTGCGATAGGGTTTCGTCGTATCCAAAAGCAGTTCAATCACACTCGCTGCTTCCTTCCATTCGTGGAGGGCACGAAGACAATCAGTTCTTTTCTGCAACGCCATTACTGCCTTGGAATCATTTGGGAATTTTTTAGCAAAAAAACCGAAAGCGGATGCAGCTTTACCTAAAAAATCTTTATTTCCAGTCTTAGCAAAAGTTTGTAAATAACCAACTCCACGAACAAAGCCAAATTGCTGAAGTATTTTTTCCACCTCCGGGTCTTCTTCATCCTCGAAACGGACTTCCAATTCGTCTAATAAGGGGGATGCACCTGCAAAGTCTCCTTGGCCAATTAAAGATTGGGCCTCAGTAATAACTTGTCGAAGGGGCATATCGGCAGGACTCTGCCCGAAAGAACTTGTCAACAACAAACCCGCGGAGAGTATGCAAAAAAGAAGAGGGGTAAATAAAAACTTATTAATTGGTATTCTAGTGAAGGGCATGTACGAGTGAGAAGGCAAGAAAATCATAAAAGACATTCGATGATTTTCTCGCAAGCTTTTTTCTACTATTAAAAAATCAGTAGTAAAATGATAAAAAATTTTAAACGCAGCAAGGGCACTTGAGAACATAATGCCCTTCAGAAACCTCCATCATCTCTATTTCTTTACTTACACTTTGAGGATATTGAGATGCGCCAACTCTGTGCCCAAAAGCACAACCTGCCGGAGGATTGATAGGAGATGGTACATCCCCAGGGATGATCCTTTTTTCTCTCTTAATAGTTGGATCAGGTATTGGGATGGCTGAAATAAGGGCTTTAGTATATGCGTGGATTGGGTTTGCGTATACCTCTTCAGCTGGTCCCAGCTCAACGATCTTACCCAAATACATTACTGCAATTGTATCTGAAACATGCTTCACCACGGCTAAATCATGAGCAATCAAAAGGTAAGTTAAGCCAAGTGTCCTCTGTAGTTCCATTAATAAATTAAGTACTTGGCTTTGTACCGAAACATCCAATGCGGATACGGGTTCATCAAGGACTATGAGTTCGGGTTGCAATGCAAGGGCCCTTGCAATTCCAATTCTCTGTCTCTGACCACCCGAGAATTCAAATGGATAGCGCCTCGCGGCACTCGCAGACAAGCCTACTTGTTTCAGCAATTCTGCCACTCTTTTTGACCGATCTTTTTTTTCGATCAATCGATGGATTTCTAAAGGTTCTTCTAAAATCGCCCCTACAGTCATTCGCGTATTGAGAGATTCCGCGGGGTCCTGAAAAACCATTTGCACAGATCTGCGGAAATTATTTTTTAATTTAGTACCGATCACTTCCTGATTTTTAAATTTGATCGAACCGGAAGTTGGTTCAACCAATTTGACAATAGACTTGGCTAATGTGGATTTACCACATCCCGATTCACCCACTAGTCCAAGAGTCTGTCCTTTTTGTAAAATAAAACTAACTCCATCCACCGCCTTACAGGCACCAACTGCCCTACGAAAGATCCCTCCTTTTACAGGGAAGTGCACCCGAAGGTCTGTAATGTTTAATAGCTCTTCCTTCATAATTAAAGATCCGAACATAGGGGGCAAGATTCGACCCAATGTCTTTCGGAAATTTCTTCCAAGGGCGATCTTTCATCTAGAAGGTGTTGAGGGTGAACCTTCCCACTACGTGGTGCAAAACGACAGCCTCGATTTAATTCAGAAAGGCCGGGAACCATTCCATCAATGGTCGGAAGTTCTGTCTTAGGAATTCGGTCTAAGCGGGGAATAGACGAAAGTAAACCTCTTGTGTAAGCATGCCTAGGGTTTGCGAACAGTTCTTGAGTCGTTGCTCTCTCGACCACTCGCCCGGCATACATCACACAAACTTCATCACAGTTTTCTGCAATCACTCCAAGATCGTGGGTGATCAATAAAATCGATGACCCTAATTGACGCTGAAGGTTTTTTAGAAGATCTAGAATTTGTGCCTGAACAGTTACATCTAATGCAGTCGTGGGTTCATCTGCGATCACAAGTTTTGGCTTGCATGCCAAAGCCATCGCAATAACAACTCGCTGCCTCATACCACCCGAGAGTTGATGCGGATATTCAAAAACCCGATTTTCAGGAGCCGGGATTCCAACCATCTTCAACATTTCAATTGATTGTAGCCATGCTTCTTTTTCCAAAACTTCTTGGTGTAAAAGAAAAACTTCGCTGAGTTGATCGCCAATTTTCTTAACCGGATTTAATGCATTCATTGGTTCTTGAAAAATCATCCCAATTTCATTGCCTCTAATTCTTCTTACACCATCGGTCGATAACTTTAATAAATCTTCACCCTGAAATCGGATGGTACCAGAAGAGACCTGGCCAATCGGCTTAGGTAACAAACGCATAATAGACAGAGCGGTCACACTCTTACCACAACCTGATTCTCCGACTAGGCCAAGAGTCTGCCCATGACCTACTTCGAAATCTACCGCATCCAGAGCTTCGACACTTCCCTCATCAGTCTCAAAGGAAACAGAGAGGCCCTTTACTTCAAGTAAGGGTTCAGCTTGCATCGGATCTAGTATTAATTTTGCGGGACATTAATTTGACCTATATTTATCATAAATCTTAACAGTCGGTTTATCGGCTATAGATTTGCCTTTTTCCTTTGCCTTAAGGATTTCCTCTTTTTTAGATTGATCAATCCAAAAGACCTGAAATTCCTCATAATCGCGAGTTTCTTTAGGCCCCCAATCTGCTGGAAATTTTACCCAATTCCAATGACCTATTCGTAACCATGGCTTTTTCCAGGCAGGGACCCAAGCTCCATGATCATGAATCATTTGGCTGAGTTGATGAGCTATTTCTGTAATCCGTTCTAGACTCTCCTCTTCGCGATACTCATTAATCAAATGATCAATTTCACGGACTGCAGTTTGTGTAAAATTGTTCGTACTCGTTTTGACGATCAAGTTCGGCTTTAATTGACCGTTTTTAAGATATTTCGTGTCTCCTGATTGCTGGTAGGCATTATCTGAATGAAAAGGTTCCCAAAATCTTGGGAATAACTCAACAGATGAATTAAAAGCAGAAAAAATAACTTGATGATTTTTTTCACCCGCCGCCTTCCAAGCGGAAGTACTTTCAAGAATCTTGAGTTTAATTTCGAGACCCGCTTTTTTGGCTTCTTCTTTAAGCACAACCAATACATCTTCAAAATGTTTGTAACCAGTTAGAATCTCAACTGAAAGTTTTTCTTTTTTGTCATTAACTAGAATACCATCCGGCCCTCTTTTCGAATAACCAGCCTTTGAGAAGTACTCGGTCGCCTTCTCTACGGAAAATTCACGCGCTCGTAAAGTTGGGTGTGACCGACCACCGTATCCATCTGCCACCGTATTCATCCTTAAATAATCGCCTCTGAAAATCTTTTCCAAGACTAGATCGAAATTCATAGCATAATGAAAACCAATTCGAACATTTTGATTATCTAAAGGGGGATTTTGAGAATTAATCCGCAGGGCATAAGAGGGCGGTGGTGTTTGGTTAAAAAAAGTGACTTTTGATAAATACCCATTGGTAACTAACTGATTATTATTTCGAAGCTTTTCATACCAAAATTCCGTTTTTGCTAAGCCAAATATATCGATTTCTCCCTTAAGAAAGATTTCAAAAGCTTTATTGTAATCGCGCACAACACTTACCTTGATTTCACTAGGATTAAAGCGATTACGGTAGAATTTTTTTTGTCCTGCCCACCAGTCATCCTGCCGAACAAGGGTAACAGACTTACCCTTATCCACATTCTCAGGCAAGGCTACATACGGCCCAGTGGTAGGCTCTGGCAACCATTGATACTTATTTAAATATTCACCATCTAACTCTCCGTAAAAATGTTCAGGAATAGGACGTTGCGATACTCTCTCTACGATATCCGGTTTCGCTTTATAAAAAGTTATGGAAAGTGTTTTTGAATCGAAAAGCGTGATGTTTAGAAATTTATCCTTACCATAAAAATCATTATACCATGGCGCTTCAATATGCTTACTCCTCATGTAGTAATATAAAAAGAAAAAATCACTTACCCGAACCGGCTTTCCGTCGCTGTATTTTGCAGCAGGATCAAGGCGAAAATAAACCGTTTTTAAATCGTCTGAAACCGCCCATGATTCTGCTAAACCTGGATAATATCCATCGGTATTAGGATGAGACATAACCAAGCTCAAAGCATTGTAGTCCAATAAATAGCTTCTAAACGCTCCATTTGCATCAGGCCCGACTGTTCGGAGAGTCCTCGGGAAATCCCTCATAAATAGATTCCAAGTGCCCCCCTGCTGAGCATCAGGCGATGAGAATACTTTTTGCTCTGAACCGTCTTCCCATCTCAAATCCTTGGGGATTTCTTTTACTGATTTGATTGAAAAACAATCGGAATTGTTTTGATAAAATTCTAAAACATCAACGGAACAATGAGCTAATAAAGAATGGGGCGTTCCATCTGAATTCACTAATGATTGAATTTCTTGATTGGGTTCATTAGAAATTTTCGAGAGGACAGATCCCAAAGCAATAGTGGCATTACCCTCTTTCAACTGCCTGCTAAACTCACGAGCAAACTCCTTGCCAAACTCCCTGGCCAATTCGCGGGCAAATTCTCGATCGATGGGTGATTCATAATTGGCGGGCTTTACCGAATCTTCACGAGGTGGTTTCAACTTATGATCATCACAACCATTGAATAAGCAAAGGCTCGCGAAGACCATGCAGGCGTATAATTTTATATTCATTTTCATCTTATTCGTATGTTGAGAATTTTTTGGGATCAAAAGCCTCCCTGACGGCCTCCCCGACAAAGGTTACCAAAGTTAATGTGAGCACAAGAGTAGTAACAGAGGAGATTACAATCCATGGAGCATTGCTTAAATTATTTACTCCCTGTTTTAAAAGTTCTCCCCAACTTGGGGTTGGGGGCGGTAATCCATAACCAAGAAAATCCAAGGCTGTGATTGAAGAAACTGCGGCGGCAATAGTAAATGGCGCAAAAGTAACCAGCGTGGAAACTACATTTGGCAAAAGATGACGGAAAATAATTCTAGATGAACTGGCCCCTATAACTTTTGCCGCTGAAACATAATCTCGTTCTTTTTCTTTATAAATTGCCGCCCTGATGTAATAGGTCATTCCAGTCCATGAAAAAAGAACCATGATAAATAATAGAGAAGATACCCGCCAACCGACTCCCCACCAGCTAGGCATCACTGATACTAAAATGATTACCATGTATAAAAATGGAACATTAGCCCAAATCTCAACTAATCGTAATCCTAGGATATCTGTTCTGCCGCCAAAATATCCCATTATACTCCCCGCACAAATCGCGATTAAATAGGTGAGGAATAAATACCCCAGTGAAAAAGTCATCGCGATTCGAAAACCATAAAGTAGACGGGCAAATACATCACGTTCAGTCTTATCTGTTCCACAAAAATGCCCATTGGTAAAACTAGGTGCCGAAAACCCGGTGGAAGATTTGCTCGCGTAATCCATTTCGTAAGGGTCAAATGGTACTATTGGCATAAGTAACCAATTTTCTGAATTTTCTCTTTCAAATTTTTTCTGGAGGTCACGATAGTTGGTCTCATATTCATAATCCAAGCCAAAATATTTTCCACTAATCTGATCTCCGTAAGTAGGGAAGAATAATTCTCCTTCGTAAGAAACCACCAATGCACGTTTGTTGACAAATACTTCTCCCATCAAACTGATTGCATATAAAATCATCAAAAAAACAAAAGACCAATATCCACGCTTGATCGAACGAAAGCGAAGTAGCTTCTTCTGGGTCAATGGATTTAACTGAAACATCATCTTTTATTCAAACCGCACCCGAGGGTCGACCATGGCCACCAAGGCATCCGAGAGCACATTTCCTAAAAGCATTAAGAAGGCTGATAAGGTCAGTACTCCCATAACTACGGGATAATCCCGATCAATCACAGAATTAAATCCAAGTAATCCAAAACCATCGATATCAAAAATGGTTTCAATCAAGAAGGATCCAGTAATGAATAAAGTTAATTGGTGTCCCACATTTGTGGCTAGAGGAACGAGAG
Source organism: uncultured Puniceicoccaceae bacterium (assembly GCA_964383925.1). Classification (GTDB taxonomy): domain Bacteria; phylum Verrucomicrobiota; class Verrucomicrobiia; order Opitutales; family Seribacteraceae; genus Seribacter. Next base: position 17,880 of record CAYLIJ010000002.1, read on the forward strand.
AATTTCGAAGGGCATGCTTACGAACTGCGTTACCAAATGAAACTCCTTTCGCCATCGCAGTACGCACATAGTCTGCGGACAGGTTATCCATAAGATGATTTTTCATGAGCATGGTAACGAATGCAAATCCACCAATCAAATAGCAACATAAGGGCTGAAAGCTATGTTCCGCCAAGTCTCTGAGTTGATCGAATGGGGATAGTTCAGAATAGTTTTCGCTCACCAATCCCCCCATGGGCAACCAATCAAGCTTTACTGAAAAAAAGAGGAGGAGAAGAGAGCCCAATGCATATCCTGGTATGGAGTAGCCAACAAAAATTAATATTGAAGAAAAATCATCATAAAAAGTATTATGTCGAATGGCCTTGAAAATTCCCAATGGAATACATAACGAATAAGTGAAAATAAAGGTGAGCAGGCCAAAATAAGTCGATACCGGCAATCGTTCAGTAATCACCTCAAGGACCGGTTCACCATAACGAGTGGATTGACCAAAACTTCCCTGCAGCACTCCTTCATTTCTTTTCATAAATAACTCCGCAACTGGAATGGCATTGAGTTTATCCGAATTTCGCTCTTTCATTCGCACGCTCCAATTTCCTAACAAACTAGAGTCATTTATTATGCGTACTCCTCCAACGCCATCTCTTTTCAGGATAACTTTTTCTCGAGCACCTTCGATTAAAGCTTCCGATCGGCCCACCTCCGCTCCATCTAATTCACCATCATTGTTTTGATCAAGTATTTCAAAGTCAATATACCTTGCAATATGGACAGGCACTTCATGCTTCTGCAAATATCCATCCGTATTCCAGTCCAATTCGGCTAAATTAAAGCTGGGCAGACTTACCCGTTCAGACAACTCCAATTCGTCACCAAGGAAACGAATTTGCCGAAACTCAGTTTCTCGCGGAAGAATCCCTAACCAAATTAAATAAGCTTCCCAGTGTGGCTTATCAAAACCATAAAGGCGCTTCATTTGCTCGAGCTGGGCGTCCGAAAGGGCTTGGTCTGAGCCTAGTCCTTTTCCACCCCCGCCCTCTTCTGAGACTTGTTGCATTTGCATCATCGCCTGTTCAAGCGGTCCACCTGGTGCTAACCTCGTGATCGCGAAGACCATGACACTGATCCCAAGAAGAGTCGGTGGAATCAATAAAAGTCTTCTGATAAAATAATCTCGCATATAACGCGTTCCTTTTATGACCGATTCAATGAGATTGGGCAAAGTCAAATCTTTGGACTTTCCAATTTAACGAATTCTTTTGCTTGCCAACAATCAAGTGTTCGTCACTTTTTTAAAAGATCAATAAAACAAACCAAAGCCTAGCTCTTTTACGAAACACAGGGAATTTTTTCCTTCTGGTTTTCTTTTGCTTACTCGCCCTTTCATGCGGAGAAACAAATAGTGTAAACGATGCTTCCCGTGACGGCATACTCATAATGGGAAACAGTGGTGAACCCAAGGGACTAGACCCACATATCGTAAGTGGCGTTCTCGAAAGTAATGTTATTCGTTCACTTTTCGAAGGGCTGGTCGAAGCCCACCCTTCCCAAGACGGAGTAGCCATGCCCGGAGTCGCTGAGAAATGGTACCCCGTTAACGCAATACGCCCCGATGAATGGATCTTCGAACTGCGCAAGAATGCACAGTGGTCAGATGGTCAACCTCTTACAGCCGATGACTTTCTTTTTTCCTTTCGCCGATTGCTTACCCCTGCCCTCGCCTCCGACTATTCTTTCATGCTTTATTATATTAAAGATGCTGAACCCTACCACAAGTCGCAGCGTTCCTATCTACTTTTCCGTAAAGACGCTAACTTTACTAAAGATTGGTGGGCGTCCTTAAAAAATGTGGACTTCGGTCCCAATGAAAAGGCAGAAGAAGGTTCTTTTAATTTCATCGGACTTGACAGGTTAAACATAAATGAATTGGAAAATCTTATCAAAATGCCATCCCTCTTTAAATGGCCAGGAAATGTTTCACCTGAAATCCGAAGCTCCCTTGTTATGAAAAACTTGAATTTTGAGAAAAATGATCGGGAGAACTTAAAAAAAGAGGAATTGAAAGATCTGTGGGAACTCATTCAATTTGGTGCAACCGCTCCCGACAAGCACACCCTGAAAGTAAAACTGAATTCGCCCATCCCTTTTTTACCCGAGATCACTAAGCACTATACTTGGTATCCTGTTCCCAAACATGTTGTTCTCAAACACGGTAATATCGGAGAACGATTCACAAAATGGACCAAGCCTGAAAACCTTGTTGGAAATGGTGCCTTCGTCCTAAAATCATGGAGGTTCAACGACCATATTGAGGTGAATCGAAACAAAAATTATTGGGACAGGGACAATGTTGGTATTAATGGTATCCGCTTTCTTCCCATTGGTAACCTCTACACCGAAGACCGCATGTATTTCGATGGCCAGATGCATGTGACCTATAGCATTGCATCCGAACTTATTGAATACTCCCGTAAGAAATACCCTGAACATGTACGTAGTGAGCTTTATCTTGGTACTTACTTCATCCGAACCAATGTTTCCAATAAGCCCTTTACTGACCCACGCGTGCGACTCGCCTTCTCCTACTCACTGAACCAAAAATCCCTCATTGAAAATGTCCTGAAGGGGGGACAGAAGCCTGCCACTGGTCTGGTTCCTCCTTTTGGCGGTTATCCCTCATCCAATGTCGTAACTTTCAATCCTGAACTTGCCCGTAAATTACTTGCCGAGGCGGGCTATCCGGGGGGTAAGGGACTTCCTGACATTGAGTTCCTTACCACTGACAAAGAGTCCTCCAAGGTTACCGCAGAGGCACTACAGGCGATGTGGAAGGAACACCTCGGGGCCACTATCAAAATCAAACAAATGGAATGGACCTCCTATATTACTGCAATGTTTGAAAAGGACTACGATCTTGCCGCCGGGGGCTGGATTGGTGATTACATGGATCCACTCACATTTCTTGACATGTGGATGAAGGGTGTTGGAAATAACCGTACAGGATGGCACAATGAAGAATTTGAGAATATGCTAAGTTTGGCTGCCCAAATGGGAGAGCCAACTAAACGATACGACCAGCTCGCTCAAGCAGAGGCACTTTTTCTCAAAGAGCGCCCTATTCTCCCTGTTTACTGGTATACACGTAATTATCTCCTTCATCCTGATGTAAAGGGTTGGAATCCGCTTCTTCTCGATAATCACCCCTACAAGTTTCTACGCTTGGAGCCGGAATCCGCAAAAAAGAAGGACTAAACTTATGGCACGCTTTCTCATTGATCGGTTACTTCAAGGCGTCCTTGTTCTATTCGCGCTTTACACCATTACCTTCTTTCTGGCTAAGGCCATGCCTGGAGAACCCTTCACATCCGAAAAGAATATCTCGGCAGAAACCAAAGCTAATATTCGTAAGCTTTATGGATTGGATAAACCGATTTGGGAACAATATTATGCTTACCCAAAAAATATCATAACGAAGGGTTCGTTCGGAATTTCCACCAGCAAAGGAAGACCGGTTATAGATATCATTGCTCAGTCTTTTCCCAATTCACTCATTCTGGGCCTTTGCGCATTGGGTTTCGCCATTGGAATAGGAGTTCCCATGGGCGTACTTTCGGCAATTCGAAAAAACAGCTGGGTAGACTGGGCATGCATGGCCGTCGCCATGGTTGGTATTTGTATTCCCTCTTTTACAATCGGTCCTCTATTGCAAATCTATGTTGCGGCACATGTTCCGGGACTCAAGGTGGCCGGTTGGGGGAACCTCGAGGATATCTTACTACCTTCCTTTACCTTGGGTCTGGTATCCGCTGCATATCTGGCCCGACTTACTAGGGGAGGTATTCTTGAGGTCCTGTCACAGGACTTCGTTCGAACGGCACATGCTAAAGGTGTGTCTCCGGCCAAAGTAATCCTCAAACATACACTGAGGGGCGGCCTCCTCCCCGCGGTCGCTTACTTGGGGCCTGCTTTCGCTGCCTTGATCAGCGGTTCTTTTATCGTAGAGACAATCTTTCAAGTTCCTGGGATGGGGCAGCACTTTGTCAATGCGGCCACCACCCGAGATGAGTTTCTTCTCTTAGGTCTGTCACTATTTTTCGGTTTCATTATTGTTGTCATGAACCTCCTTGCCGATCTGCTTACCGGATTATTAGATCCCCGGGTAAGGCCCACAGGGGAAACTGATTAGAAAATGACAATGACTGATCCAAGTTCAACGACGCCACAAGGCTCCTCTCTTTGGAAGGACGCCCGAGCCCGCATGGCGAAAAACAGGTTCGCCATGGGAGGACTCTGGGTGATCGTCATTATATTCTTCCTCTGTTTTATTTTCGCATGGTTTTGCACAGATCCAAACCAGGTAAATCTCACCAATAAGTTTGCTCCCTCTTCCGGAGATCATTGGTTTGGAACCGATGCTCTCGGACGCGATCTTTTTGCCCGTATTCTCTACGGTGGCCAAGTTTCCATTCTAGTCGGCTTAATCGCCACTGCGGTCTCTGTTGCCATTGGAATAGTATATGGCGCCATTTCAGGTTACGCCGGTGGCAAAATCGACGCAATTATGATGCGCATAGTTGATACATTACTTGCCATTCCCTTTCTAGTTCTCGTAATCGTTCTGCAGGCGACATTGAGCAACTGGTCGGGGGATGTCACCCAATGGATCGTGGCAAACTTTAAGTGGGACAAGGAATTCACTGGACGGTTGACCAACGTAGTTCCCCTATTCTTTGCCCTTGGCCTTCTAGGTTGGCTTACCCTTTCCCGAATCGTGCGGGCCCAAGTGATGAGCATTAAGGAACGCGAATTCGTGGAAGCGGCAGTTGCGCTTGGATACAGTAGAGGGCGTATACTTTTTCGACACATTATTCCAAATGTACTCGGTCCTACAGTTGTTTATTCAACCCTCACTGTTCCTGGCTTCATCATGTATGAAGCCATCCTCTCTTTCCTTGGTCTAGGGGTAGAATCTCCTAACAGTTCCTGGGGCGTCCTGATTAAAGAAGGTGCCAATTTTCTAGAAACCGAAGTTCAACTTCTTCTTTTACCCGGACTTTTCTTCTCACTCACCCTCTTCTCCCTTAATTTCCTTGGCGACGGCCTTCGGGATGCCCTCGATGTAAAGGCTGCTAAAGACTGATGAGTTTACTCAAAATAAATAATCTTAAAACTTATTTCCACACTCGTGCGGGTACGAACCGGGCTGTGGACGATATCAGCTTCTCCATTAATAAAGGCGAAATCGTCGGAGTTGTTGGGGAATCGGGGTCTGGAAAGTCCGTTACCTGCCACACTGTGCTTGGGCTTCTACCACAACCACCCGCAAAAGTGGAGGGTGGATCCGTGACTTTTTACAGTGAAGAACTTATCGATCTTCCCCATTCACTGCTCAGGAAAATCCGAGGCAAGCGCATATCAATGATCTTTCAGGATCCTATGAGCTGCCTTAACCCGTACCTTAAAATTCTCGATCAAGTAACCGAACCCATCCTCATCCATGAGAATGTTTCACGCAAAAAAGCGGAAGCTCGAGCCATTGAGATGATGAAAAAAGTCGGCATACGAGACGCCGATTCAAGAGCACACTCTTACCCTCACGAATTTTCTGGCGGCATGAGACAACGAGTCATGATCGCCATGGCACTTGTAACCAAACCCGATCTTTTATTAGCGGACGAACCAACCACCGCACTGGATGTGACTGTACAAGCTCGTATTCTTAAGATCCTTCGCGGACTCAAAGATGACTTAGGGATCGCGGTCCTGTTCGTGACTCATGACCTCGGAGTAGTCGCCGATATTGCCGACCGAGTAGTGGTAATGTATCGAGGAAAGATTGTTGAGCAGGGTAATACTCGTGATATCTTTGAGAAACCATCTCATCCCTATGTAAAAGGTCTGCTTGCCTGCAGACCCACTCTCGAGACCCAATATCAGGTCTTACCTACTGTAGACGATTTTCTGCGAACTGAGGTGCAACAGGACGGTTCTTTAATTCTAAGCGAATGCCCAGACGCAAAAAAACGACTTGCCGAGCTTAAAAGTGATACGAGGAAAAACAACCCTAACGGTGGGATCCAAAATGTCCTCCTTCAAGTAAAGAAGCTTTCAGTTCATTTCCAGTCAGGTGGTAATTTTCTCGGAAAACTTCCCAAGATAGTCAAAGCAGTGGACGGTATAGACCTTCATATACAAAGAGGGCAAACTCTTGGACTTGTAGGGGAGTCTGGGTGTGGCAAGACCACCCTCGGGCGTGCCATACTCAAGCTACAGAAGACTAAATCGGGCTCTGTCCTCTACGATGGAAATGAACTCATTACCCTGACTCAATCTGAAATGCTCGATTTCCGAAAACGCATGCAGATCATTTTTCAGGATCCTTATGCATCACTCAACCCCCGACAGACAATCGAGCAAACCCTCGTCGAACCAATGCTCGTTCATGGGATCGGAGCCAATCATTCAGAACGAAAAGATCGCATAGTCTCTCTTCTTGAAGAAGTTGGCCTTGGTGCGGAGTTTCTCCTTCGATATCCTCATGAATTCTCGGGTGGACAAAGACAGCGAATCAGTGTGGCACGAGCCCTTGCAGTTGAACCGGAATTCATTGTCTGCGATGAATGCGTCAGCGCAATGGATGTGTCTGTTCAGGCACAAGTCCTTAATTTACTTCGTGAATTGCAGCAGAAAAGGAATCTGACCTACCTCTTTATCTCCCACGACCTCAGCGTGGTCAAGTTTATGTCCGATGACATGATGGTAATGAAAAATGGACAAGTCATGGAAAGTGGCAATGCCGAGGAGGTGTACAAAAATCCGCAATCCGAATATACACAGGAGTTATTGGAGGCCATACCCAAAGCTACTCTTTCGGGCTAGAAAACCTTTTTTATAATTCTAATTTCTTTACAGAAACATCAATATCCATGCTGCTAGGTGAAGAATGAAAATAGGTTCTAGTTATAAGAGCAGCATCCTAGTAGCCCCTTCCTAGTGCAAAATTAAATTTAGGTTTTATGGCCAACTCAGCTGTTAATCGAAACTGGTTCGAACTATCAAGTCCATTAATTATGGATTAGAATTATAGCGTGGAGTAATAGCCGGCCAAAGAAAAAGAATTATGTCTTTGTATCAATTAGGCCTAACCTTTCTCCGGAAAACAGGAATTGCTGAGCAAGTCCACAATATTTCCCATAATGAGATCGGGCAAATAATGTCTTTTGTTCCGATTTGAATGTACCAAGGTTATAATGTCTATCCAAAGTTTTCGAAATCCATGTATCTACAGGAAATGCTTGAGGAAATTTTGCCCCAAAAAGTAGGGTGCAATCGGCAATTTTAGGACCGACACCAGGCAGAGATACGAGCTTACATTTTGCATCTTCATAGGATAATTTTGGGATCAAAGATAAAAATTCGGAATCTTGCTTTAAAAATTTTGCGACCTTATGAACATATTTTGCCCGATAGCCTAGTTTTAAGCCTCTTAATTCTTCTTCTTTAACCTCTGACAAAATATGCCAGCCAGGGAAATTCCAAATGTCGGGCGCAAGCTGAGTACCAAATTTTTGGCATACTAAAAAGCCCAGTTCTTTGATCTGTGGAATACTTTTGGCAGAACTGAGTAAAAAGTAAAAAAGCATTTCCCCTAACGGCTGATTAAGTATGGTTAAACCAGGAAGGGACTTTATACACTGAGCAATAACTTTATCACTCCTCCATGGAAGATTGTTGACTGCCTCATCATAGGATGAATCTAGCCAGAGATATTTAAGAATTTCCGCTTGCGTAGCAGGATAATCTAAAGCGGTCCTCCAATGGATGACATCATCCAATAATTTAAGCTCAACTAATTTTGAATCAAATGCACCAATCCATGAGATTTTTGACGTTGAATTCCAACTAAAACTTTGCCCGCCTTCTAAAGTCTCGCGTAAACCAAGAAGAGATATTTTATTTGGCTTTATTAATTCTTTCCAGGGGGACATTAAAAGCGAAAAGAAAGGAATTAGTCATGATCCCAGAGAAAACTTTTTTTTCGAGCTAGTAATTTACCCTGAGGATTTTTAAATTCAATCTGCCAAGCAATTGGGGGGGGGGCTTCACTTGTCCAATCTTTTCCTGTCAGTCCCAAAAAAATCTCTCTCTTACCTTTTTCAATAGTGGGGAATGGAAAATTAAATTGCTTAATTTCAGTACGACCTGGACGAATAATGGATAAAATAATGTTTGTATTGAGCGGAAAAAATCTTAAGTCTTTATTAATGGAAAATGAAAAATATAACCCTTCTTTTTCTTCATTTGATCTGCAGTAAATCCGATTGCCTGTGTATTCTTTTCCTGAAAAATACTCAGGGATTCGGGTAAGTTCGTCTGTATTATAGAATTTAAGAGAGACTCTACTTATTTCATTTTTACCAAAGATAGAAAATGAAAAACAAAACAAAAATAAGAGCAGAACTTGATGTTTGCTCACAATTTAAAAAATTTGCCTCAGCTCTTTGTTGAATCTTTAGATTCTTCTTGAGGGGCTTCTTTTATCTTTGTTTCTTCAGGAGTGGCTTCTTTAGTTACCTTGGGTCCCAAAACATCGACCGGGTTGGCTTTTCCTGCAACCGGCTCTGGTTTTGGTTCTACAACTTTTTCTTTCTTTGCCGCAACAGTTTTACGAACAGCTTTTGGTTTCGTAACCTTCGATTTCGTGCCTTTAACTGATTTACTTAGTAATTCTTTTACAGCTGCTTTTCGCTTGGTAAGATAAGCAGCTCTTCGACGACGCTTTAAAACTTTATTATATTGTTTACCCATAATTAAAAAATTATATTGAAGGAATTATACGCAAGTAGCAAGGTTCAAACTACCTCACTCTACTAGAATAAATTACTGGATTTCAACCGGCTTTCCTGTTTGGGCAGATTGATAAGTCGCATCAATAATTTTCATTAATGCTAAAGCTTGATCGGGAGTATTTAAAGGATCTTCTTCTCCTGTAATCGTATGTACAAAATTTTCCGCTGAGCGAATTCGTCCCATATCTTCATTTGGCTCGGTTTGAATCGAACGATTAACCGAACGACCATGCTCCTGAACATATAACTCACAATCATCGATTGCAGTTTCATCCAAGCCATCTGATCCAAACAAGCGGCGGATCATACCACCTGCCTTCTTTCCTTGAAAAGTCACCGATACTTCTTCCCGCTTAACCATTTCTGCCCATGAGACTTGAAAGGAAAGAATTTGCCCGCTCGTAAATTTAATAAAACCGTGTGATGCACTTTCCACATCTGTTACTCCATCCGCAACATCGGGGATACCCCATGGACCCTTAAAGTTCTTATCCTGAATAAAGTCAGAGAAAGTCTGTGCTAGGACAAAAGACGGGGTTGGGTAATCCATGTAATACAAGGCCAAGTCAACCATATGTAACAAATCAATTAAAGGACCTCCTCCAGATAGTTCCTTGTTTGTAAACCATCCACCAAATCCGGGAATTCCTGTTCTCCTAATCCACTTAGCCTGTGCTGAATTAATCTGACCGACCTCGCCCGCTTCAATGTACTGTCGAAGCGCATAGGATTCTGGACGTGCACGATTATTAAAATTAAACATCAAAGTCTTACCTGCACTCTCGGATGCTTCTTTCATTTGTAAAACTTCAGAAGCATTTAATGCAGGAGGCTTCTCACAAAATACATGCCTTCCAGCCTGTAGCACCTGTAACGCTAATGGCCGGTGTGTACGATTGGGTGTAATTATACTTACAGCATCAAGGTCAGTTAATTTTTCAAGCATTACAGCTGAGTCCGAAAATACATGAGGGATATCATAAGTTTCGGCAGCTTGCTTGGCAGCGGATTGATTCATATCACAAATTGCAACAATTTCTGCACCCGCTGCACGAAAACCTTCATTATGATATTGTAGCATTCCGCCTGCTCCGATTATTCCGATTTTAGTAGTCATTTCAATATTGGGTATTTTTTAAAAATTTCTGTTTACTTTGGAATCGATGGGAATTTAACCCATTTTTCTTTCGCTTTAGCACTTTTCACAACAGTTTCAATAAACGCCATCCCAATAATTCCATCACGAATATCGGGAAAATCATAACCTGATTTTCGAGGAAATTTCCCCGCAATTTCGTCTTTTATAGCGACAGCGGCTGCATTATACACATTGGCAAATGCTTCAATAAAACCTTCGGGGTGCCCAAAAGGAATTCTAGTATTGCTTGCTGCAGAACCGGTAATGTAATCATTCCCACGACGGTAAATTTCGCGAGGCGAACGAGCATCCTTCACAATTAATTCATTAGGATGTTCCTGATGCCATTCTATTGATTTCTTTGTCCCATAAATACGGATATTTAAATTATTTTCATCTCCATTCGAAATTTGAGATGCATAAATTATTCCTCGTGCTCCTCCCTTGAAGCGGACGAGTAAATTTCCATCATCATCCAGCACTCGACCGGGGATGTTTACCGACAAATCAGCACACAAGGAATCGATTTCTAAACCAGAAATATAATGAACTAGATTTTCCGCATGAGTTCCAATATCACCCATACAATTAGAAATACCTGCAATTTTCGGATCAGCTCGCCAATTAGAAATCGCTTTACTTTCTCCAGTTAATGCAGTGATCGCATATCCTTGTGGATACTCGCAGACTACTTTTATGATTTTACCAAGATTGCCTTTTTTTACCATATCCCGGGCAAGTTTAACCATTGGATAACCGGTGTAATTATGAGTTAAAGCAAAGACTTTTTTGGACCTGGTGATTACTTTTTTGAGTTCTCTTGCCTGAGCAAGATCAAGAGTCACAGGCTTATCACAGATTACATTAAACCCGGCTTTTAAAAAAGTTTGGGCAACATCAAAATGTAGATAGTTTTGAACCACTATGCTTACAAAATCGATACGCTCACCCTTTGGAAGCATGGCTTCTTTCTCGGCCATTTCCTGATAAGACCCATAGGTACGTGAAGGGTCGAGAAAAAAGTCTTTCCCTGATTGCTTTGATTTTTTGGGATCAGATGAAAAGGCACCAGCCACTAATTCAATTTGACCATCTAAATTCGCTGCTCGTCGATGAACGCCACCGATAAAGGCTCCACGCCCTCCTCCGACCATGCCCATTTTTAACTTCCTGTTCATAAATTATTGGGTATTTTATCAGTGAATAAAATTATTGATTCTTCTTATCAAATGCAGAATCAAAGGCCATTTCATTAGGCTTAAAATCTAGTTCCTTTACAAATTCACAAGATTCTGTCGCCCCATGAAATCGATCCATCCGGCCGTCTTCCCATTCGATAGAAAGTGGGCCTTTGTATACAACATCGTTTAAAGCAACAATGATTTCCTCAAAATTAATATCTCCTCGACCGACAGATCGAAAATCCCATTGACGGCGAGGATCACAAAAGGTGGTGTGCCCTCCAAAAACGCCAACAGTGCCATCACCATGACCCCACCATACATCCTTCATATGAACATGATAAATTCGATCAGAAAAAGCCCTGATGAATTTTACATAGTCAACGCCCTGGTAACCCAAATGAGAAGGATCATAATTAAATCCAAACCTTTTGTGATTCTTGACGGCCGATAAGGCCCTTTCCGCACTGGCGATATCAAAGGCAATCTCTGTTGGGTGAACTTCCAAAGCAAAGTTTACATTTTGCTTATCAAACTCTTCGAGAATTGGACCAAAACGTTTGGCAAAATCTTCAAAGCCCTTATCCCAATAATTTTGGTCAGTCGGAGGGAATGCATATATAGAATGCCAGATACTCGATCCAGTAAAACCATTCACCACAGCAGGGAAATCATCTTGCTTACCTCTTCCCGGTTTTGCATTGATGAAATTACGGCATGCTTTTGCCGTTTTTGCCATTTTCTTAGCTGCCCTCTTTCGGACTTTTTCAGGATTGCCATCTCCCCATACATCTGGGGAAAGAATCGATTTATGGCGCTCGTCAATTGGGTCACAAATTGCCTGACCAACCAAGTGATTTGAAATCGCAAAACAAGTCAGATTATATTCTTCCAGGATTTCCCATCTTTCTTGGCAATATTTTTTAGATATTGCAGCTTTATCAACATCAAAGTGATCTCCCCAACAAGCTAACTCCAGACCGTCATAACCCATTTCTGAAGCTTTTTTAGCGAGCGTTGGTAAGGAAAGGTCGGCCCATTGGCCGGTAAACAAAGTTACGGGTCTTGGCATATAAAATAGTAGATTAGAGGATTAGATAATAAGGTTTCAATTTGTACGAGTTAGTAATTAGGGGCAATTTCTTTTTTAAACTGTAGGTAAAAAATAAACGAAGGGTACATTATGGTTTAATAAATGGCTGTGAATTTATCTAACCAGAAACTAATATTTTTTCAGCAGACTTATATCCGAGTGCAAATTTGGGCATTTTCTCAACTTGCAATTCAATCGTATCCGCAATTTCTTCTTTTTTTAAAAGATTGACCATTCTTCCGGGCATTAACCCTTTTTTCTGAGCAAAAGTTAAGAAAGCCGGACTTTGATCTAAAATTGATTCAATTTTCATTTTTTTCCCAATTGATGAATCTAAGAGCGTTTTTTGTGGTAATCTTCGAATAACTCCTCCCTTGGTGGGTATAGGATGCCCATGGGGGTCATGCTGAGGTTTACCAAGAAAAATATCAAGGCGCTCCACCACTTTCTCGGAAATCGCATGTTCGAGTTCTTCAGCTTCATCATGAATTTCGCTCCAATCGAGTCCAAGCGTTTCAACCAAAAAAGTTTCTAATAATCTATGTCTTCGGATCATTCTCATTCCGATCTTCTTACCGGAGGGCGTTAGCGTAACCCCTTTTCGAGATTTGTAGGAAAGCCATTTTTCTTTTTGAAGATTTTTCATCATCGAGGTAGCAGTGCCCGGGGTAACCCCAAGCGAGGTGGCAATCATTCCCATCGGAACCTCTCCCCGATCACATTCCATCGATAGTTTTAAGATTGATTTTAGGTAGTTTTCAACCGTCGCACTTGGCATAATATAAACAATATTGAATATTTATCGGGATTGACTCAAGTAAAATTGTAACTATACTTTGATTGATAAAAATAATGATTTTGAACAACCATAATAATTCCTTCTTACGACCAAAGTTCATCTTTCTAATTTCGGCTTATGCCTCTATTATTTTTCTTTTTGGATGCGGCGGGGTTTCGAAAGATGAAGCTGAGGATTTTGGCGATCCATCGACCGATACTCGGGGAGGAATTGTGGTCACCACAACCCACTTGTATGACCTTGCCACACGAATAACGAATGGCCGTTTTTCAATTACTCCTCTAATGGGCCCAGGCGTTGATCCTCATATATATAAACCCTCTTCTAGAGATATACTCGCTCTTTCTAAAGCAAGCTTAGTCATTTATCATGGGATGATGCTTGAAGGAAGATTATCCGAAGCACTTGCGCACGGTAAACAAAAAGGAATTTCAATATATAATGCCACTTCCAGTCTAGCAGACACACAGATCATTTCTACAAACAAAAATAATTCATCTCAGTTACATCCTGATCCACATGTCTGGTTTGATCCAAAGATCTGGGCTTTTATTGTAAAAGAATTTACTAATAAGATAACCGAGTATGCACCCTCGGAAAAAGAAGTTTTTAAAAAAAATGCTAAAGTTTTTTTAAAAGAAATTAAAAAAATTGAACAGTGGGGACTAAATGAAATTAAAAAAATTCCTAGTGAACAGCGGACTATCGTAACCAGTCATGATGCTTTTCAATACTTCGGTCGATCAATGGGGCTTAAGGTTGTTGCATTACAAGGTATATCAACTACTGCTGAAGCAGGTTTAGGGGACAGGGCTAATTTAGTAGATCTGATTCGGAAGTACAAAATCCCTGCTATCTTTATCGAAAGCAGCGTAAATCCCTCCGCTATAGAAGAAATTGCAAAAGAATGTAACGTAGTTGTAGGAGGAGAATTGTTCTCCGACGCACTTGGATCAAAAGAGGAATTTGCCATAGGCCCAAACGGCACCCAATATCGGGCAAATACCTGGGAAGGGATGATGGTTCACAACATAAACACCATTGTAAAGGCATTGAGCAGAAAAAGGTAATGAATTCTTCTCCGCTTCCACTCGAGATTCATGACTTAACAGTTTCTTACCATCGTAGGCCAGTCCTGTATGGAGTCGATTTGGAGATTGAAGAGGGATCATTAGTAGGAGTGATTGGTCCAAATGGAGCAGGAAAGTCAACATTGATTAAGACCATAATGGGAATTGTACCATCGAGTGGCGGTTGGGTAAAAATCTTCGGTCAGAAAGGAAAAAAATCGTATACCAGAGTGGGATATGTTCCACAGCGTGAATCTGTGGATTGGGATTTTCCCGTTTCAGTACTGGATGTTGTGTTGATGGGACGTTTCGCACATGTAGGATGGTTGAAGCGGGTAAGTAGAAAAGATCGATCTATCGCCAGTGAATGCCTTGAGAAAGTCAACATGCTAGCCTTTGCCGATCGACAAATCGGAAAACTTTCGGGAGGTCAGCAACAACGAGTTTTTCTTGCCCGTGCACTTGCACAGGAAAGTGATCTTTATCTAATGGACGAACCCTTCGCTGGTGTAGATGCGGTGACTGAAGATGCGATTATTGAGCTATTGAGAGAGCTGAAAAATAGGGGTAAAACATTAATTGTAGTTCATCACGACCTTTCGAACGCAAAAGATTATTTTGATCAGTTAATTCTTCTGAATATGCGATTGGTTGCCCATGGAGAAGTAGAAAAGACATTCACCAAAGATCTACTTCAAAAAACCTATGGAGGCCGACTTACTGTGTTTACAGAAATTGCCGACCAAGTTGCCAACACACAAACTTCTGATCAAGTTACTCATAATCATTTATGAGGTTCTCTCATTTCGAATAGTTGTATGAATGGTAAATTTTTTAAATTTTCACGTTTATTTTACGTACTTCTTTTCTTTTTTTTAACTTGTAATCTCAGAGCCGAGCAGGTTTCAGAAAACACAACCATTTTTCTTAAAACAGTTCGCTTTCTATCGCTCACTGACTACTCGGTTCAAATTGTTCTATTAGGGGTAATTTTCATGGGTTTTGGGTGTGGCTTAATGGGAGGGTTTGTGGTGACTAGAAAACTTTCCCTATTTGGAGACACTCTATCTCATGCAGTACTACCCGGAGTTGCAGTGGGGTTTATATGGAGTCAGTCGAAGAATTCAATTAGTATTTTAGTCGGTGCAATGATCGCTGGCTTTCTTGGTGTATTTCTAATTTCATTAATTAAAAAAACGACCAAAGTCAGACTTGATAGTGCTCTAGGGCTAGTGCTTTCAGGATTCTATGCCATAGGAATTTGTCTACTGACTAGAATCCAAAAAATGGAGTTTGGGAACCAATCTGGTATAGACCGATACTTATTTGGACAAATTACCGGACTTTCATCGTCAGATGTTTGGGGAATGGGAATTTCATGTCTGCTCATTGTGCTGATTACAATCTTGCTCTATAAAGAAATTCTTCTAACTGGTTTTGACCCAGGCTTTGCTCGTTCGGTGGGCTTGCCGGTTGATTTATTACAATACTTATTGTGGATGTTATTAGCATTTTCAGTAATTACATCCCTTCAAGTAGTCGGTGTAATTCTTGTTTCCGCCTTGCTAATTATACCCGCGGCCACCGCTTCAATTATTACCCAAAAAATGAAAGGTCTTCTTCTTTGGTCGGCTACACTAGGAGTTTCTGCAGGAATTGTTGGCACTTATTTGTCTTTTCTTGGTAATCAGCTTCCAACTGGCCCGTTGATCGTCTTAACTTCTACTCTATTTTTTATTCTTATTCTGCTTTTTCACACCGAAAATGGAATTCTTTTCAAATGGCTTCATTCGCGGGGGAGAGAACAAAAAATATCTGTTGAAAATACTTTAAAAGCAGTCTATCAGGAACTTGAAAAGAATAGTTTCTCTGATGATACTATCACGATAAGTGACCTGGCAAAAAGAAGAAGGATTAATATGCCAGAGGCAAATAAAGAGGCAAAACATCTAGTAAGAAAACAGTTCGCCTTTCTTCTAAAAAAAGAAAACATAGCCCTCCCAAATGAAGATACTTTATCTTTAACGCCCGATGGGTGGGGTGAGGCATGTCGTATTGTTAGAAACCATAGGCTTTGGGAGTTATATTTAACCAATGAAGTTCAATATGCCCCGGATCATGTTCATGAAGATGCGGAAAAAATTGAACATATTTTGGGGGATGTAACTGTTCGAAAAATAGAACGTATTTTATCCAACCCCAGAATGGACCCCCATGGAAAGTTAATTCCAAGTCAACAAGATATTGAAAAGGGTTACATCGATAAGAAATTGGTAAGAGTTTTGTAATGAATGATTTTTTTCCCACTTTTAATTTTATCGATACCTTCTGGGCGCCCTGGGAATCTGTTCAGGATTTTAGCTGGAATGGAAAAATTGTGGCGATGGGTTTTCTGGTTTCCCTTGCTTGTGGATTGATTGGAGCATTTATCGTAGTTCGTAAGTTGGCGTTAATGGGTGATGCGATTAGTCATGGTATACTTCCTGGCCTTGCTCTTGCTTTCATTATCACCCAATCAAAAGATTTAATACCTATGTTTGTAGGAGCTTGCATTGCTGGTTTACTATGTAGCTTTTGTATTGAGTGGCTTCAAAAAGTTTCTCCGCTCAAAGCAGACGCCGCTCTTGGTTTAACTTTTACAAGCTTTTTTGCACTTGGAGTTTTATTGATTACTCAAATGGGAAATCATGCTCACATTGATTCAGAATGCTTACTTTACGGGGAAATTGGATTCACCCCACTTGCCGAAACAATAAACTGGGGATCCTTTGAACTCGGTCCCCGTCCACTTGTAACAATGGCACTTGTCACTATTGGTATCATTTTAACCATAGTAGTGTTTTACAGACAACTTATAGTGACAAGTTTTGACGAAACCCTTTCCATATCGCTCGGACTGCCGATCAAGGTGATCCACTATGGATTAATGCTTTTGCTTGCCATAACAATTGTAGCGGCCTTTGAGTCGGTCGGTGTAATCCTTGTGATTGCCATGCTGATTTTCCCCTCCACAACTGCGTCATTCTTTTTTTCCAGGATGCCGAGTATTTTATTCTGTGTCCCTGCCCTATCCTTAGTTTATTCATTAGGAGGTTTTTTTATGGCACGATGGTTAGACTGCTCGATCGCCGCTTCCATGGTAGTGATTGCTATGGTTTGCTTCGCTATAGCTTGGCTAATTGGCCCAGTTGATGGTGTTATTCCGAAGATATTACAACGAAAAGCTTTTGCTTACAGAGTTCCTAGTTAACTTAAAAATAATAAGTTGTAGAAAGTTTTTTATTAAATTTACTCTATTCGTAAGATGGCATTAGTCCGCTAAAATATTTCAGGAGTATAGTCAGGTGCCAAAAAAAAGCCTCTGGTTTCCCAGAGGCTTTAAAGTTAATTTAAGAAAATTTATCCTTTCTTTTCTTTCTTTCCTTTTCCTTTACCTTTACCACCCATAGCAACTGAAGAGGCTGTTTTTTTGCAATTGCATCCTTCTAGAGAGATGACTTGATCCTTCTTGATGTCAGCAACTGCTTTAAAACCAACCATCTTAGTTGAACTGCTGATTTTAATCGCGTGCTTTTTCTTGCCGGATTGAACATTAATTGTTTTAGAACCCTCATCAAAACTAAGGAATTTACCTTTAATTGTTTTGGATGGGCAACCTGCGAATACAGAACCTGCAAATGCAAGTGAAGCGAGAATTGAGAATACTTTTTTCATGATGGGTAATATTTGAATGGTTAATATATACTATTTGAAAGTATAATTGAATATCCATTTGAAATTTTCACAAGTACGAATTGGCCAATCTGCCTATTTTCTTTCGTAAGTGTCACTAAATTAATGTACAAATCTCAACAATTAATGAAATTTTTAATCTTTGTTACTATTTTTATATTCTCTTTAGGTTTCACCCATGGTCATCCCATTCCGGATATACCCGTTATTGGAGATTTTGATGAAAATGGGTCAAGCCAGATCACAGTGGAAATTGATATTCGCAGTTTTGCTGAGGATCCCGAAGAGGAACCGATGCTTGAACTTGAAGCTTTTCAAAAACTGACGGATCAGGAAAGGAATGGATTACTAACGCTAGGTAAGGAACTTGTCCAAAATGCTCTTCTCATTCGCCTTGATGAAAAAGAATGGATTTCTCCCCAATTTGAATTTGGATTTGAAAAAAAGATAGGTGGTAACGAAGTAGATGAAACCGATATTTTTGTCATCCGCGGATACCTAAGAAAGTTTTTAGATTTTAAAACAAAGTCCTATCAAATTCGTTCCAAAGAATCTGCCGCTTACGATTTAATTTTCACCAATCGATTAAATGGGATTCCTCAAAAACGGGTAAATGTTCTATTCCCCGGTGAAGATAGCTTTATTTTAGAACTTTCGAATTTTTTTACAAAAAAAGGTAAGCCCAGTCCGACCAAAAAAATCATTAATTCAGGTAATAGTAGTGATTCTAGAAGCACTTTCTTTTCCTTTCTTCGTCAAGGATTTGTTCATGTTGTACCGCTTGGACTAGATCATATATTGTTCGTACTTGGATTATTTTTACTTTCTCGAAAATGGAAGCCCCTCGTTTTACAAGTTACTGCTTTCACATTAGCTCATACCTTAACTCTTGGTCTGGCAACTCTCGGAATTATTTCAATTTCGCCACAAATTGTTGAACCCATTATTGCCGCAAGCATTGCAGTCATTGCACTTGAAAATATCTTTTTTCCGGGCTACAAACCATACCGACTTGTAATTGTCTTTATATTTGGCTTAATTCACGGCTTGGGTTTTGCCGGGGCACTAAGTGGTTTTAACCTCGAACCAACCTCTCTACTTTTAGGATTGTTCGGATTTAATTTAGGCGTTGAATTTGGTCAGTTTGCAGTATTGATCGGTGCCTACCTGTTAACAATACAAATTAAAAATAAAAGAAATTACCGCCAGTGGGTTGTAATACCAGGGTCATCCCTAATCGCGCTGCTTGGCTTATATTGGACAATTGAGCGGATTTTCTTCTAACAAATTACACACATTTATTTTGAAGAGTACATAAAGATCAAAATTCTTGAATAAAAATGTTTTTTCATGTTTAAAGTATTTCTTCTTTAATGACAAATACTTCATTACTCCTCCTTACCTTGACTGCTGCTCTCGCTACCAGCGGGATTCCACTGGCCGTCATACAAATGGGTGCATGGATCAATATGTTCGATGAGTTTTATGAAGAAACCGAGTCGTTGAGCGTATCATTTGAATGGACCATGAACGGGGAACGCTCTTGTAGCGTCTGTGATTTTGTGAGTAACCAAGACAATTCAGACAGTAAAAATCTGAATACCATAGAAATTTTTTCTCATAAATTAAAATTGGCATCTCCTGCATCAGAAAAGATTACCCTCGCTCGACCACGAGTTGTAGGATTTTTAAACACTGCTGAATTAACAGGAAAAAAAGCTTACATTTCGATGGAGTTACCCCCTCCTCGATTAGTCGGTTAGACCTAACTCGATTGCTAGAATGATACTCCATTAAATTAATGGAGTTTATCTGAATTGGTTCAGCCAAATTACAGATCATTCAGCCCATTTACATCTCCAACCAATTTATTATTATGAAAATTTTCCCGACTAAACTTCTTACATTCTTACTCCTCACAAATCTATCTTCCGCTCACGAAGAAAATTGGACTGCTTCCCGACCAGATGGCCACGCACCCATTTCCGTTATGGGCGATCACATGCACGCAATGGGAGAATGGATGGTATCCTATCGTTACATGACCATGAACATGGAAGGTTTGCTGGATGGGTCTGATGATATTACTAAAAATGCAGCTACTAGCACTTACACATTTGGTATGATGGGAAACATGTTACCAAAAGATATGACCATGGACATGCATATGTTTGGTGCCATGCATGCGGTTTCTGACAAATGGACATTGATGGGTATGCTCAACTATCTAGACAATGAAATGACTATGCAAAATAATGAATCAATGGAATCTGACGGGGTCGGGGATTTAAAAATTGCCGGCCTGTACGATCTTGCCCGATGGGATAATGGCCGTCGTGTTCATTTAAAAATTGGTGTGAGTGCACCGACAGGTTCAATCGATGAAAAAAAATCTGATGGATCAATACTTGGCTATGGCATGCAACTAGGTTCTGGGACATGGGATTTTCATCCGGCAATCACTTACCTTGGACAAACTGAAAACTATTCTTACGGGGCACAACTAGGGGGCATTCTGCGCACTAATGATAATGATCGAAGCTACACCTTAGGAGATTGTCTTGGAGCTGCCCTATGGGGATCAAGAAAGATCACAGATTACCTAAGTGCATCCTTGAAAATTGACTATTCAAGCCAAGAACAGATCGATGGTGAAGACAAAATTCTTAATAAAATGATGAGTTCTGTAAATCGCCCTGATCATCAAGGACGAGATTTGACTACTCTGGGGCTCGGTTTAAATTATTATTTTCAAGAAGATAAGCTTAAAGGTAATCGTATAGCAGTTGAATGGGAAACCCCTCTCGATCAGAAAGTAAACGGAGTTCAACTAGAGCTTGATTCTACATGGACACTTGGTTGGCAGTACGCATGGTAATCTAATTTTTAATTAATTTCATTTGTTTAGTTTTAAAATTAAGGGCCAATGGCATGAATCAAAAACGATTTTGTCAGACGAGATAATTTGGACTTCCGTTAACATTTAAAATAGTAAATATTTAGATAAGCACGATGTTTAACTTCTTCGCAATAATGCTACTAATCGAATCTCTAATACTCAAGAGGTGGACCCGATTCATTCTCTTTTTTTGTATTGGTTTTCATTATTCCTCAAAAGTGGCATACTCAGAGATTGATTCCGTACACAAGGATGAACTGGATCCATTTGTAATTACAGCAAAAGGAGGATTTTCCGCTTCATTGCGCTCATCTCCTTGGGCAATTAATCGATTGGATGGGACCGAGTTGCTTTATTCAGCACGCTCTCTTTCTGAATCCCTATCGGGGTTAAATTCTGTCATGGTTCAAAAAACGGCACTCGGACAATCTTCCCCTTATATACGCGGCCTTACTGGTTATCATAATGTTCTGCTAGTTGATGGAATAAGAATCAACCATTCAGCGATGCGTTCTGGACCTAATCAATACTGGAGTACAGTAGAAATGCTTGGAGCGGATCGTCTTGAAATTGTTCGTGGACCCAATGGCATTATACATGGGGCAGATGCGATTGGAGGAGTTGTTAATATAATATCGGATGAACCTCAATTTACGAATAGTGAAATTTTACATAACGGACAATTTGTAGGTCGACTTTCTTCCGCGGAACATTCATGGACCGCAGGGCTCAAAGGTGTTTTATCTACACCTCAATGGTATGGGGAGCTTTCTCATGTTGAACGCTCTTTCGGAGATCTCGAAGGAGGTAAGGATATTGGCAAACAACGAAATACAGCTTACGATTCTAGATTTTCCCAGTTTCGGTTGGCCCGTAAAATAAATGAGGATGCCCAGTTCATTCTTGGCTTTCAGAATGTGTTTATGGACAATGTTCCACGAACCCACAAAACAATAGACGGTTTGGCCTGGAAAGGACTAACTTCAGGCTCAGAAATTTGGCGTCGATTGGACCAGGAAAGAAATCTTTATTATGGAAAATTTTCCTGGGAGGATACCGGTGGATGGGCCGATGCCGGGTTGCTTAGCCTTAGCCTTCATAAACAGGAACAGAAGCGCTATCGAATGAAAGGATCAACGAGCGGTGTACCTATTGGAGGAGATTTCCAGTATTTCGGGCTCGAGGATCTCGGATTATCATTAAGGTTTGAAACCGATGATCCATGGGGTGGACGGATCGCATATGGTGGCGAGTGGCATAGAGAATCTCTCCACTCAGGTGGTTACAAATTTAATAGTTCAGAGATAAAAAGTACGGATTTAGTCCAAGGCCCTCTTGCTGCGGACGCTCGCTATAATCGCTATGCTTTTTACCTGAGCGACACCTACGATGTGGGCCATTGGAGCTTTGAACCTGGTATACGCTTTTCCTCCATACAGGCAGACCTTGAACGGTATTACCTCAAGAACAATGATCCGTTGACCCTACAAGAACCGGAGAAAAAAAATTATAATGAATTAATAGGGAGTATACGAGTGAGCAAACAAGTAACAGATGATAACTTTATATTTGGAGGTTTATCCCAAGGCTTCCGTCCGCCCAGTTTATATGATCTTACTTCTACCGATGAAACCAGTACAGTAGAACGACCCAATACTTCACTTGATTCAGAAAATTTCCTGCAAGCAGAAATCGGATACAAAGGAACTTCTCATTCTTGGAACTGGGAAGCATCTTATTATCACACTTGGATTTATGATATGATTGTTCGCTCACCCGTTGAGTCAGGAAAATCAGATGTCTTGAAAGCCAATGCAAACGGATTTATTCAGGGAATAGAAGTTCAAATCGGGCACAACTGGTCTCCCACATGGAGTTCGCAGGTACGCCTTTCATTAATGGATTCAGAGGTAGAGCAATTACTAGATAACAACGCAACCGGTTCCATTAGCATTGACGGTAGAAACTACGACCGCGTTGATCGCTCAACCTCACGCCTCATGCCACCACAATTTCATTTTATCACTCGATACGCACCTCCAACTTCAGATTGGTGGGGAGACATTTCAATTCTAGCGGTTGGGAAAGCGGATAACCTTTCGTTAAAAGACGAAACAGATTCTTCACGCATTCCCTCTGGTGGAACTCCAGGCTATACATTAGTGGGAGTAAGTGGTGGACGAAAGTGGGGCGAAGATTCATCGATTTTCATCGCAGTTGAAAATCTGGGTAATGTCGATTACCGAGTTCATGGTTCCGGTCTTAATGGAGCCGGTCGAAATTTTATAATTTCATTATCCCGTTCTTTCTGAGCGATTTCACGAGGCCAAAGAGACATTAGAGATTTACTCTTTTGATGCCAAAAAATCTAGATTTGCCTAGAAACATCCTTTGCAAAACCAATAAAATAAGAACAGGTTCGATAATAAAAAATTTAAATTTAGTTATTTTAAGAGTGAAACTTTTTACCTAGGTTTGTAGTTTGAATATAGTTATGAAGACTGTATCTGTTGCTACCTTGGTTTTTTTTATTTGTTTACAATTCACACTGCATGCAGTCCACCTGGAGGAAAGATTGGCTCCTTCAATAATACAAAGAGAAGCAACAGCGATTGATAAAATCCTCAATCGCACTTATCAAAAAAGAAATGTTGAAATCCCTGATAAGGTAAGTGAGTCCGCATTGGTTAGAAGATTATATCTTTCTTTGGTCGGAAGAATTCCGACTTATGGCGAAATGAATTCCTACCTTTCCAATACATCTGTCCAAAAAAAGTCTCTCCTTATTGAAGAACTGACAGAATCCTCTGGTTATACTAGTCATACGTTTAACTGGTGGGCTGATCTGCTAAGATTAAAATCACGAATGCGTGGCGGTAATCAGATACAAGCGGGTCAACTTTATAATCATTGGGTCAAAGAACAGGTTGAAAAAAATGTACCCTTTGATCAGATGGCTTATTCTTTGGTTACAGCGGAGGGATATCCATGGGAAAACGGTGCCGTTGGGTATTACCTACGGGATACGGGTATGCCCCTTGATAATATGTCTAATACTGCTCAAATTTTCCTTGGAACACAAATGGTTTGTGCCCAATGCCACAACCATCCCTTTGATAAATGGACTCAAATGGAGTACTACAAAATGGCATCTTTTACTTACGGAGTTTCTACTCGAATGGGACAAGGTTTTCAAAAGAAAATTAGCCAGTATTTTTCTCAACAAACCAAAGACCTATCCAAAACACAGAAAAAAGAATTAAGTAATACTAAAAAGGTGCAGTCCCTTAGAAAAGCGATTCAGGAAATGGTGCAACCCCTTCGATATGGTGCCGCTCATACTGGTCGAAAACTCAGTTTGCCTCATGACTATCAATACGAAGATGCTAAGCCAAAAAGCGTAGTAGATTCCGAACCTATTTTTGCTACAGACTCTCTTAACAAAGAAATAGAAAATCCAGTAGATGCCTATGGACAATGGATCATCTCAACCAATAATCCACGGTTCACTAAAGTAATTTCCAATCGGATGTGGAAGAAAGTCTTTGGTCGGGGAATTATAGAACCTGTTGACGACTTACGTGACGATTCTGAATCTTCCATTCCTGAATTATTAACTTATTTGGAATCGCTTATGATCCGAGTCAAATATGACCTCAAAAAATTTCAACAGATTCTACATCATGTTAAAGCCTTTGAGAGAGAGGCTACAGGACGAGAGCTTACAAGTGTAGAAAAATATTATTTTGAAGCTCCTATCCTTAAGCGTATGAGTGCAGAACAACTTTGGGACTCGATCATTACTTTATCCATCCCCGAGGTTGACGAAAGAAAAACTAGCTCCTCTAAAGTTGAATCCCGACTTGCAAACTTTGCAAATTATCAAAAGAAAATTGAGGGTTTAACTGAGAAAAAAATCATTCAACTCGCCAAAAAAGGTTCCAAAGAAAATGCACGGATCAATAATAATATGAATGATATTCAACTAAAGATTCGTGAAGCTCAGGAAGCAGATGACAGGCTAGCAGTATCAAGATTAAGACGAGAATACGGAGAAGAACGGAATAAGCAAAAGTCCCTTTTTGCAAGTTTGGTAATGGGACCTGAATTTGACACTCGATCCCTTTACCGTGGAGGAAAAAGTAAAAATTCTGACGATGATAGATGGAAAGGGTATTCAGGAAATTTGATGCGAGCTGCAGAAATTGAAACCCCTGCTCCTCCCGGTCATTTCCTGCGAGAATTCGGGCAATCAGATCGCGAGGTAATCGAGAACTCTTCCAACGAATCATCCGTACCGCAGGCATTAACTCTTCTCAACGGAGTCTTTTACAAAGCCTTATTTGATCCAAGGTCCCCTCTCTCTGAAAATCTTCTCAAGGCAAATACCACTGAAGCAAAAATACATGTTCTCTTTCTTTCGATCCTAAATCGAAACCCATCTGCCGAAGAACTATCCCTATCCCTATCCATGGTGACAAGTGAACCGAAAGTTCCTTACCAGGTGCCACTCCCCAATAAAGTTAGTTCTGAAAAAAAGAAAAAGTATCTTAAATCGATTCAGGACAAAAAACAAAAACTTGCCTTTTACAATGATCGTGATTTTCGAGGTATCGCATGGTCGTTGATCAACACAAGGCAATTCTCCTTTATTCAGTAATATACCCAACCCAGCAAAATCATGGACTCTACAATCAGCAAATCGGAAGAATTAGAACGTAGACATTTTATAAGCTTAGCTGCAAAGGGTCTGCTCGGAGTAAGTATTTTACCATGGGGTGGTTCTCTACCCCTACAAGGAGCGGGCCTTGGTTTAAACCGGCCTCTCAATCACGCACCCAAAGCAAAAAATGTCATCTACCTCTATATGTCAGGTGGAATGACTCATATTGACACCTTTGACCCAAAGCCTGGTACTGAAACCGGAGGACCAACGCAGGCTCTCGATACAAAAGTCGATCACCTCAAACTTTCTGAAAATTTACCCTTACTCGCAAACCACACAGAAAAAATTGCCGTAATTCGTGGTATGAGTTCTACAAAGGGAGCACACCAACAGGGTAATTATTTTATGCACACTAGCTATGCGCAACGAGCCACTATTAAACACCCCACCATGGGTTCGTGGATGACTAAGCTTGATGGTCGCTTCAACCCTACCCTTCCCGGTGCTGTGGTTGTAAACGGAGGTAGCCAACATCCTCTTTCTGGTTTTCTTCCTTCATCTCATCAACCTCTCGCGATTGGAGACCCAGAAGCGGGTCTAAGAAATAGTAAAATGCATCCAGGGCTTACCAATGAAGTTTTTAATAAAAGACTGAATTTTTCTCAAAAGCTAGATGAATCCTTCGTTAAAAAATATGGTTCGGCAAAGGTAAGTTCTTATGCTGATATGTACGACGATGCCATCCGTTTAATGAAGAGCGGTGACTTATCAGCCTTTGATTTGAGTAAGGAATCAGAAAAAACAAGAGAGTCCTATGGGGAAGATAGATTTGGTCAAGGTGTATTACTTGCCCGGCGACTTGTTGAGCGACAGGTCAGATTTGTCGAGGTCCAACTTGGAGGATGGGATACCCATCAAAATAACTTCTCTCGAGCCCCTGAACAATGTGCCATTTTAGACCAGGCTCTATCTGCATTGCTTGCCGATTTAAAACAAAGGGGAATGCTGGACGAGACACTTGTTGTACTGGCAACAGAATTTGGCCGCACCCCCAATATTAATATCAACGATGGACGGGATCATTACCCAAAAGCCTTTTCATGTATGTTAGCTGGAGGTGGAATCAAAGGAGGTCAAATTTGGGGCAAGACTGATGAGGAAGGAAGAGAAGTAGTTGAACAAAAAGTCGAGATTCCAGACTTTAATGCAACCATTGCATTTGCACTTGGCTTACCCCTAGATAAAATTATTTATTCACCAACGCGCCGACCATTTACCCTTTCAGATAAAGGCCAACCTATTACCCAATTAATTTAATTTCTGATTTTTTGGGTTTCATTGGCGTTTTAAGAACTTTTAGATAGTTAGTGAATATATCATTTTACTCTTTACCCAAAGAGTGTTTTGAGATGATCTAGTCATCCTTTACTCAATCACCATTAATATAAAATCCTATAAATTATGAAGAAGTACTTCGCGTTACTCGTGTTCCTGCTTCCCTTTGTTATGTCAGAAGCAAAAAAAGCCAAACTTGATCCTGAAAACACCTTGACCATTGAACTCAATGACGGAAAAGTCGTAATTGAATTATTTAAAGACGATGCGCCTAATCATGTTGAAAGAATTAAAACATTAGCAAGTGAGGGTAAATATGACGGAGTTGTCTTTCATCGTGTCATTAAAGGTTTTATGGCTCAAACAGGTGATGTTGAGTATGGAAACTCCAAAAACTTTAAGGAAAATAAAGTGGGAACAGGGGGTTCTAAACTTCCAGATTTAAAAGAAGAATTTAACGACCGTGAACATGTAAAAGGAACCTGTTCTATGGCTAGATCTTCAAGTCCGAATAGTGCAAATAGTCAGTTCTTTATTTGCTTTGATGATTCCTCATTTCTTGACGGACAATATACCGTTTGGGGCCAAGTAATTGAAGGTATTGAATTTGTTGACAAAATCAAACTCGGTTCCAGTTCGGATAATGGATCGGTAAAAAATCCCGATTCCATGATCAAAGTGACAGTTGGAAAAGCAAAAAAGAGTAAAAAGAAAGCACCTGCCAAAAAGAAGTAGTTTACTTCTTTTTATTTTACAAGGACGGGCCAGTAATTTCTTGGCAGTCCAAGTGGTAAAGACCGACGAAGAATTCTTCATCCCATCGTTCCTCGACGGTTAAAGTACCGGTGGCACGGATAATTTGATCCATAAGCACCTCCACTCCATTAGAAGCACTAACCACGACCCATCCATTTGCTTCAGGGCTTTTTCCAAAACAACAACTCATTTGATCCGGTAGTAGAAGGAACTCTGTAACCTTATTATTTTCATCGACTACAGTGGGGAGCATAAACCCTTCAACTGCAACAGATACTCCAGTTTTTTCCCGTACCCGTTTAGGAACTCTTTTCGCATAGGAGGCAAAATCAAAGTCTTTACCGTCCCGATCCCAATTTATATCGTAGGGAAAATTGGACATGTCCCGAAACGCTAACCGTTCAAATTCACTATCTTCATCTAAAGGAGGCAAGTTGCTGGTGATGGTTACATTTAAATCAACCTCTTCACTTGGTTTGGGGACTCCATTTACGATAAACCCTTCTTCGATTGATTCAGTCTCCACCTTCCCTGAGTCTGAGGTAGCAGATTCAGAAGTTATTTTTAATTCATTTTCTAAATTTAAAGTCTTTGATTCATTTTTATCAATTTTAACCGATAAAATAGGTTCTCCTACAATGGGTTCTCCTACAGGTGGAATATTTTCAATTGTCTCAGGTTTCTCCTCTTGCGCACATGAAAATAGTAAAAGAAATATGAAAACTGAATAAAATTTAAAGGACATCTTATTTTATAGTTAACTTAGTTATGAGTTCCCGCAAGTTCTTATGATTTCGATATTTGAATTCATTATAATGGAATTATTTCCTCAAGAGTCCTAGGTAGTGGATCGAAGGTTCTGACTAATATCGACTCGATATGCTGACCAAGCGGGAGGTAAACCACTTACAATCCCCAAGATAATAATCGCAAAGAACACATTAAAAAAAGTGATATCAAATTCAAAAGGACTTATCAGAACTCCTGTTTGTTCTCTGATAAAATGAGCAGCAATTGTACTCATAATCACATAAATAATAAAAGAACCAAGGGCCCCGATAAAAGAAATAATTAATGATTGCCCCAAGACCACATTAGTCACAAAACGCCTGCTCGCACCAAGACAACGTAAAATCGCAAACTCTCTTTTTCTCTCATTCATTGAATTTCGTAATACCGCCAAAATAATTAAACTAGCCACACTTCCAACTAGGTAAGCAATCCATTCTAGGACCTTTTCAAACCAGACTAAACGGTCAAAAAACTCGGCAAGTGTTGCCGCTATTGGCCACGCAAATGTGGCTTGATTACCTTGTTTATTATACTTCATTTCAAGAGCAAAACCAGCGGCACCCCTTAATTTTACTAATACCGCACTCACAGAAGATGCATACTCACTAGCATGACCTTCCATTAATTGAATTCCTTTTATT
Source organism: uncultured Puniceicoccaceae bacterium (assembly GCA_964383925.1). GTDB lineage: Bacteria > Verrucomicrobiota > Verrucomicrobiia > Opitutales > Seribacteraceae > Seribacter. The sequence continues at coordinate 46,834 of CAYLIJ010000002.1, forward strand.
GGAATCCAAATTACTTTATCAGCCGGAGTACCGGTTGGATCTAAAATTCCCACTACTACATATATTTCATCATGCTTACTTTCTTCTCGAAAAGTAAGTCCGTGGTAGGGTTGAAATCGATCCCCAATCTTAAGCCCTAATTTATTTGCGACAAAATTTCCAACTAATGCTTCCTTTGCGGTATCTGAAAAAATTCGTCCACCCTCCTGAACCTGGTATTTAATTCCTTTCTTCCATTCGTGCTCCACAAATAAAGATGATTCAGTTCCAACTAAGCGATAACCCATAAAGTTATCTCCAACCGCAAGCGGATAAGCTTCTTTCACTCCAGGGGTATTCTTAATTATTTCATATTGCTCCCATTTAAGATTTCCAGGTGAAGCCTCCAGATGAAAAATCGCGTTCAGAATAAGCTGAAGCTTAGACCCTCGAGCCCCTAAAACTGCATCAAAACCACTTGATGAAAGAGTAAATGCATTTTGAGCTCCCTCTTTTATTTTCCAAGTGCCTAAAAATAGGCCTCCTGCCATAGCAATGGCGAGCGAAGCGACCAGAGAAGAAAATGCAAATTGCTTAATTCCACGTATGCAAAGAAAAAAAAGTGTCTGTATACTATTCATGCTGATTTTTTTCTTGTTTCTCCTTCCGTACAGCTAGAATTGTTTATTTTTTGCCAGTCTTCTTGCCGATCAAAATTCTGTATTACTTTTTCATCATGGCTAACCACGAATAAACTAATCTCAGCTTCTTTACATAATTCACAGAGAAGTTCTATAGCTTTACCCGCATTTAGGGGATCTAGATTACCAGTAGGTTCATCTGCAAGTATTAATTTAGGTTGGTTAATAAGTGCTCGTGCCAAAGCTACCCTTTGTTGCTGTCCTATGGATAACTGATGAGGATAATAATCGACTCTGTTTGCAAGCCCTACCCTTCCGAGTAATTCTCGGGGGTCTTTTTTACTCAAATTTCCCGCAAAAGACATAGCAATTTTTAAGTTTTCAAGACAGGTAAAACCTTGAAGTAAATTGAAGGATTGAAAGACATAACCAATAAATGTCGATCGAAGTGCGTCTCTTTCAGAATCTGACATTTCTCCTACGTTTCTTCCCTCCAATTGAATCATCCCGTGATCGGGTGAAAGGATTCCAGCAATAAGGTGGAGAAAAGTGGTCTTCCCAGATCCACTTTCTCCTCGCATCCCACAAAATTCAGCCTCATTAAGAGAAAATTTCTCCACGTCTACTATGCATAATGAATCTCCTTCCGGTGAGGAAAAAGATTTCTTTAATCGCTCTATCTTTACAAGGCTCATTTTGGTTTAAATCTCAACGAACCTTATAGAGAAGGCAAGCAGTATGAAACCCTTCAGTTATTTTTTCGAAAACGATAAGAGCCCCAAACTGAACTAAATTACATGATTTAGGGCTTGAACCACATTAAGTGCATCGTTCCCTATACTTTCCATCTCATTGAGAATATCGATATAAATCATCTCTGCCTTGAGGTTTTCCTTGTCTTGCATTCTTTTGACTGCATTTTTCCGTAATGATTTCCTAGAAGCATCAATTCGATCTTCTATAACTTCAGCCTTTTCGATATCTGGAACACTTCCATCCTTAAGGTGTGTCTGATATAGTTCCATAAAATCAAGGATTTGTTCGGAGAATACCTTGATCTCACGAAGAGTTTCCTGTGGTAGGACGCGATTTTTTCGATATTTACGGTGTGCCAATTGAACAAGACGATAACAACAATCACCAATATCTTCTAATTCTCCAGTTACTCGAAGAAGTGAGGTTACTCGAAGTGCCCGTTCTCCAGCAAGACTCTCGGTGGTACAGTAAATTAATGTCTGAGTAATCTCAAATGTAAGTTCATCGCATTTTTCTTCGAGTTCTTTAAGTTCTTTTATGAGAGTACTTTTATCCGAATCCGGGCTTTCAAATACTTCCACAAACCCTTCAAACATGTAACGGGTAATGGCTGCAAGCCGATTAATTTCTGCTTCGACGAGGGCGAGGTTGAGTTCTCCTGTTTTGGGGAGAACGCCTGAACCTTCATAGTGAAGTGCTGCTAAACTGCCGGGTTTAGGGGCATTTCCATCGTGTGTTTTCGGCTTTACCAGTCGTTCCACCAATCGGCCCAATTGGGGAGCAAAGCCAATTAACAAAGCAATATTAGTCAGGTTGAAGAGGGTATGAAAAAGAGACAAGTGTAGAGGAATGTTCCTATCCACTATAGCTTTCTTGGCTTTCGAGAGATCATCTTCAGATGGTTCACCTACAAAATCATTCTCCGACAGATAATCGGTTACTTCTGACTGAGTGACATCATTCATGTAAATTGCACCCGGCATTATCTGGTCAAGCATGCCAATAAAGGGGTAAAAAAGAAGTAACATCCAGCAAACCCCAGCAAGGTTGAAAATTAAATGGGCTCGTGCTGCCCTTTTTGCATTTATATTTGCTCCGAGGGAAGCAAGCCAAGCAGTTACGGTGGTACCAATGTTTTCTCCAAGAACAATAGCGGCAGCGATCTCAAAATTGATCCAACCGTTAATCGCCACAATAATCGTAATTCCCATGGCAGCCGACGAGGACTGGACCAAAATGGTAAGAAAAACTCCGATAATGAGGAAAATAATTACTGAGCCAAAGCCAAAACTGTTGAGTTGCCCAATAAATCCCTGAATGTCTTGCACCAACAACTGATCTCCAGGATCTGAACTTTTTAGTAGGCTCTTAACATCGGGTACCGCATTTTTCAGTTCACTGAGACCAAAGAACAGCAAACCGAAACCTACAAGAAATTCTCCTGTATGTTTGAATTTTGGCTGACTCATGAATACCAATGGAAGACCAATACCGATGATAGGAAGAGCGATTTTGGAAAGACTAAATTTCCCTATTGTGGCAATAATCCACCCGGTTAAAGTGGTTCCCAAGTTGGCCCCCATAATCACTCCAATGGATTCCATAAGTGTAAGGAGTTGTGCATTCACGAAACTTACTACCATAACAGTAGTAGCAGATGATGATTGAACCAGGCAGGTAACCAACACCCCTGTAGCTAGACCAAAAAAACGGTTCTGAGTCATGGTCGCCATGATCCTCCTCATACCTTCCCCTGCCACCTTTTGAATACCTTCGCTCATCACTCGCATCCCAAAAAGAAAAATGCCTAGTCCGCCAAGGATATAGAGAAAGCCTACAATAAATTCCCAAATTGATACATTTGCCATAATCTACTTTAAATTAATGTTATTTATATAAAAAAGTAATAATTTTACCAACTAATACGAAGACCAAATGTGTATCCCCATCCTTTATATACATTGGTTTCCAAGTTGTCCATTTCTGAGTACTGGATGGCATTTTGCCATTTCAGTTTATGTCCGTAGAAAAAATAGTTGATTCCAAAAAAGTATTCTTGCATCTCATCTCCCAGACCTACGAGGTCTCGCTCATACCGAGTTACATCAATACTATGAGCGTTTTTGCTCTCTACATATGTATAACTGAATACGCCCTGAAGCTTGTCGGTAAAATCATAAAAGGGCATGAGTTGTGTGCCCCAGATATCGCTTTGGGTGGCGTAACCATTAGAGAAACTAAGGTCACCCCAGAAATTGAATTTTCCTTTATTGAGCTTAGTTATTAGAGAAAATGCGTTCTTGTGGCTAGGGGTTTGATTTAAGGGGTCTTGCTCCTGCAACATCAGATCAACGCGAAGAAGAGACTGGTCGAAGTATTCGGATTCATTAAAATTATAGCCGGCTGAAACCACACCGAAGGTTCCATATTCAAAAGCTTCATCAAACTCAGGTCCCTCGTCGCTAGAATAGATACCTGCCAAGTAGCTCCAGTTTCCTTTGTTACCAGAAACCGAAACACCAGAAAAATATTCATTGGTAAACCAGATGTTACGGGCAATCTTACCGCGTTCTAAAGTGTTGAGTTTCTTGGAGGAGGTGGACCCATGAAGGGTGAACGGAGCGGATTGTTTACCAACCTTAATCTTAATTCCTTCCTCCGTAGTCCAGGAAAGATAGGTGTCAGTTAGGTTCCTGTAGAGGGGTTCGGGTTGATTAAGATTCATATTGGCTTCGGAATGCAGGGTGATTCCTCCCAAAAGGTTAGCCTTGAAACCAAAACGGAAACGGCGCCACTGCGAATCTTCTTCTGTCAAACGATCAACTTCATTTTCAAAACTATGATAGTCGGCTTGAAGACGACCATTTAAGGCGAACTTGCTTACTATTGGGTTTTCTTTATCCTCATAAAGAATCGCATTACTCCATAAGTTTTCATAAACATTCGCCTGGGCATCAACTCCAGAGCTAGAGACCAAACCTACCAATACCAAAAGGATTTGGTCGAAATTTTTATTTTTTGAATTTAAAAAATTAAGTAAAGGCATGATCCTTTTTTAACACATAAATCTTACGTAATTGAGTCATAATTGTTACAATTGCGTTACAATCTAGGCCTAAGTCTTTTATTCTTAAATAAATTGAAAGTCTGAAGTTCGACTTTTTTACCCAATTTTCGGTATTTTGAAACTAAATATCGCCCCTTGATCAGTCTTGCTACGTATCGAAATCTCCCCGTTATGGGCTTCGATGATTTCACGGGCGATACTTAAGCCCAATCCAGTACCGCCTCTCATTCGAGATCTTCCTTTTTCGACCCGATAAAATCTCTCGAAAAGCATCTCCTGGTCCTCCTGTGATATTCCAATGCCGTCGTCTTCAATCTCACAGATGATCTGATTTTTCTTAGTATCTTCCTTAATACGAACCAATAAATAGGAGAGCCCTTCAGCATGGATCATTGCATTGTCGATGAGGTTTTCGAATACACTAAGCAATTTTACCGGGTCTGCTTGAGTAGTAACCGGTCCAGTCGGGCATTTTAAAAAAAACTTGGGCAAAGGATTTTCTTTTCTTTGTAAAAATTCTTCTTCTATACTTCGAACGATCTTACAAAGGTCGAGCGATTCCATAGATAAAGTGGTTTGAGGCGTTTCCAGTTTTGCCAGAGCAAGGAGATCTTCAACCAAAGTATTGAGGCGTTCAGCATTCTTTTGAATTTTGGATAAAAAATGCTTTCTTTTTTCGTCTTTAAGATCTTCATAGTCCTCAATCAAAGAATCAGCGAAGCCTTTGATAATCGAGACCGGTGTTCTTAACTCATGGGATACATTAGCAACAAAATCTCTTCGGGCTTGCTCGTCTTTGTCTTTGAGTTCTCTTTTCTGGGGAATATTTTGGGGCCAAGATTCTTGTTTTCTAACAGTAAGACTTTTAATAACGGCATAAATCCCGTAAGAAGTCCCAATAACCATCAGGACGAATAACCAAATAGGTACGGACATATATTTAACTAAGTTGCTCAATCATTCGGTAACCAACCCCTCGAATAGTTTCGATTTCCACTCCAGAATTCTGAATCTTTTGGCGAACACGGCGAATGTGAACATCAACGGTTCTAGTTTCCACATCCGAGTCAAATTTCCAAACGCCTAAAAGCAGGTTGTCTCTAGTTTGTACTCGACCACGTCGTTTAAGAAAATAATGGAGTAGTTTAAACTCTGTAAGAGTAAAATCAATTTTTTTTCCTGATACTGAAATGCTATGGTCTTCTTCATCGAGGAGAAGGTTTCCAAACATTATACGACTTTGGTTTTCGTCTTTTTGATCGGCGGTTCTTTTAAGAATTGAACGAATCCGTAAGACGAGTTCCTGCGAATCAAAAGGTTTGCCTAAATAATCATCTGCTCCTTGCTCCAACCCTTTAATTCTATGCTCTATATCTGTTTTTGCTGTAAGCATAATCACTGGAGTTTTTTGAAGAAGATTATCGGCCCGAATCATCCGTAAAAGCTGAAAACCGTCGAGGTCAGGCATCATAACATCCAAAATAATAAGCTCGGGGTTGAAGTCTCTTGCGTTACCTAGAGCTTCATATGGATTGTTTGAAAATTTCACTTTAAAACCTTCCTTACCGAGTTGGTAGTGCAAAAGATCGGTGAGATCTTGCTCGTCGTCGACAACGAATATACGGATTTGTGAGGTCATAAATGGAATACCCATTCCATTGTCCACCCTCAAAATAGCAAGATTGATTTGGCGTAAGGTACCAGTCCCTTTTATCGTTATGATAGTTGGATTGCTTTACATGGCATTGTTTCGGTTTAATCCGTTAATCATAAGCTAACCTTCAATAACTAAAATCGTCTTACATTGAATTAGATTAGAGTTTCCGTGCTACAAAATAAAAAAGTTCAAAAAGTTTATTTATTCCTTCTTGGTATCATGAAAAGTGCATGATATGAACACTAACTTAATTATGATCTTCAAACATCATCAGTTTTTACAATTTGGAGCATATTTGGTCTAAATAGAAATGCTCTTTTTGGATTAACAATGAAACCATTTGAACCAGATCAAATAAAAACTTTTCGGACTCCTAAATATACCGGTGTCACGCTCTCTTTACTTTCAATGTTTGTACTCGCCTCTATGGTGGTTGTTTGGAACAAGATGCATTCAAACTACCAATCCAAAGAAATTCCTCTGTCTGTAATTTGCGATGATTCATTTCGTCAGCCTGTTACTGAATGTCTAGACCAATTCACCAAAGAATTAAATATCCCGATATCAATCGAGTATTATTCACCTGATGAATTAGAGATAAAATTCAATTCAATTTCCATTGAAAATGGTAAAACATATGATCTTTTGATCGCTTCAGAAATTGGACCAAAAAATGGACTCATTTTCCAACGCTTTACAAAAGAATCCGTTACTATTGCCAATCGCTCACTTATTTTTGCCACACGAAATAATTCTAATCTCAAAATCAAAAAATGGTCAGATCTATCAGATCAAAACATTACCCTTGGGCTCTGTGATCGAAATGCGAGATCAGGTCAGGCATTACAAAAAATACTAGAATCATCTGCAAATCGCTCAGGTAATACTAACCATATAATATTTAAAACTGATACTGAACTTTCAAATAACCTAATGAATTCGAGTGAACTTGATGGAATAGTTGTATGGTACAACACCGCTATAAAATTAGGTTTGAAAATTCACCAACTTGAAGAATTTAAACTCAATTCAATTCCTGTAACCAGTAAAGTTATATCTTCCACAAAAAATGCATCTAAAAGCTTAATGTTTTCCCGTTTTCTTGCCGCTCCAAGTAAGGGACAGTTTCATTTTGCAAATAATAATATTTTAGGAACAAATGGCGATATTTGGAACAGGCAACCCACCCTTAGAATTTACACAGAGCCCATTTTTAAGAATTCAATAATTAACCTAACTGAACATTTTGAAAAAAGAGAGGGTGTTACGATAGATCTAAAATTTCCTAACATCGAAAAACTTATATTTACTATTTCTTCAATCTCTCAAAGTAATGCACCAAATTTATTACCTGATCTTTTACTTGTTTCTCATAAAACAGCAGCAGAAATTCCTCCTAATTATATTCTTACAAATTCTGAAAATTCTTTCACTAAGGGGCTCTTCTTACTCCATAGTAAATCGCGGCATGGTTCGCTTGCAAAAAGGCTAACAAATTATAAACCTTCGAAAAAATGAACTCTACATTATTGCTTATCGGGTTTGCGGTTTTTTCAACAAGGGCTTTTCTTAAATTGTAATGAATTCATATTTCCCCATAGCATTGCTCTCGTTCGTAAACTTTATTTTTTTACACGCTGATGTAGTTTCAAAGAAAACATGGGATTCCAAAACTCCAGTAAACTCAGCTGAACTGTTTGAGATTCAAAATCGATTGCAGGAACTTTTACCTCAGGTAAAAAAAGGATTGGTTTCAATTGAAGCTGGTGATGGGGTTGGAAGCGGTATCATTATTTCTGAAGATGGTCTCGTGTTGACTGCAGCACATGTAATTGGAGAAACCGGGAAAAAAATGCATGTTCGTTTGCCAAATGGTAAAAGAGTTCCAGCAATAAGCTTAGGCGGGTCTGAAATTTCGGATGCGGGTATGCTTAAAATAACCAAAAAGGGGAAATGGCCATTTGCAAAGATAGCCACTAAAGATGAGTCAAGAATAGGAGACTGGTGTTTTGCCATTGGACATCCCGGAGGATTTGACAAAGAAAGAGGTATTATTGTTCGACTGGGAAGGGTAATTGGTAAAACCGAGGAAACCCTACAATCCGACAGTCGTCTTCTTGGAGGAGACTCGGGAGGACCTTTATTTAATTTTGATGGTGAAGTTATAGCAATACACAGTCGTATTTCAAATGAACCAGATCAAAATTTCCATGTTCCTATCGAATGTTTTCACATTAACTGGGATTTTTATCAAAAAGGCGAATTGCTTACTTTCGATGGTCTAGAAAATAAAGGATTTTTAGGAGTTGCATGTGAAACATCCGATAATGGACTCAAGGTTTTAAATGTAGTCGATGGAAGTTCTGCCCAAAAAACAGGTCTAAGAAAAAACGATCTTTTACATTCCTTAGATGGCGAAAATTTGGATTCGCGGGAGGAATTAACTATTTTAATCTCAAGTAAAAAACCAAAAGATTCAATCATTTTGGAATACCAACGGGGTGATGTTCAACTGTCAGTCAAAATTGTTTTAGGTACAAGGCCTCAAAAGTAAAACCTTTTATAATGAACAATTCAATAATTCTAATTCTTCTCACAGGTTTTAGCTTTCATGTACAAGCCGAAGAAGATTTTAATAATTCGCGAGTATTAGATACTAAAGACAGGCTCAATGGTAGCTCAATTCAGGATGCTTTTGGTAACTCTAAGAATATTGCCCTAAAAACTACAGTTCGTTTACTTAGAAATAGCAAATTAATCGCACTAGGAGGGATTGTTCACAAAGATGGTTACATTTTAACAAAAGCCAGCTCCTGCGTCGGTGCCCGTGAGGCTGAGACTTTTGATGGAAAAAAATATTCTTTAAAAATTAAAAAGAGATTTGAAGAAACTGACCTTGCATTATACAAACTCATTTCTGACGAAGACTCTTTTCAAGTGGTTGATTGGGAGATTGAAAATAATACCTCGGAAGGAAGTTGGGTTTTAGCAGCTCATGCCTCCCTCGAGGAAATTAGGATTGGTGTAGCAAGTGGGAATTCAAGAAAAATTGGGCGGGAAGGAGGAGTAATGGGAGTTCTTCTTTCGAATGCTCAAAATAAAATTGGGGGAGTTAAAGTATCCGAAATCGTTCCTCAAGCTGCGGCTTACAGAGCAGGTTTGCTTGAGGGAGATATTATAACACATGTTGATAAAAGAAGAGTTAAAACCCAAGATTCCCTCATCAAGATTGTTGGTAAGAAAGATCCGGGAGATGTCGTACGGATTAATGTGAACCGGGAAGGAGAATTAAAAAACTTCGTTGTCACCCTCGGACATCGATCGGTTACTTTTGACTTATTTAATAGAAACTTACAAATGAGCGGTCCTGTTTCAAAACGGAAAGATAATTTTGAAATGATCCTACAACATGACTTACCGATCCCTAAAGAAAGCATGGGAGGACCACTATTTGATTTAAATGGAAAATGCATAGGCTTTAATATTGCTCGAGTGGATCGGGTTACAACTTATGCATTGCCTTCTTTTCTACCCAAGAAGGTTATTACCCCATTTTTAAAAGCAATTCCAAATTGAAAAATCAAAGATCACAATACCGGGTAACCTATAACCATGCGAAATCCTATTTCTGAACCATGATAAGAAGGTTCGTAACTTGCTCGAGTGGCAGAACGACATTCTTGAGCAGTTCGGAAAAAACTACCCCCCCTTACCACTCGCCTGCTTCCATTAAATGGTCCTAGTGGATTAATGATTAGTGATTTTTGAGAATATGAACCGTAAAAATCATGGCACCACTCCATCACATTACCGTGCATATCATGAATACCCCACGCGTTTGGAGGGTATTTAGGATTGGTAGGATCAATCGGAGCGACTTTCTTCCGATTTATTAACATAGCTTGACCACCAAGAACAAATTCTTGCCGAGATCCATTGATACATGCGTTAATCCCAGATAGACGTTCCCCACTACCTAAACCACAGAAACCCGAGGTCCCGGCACGACATACATATTCCCATTCTGCCTCAGTGGGTAACCTAAAAAACATTCCTTTAGGCAATTTTCCAAGGCTGTGCCCATTAGTTGACTTCTTCCAACAAAATGCAGTTGCCTGAGAAAAAGAAATATGGGTCACGGGGTTTTTTTGTCCAATACGACCGATTGATACGATTTTTTGTTTACTTAAAAATTTATAAATTTGTGAGAAATTTGTGAACTTTTTGTTATTAATTGGATAACTTCGACGTTTTTTTCCTCCAACTGCCCAATTTCCCTTAGTGTCAGAGTTAGGAAATGATTCCTCCAAAAAAAAACTTTCTTCATACTCTCGTAATGAATAATTTCCACTAGTAAATTCACCAGATAAACAAAGTTGTTTAAGAATTTTCGATTCTAGACTAAATACTGGGCTACCTTTCCTCAATTGAAAGGGTAGGTTTTGATTCCATTCCATATTTGTAACCTCGAACTTACTGATCCAAAAAGGTCTGGTTAAACGTACTTGATGTTTAAATTCATCCTTTTTTCTACCTGGTTCAGTTTTCGGACTACCCATTAAAAACTCACCAGGCTCAATCTTAATATAACTAGTATATTTAGCTAATTTCTGTAATCCAATAACATCAACTTTTTGAGTGGGTCCGGAAGAAAAAGGTAAATACGGCGATACAGCTGATTCATTCGATTCTTCAGATTCCGAACAACCACTTAATACAACGACTGATATCAGAAAAATATTTTTGATTTCTCTAAAATGCATTTTTTAATCCTGAGTGGATTCTTGTATCATTGGGAGTTTTATAAAGAAAGTAGTACCTACGCCCACTTGCGTTTCAAACCAAATTTGACCTGAATGAGATTTAACAATTACATTGTGTGCAATTGCAAGTCCTTGGCCAGTGCCAACACCGACTTCCTTGGTAGTAAAAAAGGGTTCAAAAATTCGCGTTTGAACTTTTTTTGGTATTCCACCTCCATTATCATTAATAGAAACAACTACACAACCTGCGTCCGCATAGTGCTTCGTTGACACTTTTAAATTTCCTTTTTTCCCGTCTTGAAAACGATCTCGGATTGCATGAGCTCCATTTACTACCAAGTTTAAGACGACCTGATTAACTTCGCCTATATTACATGGTACAAAAGGTAAATTCTCGTCCAACTCTAGTTGTAATTCTGCGTGATATTTCCACTCATTAGTAGCAACAACAATAGTCGATTGAATTGCTTGGTTTAGATCACTTGGCTTTTTTGCAGATTCTGCATCTTTGTAAGCAAAATTCTTCATCGATTTTACAATCGTAGTAATTCGAGTTATTCCTTCCTCAGCTTGTTCAGCAGCTTCCGGGGCATTCTCGGCAAGAAATTGAAGTTCCTTTTGATCTGGTGCGGTTGCTTCACCTCTCAATTTTGAAATGAACCCTGCAACTGCATCTTTTAAAAATAAAATGTTATCGTTAGCAAACTGAGATGGAGAATTGATTTCGTGAGCAATACCAGAGGCCAATTGCCCAACAGCTTCCATCTTTTGAGCATGAACCAATTGAGTTTCTAATTCTTTTCTTTGATTTATTTCTCCCTGTAATTCAACAGTTTTTGCATGAAGAGAAGCGGTCCGCTTTCTTACAGTAGATTCCAAGCCAAGGATCAAGCCCTGCAGCCTCTTGATTACTGACCTTATTTCATATGGTCCTGTTTCTTTTAGGGTGAATGGTTTGTTATAGTCGATCGAATTTTTTGCTGCAAATTCGAGTTTACTAATCGGACTAGCGAAACTTTTATAGGTAACGAAGGCTAAAGAAACTACGAGTATCAAATATAGAACACTCGCAATCGAAAGAATAACGATATCGCTATCCTCCTTTTGACTAAGTTCTAATTGTTTTGCATCAAGCGAAAATTGAGATTTTTGAAGGAATTGTTCAGCCTCCTGTTCTAAAAGATTGAGACCTTGATCAAGATCCTCTCTCGCTCGATCAAAAAGTTTTTTCGCATTATTAGCACTAAAATCTGGATCATCGCCTGTTACTTTCCAGGCTGCCATTTTTTCCATTCCCTTGATCGCCACTGATAAATCGTTCAATCCTTTTTTGATAGGTTCCAACATGCTTTGTGGATAATTCATCAGGTATCTGTCAGATATTTCGTTGAGACCATTTTTAGAAGCGGTTAATCGATCCCAAGTTACTCCAAATATTCCGTCGTAATTGCCTGGGTACACCTCAAAGGAGACGACAATACTACGAGCAGTTTCCAAAAAATCTTTTACATCCGAATATTCCCCGGCAGATTGACCTGAATTTTTGCTTTCTTTGTGCAATTCATCAGCTAATTGATTGGTACTATGAAACATCCACCAACCTAAGATTCCGACAAGTAATGCACCTCCTAAACTCGATGAGGAAAGTATCCAAATATATGATCTTACCTTCAACTTAATTTTCTAATGAAAATCTTTCTAAGTCCGAGCCGGTACCGTTACTTGTAATTTTTTAGGAAAAGGACTATCGGCATAACAGGAATTATAATTACGAATAACTTTAAGAAGCTGTTGGTCAACATCAGCTCCACACGATGCGATAAGAAACCCGTCATCTAGCCTCAATTCTTGGGCCAACCTCATTCCAATTTCTAAATTTTTAATTGCTACTTCTTCAAGATGAAATTTTCGCTCAGCAACTACTAATAAATTAGATAAAGAGTCGGTAATAACAGGATCATAATCATTGCTCCTACTTTTTAAGGTTTGTACAATAACACTACGCTCATGTCCTAGTTCCTCATAGAAATCAAAATCCAAAGCAACTCGTAAAATTGAAGCAAGTTGTCGAACTCCAGAACCATCATCTTTTTCAAATCGGTGCTGAATATCTAACTTTTGCAAAATGGCATCCACCTCTTCAAGACCTGGAATTTTAGCGATTAAACTTTGTGTATCATTAGGCACTTGTTTAACTAATTTTTTAACTTCTGAGGATAACTCTTTCTTGTGATAAACATCTTCCGAAACAGACTCAGGTAAGGAAATATAACCAAGTTGAGAAAAAACACTGGCCACATCAACTCTCCACCTGTTGGGAATCTTTAACATTTCTGCCAACTCATTAGCAAGTCGTCTAACTCGCTGTGCCCTTCCAAAAAATAATGGCTTTGCAGTTGAAAGAGATTGAGCAAGAGCATCCACTGCCCCTCGTAATGTTTTGTCTAATAATATTCGTTTGCTCTTAATTAGATCGTGCTGCTCGATACCTGCGCGCAGCACCTTAATTAAAGTTTCGGGAGGGCATGGCTTAGAAAGCATACGGAATACATTGCCTTCATTCACCGCAGCCATTGCAGATTCAAAGTCTGTATATCCGGTTAACAATACTGTAACTACCTCTGGGTCTCTTTTTTTAATTTCAGCAAGCATAGCTGCTCCATTCATCTCAGGCATTCGCATGTCTGAGAGAACAAGTGCAAATCCTTTTTCTCGATCAAATACCTCTAAACCATCCAAGCCGTTCGACGCCAAATGAACATCAAAATCTTTTCTTAAGTTTAATTGGAAACCTTTTAAGATAGATTCTTCGTCGTCAACGCATAGTATTTTATTATTCATGAGGAAAATATAAAGGGTGAATCAACAATCTACCGATAAATCATCATTACAACTGCAGGGCCTCATATCAATTACTTTTAAATGCTTAATTTAAATTCTCTTAGTAGGAACTATGAATCTTTATTTTTATGATCACCTAATACGAAATGTTCACATTCAAATACATGCGAGTGTAACCGACTTATCCATTCCTTTCCCTCCTGTGTAACTTGCAAGAGATTCACACCATCTTCGACATACTTGTGGACAACACCCCAAAAAAAATGTGCATACCCTTTTCTTAGCTCACCAGGAGAACTGCAACCCATCATCTTATTAATACCTAATTCCTCTCATAAAAAAGGGCCGGGATTTTATGAAGATATTCAGGGTCTCCTAGTTGCCCAATCAAATCAGCCGCTCTCGCCAGCCCAGGTAAATCATTGGTTATCTGATACTCTTCTTTTTCCGGAACTGGAAAACGAGTTCGTTCAATACAGTTTGCTATAAGGTCGAGATCAATAAATTCAAAATTATCAAACCGTTCACGTACGAAAAGCTTACTTCTACAGACATGATATGGTTGAAGCAATGAACAGGTTCCATTTTCCGAAAGCTCAACCATACCGCCTCCTCCATCATCAAATAGACCTTTTTTTAAGTCATCTTTTTTACAGGCTCCTTTAACAAACCCGACATCATGACATAAAAGAGCAAGTATATAGTTAAGACCATCTTGAGCACTAAAACCACCTTCGAAAAGATGTTTTCCTCGAATAATTTCTTGTCCAACGGATGTAACCATTATTGTATGGTCCACATTATGATAAAGCATGTCACCATTTGCTATGTTTTCTAAAGATATTGAAGAAGCCAACTTTAAGAAATTAATAAATTCTGGATGCAGATTTCCAAAAGTTGATTCATAAGATTTACTTAAAAGTTGGGTAAAAGGTAATATCTTTAATGTCTGCAAATTTAACATGCTTTACATCGAAATAATGATTCAAGTTTCTAGCAAGCAGTAAATCTATTTTTTCTTACGAGTGAAATCAGGATTTCAAACTAGATAAAAATTCGACTAAATTAATTAATTGCTGCCTTGTCATTCCCAAATGCAATCCCATTGGCATCAATGATATATTCATTTTTTCTTTTTTGAGTACTCTTTTTTTCTCAATTATTTGAACCACACCACCGATCATTCGAATCGTAAACTCATTGTCGCTTTCATTTAAAATTCCGTTGAATACTAATCCATCTTTGGTGAAAACAGTCCATCCCTCGTAATCGAAACTAATTCCATCATTGGGTTTTAATACAGCTAAGTATAATTCACTTTTTGGAAGTTTACTTCCTATTTCAGTTAAGTTTGGACCAAAATCCATACCTACAGAACCTGCCTTGTGGCATATCGCACAAAACTGGTTATAAACGACTTCTCCCTCCTTAATTATTCCCACTTGCTTTACGAGTGAGGAAACATCTTCAATATTGATTTTTTTTATACCGAATTGATTGGATAAGTTAGAACTTTTTTTTCTCCTTAAATCGAATCTTGAAACAAATTCTTTTGCTTCTTCACTTGTAATGAACCCTACTAATTTTATAATTTCTTCAATCTGTTCATTATTACGCTGGTTTAATAACTTTTCTAATTTAGATTGATCATTAAATTTAAAAATTATTTGAACCGACATGGAGGCGTAATTTCCTTTTGGCTTATTAAATAAATCTTCTATTATTTGGGGAACTTCATCTCTTAGATTAAATTTATCTACCAAATCTAAATACTCGTCCTTTCCACGCTGTGCACGTGTATACCGCTGAACCGCAGAATGCCACTTTTCATTTTCAGAGAGATCAAGACGATTTAAACGAATTAAAGTCTCAACAATTAAACGATCTTTCGGATTATATTCTTGATTACCTTTGGCAAAATAAAACCCGAAAATTAGTAATAACGGACAAACAAAATATCTCATAGGGCTAGATAAGTAATCAAACCCACAAGTTAAATTAATCAAAATCTTAGATATCTAAAAGTGCTTCAAGAGCTTTTTCTCTTTCAGGACCAGAATGAAAATCAATGGCCCGAACATATCTCGGATGACTTTCCACTGGTGTTTTCTCATTCTTTAAAATCCTCACAAGGTAATGAGGCGCTTGTTTTGCCCTAATTCGCCAAACGATATCACGCCCGGATGGACTATCCCAATCATCTCCTACTTTTTTCAACCAAGCGGCGAAACATGCATCAGCATTTAAGTCGGAAGATATCCCCAACGCTTCCAAATACCATCGGTCTTTTCCATTGTGACGGACTGCGAGTTCCGCCCAAAGTTTAGCTGCTTCTTCTGTTTTTGTATGTCGCAATGCAATTGCACACTCACGCCTTACGGCAGGTTCGGGGTCATCAAGCAGTTTTGCTATTGTACTAAGGTAATCAAAATTTTCTAATTGTCGTGCTAGCCTTACAGCGACGATTCGAATGTTAAAGTCTCTATCTTTCGCAGCAAGATCGACATATTTTTGACCTTCCCCATTAATTTTACCTAGTAGCCAGATTGCTCGTGCTCGAAAAACAGGGTTTTCATTCTTAAAAAGCTTTTGTAAAGAAATCTCTGCTTTTTTTCCCATCTTATTTAAAGTATGCCATGCAATATAACGAGTCGCTTCATTCGGGCTCATAAGTGCTTCTATTGCACCAGTTGGTGAACTAAAGTTTGGCTTTTTCGTTGCATAATTATGACCTTCGGGTGCAACCATAAAAATTCTTCCTCTCTCAAGGTCACGCATATTATGTCCACCTACTCCTGGATCATACCAATCAGAGGCAAAGAGGGTTCCATCGGGAGCAACCGTAACATCAGAGGGTCGGAACCACTTATCCTTTTTGTTACCATTGAGAATATCAATCATTTCTGCTTTATATCCTGCTCCCTCTTTTTGAGTAATATAAGCACGGACCACACTCGGTCCTGCATCGCAATGTATGACTTGACTTTGAAAAATTTCGGGCAATAGATTTCCTTCATAAACTGTGATTCCTGTAGGTGACCCAGCACCAGTATGCAATAAATTTGGCACCACTCCTGGGTCATTCAAATGCCAATGTCTGGAGGGTATTTCTACTTCAATATTAGTTCTTTTATCTCGCCATCCTTTTCCAGTGAATTCCCCTTTATATCCAAAATTGCCAAACTCCATAACATAATTAATGCGAACGCCACGATTTCCATCATCATCATTATCGGACTGCCAAATTGTACCAAAACTATCTACAGCGATTTCCCAATTATTTCGAAAATTCCATCCAAGTG
The DNA here is from genome assembly GCA_964383925.1 of uncultured Puniceicoccaceae bacterium. Taxonomy (GTDB): domain Bacteria; phylum Verrucomicrobiota; class Verrucomicrobiia; order Opitutales; family Seribacteraceae; genus Seribacter. The sequence goes on from CAYLIJ010000002.1 coordinate 63,840, forward strand.
TCTCAAATTTTCTTCCGTCTTCATTACAGCGAAATACCATTCCCTGCTGATATGGCTTTCTTTTATCATTCACTTCATTTCCTGCAAGATCAATGATTGGCTTTCCATCCTTATCCTTTATTTGTCTGCCCGCATTTCCAAAATTAAAGTAAAACTTACCATCGGGCCCGAAGTGAACCGCGTGGATTCCATGATCATGTTGAGTGCCTGAAATTCCTGTAAACAAATTCTCTTTGGATTCTGGTATATCATCTTGATCCTTATCATGAAAAACCATTACGCGATCTCCAACAGCTACCACCACTTTATCTCCAAATACACTCACACCATGGGCAGAATCAATATCTCGTCCCTGATAAAATACTTTCACTTTATCCGCTGAATTATCCCCGTCTGTATCTTCTAAAATCAAAATGCGGTCGCCCTCTTCTCTTTTGTTTTTATGTCTTCGATAATTTGTAACCTCACAAACCCAGACTCGTCCACGATGATCGACATCTATAGCGGAAGGACTTAACAACATTGGTTCGCTCGCAAAAAGATTAGCTTCTACTTCTGGGTGGATATCAAGATTTTTTACCGCGTTGAGAGGATCACCTGGTTCGTTTGAACCTAACTTGCTTATCCTCTTGGAGTGCAAAGAAGAAAGTAACGGTTTCTGTCCATAGATTCTAAATTCTACACTACTAGAATTCTTTACCCCATTTTGATTCGCCCCCCCATCATCTAAAACTCCTTTTGCTCGAAATTGAACGAATTTATGATCTTTGGGCAGTGTAAAAGAAACAAGTGAATTTGCGTGAACTCCAATTCCCTTTACTCCTTTTCCTTGAACCTTCATCTCTCTGCCTGCCGCATTTTTATTAAGATTTACATGCCCCCAACCCGATGAAGCAAAACTCCATTTCATTGAAGTAAGCAAGATTTCCTTACCCTTACCATCAACCAGCCTTGGATTTATCCAATTAGCCCAGTCACACGAATAACTATCCCCTCCATCTAAAACCACTAGGTGTAACTCCTTCGCATTTTTTATATTTACTGCGATATCCTCACCTCGAGTTGGAGTGTTTTTAGTAATCTTATTACTTGAAAAGATTGGCTTTATTTTCTCGGAACCTTTTTTTTCAGTCTGAATTTCTAGGGGCGCTTCTTGATGTGAAGTTTTTCCGTTAAATTCTTTCAAGCTTTCTCCTATCTGCTCGGCTGACCAGCCTCTTGCAGGATAATCCTGATTGGCTTGTAAATCACTTACGGAGAGTCTTTTTACCTTCGCTCCCTCAGATGGAATATTTGCTTTAGAAATCCAAATAATACCGTTAATCACAAGTTTACGAAAATTATCAGAACCCCAATTCACATGATTATGCCCACCAGTAAAACCGAAGCCTCGTCCATTTTTATAATCCTCACCTCTTTGGTAAGCCCACGCAACATGTTGCTTTTCTTTTCTCTCCAGAACTGATTTTCTTACATGTGGATTGTTGCTATGAGCACCATCTTTTCGCTTTAGGGTATCCGGGGAAGGAAGAGCTGATAAAATGGGTGTCACCCCTTTCATCGCTTCGCGAAATCTCATATGGTAATACCATTCATCCTTAATCGAAAATGGCTTCACCCCTGAACTAATTGGGTGCTTAGGGAACAATTTAAATTCAGCCTTCCAGTGTGGATTGACCGACCAATTTGTCTCGAAATACCCACCTACCCATTTAAGAAAGTAATCTCCCGGCGCACCCTTTGGGACTTCAACTCCATAGTGTAGGCATGCAAGACCGACACCGCGCTTCATAATCTTGTCAAAATCCTTAAGGTGAGCGTTCAAAAGATGTCTTCCGCCTCCATCGCAATAGACCACCACCGCAACTGCGTCATCAAAAACGCTTGGGTCTTTAGGGTATCCGTTATCGGTTATAACCACCGACTTCAATCCCACATTTGCATCGTCGAGCTGTTTTGCTAATAGCTTGGAACCAGCGATATGTTCATGGGAAAAGTATCCATGACTTTTCGCTCCAGCAACAAAAACAACTTTTTTGTCTACTGAAAAAAGAAAAGGGAACGCTAAAACCTTTAGTAAAACTAATTTTAAAACTATATTTTTAAATTTCATGAGACTTTTCGATAATTTTGATGCCAATTGACTAGAATTGGGTTTTTTATGATTTCACTCAATTAAAAAAAAGGAGTTTATTAAAATTTATTAATTGATTATAAGAACTAGAAATAGGTAAAACTAGAATCTCAGAAATATTATGAAGTCTTCCCTTACCCCTCGCCTCTCTATTATGATGTTTTTACAGTTCTTCATCTGGGGAGTATGGTATGTGCCGATGTGGACTTTTCTCGGTACAATTGGAGTGGAGCCAAGCCTTCGCGGCACAGCCTATGCTGCAACAGGTGTTGCAGCTATTATTTCACCTTTTATTGTTGGGATGATCGCTGATCGATTTTTTCCGACCCAAAAAGTATTTGGATGGTTACATATTTTGGGAGGTGTTTGTTTATTTTTAGTCGGACAAGCTGAAACTTGGGACAGTTTTTACCCCTATCTGTTAATGCATTTAATTTTTTATATGCCCACACTTGCTCTGGCTAATTCTCTCTCGTTTCAAAATATGCAAGATCCACAGAAAGAATTCCCTCCGATTCGAACCTTGGGAACCATCGGGTGGATTGCTTCTGGTATTCTCGTAGGTAGTAGTTTTTTTGCAGAAGAATTATACCAACTTTCTTGGCCTGCATTCTTAGGCGGAACCCCTCCTCCTTCTAGTTGGACCTCTATTGCATTAACATCCAAGACCTTTGAAATCGGTGCAATTGCGTCTTTTTTACTTGGACTCTACGCATTTACACTCCCGCATACGCCTCCAAAGTTAAAAGGAAAAGTAATTTCTGCAGGAGAAATACTGGGGTTGAAAGCATTTAGATTGATGAAAGATCGATCCTTTGCCGTTTTTATCATATGTTCCTTTCTTACCTGTATTCCATTATCTTTCTACTTTCAATCTGCCAATGGATTCTTGAAAGAAATGGGAGTCGCTAATTCAGAAGGTGTCATGACATTGGGTCAAGTCTCTGAAATTTTATTTCTGCTACTTGTCCCTTATTTCTTTCGTAAATTTGGGGTCAAAAACATGCTCATGATTGGGATGAGTTTTTGGGTTCTCCGATATATACTCTTTGCCAATGCAGATTCAAGCACCCACGCCCTTCTTTATCTTGGGGTAATTTTTCACGGAATTTGCTACGATTTCTTCTTTGTTACTGGACAACTTTATGTAGACAAAACTGCACCAAAAGATATCCGCTCAAGTGCGCAGGGCTTTATCGCCTTTGTAACTCTCGGATTAGGGATGTTTGTTGGAGGCGAACTGAATGGTTGGTGGAATTCAAAACAAAAACTTACTACTGGTATGAATTGGGAAGCAGTTTGGTATTTTCCAGCGAGCATGGCTGCAATTGTTTTAATTATTTTCTTTTTTATGTTTCATAACCCGACCTCACCAGAAAGAGAGTAGTTGACCAATAATTACACATATGTAATTATTACAATTATTGATCAAGAATACATGCAACTAACCAATCTTTTAAAAATTAAAACTACTTAACTATGAATAATTCATCCACTCGACGAGATTTTGTAAAAGCCAGTTCTACTCTTGCAGCAGGCGCCCTACTTGCTAGCCCCCACATAGCAAGTGCTGCCAAAGATGATAAAGTCATCAAAATTGGATTAGTTGGAATAGGAGGAAGAGGAAGTGGAGCAGCTGCACAAGCAATGAATGCAGACCCTAATGTTGCACTAACTTCGATCGGTGATCTTTTTGAAGATAGAATCAAATTGCGAAGTAGAATTCTCAAAGCAAGAGGTAGAGATAAATACCAAGTCACAGATGAAAGTACTTTTACCGGGTTTGATGCTTATAAAAAAGTCATTGATTCAGGAGTTGATGTTGTAATTTTAACCACTCCCCCAGCCTTCCGCCCTCAACATTTAGAATATGCTATTCAAAAAGGGGTTCATTGTTTTTTTGAAAAACCAGTTGCCGTAGATGCTGAGGGGGTGCGGAAAGTAATTGAACTAGCCAAGAAAGCAAAAGATAAAAATCTAAGTTTTATGTCTGGTTTTTGCTGGAGGCACCACAAACCGAAACATGAAGTTTTTGGGCGCGTTTTAGATGGTGCCATCGGTGATATTAATGCCATGTACAGTACTTATAATGGGGGTGAAGTTTGGAAGAAAAAACGCGAAGAAGGATGGAATGACCTTGAAGCTCAAATGAGAAATTGGAATGCTCACTTATGGCTTTCTGGAGACTCAATTGTTGAACAAGCAGTTCATTGTATTGATATGATGCAATGGGCAATGGGCGAGACACTACCTACACACGCTGAAGGTTCGGGAGGTAGACAAGTTTACAATGATCCTGATAAATACGGTAATATTTACGATCATTTTGCAATCGCTTATCAATGGGAAAACGGTGCACGCGGTTACCATTTCTCTAGGCAACAAAATGGGACGGCTGGGAGCTATGAACTTGAACTAATTGGGAAAAAGGGAAGCTGTTCTGCAAAAAATCGCCATATGATTGACGCGGGAGAAAATTCATGGAGATATCGGGGAGAAAATAATGATATGTACCAATCGGAACACGATGAATTATTTGCATCAATTCGTAAGGAAAAACCTTTTAACGATGGCGAGCGAGCAGCTCATAGTACAATGTTGGCAATTCTCGGAAGAATGGTGGCCTACACGGGCCAAAAGATAACTTACGATGATGCGTTAAACTCAAAAGAAAGCCTAGTACCTCAAAATTTTGACTGGGAAATGGAACTCCCAGTTCCAAACCCTCCAATACCAGGGGTGACCCGTTTTTCATAACTTATAAGATCGCTAGATCCCTAAGCAAAATTATTTTTAAATTAACTTTGAAGTTTTCTACCTAACCAATCAATTACAGAATCAGTAAGAGATTCAATGGTTTCACCCGAAAAAAGATGATCGGCTCCGTTTATTTCAATAAATTCTCGAGTCTTATTATAATTGGACATTAAAGACTGAGAATCCGCGATTGGCACAACACCATCATTTGCTCCATGAATAAGTAGCCAAGGAATTTGAATACTAGAAGCACGGGGAAGAACACTCTTAATTTGTCTCATTTCCTTAACAAATTCGTGTGATAACGGGCAATTTATGATATTCCACATATTGCCCTTTCCTGGAGTAATCATCCCAAACTCGGAGTTACAAAACTCCTCGATCTCAACAATTCCAGCAAGAGAAATTAATAGTTCAATTCGAGAGTCAACTGCTGCAGTAAGAGCACCAACTGCCCCACCCATACCATGACCTGCATAGATTGGACGCCAACCACGCTCGATCACAGCACTCAAAATACTTTGTAAATCTTGGATTTCTTTCGAGATGGTACTGTGCTCAAATCGACCCTCCGAGTTTCCATTTCCTGAAAAAGAAAAACGTAATACTGCCATTCCTTGCTTAGCTACTTCTTCGGATAACTTTAGAATAAGTGGTTGGTCCATATCTCCGGTAACACCATGCCCGATTATCAGAAGATGTTGATTGTTTTCGGAACCTGAATGGAAAATATAATCAATCTTTTCGTCATAGTTGTTTATAATTTCTTGATTCATGATAAGGGCTGAATATTTAGAAAATTATAGCTCAATAATAATTTTTTCTGTCCTGATATATCATCAGTGTAACTATTTGATGAGGGTTATTTTAATTAAGAGGAGATTCTTCAATTGCCCGCAATGAATTATAGTAACGATAAAAAAGCGGATCCTTAGTTCGTACCTGGTCCAACACTCCCATCCCCATTTCTTCAAAGCCCAAGCCTAGTTTTATAATTAAATCACGATTTGATACTTTATCGAGGTTTGAATTACCTTTATTGATCTCTCGATATTCTCTAATAATTTCACAATCAAAACTGGGTTGGTTTTCAATTATGCTGAATTCCTCCTGTTTCTCCATCATCCTTATAGATTCTTCTATCCTGTTTAAATCAAAATCATTTGGTTCTTCGGATACTAAGGTTGTTAAAGAATTAATTTTACTGGTTATGATTTGCTCTTCCTGTAAAGTTGGTTCAATAGGTGATATTTCTTGCTTCTCGACAATATTATCGGTCATTTCTTCCGTAAATCTCGAACAATTAATTACATATGATACAAATGTAGAAGGAATACTTTTACTCGTATAAAAGTCTTGGCTAATCTTGACTAACCCAGCCAAACGAGAAGCATAAAGGTTATCACTGGATCGAGCTAATGTTATCCATTTATATAATAAATCTAATCCATTTTCTACAAGTCTCCTTTCCTCGTCTATTTCAAAGTAAACCCAAGGCAACCTCATACCCTCAGGCGGAGAAACAAATTCATTTGGATTAGTTATCATTACGGCCTTCCAACAACTAGGTTTTAACTGGCAAGACTCCATCAATATTGTTGCTGCTTTGCCATTTGCCCAACCAAAAAGATTTTTGGCAAGCAAGGCCTCATTTTTTTGTAATCTAGTAATCTTATCATTCAAATCATCACTTGAAAAAACTGGCAGAGTCACGCAAGCAAATCCTTTCTCTGCCATGAATCCAAAACTAGCTTCAAGTTCAGCGTTTGTTTGACTGTAAGAATTAGACCCATCTCTTAAGACTACCTTTATAAAAATACCCCTAGCAAATTCCAATGCATCACCAACTCTTCTTGCTTTCATGGCGTTGACATCTTCTACTGTTGAAATCTTTTTTAATCCTGGTAGGACGACATCGATTATTTCATCATAATCACGAATTTCGAAATTAGCGAGAGGTTCAAATTTGCTCTTAATGTAATTCTCATAGCTATCTCTCATTGGTCGGGTGAAACTCATCACTTTCATGGAGTAATGGTTTTCATCATTCACCCAATAACCCAAATGATCAGGTGGTTCTGTGTCTGTTGGTCGTTTAACAAAATGATCAATTGGTAGCTTTTCAAGAATGTTATTAAAGGCGGGTTCACTGGGTTTGCCCCAAGCAAAAGAAAGCCTCCAATTCGCATAGCCCTCTACCAAGCGAAAACAAGCACTTTCTAAAATATAGATGCAAAATATAGAAAATAAAAATATTATAAGACCTTTGAAAATTTTTATCATGAGTTTTTAAGTGTTCTCATCTAATATTTTTTCTGTCAATTCATGTTCCGTACTTCCTAAGTCTGTGATCGCCTCTTCTGTTGAAGGGGTAGAAGTTAAATTTTCGCTTTGATCTTCAATTTCATTTTCTGACGTAGAAACCTCTTCCACTGTAGCAGTGACCTGATCCTCCGCTGCATTGGGCTCTTGCTCATCTGGTTGAGAGCCTATTATTGAAGTAGAATCCGCATTTTCTTCAGATTCTGTATTTGTATCTAATGAATCATTCCCATTTTTATTTACAGGAGGTTGCTCTCCCTCTTTACCAGACGAAACATCATCTGCGTTTTGATTTTTTTCGCCATTAACATTGCTAGGGGGAGTTGCTTCTGAAACAACCGGAACTAATAATTCATCAATTGGAACAGTCTTTTTAACTTTCAGGTTATTTTTCTTTTTTGAACGAAGAGAGTACGAAAATAGAAAAATAGAGGTGACTAAAGTTAGAGTAGTTACCAGGAAAAGTTCTTCTTTCTCACTTTTAATTATTATATGATCTTCACCAAGAAACTTTAACCAAAATAATACTAACAATATAAAAAGGGGTACTGAAATCCCACGGAATAAAAATTTTACACGTTTCGAATTCACTTCTACAGAACAAAGGCTAAGAAAAAAGATGGAATAAGCTAACAATGCTAAAGAAAAGAATATTTTCATTCTAAATACTTGACTGACAATGGAATCAACTTTTGATGCACCTAATAATTCTGGAATGGGGTACCCAACAAAATAACTCTTGGATAAAGTAATCATAACATTCTCAAGTGCTTTGTAGTCAAAAAGCAAAGCGAGCCAAAAAAAAGGTATTATGAGAAAGCAGACACTTCCTAATGAAAGAAAAAAGACTCGATTAAAACTAAGCACGGAAAACTTGTTATTCTATAAAAGACTACCTTTTGCAAGATTATCCTATAGATCGTTAATATAATCAATTATAAGAATTTGAATTATTCAAATTCAATCAATAATTTACTAACAACCAAAAGTTATAAGTTTACTATTTTACTTGTACTGTCACCAATTTGGTCGGCATCAACTCCCATTTTCTGTAATAGTCCGAGGTGCAGATTAGTCATTGGGGTTCCGACTCCGTCTTTGCTGAACTTTGATTCACTTTTATACCTACCCGAAGAAAAGTCGTGGTGTCTACCCGTCTGTAAGCCATGAGCCTTTCCTCCTGCAAGCAGTACTGGAAGGTCCACATGACGATGTCGATTACCATCACTAATTCCTCCTCCATACAATATCATACAGTGGTCTAACAAAGGGCTTCCGTCGTGTTCTTTAATGTTCGAAAGCTTTTCAAGGAAATAACTGAACTGCTCAACATAAAATCGATCAATCTTAGCTAGTTTTTCTTTTTTAGAGTTACTATCCCGATGATGAGAGAGACTATGATGACCCTCAGCCACCCCTACTTCATTAAAACTGCGATTACTTCCATCATGAGCTAATAAAAATGTAGAAACTCTAGTCGTATCAGTTTGATAGGCTAATGCCATCATATCAAACATAAGCCTAAGGTGTTCCTTGTAAGTGTGAGGAATACCTTCCGGTAATTGATATTCTGGTATCTTCTGTTGGTTATATTCATTATGCTCTATTCTTTTTTCAAGTTCCCGAACTGCTCCTAAATATTCATCCAATTTTTCGCGATCATCCTTACCTGCACGCCTCATAAGTTTATTAGCATCGTCTAATACAAAATCTAAAATACTTTGATCATGCTGTAATCTCTTGGCGGTTGCCTTAGTATCGCCTTTTAATTCTGTTTTTCCAAATAAGCGTTCAAAAACTAGCCTTGGGTTTGACTCGGGTGACATGGGCATTGATTCAGTTTTCCAGGACAAATTAAATTGATATGCACAACTGTATCCTGAGTCACATTTACCAGACCTTCTAGACTGATCAGTACTTAATTCCAAAGAGGGTAATTTGGTATAGCCTCCAATTTGGCTTGCCGCAATTTGATCAACTGATTTACCCACTTTGATATTAGAACCTGCTGTCTTTCTTGCTTGGCAACCAGTTAAAAAGGTGGCGTTGGCCCGCGCGTGATCTCCCCCTCCATCTCCATTTGCATTAGCTTTTATATGGTCTAGACCGCTTAATACTTGAATGTCATGTTTTCTATTCTTTAAAGGTTGAAGCGTGGACGGAAGAGAAAAGCCTTTACCCAACTCTACTGGTTTCCAATTTTCCATGATCACTCCATTGGGTATATAAGCAAAACCCATTCTCAACGGGATTGAATCTCTTCCTCGAGCATTCATTTTCGATGGCTCCAAAAAACATAATGAAGGCAGGGAGATAGATGAACCCAATCCTCGTAAAAAAGCTCTTCGCCCGAATGCATTAACAATCACTTACAAAAACTAAGACTTTTTTATAATAAAATCGAGACTTTTTGTGTATTTTATCCACCTTTTCGTAATAAAAACGGTTTGCTTTTTATAACATTAATAATCAAATCCCTGAAACCATTACCCTCCTTTTTTGTGCGGCTTATTATCTCTTTTATTGCCCGACGATCATAATATTCCATACCACGCCCTACTGCGTAGGTTAAAAGTTTTTCTGCGAGACAATTTAAAAAAGCGTCTGTTTTGTCTTTAATAATAAAAGTTTTCAGGTCCTGAACACCATTAAGCTTTTCTCCAGAACCTAGTTGACCTCTTGAATCAATTTGCTTTCCATTTTCAAAATTTCTCAGGGTTCCAATGGCGTCAAATTTTTCCATAGTATATCCCATCGCATCCATGTTTGCATGACAGGATGAGCAAGACACATTACGACTATGTATGGCCATTTGTTCACGAATTGAAAGATTGTCCGAGTTATGTTCTTGAAAATCTTCTAGTTCCGCAATCCCTGGAGGCGGGTCCTTAGGAGGAGCGCCTAAGATATTATCTAGAATCCATCGTCCTCTTTTCACTGGAGATGTTCTGGTTGCGTTTGAAGTTACAGTTAAAATTGATGCTTGAGTTAAAAAACCACCCCGTTGGGTTGAATTTTTTTTCGATAAAACCACTTTTTCAAATTGGTTTCCAAATTGACCATCTAAATTATAAAAGTCCGCCATCGATTGATTAACAAATACATAATTAGATTGAATAAATTCAAAAACAGAGCGGTTTTCTCTCAAAATATATGCGAAGAAACTTTCCGTTTCTTTTCTCATTGATTCTCGTAATTTTGAAGTAAAAAGCGGAAACCTTTTTTGATCGGGAATAGCCAAATCTAAATCTCGAATTTGTAACCATTGACCAGCAAAGTTTTCGATAAATGCATCGGATTTTTTATTCTGTATCATCCTGACTACCTCTTCATTCAAATTTGAAGAAAGGCGTTTTTCTTTTGCTAATTGCATAAGTCGTTCATCGGGAGTACTGCTCCATAAAAAATAGGAGAGGCGACTCGCAAGAGTATAATCATCTAATTTGTAGATTATTAAAGGGTTGTTCTTTTCAGGTTGATACTCTTCTCGAAAAAGAAAATGGGGGGATACTAAAGCGGCCTTCAAGACAACTTGTAAGGCATAAAAAGAGGAAACATTTGATGCGGTTGTTATACGAAAGAGTTTTATGTACCTCTTCACCTCGGAAGGTGCAATAGGTCGACGAAATATTTTGGGTAGCAAATCCTCTAATATCCGCTCGACAGTTTTTTCTGTAAACCCTTCATCCGCGATCCCGTTATGAAATAGTTTTCTTTTTTGCTTCAAATTTTTGCTATCGAAGTCAAGAGCACTCACATCTAGTTTCCTTATATACAAATTTCGGTCTCTCAGTCTTCGATTAGAATTATTCGGATCATAATAATCATTGAGAAAATGTATCGCAAAAGAAACTTCTTTTGCATCCTTAAAATCGAATTCAAAAGTGTATTTTTTAGTAGACGGGTACTCTGCATCAATTTGAGCAAAATCAACAAATTTACCCGCAAGTTTAATTCCCAACTTTGCTAATTCATTCCCTGCTCTAGATGCACTTGCTTCGATCGTAAATGAATATTTTCCTGGATAAGGAATACGCACTTTTGAAAAAATCTTTCCTGCCGAGGGAAGTACTCGAAAATCATCAATTTTAATACCTCCTTCCATCTCGGAAATTGAAAATCTTTTTTGATAAATAGAATCTTCTTTTGGTCCAAATGCTTTGGATAAAACAATGTCGGCCATCTCCATATACTTTTCCATTAGGAGAGGGGATAAGGTTAGAACTTCGCCTATTGTATCAAAACCATAGCCAGTATCATCTGGAGGGAAAAAATCTCTTACCTCAATTTCCACTCCGAATAAATCACGAATCGTGTTTTTATATTCTGATCGATTTAAACGTCGAATAGTCAATCGGCCTGGATCTTCTATTAGCAAATCGAACCCGAAAATATCTTCTTCGATCCAATTTAAAATTAAATCAATCTCACTATCCTTACATTGAGTTTTGTTGGCTGGAGGCATATTATGACGATACACATTCTCCCAGACTTTCTTCCATAAATCCTCATCGTTAATTATATCTTTTCCTTCCGTCTCAAAATCTAAAGAAATTTGTCCTTTCTTTGCTCCATCTCCATGGCATTGGTAACAATACTTTTCTAAAAGTGGAAGAACATCACGTTCATAATTCGTTTCTTTTTGCAAATAGGCACTTCCATAGAGTTGAGTGAAACATACGAATAAGAAAATTGAAACTAGCTTAAAAAAAATAGTCATTTCTCCTCACTTTGAAAAAAATGAATATTGCATAAAGTTAGACCTACACGCAGATGGTTTTGAATTGAACATCAAAACTATTTTAAAAAGAAGAGATTTTCAAATCGTCAAACTGAACAGGCATTCCTGAATATGGATATCCCCAAATTACACATTTTCCACCTTTAAATAAAGCATCGTCCCGATGTTCAAAAAGCCAGGATTCTGGCTCCTCTTTTTGTTTCTGCCAAAGTTTCAACTGCAATAAATTCTTACTGTCTTGAAGAGGAAGAACTTGGAAGCGGATTCTCCACCATAATCCACTTTCCCATGGATATATTTTTTCTAATAGTAATACATCGTCTCTATACAATAATATTTTTTGTGTAGATACATTCCAGCGAAATCGGTAACCTCTCATCCCTCCTATACCCGCTGCAATCGCCGGGAACCTTCGGCCTTGTTTTGAAGACAAGAAAGAAAACTGTAACTCAATCGCTTTTTCTCTAACACGAGGACCAAATAAATACCCAAAATCTCCAACTGGGCTGCCAGACAGTTCTAATAATTTATTTTCTTCAATTGTTTTAACCAAAAATTCACCATCTAAAATAAACAGATTTTCTGGCTCAACCTCATTTGGTAATTTTGAAAAGTTTTCTTCAAATTCAATCGTCCAAGAGCTTTTATTTTTTTTATTATCTACTCCGGATTTATCAGCACAGAAAACCTGCAAATACATCACATTAAAAGCTATTAGAAAAATAAGCCGAGTGTTCATGATTTGTTTAAAATTTTAATTTTACTCATCTTGCAAATGTTCAATCTGGCTTTTCCTCAAAATCATGTTCACCGAAAATTTAGTCCATAAAAAGCATAAAAGTACTAAGCTTAAGAAGAAATAAATGAAGCCCGCACCTGGCAACTCTCCCACTTGACCAAAAATCGCAGGAGCAATACCAAGGATAGCAGAGATTCCGCCTATACCAAGACCCCATAATGCAAGAGTGAAATGTTCTGAAAATGCAAGGCTACGTAAGTGGCTTAAGCGATACCCCAATGCTTCCATTACGCCAAACTCTTTACTTCTCTCTATTAAGTTCCTTGCCACAACGACTGCTAACCCCACTGTGCCTAGTAACATACCAAGTCCTCCAAGTCCTTGAAAAATTGATAGGTATGTATTCTCTACCTTCTGTAGTTCTGACAATCGAACAGAGGACTTTCGTAATTCGAAACCATAATTTGAAAATTTATCCTCTAAATATTTTTTTATGATTTTGGATTCATCCACAGGTACATTGATTAAAAAACTTCGATACCCTCCTTGCAGAGGAAATTTCTTCACAAACTGATCTTCCGGGATATAAAGAGCACCTTGTAAAATTGAACCTTTCACAGCAGCAACTAATTGAACGGAAAAAGTTTTACCCTCACCATCTAGAAACTCGATCTCATCACCCATTCCTTTTTGCAAAGCCCACATCATGGTATTTTGGTCTACAACCGCTGGGATTTTTCCATCGGGTAAAGCCTCTTTCAATCGTGACCAATCTCCATTCGCAAATGAAAACCGCCCTGCCATCTCGTCTGGGTTCACTCCGTAAATTATCGGGCGAACTGCTTTATTCAGATTTAAGCAGCTCGCATCATCACCTGGTCGTAAACGTAAAGGAACCACTTGCGTATTGGATAATAAAGTTTCATTCAAATCGTACAATATTCGACCCTCCTTCCCATTCAGGTCATCATAAATGGGTAATGCCGATTCGCCTACTAGTGCAAATCCACCCGTACCGGAATCAAGATAGGCAGAATCAGAAGATGATCCTTTTCGAAATGCACCCGTGCTCACCACTAAAAAAGTACCTGCTGCCATTGAAGCCATCGTGACTAAGCTTCTCCCACTCCTCCGACCCATATTTCGACTCGATAAACCTTTGGCATCAATTAACTCTGTTTTCTTATTTGAATTTTTTGCCAAGTAAAAACGGAAATAAAAAACTCCCGAAATTAAAAGTAGAGCACCAGCTCCAAAAAAACCTTCCGACGCACCAGGTGTAGATAAATCTGTGGTTATAGATAAACCGGATGCACCTAGAAAAAAGAATAGAGATGGATAAGGAGTCTGACTCCATTTCCTTTTTTTCTTAAGCAAATCATTTGAGAGTAAATTTTCACCAGCAGATAAAAGTTCTATAGGCTCAAATTTTAATTGGCGACGAGTGGACCAAGCCATTGCGAAAACCGACATGAATAAAGCCGCAAAACCACCAGTTAAAATAGATTCTAAACGAGTACTATATTCAAAAGTAGTTCCTGACACCGCACCACTCCAATTACCTGATAGTAAACTTAATATCGATTGTCCGTAGAGCATTGCTAATAATCCTCCCAATAAAACCCCAACAAAAGAGACGCAAAATCCTTCGCCAAGGAATAACAGTCTGACTTTTTTCTTGGATAAACCTAAAGCAAGGAGCAAGCCCGCTTGTTGATTTCTCTGTTCAATCGAAAAGGCAAACAGCATTCCACTTAATGCTAAAGCAGCCACAATAACAAAAAAGCTAAATGATAAAAATAATTGACCAAAATCAACAGGTGATTCAAGACTCGCATTCGCATCCAAACGCAAAGATTGAAATAACAACCCTGCCTGTTCGGCAGAGATTAAATTTCTTAGCTTTTTTTCAACCATGTCCCGTGAATGAATTTCTTGGGCAAAGCGAATACCAGTTAAAGACCCCCAACGGTTTGACCAAAGTTCTTTACCTGCTTCCAGCGATATAAAACCCTTAGGGCTCCCTCTATGCTTATTCCAATATTCTTCGTCTTTTGGACGAATCTTATGAGTGATAGGAATTCCAGTGTCCCATTCTCCGCATGATTCTGCATCTGATAGACCGGGAAATTGAGGAGTCCAATCGCTTTCTTCTCCCTCTGGTATATTGGGAGGGGTGGGAGTAATCCCTCGAAGGGTAAAAATTTTAGTTTCCTCCTTTAATTTTCTACGTTCACCAACTGAAAAATATCGCAGGGTGATCTTATCTCCAATCTCAACCTTTAGGTCATCAACTGCCCATTGATTTAAAACTATTTCATCTTTTCTCAGGTCATCGGGTAAAAAACTCAACGACTTCGAATTAGTGGCGCTCACCATAGAATAAGGAATTAACCCTCTACCATTATCATCACTTGCCTCGGCTTCGATTGTATTTACCAAATAAGTGAGTACACCGGTTGTGTTTGTATCTATTGAATAGGCGGCCTTTTCAATAGATTGATTAAGGAAAACCTGTCTTGAGCGAATGGAAAAATCTTCTTTGTTTCGCATCGACTTAATTGTGATTCCCGCATCGGCTAAACTCCAGGATTGTTCCAATGCTTTTCTTGCCTGTTCTTCATCGATATGGCCCTCCCCTGTTTTTCCGAGTAGAAGAAAATTAGAAAAAAGAGTATTTCCATTTTCTTCATCAAACGAGCGAAACATTCTTTTTTGCAGCGTTTTTAGAGGAACAAATAGAGTAAGGGGCTCTCTCTGATTTCCCTGAAGTCCAAAATGACCATAGCCATCCGCAGGAACAGACCCTCCAAATTTTCCATTGAAAGAAACAAATTTATTATCTCGCTCACCAGATAGAGGTGCGTCTCTTGAAAAAAGGCTTGGTTCTTCGATCCGTAAAATGAGCCTGCTTTGATCGGACGCTTTTAATTGGAGAGATAAACGTTCATTCGCATAAAAGAAATTGGTTCCCCATTCTGAGTAACCATTTTTTTCCGCTTCTCCCCCTGAAGGAGTATTTTCTGGAACAGGAGCTAATTTCCAAAAACTCTCGTTCACTCCAAGAACTTGGACATTCGCAACACTGTTCGATCCATCGGGTAATGAAACAGTACCGCGAGTTATTACTAGAGGTGCCACTAAGGAGTCACTTCCCAACTTGATAGTAATTTCTTTCGCTAATTCTTCGCGAAAAAAACCATCAGTTGCTAATAAGGCCATATCCGCCTGCCCTATTCTCGTTTCCGCCAACTTTGCTAAAGTCGCACGCACTGAATCGCCTACCATTAATGCACCGATTAATACCATAGCGCACAAAGCGGCCCCCATCGCGACTCCTAGTTGTTGCCGACGGAAATAAAATAAATTCTTAGCTATTATCTTCCAAAGACTCATATTGCAAGGGGTGCGAGTGTACCTTGATCCATGAGATAAGTTTGCTTCATAAGTTTGGCGATCTCAAGCGAATGAGTAACCATTAAAAGAGTAAGCCCAAGGGATTGATTTAATTCGATTAATAACGCGATTAATTTCTCGGAATTCATCTTATCCAATGCACCAGTGGGTTCGTCCGCTAAGAGTAAATTAGGTTCGTTTATAAGTGAACGTGCAACCGATGCTCTTTGTTTTTCACCACCAGAAATTTCTGCAGGCCGATGGTTAGCACGATGGCTAAGACCGACTTTTTCAAGTAATTCCAGGGCTCGTTCTTTCAATTTGCTTCCCTTCATACTACTCAGTCCAGCTAATGAAGGAACCATAATATTTTCTAAAACAGTACACTGAGGTAAAAGATGATGTGACTGAAAGACAAAGCCGATTGATTGATTACGAAAACTAGCAGCCCCGTCTTTTGTAAGCCTTCCAACTTCTTGACCATCTACCATAATTTCTCCCCCATCCGGTTGATCTAGGGTGCCAATTAAATTAAGGAGCGTACTCTTTCCCGATCCAGATGGGCCCACAATGGCAACAGATGAACCTTTTGCTATTTCCAGGTTCACTCCACTAAATACATTTACTGGTTCTTCGCATTCAGGCGAAGAATAGGTCTTAGATAAATTTGTAAGTTTTAAAAATGATTCCATAAATTAATTCTTTCTATAATAATTTGTCTTCCCACCTTTTGGCCTTCATTTCAAATTGTGGAAATGTTCCATTAGGAACTGGTTTTACTGAGATTCGAAGAGAAAATACTTCCTTTAAAGCGACTTCAATTAAATTTGCCACTTCAAGACTCGATTCCACTTCAATTGTGATTTCAAGCATCGGACCTGCCTTCTCTTTATAAACTCGATACTCCTTTACTTCATCAAATTTACGAATGACCGCATCTACTGAAGATGGATATAGGTTTACCCCACGAACTATTATCATATCATCAATTCGGCCCAAGATACCACCAATTAAGTCAAATGTGGGTATTCCCTTTTCGTCGAACCCCTCCACCGCTTTGACCAAGTCCCCACTTCGGTATCGCAAAACGGGACACCCAGTACGGCCCAGTGTAGTAAGTACAAGTTCTCCGAGTTCTCCGTTTGGTACCGTTTGTGTAGATACTGGATCAATCACCTCCGCAAAATAACTTTCCTGTATAATGCGCAAACCAACAGATTGATCAGGGATTTCATACGCCACTGGACCAACCTCAGTCATACCATAATGATCATAGACTTGAACGCCATTCCATTGCATGGAAATTTTATCTTTAATTCCCTTGTCACTTCCACCAGTTTCTCCCGCTACAATAATGGTTCGTAATTGATTGTGAGCTAAATCAATTCGTAAATCCTTGGTCACTTGGAGTAAATGTAAAGCATAAGTTGGGGTACAAAAAAGATACTCGACTCCTTGCTCAAGAATAATCTTAAGTCTTTGTTCACTGCTCTGCCCACCACCAGGAATACATAAACAACCATTTTGCATCGCTGCTTCATAAGCGGTCCAAAAACCTAGGAATGGACCAAAAGAAAAGGCGAAAAAACACTTTGCCCCTTTCGGGACACCTGCATTTTTTAACACTATATTCCAATTCTCCAGCATCCATTGCCAATCACTTGGAGTATCTAACCATACCATAGGTGCCCCTAGGGTACCACTTGTCTGATTAAACCGAGTATAGTGATCAATAGGATAAGTAAAGTTGGTTCCATAAGGCGGGTTTTCCACACGATCCCTTGCTAATTCATCCTTAGTGGTAAAAGGGCATTCTTTTTGAAACTGTGAAAAGCTTTCAAGATTTCTCTCTTCATTTCTTATTGCCCAGTGCTTTTGTTGAAAACCATTATGAATGCCAATTTCTTTCAATAAAACCTGTAACCGATTCCATCGTCTAGCTCTCCACTGATCAGCAGATTCTAAATCAGCTGATTGAATCATCACAAAACCGGTTACAATTTTGACGCTTCGGCGACCGATGGAATTTTGGGTGGCTTCGGAGCATGTTTGGTTATGAGATATCCACCCAATGCAGCTAAAGCTATTCCAGCCACGAAAGGCCATTTTACATAAGACCAATTTCCTTCTTTGGTTGTGCTTACAATCGCATTTACCATCGGAGCCCCAGCAAAAATAATCGACATGATAACTGGTACATAGGCAGGAGAAGGCATTTTACCAAAAGCAAGAAGAACACCAAGAGCTCCGACTGCACCCAGTGTGCCTGCGATCAGAGACCATTGCCAACCTTTTGTCGGAAATGTCCAAAAGGCAACATTTCCTCCCTTCAGCTTAAGTATAATCAACGGGGCAACTACAGCAGTGAGGAAGTAAGCCAAGCCAACCCATAAAAAAGCCATAATTCGGCCATTTTCTTTATCTTCCATATTGGTCGAACCAATGTGCATACACACCCCATAAGTTCCCCAACAAACAACTGTAATTAATGCGTAGTATAAAAATTGCATAGTTTAAACTTTTCTCTTTTGTAAGGTTTTTTAATTTAAAACTCTATATCTTTTGGCTTATTTTATCTGTAAATAAATCAGGAATTATGATCGGGGTCATTAACCCACTAGCTTGATCAAAACTCACGCATGCTGCAATTGTTTCCCCGACCGCAGCTTTGACACGTTCTCCTTTTTCATCTTTCCAGAATTGAAAAGCGTAGGCGATCGATCGATCTCTAATCTCGGTAACGATTAATTTCACTTCCACTTCCTCTTCAAAACGTAAAGGGCGTTTGAAGCGACAAGAAGTTTTAACACGAGGCCAGCCAAAACGTCCGTTTTCGTCTTCCATATCAACAGATAAGCCTACACTGCGAAGAAATTCATGTTCGCAAATTTCCATCCAGCGATAAAAGTTGGTAAAATGCATGATACCAGCCAAATCAGTTTCACTGAATTCGACTCGACGAAAAATAGAATGTACGGAAGACATAAATTTAAATTTATAAAGTTGTTAAGGCGGGGGCGAGAATATTGTCGACCAAGGACTTGGCAAGAAATTCGTTGGAATATTTCTGAGCAACCTCCCTGTGGCCATGAAGTCCCATCTTTTTACTACCTTCAGGATCATCAAGAAGTCGTTCAATAACCTGAACTAATTCTAGAGGATCATTGTTTTCATAAATAATTCCTCCTTTGGTATCTTCGACAATTTCAGGAAAAGCCCCACTTTTAGGTAGAACAACAGGGATTCCCGCAGCGAGAGCTTCAATCACATATAAGCCAAAGGCTTCTGGATAGCGTGAGGGTACCGAAAAAACACTAAGTTTCTTTAAGAAGGCTAATTTTTGTTCTCGATTGATATTCGGGTGAAATGCACTGGATTCAGAATAGCCCGATTTCCTGAGTTTATTCTTCTGTTCATCCACAAAGGGCTTGTCTTCATCCGTCATCCCACCCGCAATTTCAAGACGCAGATCTGAATATTTCCCCGATTTCTTTAGCGTAATAAAAGCATCGACTAAAATATCTAATCCTTTGAGAGGGCATAGTCGGGCAAGAAATCCCAATGTTAGAACTGTCGGCGAATTATTGGCGGGGATAAAGCCGTCCATAGTAATTCCATTGGAATGATAGTGTACTTTAGTTAATTCCAATCCTAGACGATCTGCCATCAGTTCACCAAAATAACGGCTAGGTGCAAGGCTTCCATCTAATTGACGGACATCGGCAGATAATAATTTCCACGCTTGATTTTTATATTCGGGAAGAAGGGAATCTAGAAAAGAATCCTCACCCTGTAAAAAACCATATACAGGAATATTTAATTCCTTTTTTAGCACTTTACCAATTCCTGCAAGCATAATGGTGGAGAGCAAAATGACATCGGGAGTGCCATACTCTTTGAACCAATCCACTACCTTATGAACTTCTTTCACCAATGGCCCGTTTTCCCCTTGAAAAGTGGAAAGTGTAATTTCTCCTAAATCCTTACCAGAGGTCATTCCGCTTCGCCCGGCGGCTTTTTTTAAAAGCCATTTATTATCAAATACTTTATCTAACCAGGCAGGTGTATGGCGAAAGAGAGAAAATTTATGCTGTAAGTAGACATTGATCCCTCCAAAAAAAATAGGTAATTCTTCAGCAGCCGCTTCCTCGTCCAAAAAATGAGGTAAATAAGTAGGTAACATTGTTACCTCGTGCCCCGCTTTAATTAAACTACGAGCTAGAGAATTATCACGCATGCATACGCCACAATAATAATTACCCGTGCCCGGCGTAAGAAAAGCAAGTTTCACGAAGAATTGGGCAAGCCATGCTCAATCGGTTCGGGTAGTTCCGCAAGATCGGACATGGCATCAAAAAGTTCGCGGAATTCATTATCATCTACATTACCGATCAAACAATCGGTCAAAGCGGCACGTAAATGTTCCCCGCGCTTGGCAAGATCTCCAAAACTGAAATCATTATCGTAAAATGCGTAAACGATTTTTCTCATTGTCTCGATGGAGGATTGCATTCTTTTTCCATAACGCTCAAAACTCTTCGCTGATAAATCACCGGCTTTCAAGGCTAAATCAATCTCATCGGCTAGCATGACTCCGCTCTTTAGGGCCAAAAATACACCGGATGAAAAGACGGGATCCAAGAAGCCAAGAGCATCACCAGCTAAGACAAGACCTTCACTCGCACAATAACGATTTCGGTAAGAATACTCGCCAGTAGTCCGATACTCTCCCGTCTGCTCAGCTTCTGCCAAATGTTCTTTTATCCACTCGTTATTCTGTACTTCACGTTGAAAAATTTCCCGATGATCTCTAGTTGAACCGTTAAAAAGGTAATCATTCTCCGCGACAATTCCCACACTTATCATATCTCCACTCAAAGGAATATACCAAAACCATCCCTTTTCTGGAAGATAGGCCACCGTAGTCGCACCCTCATCCAATCCAGGGTCACGCTTTGCACCTTTGTAATAAGTCCATAAAGCAATTTTCTTCAGTTCAGGATCCCGAATCATCCACTTTTCTTTATGTGCGGCAAAGCAATCTCGACCCGAGGCGTCTATAACAATAGGAGCATTAAGTTCAAGTAATCCCATCTCTTTAGATTCTACTCTTATTCCCTCAACACGTTCACCATTTTTAATAAGCCCTTTGGCTTTTGTTTCCTCCATTACCGAAGCACCATTCTCTCGGGCTTTGTCGAGTATCATTTTATCAAAATCTGAACGCCAAACTTGCCAAGTAGTGGAGGAAGGATGGTCAAAGTGTTGAAAGAAATAGAAGGGCTGTGAAAGAAATCCATCCTGTCGTACAAATTGAACACAGTACTTTCTAGGATTGGCAGAATCCATAAGCGTATCTATCAAGCCCAATCTTTCGAGTGGGAAATAACAAAATGGCATCAAAGATTCTCCCACATGATAACGGGGGAATTTTTCCTTTTCCACGATTAATACATCGTGCCCTTTTTCTGCCAAAAGTGCACCTGTTGTGGAGCCAGCTGGTCCGGCACCTACAACAATTGCATCATAATTTTTTTTAATTGATATCATGATATTTAAACATTCAAATCAGATTCATTGCATTTACAAATCAAGAAGGTACTTCAATAGAAGGTAAGATTTCCACAATTCGAGCAAGGATATCCCCATTGTATGAGGTAATTTCATTACTCCTTCCGTATAGATGATCCGCTTCTACCGACCCAAACGCATCGATAATTGCATTATCAGGCACTATTTTTAAAAAGGCCCTCGGGGCACTTGAATATGGAACACGGGCTTCATTTAAAATAGCACCTAGCGGTTGCTTGGCTTCGATTACGGCTATCCTCAAGTCTTCCTCCAAATTTTGAAGGGTGATTTCAATCGCACCATATTCTGTGACTTTTTGAGTCCTACTTGCTTCAAGTACAACTTCACGAAAGTAGGCTTTTCCATCGTTCGAAGAACTTAATTTTCGAACCTTGATTTGATCTTCATGGAATGCTTCTAAACGAGATGTCATATCTCCCTCATGGACTAATAATGAATAATAGGGCTCCGGAATTTCCTGAGAATCTATTTCTTGAAAAACTAATTTAGGAATTCCGCGAACTCTACGAATAAAGCTTAGCGGATAAAGAAGTTCTGGAGAAAAATTGGATGAGTTTGCCATTATTTAAAATTATACATAACGTGCATCCTGATGCTTGGCTAAGAAAAATCCTTGGAGTGAAGAATCTATTCGTAGAAGTGCGTCCCGTGTAAGAAGAAGGTTATCTCCTTCTTCTACTAAATCTCCGTTCTCTTTCCATCTCGAAAGGATGGAAGAAAATCGTTCAGTTATAGAAATACCAAACTTATCGAGAAAATATTTCGTATTCACTCGGCCTAACTTCCATTGTAAAATGAGCTCTCTAATAAAACGTTCTTCCTCCTGTGTCATCAATGCACGACGTACAGGATTTTGTTTCTTCTCAACCGATTCACAATAATAATCAATGTTGGTAAGATTTTGATAATGGATTCCACCAAGATGTCCAAAAGAAGAAACTCCCAAACCCAACATATCAGCCCCCGCCCACAAACGATCACGATATATAAATTTGGTTGATTCGGGATTCTTAACTGCGGTGTAAGCACTCGTTATTGTATAGCCCGCTTGTTCTAATTTTGAATAAGCTTCCGATACCCAACGACGTTTTGTTGGCCAATCTGCCACGGGAGCATTTAATTTACCCTCCTCTTTCATGCTTTTAAAAATTCCCGTATTAAAAGGGACTTCCATTTGATAAATGGTTACGCAATCTGGAGATAAATCAATCACTTGATTCACACAATCGGACCAATTCTCATCAGTCTCTTCGAGCATACCCGCAATCAAATCAATATTAATGTTATCAAAACCAAGTCCCCGAGCGAATTCATAAGATCGAAAAACTTCTTTTGTACGATGAGCACGCCCATTAATTCCTAATATATGATCGTTGAAATTCTCAACTCCTAGACTTAACCGCGTTACTCCAAATTCTTTGATTATACTGAGTTTCTTCTCTGATAGAGTACCTGGTTCACATTCAAAAGTTACTTCCTCAGCTTCGTCCCAGGGCAAAATTGCCTTCATTTGATCAGTTAATTCTGTAAGTTGCTGAGCCGATAAATAAGAAGGAGTACCTCCACCAAAGTAAACAAATTTTGGTTTTCTTCCATTAATGTAAGGCGACTCGGCGTAAGTTCTTAACTCCTCTATCGTGGCCGACAGATAACGTCGGATATCATTAGAATTTTTATCCGTATAAACCTTAAAGTAGCAAAAATGACAACGCTTTCTACAAAATGGTACATGATAATAAACCCCTAATGGAGCGGTTCCAGGAGAAGGACTATTTAATAGGCTGCTAACACAGGGGACATCTTCATCGTTCCAAAAAGAAAAAGGTGGATAATTGGAAACAAAATAATTCCCAGCCTTCGTTTCATCCTCAGTCTGATAATCAGGTTTGATAAAAGTTGAATCTGTCATTTATTTATTTTTGATTTAAATGAATAGACATTTCCATCTTCACAACTTACTAAAATTTTTTCATTTAAAACTGCAGGTGTTGAAGAGATTGGCTCCCCCAAATCGTAAGACGCGATTTCTTTTCCATCTTTTAAGGAAAGTAGATAGAGTTTCCCATCCATTGATCCAAATACAACTTTATCATCGGCAACTACTGGTGAACTATCAATTCGTCCCCGAGCAGCAAAACGCCACTCTTGTTTTCCAGAAATCCTGTTAATGCAATGCAATCCCTTGTCTCGACCCCCTATTAAAACCTGAGTGTTTGTGACCGCAGGGGAAGAAAAGTATGGAAAGCTTTTATGTCGATAATTCCAAATAATATCACCGGTTGATAAATCAAAGGCCATGACCGCTCTATCCATATTTCCCACATAACCAATTCCCTCTGAAACCGAGACTGAAGCGGCAATTGGTGCTTCCACCTCAACGGAACGGATTAATTTTCCATCTTCTAATCCAACGACATAAAGTACGGAATCGCACCCACCAAATACAACATATTTATCTTCATAAATAGTCGGAACTCCATTGACGTAATTTTGGGTCTCAAATTTCCAAATTGCCTTTCCTGTTTGAGCATCAACGCAATGAACATAATTATCATAGCTACCAACGACTAAAACAGAATTTTTGGATTTAGGACGAATTGCCTCATTTGCCGCACCCATGATCTCGCCATCCGTTTCATATTTCCAAAGTAATTTTCCATCTTTGATATCAAGTGCGTAAAGAAATCCATCGGTTGATCCAACATAGACCGCTTTGTTATGGACTAGAGGGGGGGCATCAATCCCTAGACTTGTCTTATACTTCCACACCTCTTTTCCACTATTTACTGATATCGCAAATAGTGTACCCGTTTCTGCTCCAATAAATGCAAGGTCACCCGATACAACAACGGATGACTTAAGATAGTCGCCGGTCTTAAATTCCCAATCAAGTTCTAGGGTGGTACCAATCTTACTTTGGGCTATT
Source organism: uncultured Puniceicoccaceae bacterium (assembly GCA_964383925.1). Taxonomy (GTDB): domain Bacteria; phylum Verrucomicrobiota; class Verrucomicrobiia; order Opitutales; family Seribacteraceae; genus Seribacter. The sequence goes on from CAYLIJ010000002.1 coordinate 88,447, forward strand.
CCTTTCAATTCTGAACCTCCTCGATGTCGAGGCCAATCATTCCCGAGTTCTTTACTCCCTGCAAAAGTTTGGCAAGCGGTCAACAAATAGGAAGTGTATAAAAATAAAAATGAGTAATTCATCGTCATGATCAATCTGCTTGAATTCATTGACTTGTGCAAGGCATGGAAGAAAAAAGTAGTGAATAAAGATTTTTGAAGTCGTCAGCATTTACAGGGCGAGGATTAAAATTTGCTGTCCATTGTTCGCTAGCAGCCTGGGCCAAGGAGTCAATTTCAGTATGTACGAATCCTTGTTCCTCTAAGGATGATGGAATGTTAGCTAATTCCAATATCTTACAAATCCGATCAATTAGAGACTGGGTCGCCTCGGAATCCGAACTATCCGCTTTAACAAGATTCGAGTTTCTTGCCAAATCGGCGTATATACTGTTTGTCTCAACATGTGCTGCATTGAATTTCATCACCTTAGGCAATACCATGCCCACGGCGATTCCATGAACTACTTCTCGACTTGAAGTTAATGGATTAGCCATTGAATGAACGGCTCCCAACATACTTCTTTCTATCGCTGCACCTGCATGGGAAGCACCAAGCAATACCTTACCTCTACTTTCTAAATTTTTGGGGTCTTTAAATACTGCAGGTAGATTTGCCTGTATTAGCTCAAATGCTAGTTGGGCATGACGAATAGAGCTTGGGTTTCTTTTCGTGGTTACTAATGACTCGAGTGCATGAGCCAAAGCATCGATCCCTGTGCAAGCGGTTACAGAGTTAGGCAGGGAAAGGGTTAACTCAGGGTCAAGTATTGTAACTTGAGGAAGGGCTTTCTTATCACCACAAGCCATCTTTTTATGAGTTTGATCCTGTGAAATCAGAGCGAAAGATTGACATTCGCTACCTGTCCCTGCAGTGGTCGGAATGGCAACTAGGGGAAGCATTGGTTTACTTGCTTTGTCTATCCCCCAGTAATCAGACATCTTGCCTCCATTGCTAAGAATAAAATTACAACCTTTCGCGGTATCCATAGAGCTCCCGCCACCAAGACCAACTATTAAATCAATTTCGGCCTGTTTAGCTACCTTGGCACATTCGTGTACGCTTGATTCAGTAGGATTTTCAATAGACTTATCGAAAAGAGTGACATTTAATTTCGAACTTTCTAGAATGTCTTTTAATTTTTGAGGGTGCCCAACAGAAGAAAGGCCTGAGTCAGTTACAAGGAGTACATTACTTCCCAATTCTTTGGCAGTTTCCCCTGCTCGATTGATTGCCCCGACTCCAAAAATTATTTTTTGGGTAGCCTTTTTGCCTTCGGTAAAAAAAGAGTCATCGCTCAGGTTGTTCTCAAACTCTTCTTTCATCGCTCAAAAATTAATTTCCCTTAAGCAGCCATTCCAATGGACCTTCGTTTATAAAGAAATTCAAACATATTTCCTTCATGAGGTTGGTCCCAGGAAATTTTCATAGTGGAAATTGGTCCAAGGTTTAATCGTTCAATATTGGAAGCTCCAAGTAATTTTTGCTTAAATGATTCATCTTTTGTAATTGCTGAAACAACTAGGGTCGGTCCAATTGCATGTAGCATATCTGCTTCGGGAACTTCGACTACACTTGCGTAAGGACAAAGAAATTCACGATTGGAAAGCGGATGATCCATCGATTCACAGTGCACGATTGTTGGACAAAGATATGTACCACCTTCTGCTTGAATAAGACGAGGGCCGGACCGATAAGGGGCAGTTGCGTCAAAAGCTCCCTTCTCCGCTAGATCCGCATCAATTGCTCCATCAATCCATTCACCCATTTTAGGGTTTGCAAAACCTGAAAGAACTGCGTTGGGGTCATCTACTGGGAGCGGTTTTAAGGAACCAAGCCTCTTTCCAAGTGCATCCGCAATTTCCTTCGCATATTTTGGAACGATCACTGCAGATGCATTTACGCAACTCCTACCTCCGTTATCTGAGATCGAAGAGACCATAACATCTATGTAGTTAGGCCAATTTTCTATTTCGTCTTCTCCAATCAGTACTTTACTAAATCCAGGCCCATGTACTTGAACCCCCGGATTTCCTGCGTATAAATCTGTGGTACTTTTATCCCCAAATATTAATGCTCGGTTACATAAACGAAGAATATCCGCTGCACCCTCATGGTCGGTAGGATAAAATCCAAAAGCTTCACGCGGGCAACCTGCAGCAATAAATGCTTGAATGAGGCGGAAAGGTGTCCATGGCTCATCTCGTCCAGGTTTCATAACAATAGGAATCTTGAGAGCGATTGAAGGTAACCAGAGTGAATTTACTGCAGGTGAATTACTTGGCATTACTAGACCAAGTGCATTGGTGGTTGGATAAAAACAAACCGGAGAACCTGCCTGTTCACCAAAACCACGGTCAAGTATCAAGGGGTCAATCCCCCGAGTCAATCCATTCAATATTAATTCGATATGGGTAAGAGCATAATGAATTTTAGACATGTTTCTTTTCACCATGACATGAGGCAAACCACTCGTTGCAGAAAGTGTTTCCAAATAATCTTGAGCACTTTGTAAAGTACCCCCTTCTCCTAATGGAAGATTTCCGTTTAAAAACAATTCTCCTGCTTTTGCACTGATATCAATCAATTCGCGAGTGCTCAATTTTTGCAATGCATCTCGTGCTTTTTTGATATTTAATAAATCTCTTCTAATGACGCCTGCGTTCACTTGACTCATGGTTGCTTTAACAGAACCGTCTCGATAATCTTTCACTTTAGATTCATTAAAGCTACGATACTCTTCTCCGAGCCGTAAACATGGTATGTGTGGTGTACTCATAATAATCAATAAACTCCTTCTACGATATTTTTTCCCATTGCACCATATGGTCGGACTTCTGCGACACCATCCCAAGGTGCCTCAATCCATGGTTTTCGACGTAACGCTTCATCTCGCTCCAAAAATCGGGGCATAAAAAATTCCTTGGTCAATGTTGTTAGTTCAACCCGTCCCCATGTATCATAGTCTACAGTATTATTTGTCTCTGGATTAATCACACGGAGTGCTGCCCTAGGTTGAGGGGCATAATAAGCAATTGAATAATCATTATCAGCCCCAAATGGATGATGCCGAGCAAGACCCATTAAGGTATTCCCATAAGTAGGTACAAATCCAATTTCTCCACCCTCGCATACTTCCTCGACAAGAAATCTTGCATATTGTTTATCCATAGTCGTCCCTCCACAAAAAACGCCTTTGATACCAGCCTTTATTAGATCTTTTCTCTCGGCCAAGGCTTCAAGTAATTTGGGGGTAGTAAACAACGCACTTACTTTACGATGCTTCAAAATTGTTAAGGCTTGGTCTACCGCGTGATCCATATAAGCACGTGCTTGGTCAAATTGCTTACTTGAAATTAATCTTTTCACCCAACGCGGGTCCAGGTCAACAAAGTAACAAGAGCAGCCCCGTTCATTGGCAAGATGCTCAATTGCGAGGCGTAATCGACGCGGACCTGTTGGGCCAACCATCATCCAATAATGATCACGAGGAAAATGTTCATCTTTTAAAGTTTCTGAAAATGCAGTGTAATCAATTCGGAAATCATCCCAGCCAATTCTTTGCTTTGGCATTCCAGTAGTACCACCAGTTTCAAAAATATTGAATGGTCTTCCTTTGTAGGGTTGTGGCACCCAAACTTCATTCGGTAAATCTCTTAACCACTCATCTTGAAAATTTGGAAACTTATCACATATGTCATGATAAGTTTTAATTTCTTCCAAAGGGCTCCAAGTTTGTTCACTTGCCCAATTTAACCAAAATGGTGAACCCGTCTCTGGCGAAAAATGCCAATTAATTATTTCAACAACATGAGCATCTAGCTCTTTTGAGGCATTTTTGATTTTGTCATCTATATTCATGCTGTTTTATTAAAAAAGGATTTGGGAAATTTACAATTTTTTGCCCTGAGGAAAAAACTTTTTTAGGGTTTCTTCAGAAGGCGGATTTGTCATAAGTGAAACAAAAATCATAGCTATTGCTGCGGCCCCAAAACAAACCGCGGCTGGGATAATCCCGGGGCCAATAACCATCTCCCCACCATACCCCGATAAATGGAAAAAATAAACCCAAGTTACGAGTGCAGCTATAATACTGGCAACTGCTCCTTGTTTGGTTGCACGCTTCCAATACAAAGCAGCAAAAATAACCGGAAAAAGGGCAGAGAACCCACTAAAGCACCAGACCGCAAGATCGAACACATTTGCATTTTTTGCCCACATTGCGAGCCCGTAGGTTAAAACAACAATCACCACAATAAAAACTCGGGCAATCATGATAATTTGTTTATCGCTATACTTATTTTTCCCTGCACGATGAACTACGATGTCATTAGTGAAAATTGTACCAAGACAAAGAAACTGAGAATCTAATGAGGACATTATTGCCGCTAAAACTCCGGCTGTTAGCAGACCAGTTAGCACTGGATCGCCAACCAATAAATTGAGCATTGCAGATAAAACTGCAGGTGGAGGCATACCCGGCGGTAGGACTCCCGATGCCCATACACCCACTAGAACGCATGGCACCCAAACGATCATTATACAAAGAGGATGTGCAATCACCGTTAAACGAAAAGCCTTGGCACTTTTTGCAGTAAGCCAGTGTTGAAAAAGATGAGGGAACATACCCACACTCAAGGGGATAAAGAAGTAGGATACAAAAGTAATAAAGGGAATTCCCAGTTCTCTTTCAAACGATGAAATCTCTCCCGTCTTTGGATTTTTTTTCTTGAACTCAACTTTGATTGGAGTTCGCGATAAGTGAGGATGTTTATCAGTAAAATCTGAGTTTTGAGAATCAATCACTCGACCAATCGGTTTAGCAGGTTCATTTTTGACCAACTCTCTTGATTTTTTATCAAACTGATAATCTTGTACGATGATTCCCTTGTCTGTTATGCGAGCGGGCACCCTCCCTGCCTGATCTAAACCGCCTAATCCATTAATGATGTAGACAAAAGCAACCACCCCCATAAGCATAAAAACAATGGTTTGAAATGTGTTTGCATAGGCAGCTCCTCTAGAACCACCCATAAAAACATAGGTTAAAACTACCAAAGAAACCACTAGTCCGGTCAACCATGGAGGTACTCCTCCCAACCATTGAGGAGCTGTAGGGTTGGTAAAAATTTCGGTAAATGCCCCCGCTGTAACTGGTTCAATTGTTTTCCCTGCACCAATAATTCCAATTAGAAGATAAGGTACTACAAGCAATACAAGTATCGGGAAAAGTAAATAGCCAAGTCCATCAGATTCAAAGCGTGCTCGGAAGAATTGTATTTGGGTAATGTACCCATATTTTTTTCCAAATGCCCACAAACGAATTCCTATCAGAAAAAATATTCCTGCATGAACTAGACCACTGATCGATGCCATTAAGCCATAAATTCCTATCCCACGTTCAAAAGATTTTCCAGTCGAACCAACTAATGCAAATGCTGTCATCGTTGTTCCAAAAACACTCATTAAAAGCAAAAAGGGGCCAATGCTATGGCTGGCAACAAAATAGTCTTTACTGGTCCCTCGGAATAACCTGCTACTAAAAAAACCTAACCCAAGAAGAAGGCATAAATAACATATAATTACGAGCAGAGTAGTCATAGAGAGGCTTTCTTTTCGTGATTATCTTCTTCAGCAAATTGTTCAAGTTCATGAGGCCATGCATATTTGATCGCTGCCCACCCCAAAATAGCACAGACGATTGAGAAGCCTGCGTGGAAAGCTAGTCCAACTGGTAGAACATCAAGAACGAGATAAGAATCATCCCACCACCAAAAATCTTGATGCAGAATAAATAAAAGAAAAAACAGAAACCAAATAACTTTCTTGCCCATAACTTAATGTAAAGGACTTACCTTTACTTTCCAATTGCGTATAAATGAGTCTGCGTTCCGATGTAGAGAACCCCATTTGCTACTACAGGAGAACTGTATACTGGAGCACCCATATTGATCGTTACTACCTGTGGTTTAGTCTTACCATGATCCATTACAAGTAAATCTCCGTCCTCATTTCCTAAAATGAGTTTTCCATCTGCAATTAAGGTAGAACCCCAAATACGACTAAATGAATCATGAGTCCAATAAACTTCTCCTGTATTAGCATCCACACAATGAATAATACCAGCGTATTCTGCGATGTAGACCAAATCATCGGCAATGGAAACAGTTGAGATAGTTCGTCCCACATCTGTATATTTCCAAATAGTCTTACCTGTTTCTGCATCGAGACAGGATAGGCGCCCCACTCCATCTCCATGCTCTGGATCCTGTCCAATCGCACAATAAACTTTTTCTTTGTACAATACAGGAGTACCAATTAACTCACTTGGGCCCGGTGGGGTCGCATAAGGAATTTTTTTTCCAGCATTATCTTTACGATAATTTGGCTCATTACAATCCACTTTCCAAGTTGGCTGGAAAAGATCATATCCATCCGCATCTTTTTCAGTTTTATTATTGTAACCGTAGCAAAATCCATCAGTCCCGCCCCAAATAAGCATTTCTTTCCCCTTAACTTTACCATAAGTTAATGAAGACCAAGCAGCGTGGAGTGCACTCTCACTCGCACCAGACCCATCTTCTCCAACAAGTTCTCCCGAGTTTTTGTCAAGGGCGACCCAGCTTGGAGAAAGTGGGCTTGGTATATTTGTATGAGACCAATCCACGCCATTGGAAGTTGCCACAAAAATGGTATCACCCACAATAACAGGAGAGGAACTTGTCACATTATGAGGAAAAACTCCAAGTTGATCTCTCATATCGTACATCCAAATAATATCTGCATCTAATTTTTCGTTTAACGCATCTTTCATTCCCTTTGGTTTAACATAGGATGCCTCTTCCTTAAAAGGACCGTCATTTCCATTCGCCATTCCATTGATATCTAAGCACACGACCTCGCAGCGATTAGTAACCACATAAACTCTTTCCCCCTCAATCGCGGTTGATGAGCAAATACCAATGTATTCCCAATCACTTACTTTTCCTGCACCAAGCTTTGGAATAACAAGTTGCCATTTAAGTTCTCCAGTTTTTTCATCTAAACACATGACAATTCCACGGTCCCCTTTTTTACCAACATCTCGGGGTGACTCATTATTGGTACCAATAAATACACATCCATTTCCAATTGTAACATTCCCGTAAGCCTGGGACCCTAATTTTGCGACCCATTTAAGATTCTTGGTTGTTTTCATATCAACAACCTCGTCGTCATTCATTTCACCAGGTGAGAAATCAAAGGTAATATTCTTTTCTTCCGAAACCATGTTTCTGCTTCCATCTCTTCCCCACATCGGCCAGTCAGCACCCACAAGATTCGAAAATGAAAAAATTAATAAAAGAAGATGAATGTAAGATTTTTTAATAATATGTAATTTCATAGGATGTTTAAAACTAGTTGTTATAATTAATAGACAAATTGTCGAAATATACCTTTTTCTTGCTCTGAGGTGACATGGCATAAACTCCCGGCGCTCCTTGCAGGTGTGGGTTATTATGAGAAACTTCTATAGTCCATGTCTCAGGTTCTTCCGCAGATTTTGGCCACGCTTTTGCACGAATCATACCGGTTCCATCTTCAAGAATATCAACCCTTGTTTTAAGTTTGTACCATATCTTCGTTTTAAAAGAAAAAGGAACAGAATGCCGAAAGCGGTCATAATTTGAGATAATTTCTAGCTTTTGGCTATTTCCTATTAAAGCAAAAATATAGCGTTGATTGATCAGTCCAATATTGGATTTGGTTCTACGATCTCCGTCAGTCATAACCTCTGCTTGTGCGGTGTAATTACTCATGTCTTTATGCCCCACAAAGTTAATCGCTCTCTGAAACAAAACCCGATCAAGGGTGTTACCGGCTACCATATTACCTCCTAAGTCTTGAACCTGCCAACGCATCCTTGCCCCTAGCCAAGGAAGGGGTGCATAAGAAAATGCAATTTCGTCAGAACTTTGCTGATTCAAAGAAAAGCCGTTTTCAAAGTTTTCTAGATAAGGCAAGTCTTGTAAAACACGCCCTCGGGTAACTCCAGATAACCCGCCTTTGCTTACCCGTAAGGCACCAGCGGAAAGTTGTGCATCTTTCTCTGCAATTAAAATTCCGTTCGACATAATTTCTGCATCAACCTTAGATTGAACCTTCGCAGTGGGTGGAATCCATTTCTCCCACATTAGGCCCTCTTTTAACTCTTCAACTCTTCGTCCATCCTCATCCAAAGAATAAACCTTAAAGGCAAGGGAACTTCCTGATTTAAGTGCAAACTCAGCAGGGATAATCTGTAAAGAAACAGCTTTTTTATTAGATGGTGCTCTTTCTAATTGTTGGGAGACAAATGCGGGTGCTAACCGATTTGAACCAAAACAATAAAGTCGTTTCTTTGACTGCACAAATACTCGCCCATGTGCAACCGCGGGAGCCGCAAGACAAGAACCATCGAGTTGAACCTGGCTCAAAATTATACCTTCTTTACCACTATCTTTAACCACAGACACCTGACCATCAAACATGGGAACAAAAAGTTTTCCATCCGCCCAAGTGGGGGAGGCGTGAACTTGATCAGGAGCCAATTTTAAAGCCCAAATTTCTTCACCTGAATTCGCGTTTAAACAAACTAATTCTCCTCGTTTAATTGTAGAATAAATTCGATCCTCTCGATAAACTGGTGTACTTGTAAAGGCTTCCATCGAATTATTTCTCCAAACTTCTGCTTCTTTTCCAAGGATTAATATTTCTTCGTTGAATGAGGGTAATTTCTTTGGTTTTTGAATGGCAACCATTCGACCAATAGTGGAGGAATCAATATTTTCTTTTCCATGAACAGCAATCACTTTATCTTCGTGAATCACAACACCAGAATTAACCCCACCGTAAGACATTTGAAAACGCCATAAAGGTTGGCCTGTACGAGCATCTATGCAGACCACATGACCACAACCTGTACCGCTGTAAAAAACTCTTCTTCCACTTGGTAAATCTTCAAATGTTAAGGGCGAAAACGAACTATCTTTTGGGGTTATTCCTGGAGTGGATGACCAGACTAGATCACCAGTATTTTTATCAAACGCGTAGAATCGATCACGGGCCGGGCCCTGTTTGCCCCAATTTGCCGTGATCGCATGAATAATGACTAATTCTCCATCTACGCAAGGCCCCCCTGTTCGACCATTCGGAAAGGTTAAACGAGCAAATTCTTCCATTAATGAACGTTCCCATAATTTATTACCGTCAGGGTCATAACCTATCAACAAGCCTGGACTTGTTTGAAAATATACATTACCGGTTGCAGGATCAACGCATGCAGCACCTACCCCGTAACGATTATAAACAATATCACTGATAAAATCGCTATGCGTGCGCTCCCAAAGAACTTCACCAGATTTTGCATCGAAGCATACCAAGGCTTCCTGTAGTTCATCCTCTACCCCATAATAGCCAAATTGATATGCCCTTCCACCTGCAATTACAGGAACTCCTCCTCCTTGAATTTCATGACTCCACAAAAGAGATTCATCGTCCAAACCTAGTAAACTAGGTAAATTACTTTGTTTAGAAACACCATTCCCATTAGGTCCACGCCAAAAGAGCCAATCCTTGTCTTCAGACATTGAATCTAAGTTTTCTTTGATAGAAGTGTTTTGATTACTGTCTCTCGTCGTACAACTTGAAAGAAAAGCAATAATTAAGTAAGTAGAAATTAGTTGATAAATCATTGGTTATTTCAATTTAGGATGGATTAATCTTAAAATTAGTACTTGTGTGTACTATATTGTCAAATGCCGAAGTTCAAAAATCTGATTTTATAATTCAAGTTGAAACCAAATCAAACTACTACTAAAAGTTTGCCATCCCTTCTGAGGGAGTGCTGGAATAAATTGAATTGCACTTTTATGCACAGAATTAAAAAATTTGGTCTTACCCCAGATCAATACATTGCACTTCGCTGGATTCATGAATTTCCCGAAGGGGAAATTTCTCAAGTTAAACTCGCTGGCTTAATGTTTACAGATTCAAATAACATTGCAGGATTAATTAAAAGAATGGAGGAACAGAACTTAATAGTAAGAAAGGCTAACACCTCGGATCTGAGAAAGAAATTCATTTTTCAATCTGAATATGGAAGTTCACAATTCAAAAAAGGAAAAAAAATTGCCGAACAATTAGAAGGTGAAGCTTTATCTTGTTTTTCAAGTCGAGAAAAGAAACATTTCCTGTCCTTGCTTAAGGAATTATCAATGACGATTAATGATCGAAGAAAGACACTTTTTTTCTAATGATATTTTATTCCCCCATTTTTAAGCACACCCAATTTCCTCTAGAATTTCGACAATGCATCCTACCATTAACATAGGTGGGTGGAGTCCAATTGTTTTTTCCTGATAAAACCTGAAATCGGGCAAGTTCTATAAATTGACTGGAATTCGCTTTAGCTAAACATAATTCTCCGCGGTCACTTAAAATTATCAGAGTGTCTCGAACGAGGAGGACAGTGCCAAGACCAAAACCTTTTTCGTTCCATTTCTCCCTACCATTTGTTAAATCCAAACAAAAAAGTTTGGATTGTGCTGAACGACCACCCGCTTGCCCATGGATACCATAACCAAACTGCCCACTTCTCACCAAACTTGCCATTTGACAAGAATAAGATTCAGATTCCCAAATTGCAGAAGGAACTCGTTTTGTAAAATCTACCAGTGCCGCTCCTTTTCCATATGCTGATGTGATGAAAACTTTATTTTCATAAAGTAAAGGTTGAGCCGCGTTTATTCCATAACGCGTTTTATGTTGATATTTTTTTAAAATTTTTCCTGTGAGCAAGTCATGATTCGCTATTCCAATTTCATTAAAAATTAGGATTTCATTATCATTTCTAAGCATAGGCGATGTATAGCCCGCCTCAGTATTACCACTCTTCCAAATTATATCGCCCTTTAGGGCATTCAGACAAATTAGTGAACCATCCTGTGATCCTGTTTCCAAAATTAGTTTATCTTCGACCACTAACGGAGAACCAGCATATCCCCATGTGGGTCTTTTACCGTTGAAATCCTTGATCAAATTTTTTGTCCAAAGGATTTTACCACTTTTGGCATCCAATGCATAAAAATCACCTTCATGACTACATAAATATAAAATTTCATTCGCAATCATTGGGGTGGAACGACTACCCCCATCAAAGTATTTAGGTGCTTTCTCACATGGGTAACTATGTTGCCATTTTATTTTACCTGAGGATTCCTCAACGCAGTACAATGTATTACGACCATCCGAGTTACCCTGGGTATAAGCAAGTCCTTCCACTACAATAATTGATGAATAGCCTAAACCGACATTGAGTTCCCATAATCTTTCGGGTTCATCGTCTCCCCAATTTATTTTTAATCCCTTTTCATCAGAAAATTGGTTACGCGAAGGCCCTCCAAAATTAGGCCAAACATTACCAAGTGCAGGGGATATGAAAAGGAGGAATAAAAGAAATTTCATGCCATTTAACATTCTTCAAGCATGTTGATTGTCAAGAACAACCAAATTTAAACTGTAGTTCAAAGAGGTCCTACGGTGTCCTGACCATCTATGAATAGGTTTATTGATAAACCATCTGCGTAATGACCACCAGTGTCTGGTAAAAAAGCGTTGGGGCCTTCATTTTTTGCACTCATTGAAACGATAACAAACTCGGTTCCAATGGGTAACACAAAATCCTGTTTTAATTCCTCCCATGTAGAGGGGTTCACATCACTATCGAGGAAGAACGCTTGGTGCCCAATGGAAGTATTTTCATTATTTTCATCGCTGGCAATTGCGTGGAAAGAAAGTGCAAACTCAGTAGAATCTCCACTTAAGCCTATTCCCTTATTAAAAAATAGACTTGTCTGTAAATGAGCGGTTACATTCATATTTTGTGAATTAATTTTTCTTACATCGACCACTTGAAGTGTTTCAGAAGATTCAGCATTTTGGGCATGAACATCTACACTCATCGAAGAAAATTTAATCATTTCCTCTCCCAACATAGGCAAAATTCCATTCTCTGCTGGAACCGAAAGATGATCTGTTCTCTTCCAACTTGCAAAGTCGTCATTAAACTCAACAACCCCACCCTCACCAAAGCTTTTATTTTTCCTCAAAATTTCAATACCATAGATTGCTTTGTTTCGGGCATCTTTGGAACGACCAAGGTCGGAATTATAAGGTAAATTGAGTGCTTTAAAATTTTGTTTACTATCTAATTTATCGGAAAGTAAATTTTCTGAACTTGAAGTTTGTAAATTGGCCGTCGGCTGGAGATCAATTTTTACAAACTTTGTCAATTCTTCACTTGATGTAATATATGTAGCCGTGTGAAACCACCAAACTCCAAATAATGCAACTACGGCAGCGGCCACTGATAAAATCGCGGGGAAACCTATTATTGTGAGATCCTTAGACTCTAAATCCGGACTTTCCGCATACTCCACCGACTCCCAATGCAATAGAGAATCTTGAACGGTTAATTCCGCATACCTAGTTCGAGCCTCCTTACTACCTTTAAGTATTAAAGATAAACGAGTAAGTTCTTCTTCGGTGTAGTTATCATCCAAAATTTTGGATGTTAAAGAATCAACATTTGTTAGTTTACTGGGATATGTTCTCATGGGATATAAGTGGGTATACTTATATTTAGCATTAATGCAGATTTTCTTACAAAAAAAATTCTTTTTTTCTATTGTAGGTCAATATCTTATGCATCCAATTCCGCTTCTATCGTAGGGATTTTATTTTTCACACAGGCAATTAAATTTATTCGTATCCGATGCAATGTTGCTGAAACAGAGCCCATTGGCCTTTTTAGTACCTTGGATATTTCAATCAAACTTTTATCTTCACGAAAACGTAATTGTGCCATTGCCTTCATGTGCTTGGGCAATAACTCATAACAAATTTGAAGAGCCTTGCGAGAGAGGTCCATTTGGACTAAATCAACTGATTCTTCGGCAAGGTTTTCAATTAAATCAGGACTAAAATACAACTTACTCCGCTTGAATTTTGATATATGCCCCATCACTTGATATCGTGCTATGTTAAATGCCCACCCCTGAAAATGCCCCTGTGGATCATATTGATTTGCTTTGCGACAAAGAATTAGATTGGTCTCTTGTAAGACATCTTCCGCTTCAGTTCGATTGGGAAGAAGAGTCAAAATATAAGCATATAGGGGCCTCTGCAGAGCAGTTAACTTTCGAGAAAAGTCAAAGGGGATAGGTTCTTCTTCCAAAACTTCTACATGGAAAATTGAATAAAAACTTTTGTCAACCATATGACAAAATTCTTTAAACACCTATCATTTGAAATGGTTGATGGTCATAAGACTTAAACAGGTTGCACAATTTGAATTTCTTATTTTTAATATTTTTATGCAACCGTGGCATAGCGTATTGCTTATATTTGTTACCTTAATTATTTTTGGTGCCGGTTTATATTATGACCAGATTGAAAAGAATACCGATGCTGTGTATAAGGATTCTCTGATTGCGGTCCGAGAACAGGTAACAATAGAACCTGAAAATAATCCTTCTAATGTGGTGAGTCAGAGTACAACCTTGAAAAAATCATCCGCTTGGGCGGAAACTAATATTATCATTGAAGTAAGTCCGAGTAATTCCCACCTTTCCTACCTTCACAAAGAGGCGATGAAAGGGAATACTTTTCTCTCTGCACTCATTAATGCATTAGAAAAGAGTCCGACCGCAAGAGAACTAATATTTAGCCCATTTATAAACGATAATTTTTCCGAGTCGGATTCCACAATTATGCAATCTCTTTATTCTATTACTAAAGAAATTGAATCATCAGGTGAATTACTTTTAATTGTTCGCGGTCACTCTGGAAAAGCTTCTTCCTTACTTACAAAAGTAATTATAGATACTTACAAGAAGGAACTAAAATATGAATCCACTGATAATCCACTTTTACCAAAACTGTTCAAACAATTAGAAAATATAAAGGTCCTAGAAGGAAACGAACTTCAGTTAGCCGAACAAATTGATGAGGAAAATGAAAACAGTTCAGTAAAATCAATAGAGGAAATCACTCTTCGGTCAGAAATCATGCAAATTACTACTGAAATTAATTCACATGTGAAAGCACTCAAAGAAATAGAAAAAATTCACCTTACTAAAAAGGAACCCATTGAGTACCTCCGCATTTACTCCCTTGCCAATTTTGGAAATGTGCAGGAATTTCTAAATAATATCGACCAGTTAAAAAGGATGCTTGTTAACGAAGAATTAGAAACGATTGTAAAGAACGAAGTGAATAAAAATTTAGATAAAATTGAATCTTCTCTCAGTCAAGAACTTGCAAAAGGAATTGAGCATATTAAAGAATTATCAAGAACTGCACTAAATCGTAAGATTGAATTACAGAAAAGACTCGTTAATCTAGAATTAAAAAATAACGATATCCACTCGCTTCATCCACGATTTAAATTATTAAAATCTGTAAAAAAACAACTAGATGAAAAGAAAGCCCTCTTTTCGTCGGAATTTGAAAATTGGCAACAAGCTAAACAGGGAATTATATTTAAAAAAGCACTTTAGGATAATAATTCTTCCACATAATTTCTTTGATTAAATAATTTATTGGCTTGTGCAAAAATTGCGGTGGTTGACTGCATCTTAATCTCAGCTCGTGCAAGACGACCTGCGGTGATTGCCATGTCAACATCCTCGATTCGGGATAGGGATTTTTCACGATTTATTAAAGCTTTATCAAGGGCAGTAATCTCGGAGTTTAAACGAGATTCATTGGACCCGGTTAAGGCTATCTTATCGATCACATCCTCCTGTGCTTCCATAACTCTTGAAAGGGCATCCTTGGCATTTGCCATTGAAGTTAAATCTATTGCAGTACTTGGAAGAAAGCGTTTGAAACTTACTTTCGCCAATTCAAAGAAACCTCCAGATGCATCATCATGTGCCCGCAAATTATTGGGATCACTTTCACGTAAATATCCTGTTGGTGTTGTCGAAGAAAGAGGAAGATCATTCCATTCCCCATCGGTAGAAAGAATTTGTAACGCATCTTCATTAGAGCCAGAATCATTCGGTTCATTGGGGTCATTCCAATTTTCATACGCTCCTTTCCATGGAGCTCCAGTCCCACCTGTGCCTGTTCCTTGCCAAAATTGACGACCAATCCCCCCGTTTTCTAATCCTTCTGGACCTTCAACCCATCTCCAATCTCCTTCAGTAGTTTGATCGCTTCCTCCCAACCAAAGTGCCGTATTATTAGCAGCACTACCTAATTGTCTGTTGATTTCATCCTGCTCATCCGAGGATGTTACCGTTGCCATATAATGATTAAAATCAGGATCTGCTAGATCTGACGCCGCAGCGTGGGCACGTGCATTGCTCCAATTAATTACTCCGGTGTTTATAACCTCGTACTTTGTATTGCGAAACAAATCTTCTCCGTTGAACTGTTCGATGTCAATTTGAAGAGCATGTTCACGAAGTTCCTGAAACTCCTTGTTGTAATTCTCTCGATCCGAATCTGATTTACTTACATCCATGGCCATTGTAGCCAATTGCGACATACGATCATAAATTCGGTTAACATTATTTAAAGCTCCAGTTTGAACTTGAGTGTATGATAGGGCATTCTGGAGGCCTTCTGTAGCCCCCCTCAGTCTTTTTAATTCTCCTGTCAGCTTTATCTTATTGGACAAAGCACCAGTGTCATCGGTAGATTTCTCGACTTTTACGCCGGAAGATAATTTTTCAATATACATCTGCTTTTCTCGTTGGATTTGTTCCATATCACGAGATAAACTAGATGCAAAATTGTGTGCATCTGAAACAATCATAATTGTTTAATATTAGGGATTTATAGAAATTAAATGATTAAAATAAACCTACCGAAAAAAAGGCATTACAAATGTATTAAAATAAATTAATATGCATATAAAACATACCATAATGACATCCTTGTCGTTATAATTTGAAGTTAATCAATTTTTGGACGTGATCTTCCTGATCATGTTCCGAGAAATAAAGTTATTTCATAATAATTTGGGTTTAGTTTATAAGTCTGAAATTAATGACAATAGCATTCCCACACAAGGGATCCCAAAAGGAATGCACTGTGAGTCGAAAAGGATTAATTGATTAAAATGGAGAGGCTGTAATTAATATGTGAATTCGCATTTACCTGTTAAAAGATAAACTTTTAATTGCGATCACGACTAACCTCCTGTTTGCCGAAACCTATGTATTTGATTCGGTCACATCCTTGTGACATTTAAAATAGTCGGTCTGACCTTCTCAAACTTTAGATTTTTTTACTTTTTCTTTTACTAGCATCCTTACAGAGTACATAATAAAAGGTCATTAATTTCCATTTGTGAACCAACAAAAAAATATCGCGGAAAAAGGAATCTCCGTTCCTTCCTTAACACGGCTCTTTCCTCTCCTCATTGTGTTTAAGGACTATTCTTTTAATTCTCTTAACGCAGATTGTCGAGCTGCTCTCAATGTTGCTCTATTGGCTATTCCTCAAGGGATGGCTTATGCACTAGTCTCTGGACTCCCTATTCAATATGGACTACTGGGATCTGCAGTGGCGGCAATCCTAGGTTGTTTATTTTCTAATTCCCGGTTCATTACCTTAGGCCCAACAAATGCGACATCGGTATTGCTATTTGGTGTGTTTGCTAGTTTAGGAATGATTAACAAAGACGGTATGGGAACTGTACAGGCAATCGAAATATTACCCTGGATTCTCCTTTTATCAGGGTGCTTTCTTATCCTGGCATCCATGCTTCGTATTTCCTTCATGATTCAATTCGTTTCTAGAACGGTTATTACCGCCTATGTTACCGCAGCTGCATGTCTGATTATTGCAAACCAAGCTAAACATGTTTTAGGACTAGAATTAAACTCAAACGACACTATAGCTACTTTTTGGCAAATTGTTTATGCCTCCATTAAGGCATTAGATGGATTCTCTACATCTGCACTTTTTATTAGTGGATTTACTGCTTTATGTTATATATTTTTACAGTACAAATTAAAATCGCTTCCCAATGTTGCGATTACCCTAATTCTCGCTTCTTTTTTTCATTTCCTCCTAAAAGATTCTATTGGTTCGGTAAATACATTAGCTAGTTTTGATTCTTCCCTAGGAATAGTCTCAACAATTAAACTTGATTCCCTTTCTCGATTTGGTTCTACCATACTTTGGGCTTCTGTCGCGATTTCTTTACTGTGCCTTCTCGAAGGACTTTCTATAGGAAAATCGCTAGCAGCACGAGCCGGCGAACGCATACAAACTAATCGTGAGACTTTTGCTATTGGTATGGGTAATGTCGGGTGCTCTCTTCTGTCGGGCATGCCAGCATCTGGGTCTCTTACACGCTCTACTTTAAATATTCAATCAGGTGCAAGAACTAGTGCTTCCAATCTATTTGCGGGAATTTTTGTGGTAATTGGATACTTCTCTCTCGGTTCACTTGTCTCTTACATACCAATTCCTGCACTTGCTACATTAGTAATCTTTATTGGAGCATCTTTAATAAAAGGCAGGCAAATCCGAGCGGTATCACGAGCCACCCGTTCTGATGCAATTACATTTACCGTTACCCTTTTCGTGGGGCTTCTATTCTCTTTACAATTGGCAATTTTTGCTGGAGTTGTAACTTCAATTCTCTTATTTCTCCGCAAGGTGGCCGAGCCTGAAATGGTTGAATATGGGTACAATGAAAAGGGTGAACTTGCTGCATTATCCTCTAAAACTCGACGGCCAGAACCTGAAGTTTCAATTGTTCATGTTGAGGGAGAATTATTTTTTGCCGCAGCCGATTTATTTTATGAACAAATTAGGCGAGTTGGGGAAGACCCTAACTTAAGGGTTCTGGTTTTAAAACTTCTTAATGCCCATCATTTGGACGCGACTTCTGTCATGGCATTAGAAGAGTTATTAGATTACCTGAAGGAAAAGAATTGCCATGTATTACTATGCGAAATTCGTAAAGATGTCTTAAGAATTCTTAAAAATGCGGGCGTACTTTCCCGAATGAATCGAAAAAATATATTTCCACACACTGTCAGTAATCCTACCTTGTCTACGGCAAAAGCGATTAAAAGAGCAAAGCACCTCACCTCTGGAGTAGAGACAAAGGTAACTATTTATGCTGAGCAAATTGGGATTGATAAAAAATAGTACTTATCTCAGTCCACTTCTTCTCTTTACCTTCATCGATTCCACATTTTCCAAAAAATGATCATGGGTAAAATTTTCAATTGATTCCTTTTCCATTTCCAAAAAATGTAGCTCATCTTGAAAATGCTTTTCTTTTTCTATATCAGACTTCGCACATTTAGCTATTTTCGTCTTTAAATCTTTTATTTTGTCATCAACTACTTTAAGTTCTTTCAATTGCTTGTCTCCTTCTGATGTTTGACTTGCTAATTGTATAAACCGGGTATGATTAAAATTTTTAATTGCCTCTCTTTCTCCAATCAATGATTGAATCTGAGCCTTTAAATCTTCAACAATTTCCTTTTGTTTCTTTTTTAATTTTGGAGAGGAATCATCATCCTGATTGAATTTTTTTTCTGCACTTCTCAATCTTGTTTTTAATAATTTAGTCTTCCAATCTAACTTCTTCCCCTTCGAAGAAAGATTTTTTTTAGGCTCAAGCATGGTTTTTGCTTTGATGAAAGTAGTATGCCCTCCTTCTTCAAGTGACTGCAGTTCCTTTCGCAAAACCTCAATTTCTCCCTTGCATGCATCTACATCTGATTGCTGTGCGTCACCAGTTCGAATATCTCCTTCCAATTCTTTTAACTTGGTTCGTAAGTTAGACATTTTCATACGAATTTTTGAACGAAAGGCTCGGTCTTTTTCTGAAGATTTTGAATTCATAATTATTTTATTTATTTAATATCATAGAATTTACTAGCATTACAAGAACTTCGGTTTGCAATTTCAAGTTTGGGTAAATTAAGATAGTTAGCGATGTATTCTCCGACCAAGGGGAGATAACTTGGTTCGTTTTCCTTTCCTCTTTTAGGCTCGGGAGCTAAATAAGGACTATCAGTTTCTAGAATTAATTTGTCAATACCTTGAAATTTTAAAGCCTCTCGCAAGAATTCATTTTTTTTAAATGTTATAATTCCGGTAAATGAAGCCAATCCTCCTCTTTGATTTAACTCCTTGATTTCCTCAACTCCTTCCGAAAAGCAATGAAACAAAACTTTTCCCCATGACAATCCAGATTGTTCTATAATTTCGAGACAATCATGGAATGCATTCCTAGAATGAATAACTGTTGGTAAATTGTAAGCAGCGGCAATTTTGAGTTGTTGAAGAAATGCAATTTTTTGGATTTTTATATTCTTTTCCGCTTCGTTTTGATTCTTGGGTAAATGGAAGTAATCCAATCCAATTTCTCCAAGCGCAACAGGTGAATGACTAGACTTTAAAAAAGGTTCAATTTTTTCTATCTCTTCTTCGAAGTCTTCATTCACATAACAGGGATGCAATCCAACAGAATAAAAGATTTTGGCTCGATTTTTTTTCGATAAATTCTTATAAGTTTCCCAATCATCAGACGATGTTCCAATGGCAGTCATGCGAGAAACTCCATTTTCTTCAGCTCTAAAAAGAATTTCTTCAAGAATGCCCTTGTTAAAATACCCTTTAAAGTGACAATGGCTATCGAACCAATTCATCTACTCGACCGAAAACAAAATTTTACCATATCTTCATTTATAAATTCTTTCTTCTCCGTTACGACCAAATATCTATTATTTAATTACATTACATGGAAAACATAATTATTCTCGGAACCGGCTGTGCAGGATTCACGGCAGGAATATACACTGCACGTGCAAATTTAAATCCCCTGATCCTTGAAGGTAGGCAACCTGGAGGCCAACTTACCACCACTTCAGAGGTGGAAAACTTTCCCGGTTTTCCTCAAGGAGTTGACGGGTATTCTTTGATGGATCAGTTACGCAAACAAGCCACACGCTTTGGGGCAAGAATCGAAAATGCTTTCATCGATAAAGTCGACTTTAACGGAGATACTAAAATTCTCTTTGCGGGCAATAAAAAGTTTGAAGCAAAAGCCATTATTATTGCAACCGGTGCAGCTCCTAGGCTCTTAGGTGTTCCCGGAGAAAAGGAAATGTATGGAGGGAAGGGGGTCACAACCTGTGCGACATGTGATGGAGCTTTTTATAAAAACATGGACGTTATTGTTGCAGGAGGAGGGGATTCGGCTTGCGAAGAGGCTCTTTTTCTAACGCGGTTCTGTTCAAAAGTAACCCTTATCCATAGAAGGGATGAGCTCAGAGCTTCCAAAATAATGGCAGAAAGAACCCAAGCACATGAAAAAATTGAAATAATATGGGATTCAGCAATTAAAGAAATTCTTCCTGATGAGACAGGAAAAACTAGGGCTGTATCTGTAGAAAATCTTAAAACAAAAGAAGTTTTAGAAATCTCATGTAAGGGGGTTTTTATTGCCATCGGTCATGTTCCAAATACTCAACCTTTTAAAGATATATTATCTCTTGATTCAAATGGTTATTTAGTAGCTGTAGAGGGAAGCCAAGTTCAAACATCTATACCGGGCGTCTATGTTGCGGGAGATTGCGCAGATCATGTCTACCGGCAAGCAATCACGGCTGCCGGAATGGGTTGTCAGGCCGCAATTGATGTGGAAAGATGGCTCGCAGAACATAAATAATTTGTCCTATGGGTGGACCTCTAAATGATGAAAATATTGCCACTCATTTGGCTAATGCTTCTACCCTTTCACCTGATCAACTTGCAATAGTTTCCGCAGAACAAAATTTATTTCAACCACGCTCATTTAAAGAACTCTATCTTGATGTTCAAGCTTGTGCTGCTTATTTAAAGTGCAAGCGAATCACCAAAGGCGATCATGTAGTCTTAGCCGTAAAGCCCGGGTATCAATTAATTCTTATCGCGTTCTCCCTTTTCTATTTGGGGGCGATCCCAATTATTATTGATCCAGGAATGGGCTTAAGGTCATTCTTAAGATGTATAAAAAATACCAAGCCTTCTGCTTTAATTGGGGTTTCACTAATACATGTAATCAGTAAGTTACTTCCAACTTCTTTTCGATCCGTTGAAAAAAAAGTTCTCATTCAATCGAATCGTTTTTTAAATGAAATCAAGAAGAAAAAAGGGAGCCAAGCCCCAAAACCTGAATCGACTCTACCAAAAGATCTTGCCGCAATTGTCTTTACTTCGGGTTCAACTGGTACTCCAAAGGGAGTTAGCTATTCCCATGAAGTCTTTGCCGCACAAATTAACCATCTAAAAAATGACTTCGGAATTCAAAGGGGAGAGAAAGATTTAGCGACTCTTCCTATTTTTGCCCTTTTTAATCCAGCTCTTGGAGTTACTTCAGTCATTCCAGAGATGAACCCAAGAAAGCCAAGTTCTGCGGATTCAAAAAAACTCACCCAGGCTATTCAAGACTTTGAAATCACCACCGCGTTCACCTCCCCTGTTATTGGAAAAAAGATCGCTCTGTCTTGTCGTGCTCAAGGTATTTCACTTCCCAATATTAAAAGATTTTTTCTTGCCGGTGCACCGTCACACCCTGCGTTAGTAAAAGACCTAGCTGATGTAATTCCTAATGGAAAAGTACTTCTTCCCTACGGTTCAACTGAAGCTCTGCCCATTTCTTCTGCCGATCATATTGATGTGGGTAATCTAGCTGAGGACATTGCCCTTGGAAATGGTTCCTGCCTTGGTCGCCCACTTTCAGGTAATTCCATTCGTATAGCTCCCATTACATTTTCTCCCTTTGAATCTGGAAGTAATTGCCCCAAAGGTCTACCCCTGGGCGAAGTAGGAGAAATTTGTGTTTCAGGGTCTGTAGTAAGCAGAGAATATTTTCGTATGCCTGGTGCTACTGTTGATTCTAAATTTAATGACGGTCAATTTAACTTTCATCGTATGGGAGACTTGGGGTATTTTGATAAAAAAGGATTTCTACGATTTCTCGGCCGAAAAGCAGAAAGAATTCTCACCCAAGATGGGCCATTGGAAACCGAACGGTGCGAACCATTAATTAATGGGATGAAAGAAGTATCTAAATCTGCCCTTGTTGGTATTGGTAATAATGCTACAAAATTACCATGTTTAGTAGTTGAACCTTTGTCTCTTATTAAACGAAAAGATTTTCCTCAGTTAAGAAAAAAAATTCTTTCAATGTTAAGTACTCACCTGCCAAAATTTTCATTCAATTATATTGTGTTTGAAAAATCTCTTCCAGTTGACTCTAGGCACAATGTAAAGATACACCGTTTAGCATTAGCGAAAAAATGGACTAGAATATTGTCGAAGAATCCCTCCTCGTATTATAAGAAATGAAAATTATCATAACAGGTGGTACGGGGTTTCTTGGATCATCACTTACAAAGAATTTAATGGTTGCAGGTCATGAAGTTCACACAATTAGTAGGCGTCCGTTAATTAAAACCAAGTTTAAAAGTGAGAATTCTCATCATACTCTCGACCTAACCAAAGACACTTTACCTCATTCTCTCCTCAGTGGAACGGATGTCTTTTTTCACATTGCCGCCAAGGCAGGTGTATGGGGACACTACTCTCAGTATTATAATGCAAATGTTTTGGCGACCGAAAAAATACTGACTGCTTGCCAAGCTGCCAACATACCTCGCTTTATTTATACAAGTACACCAAGCGTCGTATTTTCTGGAAAATCAATTAATCATGGGGATGAATCACTCACCTATGGAAATACAGGCTTTTCCCCTTACGCGGAGACTAAATCTATTGCGGAGCGAAAGGTGCTCAAAGCGAATGAAATTGGGAAATTTCAAACTCTCGCCCTTCGCCCACATTTAGTCTGGGGTGAAAATGATCCGCATTTACTTCCCCGTGTAATTAAACGTCACAAAAAAGGGAAATTAAGAATTATAGGTTCGGGTCAAAACAAAGTCGATTTGACCCATATTGATAATGTTACCCATGCACATGTATGTGCTATGAAAGCGATGGTAAAAAATAAAAATCTCGGCGGAAATCCTTATTTTATAGGACAAGATGAACCAATTATTTTATGGGAATGGCTCAACGAAGTTTTTCAGTTAATTGACCTCCCGCCCATCAAGCAAAAAATTAGTTTCCGAAATGCTTTTTTTGTAGGGTCAACGATGGAAGGTATTTGGAAGGTTTTGGGGATAAAAAAAGAACCTCCTATGACACGATTTGTTGCTTGCCAGTTAGCCCACGACCATTGGTTCTCCATTGAATCGGCAAGAAAAGATTTGGGATACAGTCCGATAAAAAATATGGAAGAAGCACTTGAGGAATTAATTCCTTGGCTTAATTCTCTTTAAACTAATTCTCTGCGATTATATTCGGCTAATATACAGGCAGTACTTGCGTGTAGATTGAGGGAGTCGGCGTTTCCTTTCATTGGAATTTTTACCTGACATGTAAGATGATCTAACCAAAAACTTCCTAAGCCTTCCTTTTCACTTCCAAATATAAAGGCCGTTTTTTGATTAAACTCTTGGTTCCAGTAAGAATTTTTAGAACCACCATTTGTTCCAACTAACATAAACTTTTTCTCATCTAGAAAAGTGTAAACTTCTTCCTTTTTTCCCATCCCAATATTGGTTCCTGCCATTAGTCCTCTAGAGGATCGAATTACATTAGGATTAAAACAGTCAACAAACGAATCAGATAATATTATCGAGCTTACACCAAAAGCTTCTGCCGTCCGAATAATAGCCCCCAAATTTCCAGGCTTTTCAATTTCATCCAGAACAATACAAATTTGTGTATTTTCCTGTATTGTATTTTCCATTAATAGTGGCCAGGAACTTGCAATTGATATAAATCCATCTGATCCTTTACGGTAAGATGCTTTGATAAATGCATCTTTGCTTAATTCAGTGAGTAAAAAGTCTATATTTTCTAAATTCTCTAGTTCTTTTTCTAACTGTGCTTTTTTAATTAATTCCCAACAAAAAAAAATTTCATCCACCTTTCTACCGGCTTCATAAATACACTTCAAATCGGGGTAACCCTCAATTACAAACTGGCTCAATTCCTTTCTGCGCTTTGCAGATTCGCGTAATTTCACCAATTCCTTGACCTTTGAATTGTTTAAACTGAAGATTATATCTGACATGGCTTTATAAAAAAGGGTTTTGCATGATGAGGGCGAGCCCGTTACGAAACTTCTTCAATGAATTCACCACCAAAAGGTTTTATCGAACACCCCTACCCCTACCATCATGAATTAGTCCTTGATGTAGAAAATGTCACAAACCTAGGCTTTGGCATTGCGAGAGATAATGGCTGGGTTATTCAAATTGCATTTGTTTTACCTGGTGAGCGAGTTAAAGTGCGGATTTTCAGAAATCATAAAAATTATTCTGATGCCGACTGCATAGAAGTAATTGATACATCGCCAGATCGAGTCGACCCGCGCTGTTCGCTTTTTGGCACCTGTGGAGGCTGCCAATATCAATCAGTAGAATATGCAACCCAACTTAAATGGAAAAGGAATCAGGTAGTTGATAATTTCGAAAGAATTAGCGGTTTACAAGTGGATGTGCTTCCCGTTATCCCTTCTCCAAAACAATATGGGTACCGATCCAAGCTCACTCCACATTATGAAAAAGCGAGATCATCTGACCCAAGAAAAATCGGTTTCTTAAGGTATGGCTCTCGAAAGGTAATCATTGATGTGCCTAATTGCCCAATTGCCACCGATGAAATTAACGAAAAACTCCCCTCAGCACGTGAAGAGTTACAACACAGCCTAAAGAAAAAGAAGGGTGGGACTCTTTTACTTCGGGACACTCTTGAAGGCGTAGTCACTGATCCAAAAAAAGTTGTTTCAGAAAAAGTGGGTGAGCTAATCTTTCAATTCAAAGCCGGTGAATTTTTTCAAAATAATCCCTTCATTCTCCCAACACTCGTTGACTATGTTGTTGAACAAGCAAAGATCGGCACCTCGAGCTTATTAATAGATGCCTACTGTGGGGGCGGTTTATTTAGTTTATCGGCTGCAAAACATTTTAAAAAGGTGATCGGTATTGAAATTAGTCGAGAAGGATTTGAATGGGCTCGAGCAAATGCCTCAATTAATCGAATAGAAAATGCACATTTTTTTCTAGGTAATGCTACGTCTATTTTTGATGAATTAGAAAGCCAAAAAGAAGACTTTTCTTTAGTAATTGATCCTCCTCGACGTGGTTGTGATCAAGACTTTTTAGAACAGACACTTTCTTTTAAGCCCAATAAGATAATCTATGTTTCTTGTGACCCTGCCACTCAGGCTCGGGATGCTAAAATTTTGGTAGACGGCGGCTATACAATTACTGAAGTTCAACCATTCGACCTCTTTCCACAGACTAGACATGTGGAAAATATTGTTACCTTTATCCGTTAGGAAAATTTCCTTTTTTCACGCCAAGAACGTGATGAGAACTGCTTCACATAGCAAGAACGGCACGAGACAAGTTCATCTATAAATTTGGCCTCCTTCGCATCTTCTCCAACTAACTTTTCCAGTTCGACAATAAAAAAAGTTATAAATTGATCTAAATCTAGTTCAAAAAAACCTGCAAGGTCGATTGTTCCTTGGATCAAAATTCCTTTTTTAGTTCTCTTCATCGCTGCTCCAGCAAGTTTTTTAGTTCCATTTTCCGACATTAAATCCCGCCCTACCGGTTCTAAAAAACAGTTTCCAGGAATCCCTGCTTTTATTTCACCTTTTTTTGGACAAGATTTTAAAGTAGTCGCATGTCCCAACTGACACAATACGTTGCCAATAGAAAGATGAATTTTTTCATACAGATCAAGTGCAGGTATTAAAAAAGAAGAATGGCCGTTTGGAAGAATAAACATATAAGTCCAATCTTTACCATGGCTCACGATACCCCCCCCCGTGGGTCTACGTGTGATCTTATAAGATTTAATTGCTTCCTGCTTTCTAACCCATGTCCAATTTTGTCCATAGCCAAATGTTATCTCTTCATGAGACCACCCATAGTGCCGAAAAATTGGGTTATTTGAAATACCCTCCTGAAACAGATAATAATCGGTAGCCATATTTTCGGGACCGGATTCTTTTAAATAGGGATGAATAATAAGTGACATAAAAATTTAAAAACGCGGAATATAGCAATTCGGATTATCGGCAAAATCTCGATACCAGGAGTAAAGATCGGAAGGAATCTGAAGTTCAGCTAATTGTTCATCAACAGATAAAGGTTGGGTACGGACTTTCGAAGCCAAAGGCTCTAATATAAATGATAAATGTTGAGGTCGCGGAATTTTAACCTCACGATTATTTATACTATTACTTAATATGTTATTTGGGTTTATTCCAAATCGTTTAAGAATTCGAATGCCCAATTCATATCGAGAAACTTCTTCGTTTCCTGCCCAATGGAAAAGGCCATTTAAATTCGGCCTTTCTATAAGCTCCACAATTACATCAGAAAGATTTTCTGTGGAACAGGGTTGTCGAATTTCATCCTCAAAAAGAGTTATTTTTGAACCAATGGCAAGTGCACGAAGAATTTTTTCATGCTGACTCCTTCTACCCAATGGACTATTTCCATTAAGTAATGTAACTCGTAAAACCACTAGATTTTCATCATTCAAAGATAAAATTGTTTTTTCTGCTTCTAATTTTTGTCTGCCGTATTCGCTAAGGGGGTTCGGTATATCAGTCGAGCGATAAGGTGATTTGGTACCATCAAATACCATATCAGTTGAAATATGAATAAAGCGGGCCCCTATATGGGAGGCAATACTAGCTAACCTTGAAGCCCCTTTGACATTAATTAAACGAGCAGATCCTGGGGATTTATCAACGGCATCTGGCGATGAAATTGCCGCACAGTTAATTACCGCGTCTGGCCATTGATCAAATAATTCTCTAGTGAGATGGTCATCATCAGAAAAAGATAATTTCTTGCTTTGGTATTTATCAGAAAAAACGACCCTTTCTGTGTTTGAATAGGCTAAAAGCGAGTATCCACGATGAATTATCGACCTGCATACCGCAGATCCAAGTAATCCGGACGCTCCCAAAACAGCAATTTTCACAAATTTAGGTTATAAGAAAATTTCGCTTTAAACAACTATAGGATTAAATTTCCTTTTCCTTGAATCTATCTATCCCATCGAATAGAATTTTAAACATATGAATTTTTCCCAACTTGCGACCCCCCGCATTCTGGACCAACCAATTTACCAACCAGGTAAACCAATTGAGCAAGTTGCTCATGAGTATAAGCTAAAACCCGAAGATGTTTGCAAACTTGCTTCTAATGAAAACCCCTGGGGTGCATCTCCGCTTGCCATTGCCGCTGGAAAAGATGCATTAAATCATGTGCACCTTTACCCCGAAGGAAGTGGTTTAGGATTAAGAAATGCTATAGGTAAGAATCTTAAACTTGAGCCTTCCCAAATTATTTTGGGTAATGGTTCAAATGAAATTATCGAATTACTCGGTCACATTTTTTTAGAAAAAGGGGATGAGGTCATTGTTGGAGAGCATGCGTTTGTGGTTTATAAATTGATGACATTACTTATGGGTGCAACTCCCGTTGTAGTCCCAATGCCGGACCTCGTGCATGACCTAAATGAAATGCACAATGCCATTACCGACAGAACAAAGTTGATATTTCTACCCAGCCCTAACAATCCTACGGGCACGGCTAATTCACCAAAGCAAATTATTCAATTTGTTAAATCCTTACCTGATCATGTCATTTTTTGCTTAGACGAAGCATACGCAGAATATTTAACTATTCCAACCGACCTTAAGCCCTTGATGAAGGAAGGAAAAAAAGTGTTGGCGATGAGAACCTTTTCGAAAATTCACGGACTGGCTGGTCTTCGAATTGGTTATGGATACGGGAACTACGAACTAATTCAACTCCTACAAAAAGCAAGGCAGCCCTTTAATGTAAATTCAATCGCTCAGGCTTCCGCTATTGCCGCACTCGAAGATAAAGATTGGGTGACTCAATGCCGAAAGCGGAATTTGGATGGACTCGAACAAATGATGTCAGGTCTTGAAAAATTAAATTTGAAATACATCCCAAGTGAGGCGAACTTTTTATTGATCGAGGTTGGAGATGGACAGGCAATCTTTAATTCCTTACAACAATTAGGTATTATTACTCGACCCATGTCTGAAAATTTAAAAGAGTTCGTACGAATTTCAATCGGTACAGAGGAAGAAAATTTGAAAGCCCTAACTGCCTTAAAGCAAGTAATTGCTTAGTAAAAAGGCAACATAATGAACGAAGTTCTTTTTCTTTACGATTTTCGATTTCTTATACTCTTAGCTTGGTTCCTTTTAAGCCTGTGGGGGCTTAATGTTAATACCTATCGTGCTCTTGTTGACCGAGTCCGTGCAGGTGTCTCTTCTGTCCCCGAAAATAAAGATTCAGACAAACTCTTGCATTCTCTTTTAGCTGCCCCCAATCATGAAAGGCCTTTTCATATTGAAGCGGCTCTACTCTCGACTCTTCAAGTAATTTTTGGGACGGTTGCATTTTATTCTTTTCTCAGGCATGGAGAGAATTCTATTTCGATCAATCAAGCTTTTTACTTTTTAATTTCTGTTGGACTTGCATTCATTTGGGAAAGAACTTGGACAGGTATAGCTTCGCATTCAATTGCAGCTAGTTCGTTCCTGCATTTGCATCTAAAATTTGGGAAGCCCTTTATGATTCTCATACAAATTATTTGTTTTCCTCTTAGCTTTATACTTAAAAAAATTGAGAGGTTTATTAAGTCCTGGTCGAATCCTCAAATTGTTGTTGAAGACGAAAAAAACGAATTGGCTGATCATATTCGAACTTTAAGCAGGGAAAGCTCCACCCTAGATCCTGAAATTTTTGAAATTGTTGGAAATACCCTAGAAATGGGACATTTGCATGTTCGGGATGTACTCGTTCCTCGAAATCAGGTTCAAGTCTTAGATTGCCAAGATTCGATTGAAGAAAATCTCCAAATTGCTAGGAATTGCGGACATACCAGATTACCAATCTGTGAAGGTGATTTAGACCAATGTATCGGAATCATTCATGTTAAATATGCCTTTCGCCTCTTGAGCCAAGGTAAACCAATCGATCTACGAACTTTAAGCAAATCTCCCGCTATCCTTTCTACGGAGGACCCACTACCTCTTGCGTTACGAAAAATGATGCGATGGAAAGTTCACATGGCTTTAGTTCGTGATGAATTTGGAGGGATTGATGGTGTGATTACTCTTGAAGACATTCTCGAGGAAGTTGTGGGAGAAATTCAAGACGAATTTGATGCAGAGGAAAATACAGTCCAATCATCAGGAGTGGGAAAATGGAAAGTGTCCGGCTTAAGTCCAGTTCACGAACTACCTAAAGAATTAGCAGTGGAGGAGGATGAGGAAATAACAAGTTTTGGAGGGCTTATCACAAAGGAACTCGGCAGAATTCCTGAAGTCGGTGAAAACTTAACATTAAATAATTGGTATATTAAAATTCTTGAGGCAGATGAAACTCGAGTTCTGCTTGCCGAGGTTACATTATTACCCTCCAAAAAAGAATAGTCTTCTTGAGCTAATCCCTTGGAAACAAAATAGTTTTTGGGCCCAACGAGCTTCCTTCCAATCTAAAGTCCCATTGTAAATCGGTTTCCCAATTTCCACACTCTGGCAGACCCATTAATTCATTCACTTGTTTATGAATTCCGGGCATAACAGGGGCAAGCATTTGAATCGCTAATCGAAGTGATTCAATCATTACCCCCAAACAAGTCTTAAGTTTTACTTTGTCTTCTTTTAATTCTGATTTTGCTAGCTTCCACGGAGCTCTTTCATCCGCGTATTTATTAATAGAACGAATGAATACAAAAATTTGCTCCAATCCTTGACTAAACTGAAATGAATCAAAATATTCCATTGATCTAGCTTTGGCTTTTTCAAAATTTCCTTTTACTTTTTGTTCAAACTCTTCGTTTAACTCCACTTTGGGAACGATTCCATTTTCGTAAGTAGCGGTCATATGAAATAACCGACTGAGCAAATTCCCTAGGTCATTCCCTAAATCAGTCTTGTAACGTGACTCGAAACGCTCTAGCGAAAAATCTGCATCCTGACCCACTGTCATTTCTCGCATTACAAAATAACGAAATGCATCTACACCACGCTTTTCAACTAAGCTTAATGGATCTACTACTTCTCCAGTACTCTTCGACATCTTTTCCCCTGAACTCATCCACCAACCATGGGCTAGAATTTGCTTAGGTAGAGGTAAATTAGAAGCCTTGAGCATAATTGGCCAATAAACTGCGTGCGGAGGTGCTAAAATATCTTTACCTATAACGTGTAAATCGGCTGGCCATAAATTCGTAAATTCTTCCTCCCCATAACCTGCTGCCGTGACATAATTGACTAAAGCATCAAACCAGACATAAGTAACATAATTTTCATCAAAAGGTAATGGGATTCCCCATGACAACCTTTCTTTAGGGCGAGAAATACATAAATCGTTTAAAGGTTCCTTTAAAAATTCTTGCACTTGGTTACGTCTAAAGTTTGGTACAATAAAATTCGTTTCATTTTGTAAATATTCGATCAACCAATCCTGATATTTGCTTAATTTGAAAAAATAATTGCTTTCTGTAATTTCCGAGACTTCTCCATAAATCTCAGGCCATTTCCCATCGACTTTATCCTTCTCCTGAAGAAATTGTTCCGCTCGAGTTGAATAAAATCCTTGGTACTCCGCTTGGTAAATTTCTCCACGGTCAAACAAATCCTGAAGCAACGAAGTGACTACTTTTTTGTGACGTGATTCAGTAGTTCGAATGTAATCGTTATGAGAAATATTTAATTGAATAAGCAAATTTTTAAATTCCTCTGCAATTAAGTTACATCTTTCCTGAGGGGAAACCCCCTCCTTCTCTGCACCCTGTTGAACTTTTTGCCCATGCTCATCAAGACCAGTTACAAAATGAGTCGAAAACCCATTTAATCTTTTCGTTCTTGTTATAACATCTGCCAGAATCTTTTCATAAGCGTGGCCAAGGTGTGGCGATCCATTGGCATAATCGATCGCAGTTGTTAAATAAAAAGTTTTATTCATGTAATTATATTTTATTAAACGATAAAGTGATAAGGACAAACTCTATTGTATTTGAATTTTTACATGGTTGACTTACACAATAGTAAATTATGTAATTAAATATAAATTATATATTTCTTACTTTGCTAATCCCTAGCAAAAATTAAAATTTTATAGTTTTTTAATCCCTTCCGATGTTTTTCGGAATTCCTATGGCAAACTTTGCCAAAAATTTTATCTTTTTGATGAGTGAAAATGAACAAACTGGTCAGAATCTCCTTGTAGTTGAAGGTATTCTTGAACTGAACGAAAATAAAACTGGTGTACTTCTCGACCCGAAAAGGGGAGGGAAAACAACTCCTACAGATCCTTTTGTACCGAAAGAATTAATCCGACGCTTTAAATTAAAAAAGGGTTCTATTATTACAGCGGATTCAATCCCTGACAAAAACCGTCCAAACCCAAAAGTCCGCTTTATTCATAAAGTAGATGGAATGAGTCTAAATGATCGCAAACAACAGTTTCGCTTCGACCAACTCACCACCATTCAACCTAAGGAAAAACTCAATTTAGAGACCGAGGACGGTTGTATGACCACTCGGGTGATTGATCTCTTCTGCCCGATTGGAAAAGGGCAACGCAGTCTGATTGTAGCTCCCCCTCGTGCTGGAAAGACCACTATACTTCACGATATAGCAAAAGGAGTTAAGGAAAATCATCCTGAATGTCACTTAATGGTTCTTCTAATAGATGAAAGGCCTGAAGAGGTAACAGACTTTTCACGTTCTGTACCAGCTGAAATTTATGCCTCGTCTAATGATGAAGAAGTGACCAGTCATCTGAGAATTGCGGAACTTGCAATCGAGCGAGCTAAGAGATTGGTGGAAAGCAAAAAGGATGTTGTTCTTCTTTTAGATTCAATTACCCGTCTTTCGCGAGCGTACAATGCAGCTACTGGAAAAAGCGGTCGTACTATGACTGGGGGACTTGATGTGCGAGCTCTAGAAAAGCCTCGTCAAATTTTCTCTTCTGCACGAAACTCTGAAGAAGCTGGCTCCCTTACTATAGTAGCCACCGCTTTGGTAGAAACTGGTTCAAAGATGGATGAACTTATTTTTCAAGAATTCAAAGGTACTGGTAATTGTGAAATTATACTCGATCGAAAAGTTGCAGAACTCCGTCTATGGCCCGCAATTAACCTTGCTTCTTCCGGTACACGGAAAGAAGAAGAATTGGTTGAACCCAAGATTTTGGAAAAAACGTCCTTTCTACGTCGAGCAATGTCACCAATGAAGATTATTGATGCAGCCGAGAGTTTATTGGATAGAATGACCTCCACTAAATCTAATAAAGAATTTTTAGACCTGATCCAAACCCCTTAACTCGTTGACAAAACCCTGTTTTTTCGACACATTTTAAACTTCAATATCTTACTTTTCAAGCCCCCTTATGCACAATTTTTCTGATCAATGCTTGGATTTAGCCCGTTCTCTTCTGGGCAATAACCTTCAGCACATCAACGAAGACGGTTCTGTCACTCCAGCTGCCGGCGAAAACTCTCGGGTAGATGAACCGGGACATGCCGCACTAGCAATTGGAGAATTCTTCCGAGCGACTGGCGAAGTCGAACTAGGCGAATTCGATCTTCATGACTTAGCGGCTCGTTGTATCACCCAACAAGCTTTCAATGAAGACGCCAATGAGAACGGCATGGCTTATGCCTCGCTTGGACTTTTATCCTTTGGAGCATCTAAAGAACGAAACGCAGTATGGGAACGCCTACTCGATCCGACCCGGGAACAACTAGATCAATGCCTCTTGACTCGATCCGATCATGAAGACCATTACCAAGCTTTTAATGTAGCCAAGTCTGTTGCCCGCTTCAGTTTCGGCTTAACGAAAAAAGATGACACTGGGAAAGTGATTGATCGATTTGTTGAACGAATTGAATCAAGCAGTTCAAGTGGTTTTTTTGATGATAATACAAAAGGGACTGGGGGAGTGTTTGATGTATACGGCCTTTTATCTTTTATATTTATCAGACAAGCCCTTCAATTACACGCTAATGTTCATTTAAAAGATCGAAAGCTTCCCAAGCTCAGAACATTTGCAGAAAAGTATCTCAAGATGCTTCCTGATATGGTCCGACAGGACGGATTGGGTTGGAATTATGGACGTTCAGTAGGTGCTTACGGACAGATTCACTGCATAAGTATGATACTTCAATCGATGAGGGATCAATGGATAAACCCTGAGAAAATGCCTTTGTACTTAGATACTTTGCGTAGGCTTTTCCAATATTTCTTTGTTACTTATTTAGACCAAGAAAAAGGTGATCTTGTGATTCGCGATGAAGAAAGAAACACCGTGCCTAATCACACCACACGTATGGCTAACTTCGATGCCGCACGGAACCTATGTCAATGGTCTCGCCTGGCGAAAGTTATTGGAGGTTCGTTAGCAGTACCTCCATCTAATCGTTCCAAAACCGCTGGACGTTATGTTATTTTTGATAAATCTCAGAAGAAAGAGCATGGTGTCTTTCTTTTCAGAGATGAAAACAATGGACTTCAATACCAACTTCCCCTGATCGGCCCTGGAGAAAATGTGACAAGCGACAATTTAGCATTTCCTCACTGTTCAGGGATTTTTGACTGGCCAGTCAATAAATACTTACCTGTGATGATGCCTGAACTCACTTTTGGGGATGCAGTTGTGGTTCCCTCCTATTATGGCAAGAATTGTGTCACTGGAATTGGATTAAAAAAGTCTTTTTATCTTCGATTTGATCAACCAGACCTTATCAAAACCGATGGATCCTTTGCTTATGGAATAGGAAGCTGCCAAGTTCAATGGTCTTTCAGCGAAGGTCGCGTACAATCAGAGTTCTCCTTCAAAGTAAAAAATCAAATCACCATGGATAAAATGAGGCTAGCCCTTGTGATTGGCTCGCCTCACTCCACCTACCGCCTTGGTACTACACTAAGACAGGGTGCCGAAGGCTTGAGAGCCAATGTTGAGGTAGATGATTTCCATGCAACTTGGGGATCTTTTGAGACCCTCACCGAGAATAAAGATTACAGGGGATATGCAGGTAATGTTCATTATGTTCAATATTTAGTCCGCGACCACCCACTTGTAATGCGTCCTGGTCAGCAATATAAATTGGTACTTTCTTACCAACCTGATATCGCATTCGCCGACGAATAATTTCAATTTTCTTAGAATCGTAAGTTTGACGATTCTAGTAATTTACTAATAACGATTATGCTTTCTGCTCGAGTCATACCCTGTCTTGACGTTGATAATGGTCGTGTAGTCAAGGGTGTAAGATTTAAGGAATTACGAGATGCAGGTGATCCCGTTCTTGTCGCACAAGCTTATGAAGAACAAGGAGCCGATGAACTTGTTTTCTTGGATATAACTGCCTCAAGTGATGGACGAAATACCATGCGGGATGTGGTTGAAAAAACAGCAGCCTCCTGCTTTATGCCCTTAACTGTTGGTGGAGGCATTCGAAATGTAACCAACATTCGGGATATGCTATTATCCGGTGCCGATAAAGTAAGTCTTAATACAGCCGCTATTCTTAATCCATCCCTTGTTGATGAAGCTTCAAAAACATTTGGAAACCAATGTATAGTAGTAGCAATAGACGCCAAAAAAAATACCGATTCAGAAAGTTGGAGTGTTTATACTCACGGAGGTAGAAAAATAACCGAATTAGATGCAGTGGAATGGGCTAAAGAAATTGTTCAACGAGGTGCGGGTGAAATTCTTCTCACCAGTATGGACAGAGATGGAACAAAGCAAGGTTTTGACATAGAACTAACCAGGACAATTAGTGAAGCGGTAGAAGTTCCCGTTATCGCTTCCGGAGGAGTGGGTAATCCATCTCATATGGTGGATGGTATTATCCAAGGAAAAGCTAATGCCGTTTTAGCTGCCAGTATCTTTCACTTTGGAGAATGTACCATTCCCCAGACCAAAGAAGAAATGAGGAAAGCAGGAATACCTGTTCGTTTATAAAGCTTTATTTGGCGACTACTTGCCAAGAGGCAAATGCATCGGATCCAAGACGAGCAATATCTTCTTTACCGCTCTTCGTTACCACATTTCCTTCAGGATCGAGTACAATCAGGTAAGGAATATATTCAACATTGAGTGATAAACTAAGTTTCCTCGCTTCATCCGACTGATTTTTTAAAGCTAACCATGGCATCTTATATTTCTTCATATAATTTGCCTGAGCTTTTGCACTTCCATCTGAACCCACTAGCACCACTTCGAATTTTTCTGCATTTTGATCCCGAAATTTTACTAATTTAGGAGTAAATGTTCGACAAGGTCCACACCAACTTGCTGAAAAATACAATCCGACATATTTCCCCTTCAGTTCATCAATTGATATTACCTCTTCATTTGCATCCAACAACTCACTTGGTAATAAAACTTTATTTCCAGAACTTGTGTTTGAACCAGCTTCTTCTTGGGATTGCGAAAACAAATGGATGCCGTAAGTAAATGCTCCAATAAAGCCAAGGGCAAGAAGTAGACGTAAAGGGTTTTTCATTTAAATATAATAGAGTTAATTAATCTGGACTCCAAGTCTTTAAAAGTGAATTCTAGGAAT
This sequence comes from uncultured Puniceicoccaceae bacterium, assembly GCA_964383925.1. Lineage (GTDB taxonomy): Bacteria > Verrucomicrobiota > Verrucomicrobiia > Opitutales > Seribacteraceae > Seribacter. The sequence goes on from CAYLIJ010000002.1 coordinate 124,257, forward strand.
CTTTTAATTCAAGCAATTCATTAAAGTCTTTAATATATTTGCCTGCTAACCGATCTAATTCAAACTCTTTCGCCTTTAATAAACAGCGTGAAGAAAACTCTTGGTTCTCCCCTGTTGATTGAATCGCTTTAATTAAAATTGTGGAAAGGTTTTGTACTCGATCATTAGCCCGATGATCAAAGGTATAGCCGTTTTCTTTAGCCACAACAAGATCTTGAAAACATTCCAGAGAAGAGACTAATGGTACGCACCCACAACTCATTGCTTCCAGAACCGCCAGTCCAAAAGTTTCTCCCTTTTCTGCAAGAGAAGGATAGACAAAGAGCCTAGTATTTTCTAAGTCATTTTTTAACTCGGTTGACGAAAATGTGGGCTCAATAATTTCAACCCGAGAATCACAATTTTTTGTAATTTTTTTTACATCAGATAAGTAATTATCTCCTCCTCCTCCTTGCTCAAAGCGCCATGGTCCACGAATACATAACTTCCAATCCTTACGATCATTTAAAGGAATATTCTTAAAAGCATTTACTAATTCTAGGATTCCTTTTTCTGGATGAATCCGACCAAGATATAAAATTCTTTTAGGTCGCTTGTTGTAATCATCGTAAGAACTAACCTTCCAATTCAAAGGGTATGGAAGAATGGAAATATTATTTAAACATTCGGGGATTTCATTTTTTACAGCAAGAGCAATTGCCTTTGTCGGAACTTGAAAGCGACTTGCTTTTATATAAAATTTTAACTGACCCTTCGGATATCTGCCCACGTGTACATACAACTTTCCAAATTTCTCTTTGGTTAATAATAAAGGAGCCCAAAAAGCATGGGTCACTAAAATATCAGAACAGGGTAAGATTCTTTTTACTCTCATTACATAAAAGAATTCCTTTAATTTTAAAAGTATTGGATTTTTAACACTATTAAACCCTTTCACGCGTATATGGTGCACCTGCCCAATTCGCTCCTTATCTGGCAACTCCTGATGCCTCCTTGAGATATGAACCACATTGTGTCCTTCTTTTGCAAAAGCCTGCCCTAGTGCCTCCCATGCTCTTTCTATCGCTCCTCCCTCAATTGGCGGGACGGGTAAAAAGGCACCCTGTAAAATAGTTATTTTCACGATCCGATCATAAGATAAAAATCTAGTTCCTTTCTGGAATAAGAGAAATAATATTTTCTACGGTTTTGGAAATATGAAATTTTTCACGAAAGCAAGGAATCGTATTTTCGATACAAAGGGTATGCTCATTTGCTTTCCATTTTTTTACCAGTTGTTCAATGCCCTCTTGATCATCGTTCGCAACAATACCAGCCCCAGAATCGACGACTTCTCTCCAAAGATTAACCTTATTTGTTAAAAAAACAGGGGTTCCCACAGAAAGAGCTTCAGCGATCACCATTCCAAAGTTTTCCTGATGAGAAGGAAGCATAAGTGCATCGGCCACCCTCAACGCACCCCATTTAAGATCACCTTCTAACATACCAGTCCAAAGAACTTTATTCTCTTCTTGAGCGCTTAATTTCTGTAAAGATTTTAAATGGGAATCAGGAGAGGAGATCGGCCCAGCCAGAACAAGAATATCATCTTCACCATGATGCTTTTCAAATGATTTAATTAACAAATCAACTCCTTTTTTCGAATGAAACCTACCAAGATAAAGAAGTACTCTTTTATTTTTTAATTGGGGAAACCGAGAATGTAAAAGCGTAGTTTGTTGAGTCGAATCTCCCGGAGGATCCCCTACTCCAAGACCAGTGACCACTTCATTGCATTGATAAGGGGAAAATGTTTTTCGTGCAAGCAAACGTTCCTCCTCTGTTGTAAAACAAACTGCAAAAGCATCTCGTATAATTTTATCCTGTCTCCACCACCAATAACATTGTTTTTTTAAATGTTTAAATGGGTAAGTTTTTTTAAACCATGGATCAAGCATTCCATGCGGGTATATTAAGTATGGAGTTCCCCATTTTTTAAAATTATTCCATGCTTGATAACCTGGCCATTGCCATAAACCATGAGCGATGAGAACTGAATCCTTTTCAAAATCCCCAAGTCGGTCACTTTTCATCGAAGATTTAATCGATTGCTTATTTAATTCATTGTCCAAGCGAACAACTGCCTCTGAAACTCCTCCTCCCCTCGGGTCAAGTGAATGGGCTAAGTGAACCAAACTTGTCACATTCAATAATGTTTAAAGGAAATTTAAAATGGTTTCCAAGTATTGGACGCATAGGAATAATAAGCGGATTTTGTTTTATCGAAGTAAATCCAACCTTTTTCATTGCTACTGTAAAGAGAGGGAAAGTGAGCTAATCCCGTCCAAACCCATCCAAGTTTTTCTGAATAGAACCAGAATTGATTAGCAGAAACTCCTCCCATGAAAATCCAACCCAAATTTTCATGATAAACCCAAGGAAATTGGGAATCCATAAAGTAACCAAACCAACTTTCACTTTTCCAACCTTTTGCTCCCTGAAATTCTTCTGATTGAGACCATATGGTATTAAACCTAGAAGTATAACGAACATCGGACATTATTTTTTTTACAACTTCATTCATCGATAAATCTTTTAAAGACAGAATAAATTCATGATCTATGGGAAATGCTTTTTCCTTCCATAATGCGACTAATAATGTACCAATTTTATAATAGCTTTCACGATAATCATCAGTGTAAGTTATATATGAAAATCCGCTAAGTTTTTGCTCTATTGCTAATCTGTAAATAAATTCTACCGCAACGATACCAGATTGATATTGATCTCTGGTGAGACCAGTAGTTGGTGCAGCAAAAGTATCTCTTCGTGGCGGAGAATCAATTTCCCCGATTACGCTTGGAGTATTTGTAAATTCCCAATACGCGGGTTCAAAGTTACCCCAATAGTTTAACATTTTAACTGAAGATTGATTCATTTGTAAAAATGAAGGATTATAAGAATATTTATTCTTTAAGCATTGCTCAGCAAAGGATCTACGATTCAGACCAAAGTTATGAATTTTTCCCATAAATTCAGACCCAACCAAAAAAGGTACTTGTCCATATTTTGAAATATAACTAGAGCCAGACAATATAGAATTTATATATTCCATAAGCCACAAATTACTTGAATTTGCGTCATCCGGCACCCACAGGGAGAAGTCCTTTTCATAATCTATAAAAGAATCATGCCAATCTCCCATTGCTATATGATGGGCAGCATGCATATCGATTTTCGTTTGAAAATCTCCTAATTCAGTAAGATATTCTGTCCAATCAGCCAAAGGGTTTTGGCTTTTTACTTGCATTTCTCTGAACAATTCCAAAAAACCATTAGTCAAATTGCTATCTGAAAAGTCATTAAAAAGTGAAACTCCATTACCAATTGGGTCCAGCCAAGGAATCGGGGATGCAATCGTTAAATTGATAGTATTAGATTGGTAGATTGGGGTGGTATTATTAATTACACTCAATTCTCCAAATGAGGTAATTTCTATACTACCATCTGGCTCCGCAAATTTTGCAAAATCCGCGATAAAAGTGGGGTAGAAATTCACTTGGGTAATATCGCCATTTGCGTTGAATGTAAGATTCGGACTCACAGTGGAAGAGAGAATTCCATTAATAACAATATGTTGGTCCACTACGGTCAATAGAATATCTGGAGTGCCTGTAACGCTTATTTGAAGGCCAACTGACTGACCATCATAAATTCGTTTTGACGAATTATTGTCACTACCAGAAATGATTTTTAGCTCCGTATTTGGAAAAATAGCCTGATTATTTATTATACCGAATCTATGAAGAAATAAGGAGGTACCATTCAAAGGAATTGCTTGGGCGCTCAATACCCAATCTGTGAGTACAGTTTTGTTATCCTCCGAGAAAGAAGGTGGCGAAAAATTGACAGAATAAGGTGGATTTAAATCAGTTTTGATCTTTTCGCCATTTAAGTAAAACACTACTTTCTTAAGGGCCGATGCTTTACCATTGGAATTAACTGCAAAAAAGTGAGCACTTAGTGATGAACCTCTAGTCACATTTGAATCTCGACCTAAAGAAGGGTTTAAATTTAGTGTTCCGCTCATTACTTCTTTGTTCGGACTATCGATATTTAAATCATAACTGGGGCTTAAATAAGAATTTCCAAAATTATCCACTACTATCACATGTAATTTTGAGTATCCCTGCCTTATATTTCTCCACGGAATTATTATTTGTGATGAACTAGTTCCGGTATTTTCAGCAGTAGTTCTAGATATTAATTGATTATCAACATATAAAAATGCGGTGTCTGCATATCCATGATCTAAATTAAAATTAACGATAATAGGCATTTGTTGTCCTTGTGGTAAGGTATAATTCGTTTCTTCAAAAATATCGAGTTTGAGCGAAATCGTCGCATTAGATTGAGGCGTTGAAAATGATTTCATATCCCGAACAAATATGTCCCGTCTATCATTATCAGTTGCTGGAATTGGTAATTGATTCGAGTTGCCAAAAATAAGCCCACCTTGACCTCCAGCATCTGAACTAAAGAAAATATACCTGCCGTCTCCGCTTAATGAAGGAAAGCGATGCGAGGGCATATTTGTGTTAACTCTGTAATTTGTGGGAAATCCAAATTTACTTATACTTATTCTTTCGTTTCGAGAAGTCAGACTATTATGGAGATAAATATCATCGGTGATGAGATCTTCTTGGAACTGAAAAATTGGCCTACCATTTGATGCCGTTGCGGTGTTCATTCCAGAGGCAATTTCGGAAAAGCCATGTATAACAGGAGCGGGTGTAATTTGAGCAGTAGCACGCGTGAAGCGACTTCCCTGTATGAGCATATTAGAGGACTGCTTCACCCTTAAGGCGGACGGATTATTGTTTACCACTCTTCCAGATAATGCTTTCAAGGTGAAAGAAATGCCCCCAGTTGAATTTTCATCAATTTGGGGCCCAGCAAATAAATTAGCCGGGCTTGACCATTGATTATTAATCATAGCGATAAGCCTATCTCTGATTGCAGAAGCATCGTTATCAAATGTGCTTACGTTCAAGGGAGGAGGAAATTGACTATTGGTAAAGTTAATATCAACCGATCGAGAATAATCAGATATTTGTAGCGTGGTAGAACTGAGTGAAGCCAAATTATTGATAGAAATCTCAAATTGTTGTTCTAGATAAATTTCCCCATTTTGACCAAAATGAATCAGATCGGAATTAATTCGCGAATCTGCTTGGCCATCGCCATCTGTATCAACTCCATCCCCATCCACAATTATTGTTGGCGTTTGCATAGCATTATGGAGATTTTCCGGATAACCTATACCAGAATCGAGTATTTCGACCCGGTGAACTGAACCCCCACCCTGACGCGAATTACCTGCCCCAGTAATCGCAGGAAAAAGAATTTGCCCCACAGTAAAACCAGTACCCGTCCCAGGATTCTGAATGGATATGATGGTTTGGCTAAGGTCATAGCCAGATCCCGAATTTTGTATTGTGATTGAACCAATACCACCCAAGGAATCTATTTGGTAAGTGGCCACAGCTCCACTTCCATTACCCGAAAGATCCTGAATAAGAAAAGTCCCAGCAGATGGATAACCAGTTCCCGGATTTGAAACAATTATTTTTCCAATACCCCCGTGCAGAACAGCCTGGGCAGAAGCTGGACGAAAAGATAAATTTGGAAAAGTTTTTTGACTGGTTGAGGTGAGGTTCAAATCGAGCATATTATTCGCCTGAGTCGAGTAAGCGATTAATGAACCATCATCGCTAATTGAAGGTTCTCGACTTCTTTGGTTTCCGCCAGTTTCACTTTTTGAAAGTCCGTTTAATTTTTGACTTTCGCTCACCCGGGTTGAACCTGTTCCATTCTTCACAGAATCCACACTGATTTTGAAGATATCTCCAAAAGGGTTCACAAGGCGAGGCTTTGCATTAACCAAACGTGTCGGTTCTGGTACTGTGGGATCTGGTATAACAATTAGGTTCGCATCAACATATCCTAAACCAGGAGCATCAATTACAAATTGAGTGATTTCACCATAAGTATTTACAGTCAAGGATACCGATGCTGAGGTTCTATTAGCATCAAGAATTTTAACTTGAGCATTTGAAGTATAACCAAGTCCACCATCAAGAATTTCAATATAGGAAATACCTTTTCCAGATACCATGTTTTCTGCTGAAGATTGAAATGCAATTGTGCTCCCGTCGGAACTGATTACCGGTTCTTTCGAATCACCACCGGACGGAAGTAATCCAGATTCTGTCTGTCCCGCCAAATATAAGTTTCCACTTTCCCATAATATAATGTCAGAATTACTATTATTATCGTCTACTGTAGTAATGAGGTTGGATGCATGGGTAGTAAACACAACACGACTACCATCTCCACTGATCGACGAATCGAAACTATCACCATTACCTGCGGTAATTTGTTGAATTACCCCAGAGGCGGTAGATGAATTCTGATCAAATAAATAAATCTGTCGGCCTCCCGTTATGTTTCCTGCGGGAGTCAAGTTTGTCGATTCTGATTCAAAAACGATGTGACTTCCAGTACTATCTAAAGAGGGGTAAAAACTTCCCTCATTTGCATCTCCTCCCGCATAAGAATTTGAAATCTTAGATAGTTTAGAAGTATTTGAATCATTAACAGTTACCCGATTAAACAAAGAAACTTCGTACAAAAAAACATCGGAATGATTGTTGTTATCTACGGGAACCAAATTGGATGCCAGAGAATGAAAAGCAAGATATCTCCCGTCTGAACTTAAAACGGGTGCATAACTTGAACCATCCGGATTACTTCCATTTAAACCATTAGAAACACGGACCGTGAGACCCGTTTTAATATTTTGAATAAAAATTTGCATTTGACCATTTTGAAAAGATTCAAATGCAACAAACTCACCATCTAAATCCGTAGAAGGGCGACCACTTCGGTTAGTCTGTGCATTGGTTATATTTGATATATCAACAGAGTTTTCAGACCGAAGAGAAATCTCTGGAGTGGATGAAGAAAAAAGCGGGTTAGTCGCACCATTTAAAGAAACGAGGACATAAAAATCGCCTTCAAAATTATCGGGTAATTGTTGTATCCAGTCTACACTTACAGTTTCATTGGGTAATAAGCCCAAGCCCAATGCATTTGTACCTCCACCGATATCTATCTCACGAAGAATGAAATCATCATTCGAAAATGTATTATTTTGAGATAACGCAACTGTGAGGATAAAGTTATCAGTAGTTACTACAGGACCCGTTCCCGAATTTCGAGCCACCACTTTTAATTTGATCGGATCAAGACCTTGATATGTTCCTAATGCATCAAAAAATACGGTGGTGGAAATGGCCGCCGTCCCAGCATTTACATTAATCGAGTGATTGAAAGTGTTATTATTTTGATTTGATTCAGGAATAATTTCAGGATTTGCCGGATCCACTTCAACATTAATCTGTATTGGCCCGGTTAAAGTATTAGGGATGAAAAAATTGGGTATTGTAAAATTAAGATTTGCATTTGCCACGACTGGCCAAGGTGAATTGGCGGGAAAACTTGCAGGGTCTGGAAAAATAATTGTTTCAGTTGTTGATGTTCCGGCAATACTTGCCTGCACTCTAAAAAATCTTTGAGGCTCGGTCGCCGCTACGCTGATATTTGTAATAGAGCCCTGTAGATCAATAAAAGAACCTGGCGTGGCAATCGTTGGCGAATTAATAGAAACAGATAAATCTGGAATAACTAGTGGAAAAGTAATATTTCCTTGAGGACTCCCTCCACCACTTACTTGAACCACGGCCCGCCATCTTGCTGTTGCACTCCATTTATCGTCTTCAGACCATGGCATCTGAAATACTTGCGAAAAAGGCTGAACCCGTCCGTCTGAAAAACCACCGACAAAATTTATTGTTGGGTTAGTCATAATTGTGATTCCACTAGGATCCTGAATTTGAATATCCAATTGTATAGGAGTTCCCGCAGTAATGTCAGAAGAATTAGCATCATGCACTATTCTTCCTTCAATCTGAAAACCGCCACCTACTAAAACCTGCGTAATGTCGGTAATTACAAGAGATAATTGTCCCCATACACTCCCTCCAGAGATGAACACAATAAAAACTAAAATTTTGCGGATTAATTTCATTTCTTAATTCAAAAACTAGGGAGTGACCCAGGTATTGGTTTGGTAGTTGAAATAAACGCGAGATGTTCCATTAAAATGCCAATAATTCCATATTCCATTTGAGCGATAAAAATAGGGATAAATACTGGGTTTCGTCCACCACCAAATCTTCATCTTACTATCCCAGAACCAATATCCATCAGAATTATCTGTACTAATATATAACCAATCATGGGCTGGATGATAAATCCATAATGCTCCCGCAGAATAAAATGTTTTTAACCAGGAAGATTCAACCCAGCCTGGCTTTCCATCAATCGGAGTAGAATTAAGGCTTAGTTTATTATCTATAGATAAGGCACCAAGTATCGAGGTAGACATACCCTTTCCATCCGATAAAGATAATTTAATATCCACGGTTGATCCAGCGTAAGGAAGCAAGTCGTCAATATCGTTAATAGAGAGTGCACCTGATGAAGAAACTGCAAAAGGTTTATTACCATCCGCATCCAGATCAAAATTGGCAGTGGTAATTGAGTAAATAATTGAGTCTCCATCTCCATCACTTGCGGTGATTGCCATAAGTAAACTCCCCGAAGTCCATTTATCCGCCCGGATCGAAGATTGAAAATCCTGTGCGACTGGAGGGAAAACATTAATCGATGAAATTGCATTACTGGCCGATTGAATCGAGGCAGTGGTGGCAGTGGTGGCGAGGGTGGAAAGAGTAATAGAAGGATTTGAATACCCCTCAATGATTGCATCTTCCACTGCCTGTTGATTTTTAGCCAAGCTTACCGCTAAAATATTTGGGGTTCCTCCGGCACTGATTGTTTGAACTAATAAATTATCGGCGGACTCGAGCAATGTAACCGCACTGGAAACCTGGCTAACATCGGCACTGGATTGGACAGATTGAAGAGAAGCAGAAAAAGCCTGAGTTAAAACAGTCGAATCATCCAATGGATTGGAGTTTATTAATGAATTAGAAAGACTTTGCGCTAACTGTGCCACAAACGCGGTACTTACTTGGCCGGCACTCGTTGTGGGTATGGATAAATATCCTGCGAGTGCATCAGCCTGCTTCATCGCATTGGCAAGTCGGGCGGTGGCCAGAAGGAATTGACTGGATGAAGCCTCCCCTGCCAGGGCGGCCGCAATAGGATCATAATTGGTAGGATCAATATCACTGGATAATCCAAAGGCAGTGGCTACTTTTGACTTAGCCTGTTCCTTGCTAAGGCCTTGATCCATTACCGCAGTTACTAAACTTGATAATGGACTCACCACAGAGGAATTTGCATCCGTTTGATAGCGCCCCGTAAAATTGGCATCAATTGTTGGGTCATATCCGCCAGTGATTATAATTCTTCCCTCATTCGCATCCAATAAATTATTTCCATTAAGATCAAAGGTATTCAATTCGGAAGAGGTTAATTGAAGAGTAAAGCTACCTGATGCATCAGTCAGTATAGTCCGATTTAAATCATGCAGACCATCAAACCCTTCAGTATCCGCTTTTCCATCAAAAATAACTGTCGATCCGGATAAATAACCATCTATTGCCTTACCATTGAGAGTATAGGCAAAATCTTCCACCACTACATTTAAGGTTGTATTTGCAGTATTTCCTGCTGCGTCGCTAACCGAGTAATTAACTTGATATGTGCCGGTTTTATTAACATCGACCATGCTTTCCCCCGCCACGCTCACCGAACTTGTCAGTGAGCCATCTTGGTTATCGAATGCGGTGAAGGTAGGTAAGGTAAAGGATGATCCTTTTAAAATATAAAGGGGTCCATTGTTTGTAAGGGATATCGTTGGGGGAATTAAATCAATCGCAGTCACAATGATTGTCTGGACTAGTTCGACATTTCTTTTCAAAGAATCAATCGCTCGATAAGTCACCTCAAAAGAACCGGAAGGGGCCGAGTTATTAACTACCCATTCTTGATTAACCAAAGAAATTACCTGTGAAAAATTACCCTCCATCGAAACTACCAGTTTTGAAGACTGTCCAGTTAAACTTGTCTCGGTTGCTTCGGCACCCAATATTATTTTATTTCCTGCGGTTATAGTAAGTATCGACCCGCCTGTATTAAGTGCAGTTATAATTGGTAATGGGGGTGCGGTGTTATAAACCAAAGGATCAAGTCCCGCTAAAGTTAATTCTGTATTATCTGAGAATCCATCTCCATCGGTATCGCTTGATCTTGGATTTGTTTTAGAAATATTAATTTCGTAATCGTCCGCCAATCCATCTGCATCTGTGTCAGAGGCTAGTGGATTAGTTCGACTGTTCCACTCCTGGGCAAGGGTCAAAGTATCATTATCTTCATCTAGAGCGGAAATTGAGCTTTTTAAAATAGTAGAAAAGTGTTGATCCAACCATAGTTCTTCCTCAGTCAAAACACTTTGCTTGGACATGATAATTCTGGTGCTTATTGACTCCCCGTTTAAGGTGGCAGTCAATGTCATTCCTTTTCCCTGTAAAGTTGAATTGAGAATCAGATTTACTTGGCTCGATTCATTGTAATCAAATCGACCATTTAACATGCTTGTTTTGGCCGGCAATGCAATCGTAGCGTGATTGACATTTCCAGTTGGCATATAAAAAGAAGTGCCCGCAAATGTATGTGTATGATAGAGAGAAGAAGAGGATGCATTAAGCGGATTGTAAATTCCCGTCCCGTTCGAATCGCTATCCAAATAGACTGATTTTGGATATAATGGATAATAGTAACCATATCCATTCCCTCCTTCTCCAAGCATATAATACTGAGGAGTTTCAAAGCTCGCTATTTTGGAAAGGTTTCCATCGGTTTTGGTTAAATTCAGATCAGGGAAGCTTAAATCCCAAATTACGTCTGAACAATCCACCATACTTCCATTTTCATCAAATGCAGTTAAAGTAAATTTCTGGGATGCATTGTTATCTGATTCACAACGAACAGGGACTTCAATTGAATTAACCGTATCTCCAGACTGGGGAGAAAGACTAAGAACTAGAGTTTTATTATTTTCAGTAAATGTATCGCGTGCTGCTTTATTTCCGGCCCAAAAAGAATTATTTATAATTCCATCTCCCACTGTATTCGTAAAATCAATTCCGGAAATCACGGAAGAAAAACTAATTGTAAAACGATCATTCGGATCAAATATACTCGAATCCGCATCGTCTATTATGGTAAAACGTAAGGCACCATCAGATAAGATTTCATAATCAATATTAGGCTTTCCCTGTGTCGTATTTGTGGCATACGGTGCGATATTAAAGTTATATTTCTTAGAAGTTTCAAATCCTCCCCCAATTCCTTCCACTACTTTTAAAGGGTTACCTCCAATGGTTAACCTGCTTAGATCCCTCGCATCTTGCCCCCACACCAATCGACTTCTGCCATTTCCTCGGTTATCAGTTTCTAATAAGATTGGATTAAATCCAGGCACATACAGGGTACGAGAGTATAAAGTGGGATTCGAATCTGGTCGTAACGCTAAATCTTGAAAATTCTCATCTTCCATAAGAACAGCTATATTGTACATTCCTGGATCAAGATTTGGAATTACATAGGTTCCATTCTCATCAGTAAATGCAAAGTCATCCCAATTATTTTCTTGGCCCCAGTTCAATCCTGGCATCCCATCATAGACAAAAATTTCTCCCCCCATTCCGCTACGATTGCTTCCTCCTAATCCATAATAAAACTTATTGGGTAATCGATCATCGGCCACAATATCCAAATAGGACTTGTTGGTGGTTGGGTCATACTCAACAATTCCATTCAGGCGAATTTCACTCAGGCTACTCTCTGCATTATAATTAGAAAGTGTTACCCCGTTAAGTTCATTGAAAATTTGTACATTGGGTTCAGCTAAAAAAGTGCTTCTCCATAAATCCAACTTTCGCCCTGGTTCCAATTGAAAAGCAGTTTCTTCATAGGTACCATTACTGTCCAATTCTAATGAAATTAGCAAATTAGTAGTCTGAAGTTTTGCGGTTCCTTGCCTAAAATCGGGAAATCCATCCAAATCCAAGTCCGGTATAATACTTCCATTATAATCAACGGTAACATTTAAATCTGGAGTGTTGTATAACCCCGGTTCTAAAACTTGAATATTAGAAATTCGATCTCCATATGAACCCACAACTTCTAGACCTTTTCCCAAGCTAAGTGAAAAGTCATAAACTTCATATTCTGGTACAGAACCAGGTGGATCCCAGTATAAAACATCCGAATAAATTATACAACGCACCGAACCATCTCCTCCAAAGGCGGGTTTGTATTTATCATCCTTGCCCCACGGCTTACTACTGAATCCTTGGCCTGCTCCTATGGGCCGTGGAAATTTATCAAACTCTAAACTTTTTATCCTTAAGTCATTATAAAAGATCCGATTGATAATTCCTTGCTCATCAAAAACTGGTATTGGATCAGTTGAGCCACCACTGCCAAAAATTGCGATCTCGGGGGCTAGATATTTGGTCCCAAAATCTCTAATTTTTATTTCCCGTATTTGGCCACCCACAGCAGTAGCGGTGCAATTTGTTTCAAAATTAATCCATTCTTCATATGATCCCGAGCGACCGGCTCGGTATAAATCATTAATCAGTACATAATTTGCTTTTTTACCAGAGCAAATTGGCGATAAAAACTGATTTACTCGGTGGTTGCTAGCATCGGGGCAATTAGGATGATTTGAAGTTTTTGAATGGTTAGCCTGCCAACTGTCAAAAGCCTTATCCCAATTAGTACTCGTTCGAAAAACGCCCTCGCCGACGTCTTCCCCAGGACATGTCTCAGGCGGATAAGGATAATTTTTAGAATCAACATGTCCACAGGTCAAAAATGTTCCGCTCGTTGTTTCCCTTAAATTAGTGCACCTCCATTGCCATGCGTTGTATGATTTACCATCATTCAAATTCGAATAATTAGGCGGAGTGCCACAAATAATTACATGGGGATCAACATATCCGGTACCACCTTCAGTCACAATGATCTTGGTTATATTCCCATCCACAACTCGAGCCACTGCGTGAGCCCGTTCACTAGCAGGTATTGAAGCCTCAGTCCTTCCCTTGTCCAATATCATCACCCAGGGTGCAACATATCTGAATTCTTCAAACTTCGCATCAGTATCTGCAAGATTTGCGAATCCGTCGAACAATGAAAAAGAACCCGTGTTATTATTTGCAGTCGGTTCCTTCAAACTTCCGCCCAAACTCATAAATAAAGTAGCATTTTTTTCTGTAGCTTCAATTGGCCTCGCTGGATTAGGTGTAATTGAAAATTTTGGATAATTATTAGAATTGAAATTATAATAACCCAATCCTCCCTCTGCTATATACACTCCACTAATACTTCCATTATCTTCCACCATACCATACACCTCGGCTCCCGTTCCACCCCCTCCGGAAATAACAACTCTTGGTAAACCAGATATACTAACAGGCAAACCGGTAAAGAAATCAATAAATGAGGGTTCATAACCCGCTCCACCACTTATGATTCTAAGATCTAAAATGGATCCATTTTCATCAGTTGAATTCACCTCAAAAATTGCTTCCATGTAGGTAGAATTTAGGTCGAACTGCGGATGCTCAGGAAGCCCAAGAACTCCAAAAGGGTCGGCATCACTAGGCCTAGGTCGACCATCCACCACGGTAATCTCAACCGGCATGATATACCCATAGCCAGTATCCTGAACGATCACATCAGCTACACTGGTTCCAAACTTTAGGCTCTCAACACCGACATGGCC
>CAYLIJ010000002.1:138226-143888 GCA_964383925.1 uncultured Puniceicoccaceae bacterium
ATCCACGCGCCCCTGATTAATCTTAGCTTCAAATTCAGGGGGACGATATCCCTCGCCAAATATTCGAACCGCATCAGCATTAAACCCGAAGCCTGGTCCTGCACTGCTATTTAAATCATAACCTGAACCACCATCCAAAATTTGGACTGAATCATTCACATCCAAGAAGAACATTGGATAGCCAGTTGCATTGCGATCGATTGGCCATGTGCTTGTTCCTTCAATTAGAATATTCGGGGGTGAAGTATATCCAAAAAGACCCACAGGAATAACCGCACTATTATTTCCATCAGGCGTACGAAGAACATACTCCGTACTCATACGTAAAACTTCTCTCCCGTCCGGAAGAATAAGAGAAACACTTTGATCAAAATCCTTGGTCAGATACAGATGCTCGACTGAAGTGCCATTTAGCTCAGCTTCTCCAGCAGGGGCAACAAAGTTTGGATATGTTGCGTTATTATCGAGATAATGACTCACGGTAAAGTTTACATCGGGCACTTCATTATAACCAATGCCATTATTACTCAAAATGACCGATCCAACCGCATCCACTTTTGCATCTAAAAGGGCCCGTGCTACATATTGTTGTTTTCCAATATTGTAGAGATGTTTAATTTCGCCGACTGATAATTCTCGTTGAAAAATATGCATTTCATCAAGCTTTCCATTAAAATAACTGGTCGTATTCGAATCCTCATGCTTTCCGATCGCAATATAATCTAATTTATCCACATCCACAAAAAATGCCCGTGCATTCGAGGAGTCAGGCGGAATTACAGAAGGTACACTCTGACCGTCTAAATAATAGGAAATCCCGCTCTCTCCTACCAATAATGCAACATGTACCCAATTATTGGCGGTTATCGATTTCGAACCGCCACTCGAAACATTACAATATTCTGTTCCATCATTAAATACCTCGGTTCTAATCTTACCATTATCCCTAAGCATCACACGAAAATAAGACTGGTTATCATCAAGACTACTTGCTGAGATAATAGGCATCGTATTTGCCAAACTTGCCGGGTTTACCCAGAACGCAATTGTTCCCTTATCTAGCCCAGAAAATGCTTTTACATGAGTGGTTAAATCCAAGTATCGAGATGAACCATCAAGGGAAATTGCCCGTCCCAAATCTGCCGAAAAGCTATTATTTATACTTCCTGCATCTGCGGTTGAATTCAATTCGAAACCAGTGCCTCTTGCAACTGCGTTGTATTTTTTTCCTGAAAGATCAAGAAATATATTACCGGCTAATTGACCGATTTCTGTATCAGATAAGGCTCGATTGTACACCATCATTTCATCTATAAAGATATTTTGAAAGCCAGTTTGAATAGTCAAATTTGTACCCGATGTGGTAGAACTTCCATTGGCTTCCTGTTCCCCATTTACATAAAGGGACAGGTTTCCACCGGAAAGTTTAGCCGTAATATGAGTCCATTTACTTAGCAAAACTTCTGTTGAAGTTGCAACGAATGCTGAGGCTTTTTTAAGGGATATGCTATTTGAATTTAAACTTACATTAAAATCGCCTAATGAAAATTCAGCATAATGAGTCGCACTATCCGCTTGTGCCCAAAAAGAAAAAGTAAATGCAGTTGTGTTTAGTATGTTAGTTAATCCATTTATTGCATCAGTTGAGCCAAATTTGATGGATCGATTTTTTGTCCCTAAAAAGCTCCTCAACTGGGGGTTACCGTTCGCGAAAATAAAATTATTATTCGAAGTCGAATTATCTTCGATGGTAAAAGAAGAGCCTGGAAAGGTTGTCGAATTGTCTTCATCCATTTTCCAATAGCCAATTAAACCATCTTCAATTGGTAAATTAAAACCAGAGGTTGGCTTAAGCACCCCATTCTTAAACAAAGTTTCTGCTTCGTTAAATGACCAATAGGCAAAGGGTTCTGTCGGATACAAAGCAACCGCTAAAGTTGAATTTCCATCATAACCAAATCCCTGATCAACCGTTACGGGAGTTTCTAAAATATTATTTCGTTTGTAGGAAGGATCGCCGTTCTTTTTAGCACGAACTGAAGCAGTATAATTTGCATCCTGCCCTGCTCCCAAGACAACAATGTCGGGAACAGTTGAATAACCTGTACCTCCACTATTGGAGTGTAATCCAATCGTACCCACTCCGTCTACATAAGCATTCGCTGTTGCATTGATGTCGCTGTAATCCTCCCAGTAACTTGATCTTAAAACGGTGACAGGTGGTGGGTGTTCAGGGACCATTCCACGTCCACCAAAGTGTATCGGTAGACCAGTAATAAGGTCGACTTTTATTGGCCGGACAATTATCCGAGAGACATTAGTGTCAGATAATAAACTCTTTGCAGATGGCTTGCTAATTAATGTACCAAGGACTTCGTATGGAAGTAAGTTGACCTGATTTTGGCGAAACGCGTCGAGTGTGGTTATGGAATCTGAAAAAATTGCGTTAAAACGGGAGGTTTCATTCAATTGAATTACAGGGGGTTTCATATACCCACCACCAGGTTCTTCGACAGTGGGGCTAAACAGCAAATTAAGTTTTATCTTAGATGGGGTATGATCGACTGATTGGAAAAAGTTTAATGGATATTTGTTAGTGGAAGGCTCAAATATAAATCGGTGAACCTCTCCACGATTCATGATCAACTGTTTGTCCTGTTCATTATCTATAACAAATTTGAGATTATTTCCATGAGTCGAATTAATTCTGGATTCTTCCAAACTTCCTGTTACCCGAACAGAATGCTCAATTATTTTGGCTTTAGAAATCACCACTTTTGCTCCCTGAATTGAACCTTGGGGTGATTTCACTTGTCCTTTAATAAGTGATTTAATTGAGTCTTTCGAATTGCCCACCTGTACGGTGATATTCCTGGAAGAAATTCCCCCCTTCAAATCGGATACCACCACTTTAACCACTTGATGGCCTGCGCTGGTAAATCGGTTTGAAAAGGATTTATTGTTTAAAAATGCGGGCTCACTTATACCGACTTCATTTACGTACCAGGCATAGGCATAATCGGTAACTTTTCCTTCTTTTGGATCAACTGAAAATTCAACCACTTCATTAATCGCCGGATTTGTATTGCTTACCAATAAATCAAACTTGGGGGCCTTTGCTTCTCCCGATTTTACTGTTCCCACATTAACGACCACTTCAATATATTCCATTGGAGCGATACCTCCCTTCTTAATGGGTGTAACATGAGAGTCCGCTTCATAATCTGAGAACGAACGACCCAATAAAAGAAACGCATCTTTAAAGTCTACTCCTACACTTGATTGACTATTTACCACTCCCTGAGTGGTTGGGGTCATATCAAGAAGGGTGTTTTCGCTTGTAACCATTTGGGCACGGCTGGTTCCATTAACAAAGCTTAATCCATATTCACTCGCTTTTCTACGATAGGAAACCCAATAAGAAGAAAGAGGAGTTAACGCATCTAACCCTTTTGGGGAATATTGAGAAGCGGGAACCTCCACTCCCCGTAAGCCACGAGTAACTGTGGACGAGAAGTCTCTCAGAGTATCTATTTCATAATGAGCGGAAGAGCCTGCTTTTATTTTGATCCAGCTTGGATCAATACTTAACAAACTTTGATTCTGATCATCTAAAATCGTGATTGAAGGTTCTTCTGAAAATCCTTTTCCTGAATTTTCAATTATTAATTGATAGCCAAGGTTTCCACCTTTCTTAAAATGACCTATGGCTTCTTCGCCTGGCCCACCGATTAAAAGATTTAGATTATTAGTGTTTAATAAAGAATCAAGAGTAGCGGGTCGGCTACCCGAGGGAATATCCAAGTCAAAAGCTCTTACCTTAAGTGAGTAGGGTGCGGAGCCATAATCATGCCTGTAAATCCGAAATGTATTAGAATTAACTGCGCTTTGTTCAAACAAACCACTCGAGGCAATAGTGGCATTATTATTAAGATCAGCCACATCGACTGCATTGTTTGCTTGTGAGCCTCCCTTTAGGCCAAAACTTCCCACATTTTTAAGATACACTTTACTGGAAATTGTAAAGTCCCCTTCTGCTCCGCCAGTACCCATTACTGAGTAAGGATTTCCATAATCAATAAGCGTTCCTTCATCGCTGTTTGGACGAATTCCTTCTCCTTCATTTCGATTTGCATGCCACAAGCCAAAATTGTGACCCAGTTCATGTACGATTACATCGGCACTCGCACTTTTAACATGTGAACCAGGAGCACCAACATAACCAACTCCTGCCGCTCCAAAAGAATAGCTTGTTACAGAAACCCATGAAACTACGGTACGGCCTCGTGTAATTACAAAATTATTTGAATAATCAACCCCATTTAGTAGGATCTTGGGGTCGCTGTAGTAAAAGGCACCAGAATTAGTAATATTGATACCATAGAGAACTCCGTTTTCATCCAGCAATGCAACTCCTTGTGCTTCCTCAAAATCTGGATCCGGCACTCCATTTATTATATTTCCTCCTGTAAAGCGAACGGCTGGCGGCTTTGGAAAATTAGGCAATGATGAATTGGAATTTAAAGAAACCACAAGTAATCCTTCAAATGCAGGCCCATCATAATCAAATTTGGGCGACAACTCTAGCGCGTGGAATTTGGCAGCCTCCCCAAAATAACCTAATTCTGGATCCGGTGTATATTGGATTTCTGATTGCTGGTAAAATTGTCCTGTTGAATCAAAAATATTGGGCTCTCCGGAACCTGCCTTTCTCTCATATTTAGGAATATCCAAAGTAACTGTAGGCGTAATGACATAATCTAAAATAAAATCACCGTCTGAATTCCGAAGATAAAAATCTTTAACCCTCTCCATTGCACTAATCAGGCTTTCTCGAGAGAAGGGCTCAAATGTATCGTTGCTATAATTTGGATTGAGGGGATTTCCGAATTGATCTGTAGGGTTGCTGGAGGATCCTAAAAAGTCATTTCCTTCATCGCGAAAGCGACTTGGGATCACGAGCACTTTTCTTCGACCGATAATTTTAACGGGGGCTGTTACATTAGTCTGCTGAGGATGTTCTAGAACATAAGGTAAGCGATAGGATTCGTTCAAATCGAGCCAAGAACCATTGGAGTCGTTGAAATCTAATGCTCCATAGTCTTGCAGTTGTGCAGTCCCACTATTCGTGGGTTCTGTTCCTAACTTCCAATTAACATAAGAGGCTGAAATATCATTACCATCCTGCCATTTCCAATCTCCTTCTGTTGCATTTATATCAGGTAAAAAAGTAGTTTGATTTAAATCGGAAGAATAAAAACTTCCATTCGCGTCCTCTGAATCGCTTGCCCCAATCCAGGAATACTGGACTGAATTATTACTTTCACTTGCAGGGAAAAGTCCAATTACAGAAGCGTCGGTTAAGAGTTTTAAAATAATGCCATTTTCATAACCTGAATTTATATTCACTAAAGTTGCATTTTTATCAAAAGCCACCTGTTGTGCTTGTTTCCAAGTTAAGCGATTAGTGACTAAAGTATATCTTAAATCGATTAGATTTAATGAACCAGTACTAGAAGCAATCAACGGGTAACGAATGTGTCCAGTTATTGAACCTCTTCTTTCGGCTTCCAGAACTCTTTGTTGAAAAATTTCAAAACCTTTCCTTGTTGGAATTTCTAATTGCATATCTGCAAATTTTACAATCATCCCTTCAGGGTTT
>CAYLIJ010000003.1:0-31914 GCA_964383925.1 uncultured Puniceicoccaceae bacterium
AACTTCTTTCTCATCTGGCCAATGTGGGGGATGCCAAGAGCTTGGCGATTCATCCTGCAACGACCACACATTCCCAGTTGAACGAAGAGCAGCAAAGGGCGGGTGGTATTCCTCCAGAAATGGTTCGTCTTTCGATTGGAATCGAGCATATTGACGATATTCTTGCTGATATCGACCAGGCTTTGGCTGCATCTATTTCTTAATCCAATTGGATTAAGAGTGAGACGATGAGTATGGGCAAAAAAACTGCCCAGCTTTATTTGGTTCTCTTAACCGTAATCATGGCGGGTGCCTTGATCTATGGTTTTGTAGTTGGCGATTTTTTTAAAGACGGGGGCGAATTAATGGACAACCCCTGGGGTATAGTTTCCTTATTTGATGTGTATGTTGGCTTCTTTTTCTTTATCGGTTGGATTTGGTATCGGGAATGTTGCCCGGGAATCAAACTTGGTTGGGCGCTCGCGATTTTACTAGGAGGTAATGTAGTCTGTGGTTTATACGCCCTTATCGCTCTTCACAAAAGCAAGGGAGATGCGAAAGCCTTTTTTCTTGGAGAAGGAAATAAGTGTCCCGTCGAATCGGAGGAAATCTAGTCAGTAACTTTTGGTAAGTTTTCAGCGAAAAGCCAAAGCGTTGGCGGCGATCAATTGTGAGGCGGTAAGCAAACTGCTCTCTCTGGACAAACAATCTTTGCAATCAATGGATTACTGAGTGGGTCACTTCTTTCCTCGTAACGAAATTAGTGCGCGTTCTGATTATCCATCGTCCCAACTCCAATCACAAAAACGAGAGTGCCCATACCACAGGCAATGGTGAGGTTTTTTAGGAAAATTCGATCTTTGGAATGGCAGGTGGGTGAGGGTTGGATCCATGAATTAGAACTACAGCAAAGACATCAGTGCCTATTGGGCTTTGGTAGTCTGTTCAATCTGTTTGGACTACAGGGGGTAATTTAGAGATGGTACACCCAATTATTTTGGGCGCAAGACGAGGGCATCGGGCTCGAACCGTTACAAACGGGGAGGTTCTTGGAACAATACAGGCACGAACCTGCGTTCGGCGAAATGCAACAACAACAACAACCCGAGCAATCGGAACAACAACCTTGGCTTCCGTGTTGGCTTTCCAGTTGGTTCAATGGATTGGATTTTCCAGAAAAATCAAAGAGGAAACGCGTCTTGGTCCAGCGTTGTCGGAATAGTATATGAGTTCGCGAAACCTTACCGTAGGATTAACCTGTGAAGGAGATGAGTAGGGTAGAAAAAACTTCGAAAGTTTCATCTGCGGGTGTTACGGTTGCTCTTTTTAGTGTCCCCACGGGGCGGAAGCCTATGGCCGATCTATTGTGAGTGAAGAATGAAGGGATAAAGTAAGAACGGGTCCCCCGAGGTAGCCCGTTTTACCAGCTATAGCAGGCGAGTGCTTCGAGTTCGCGTACGAACAACTGATTACCCGAAAGGGCGAGGTGTGCCCAGGTGGGAGATTCCGAGATGGTACGCTTTTCAAGGATAATAAATTTTTCTGGGCTCGGTTTGATCAGGTATAGGATTCCATTTTCGTCGAGGGCGAGGATTTCCTTCCCGTTTGAGACCATCGACATATACTTGCCAAAGGACTCGCTACTGATCCACTTGGTTTCCCCGTTTTTCATATCAAGGCAGGTGATTCGTTGTTTCTTTAAGTGGATGTAACAAAAACCATCAATCATGATCGGCCCAGACATGTAGCCTTCCTGCTTATTTTCCCATGCCAGCTGAACACTTTGTTTGTCGCCCGTTTTTTGAATATCTAACATGAGGGATTTTCCACCATAGCTACTGGTGAAAATTTGATTGTCCAGAATAGTGGGGGTTAAGATGTTCATACCACGGAATGCCTTGATTGGTTTGGACCAAAGTTTTTTTCCACTTTTAGGGTCAACTCCAGCCAGATCGGTACGGGTTTGTACGACCAATTGTTTTACTCCATTGATTTTCTTGACCACGGGGGAGGAGAAGGCACTTCCAAACATACCGCCTTTATCAGTGA
Organism: uncultured Puniceicoccaceae bacterium; assembly: GCA_964383925.1. Classification (GTDB taxonomy): domain Bacteria; phylum Verrucomicrobiota; class Verrucomicrobiia; order Opitutales; family Seribacteraceae; genus Seribacter. The sequence goes on from CAYLIJ010000003.1 coordinate 2,029, forward strand.
GCGTTCGCCAAATTGACTTGCCGGTTTTTTTATCGAGCTTTACAAAACCAGATCCTGCCTGGATATACAAGTGATCGCCCTCGATGAGGGGCGAACATACCATACCAAAAGCTGGTAGTGGGGTACCATATCTTTTCACGAAATCGACTTTCCAATTAATCTTACCGGTTTTTGCGTGAATGGAGTGAAGTACATCCCGCATTCCACAAACAAAGAGATTTTCTCCATCAAAGGCGGGCGTGGAACGGACCCAACTACCATTCCTAGCTGCGAAGAAAGGAACTTTCATTTTCCCATCCCATTCAATCGACCAAGCGAGCTTTCCGGATTTTCGGTCGAAGGCCTTGACGCTTTCCTGGTTTTCCATTGATTCAATCGAGAAGACTAATTGGTCGGAAACAATGGGCCCTGGATACCCTTTACCCAATTCAACGCGCCAGCTTTGGGTGAGGCTTTCCTTACTGATTTTGGCAGGCCAGGGCGCGTCTTTGGGTAAGAATCCGTCTCGATCGGGCCCTCGCCATTGAGGCCAGTTCATCGAATCAACTTGGTTTTGCTTTGCGGGGCTTAACCCCACGAGTAAGAGGAAAAGGCTGGAGGTAAGGAATAGGTTTTTCATTGTTTTTTAAATAAGTAATGACTGACCCACCATTCCTGACCATTTGAAAACCCGAAAGTCTCGGCACAGGCGAGGAAGAAGATACGCCATCGATTAAAAGTGCGATGAGCTTCGGCCATAGTCAAGTCCTGGTGTAAGAGTTTAAGAATTTCGGTGCGGGACTGATCTATATTGGCAAGCCAATCCTCGGAGGTTTTAGCATAATGAGAACCAGACCAACGCCAGCGGTGTTCAAGTTCGAGATTACCTGAAATACGAAGGAATAATTCATCGGCGGGCATAGTGCCCCCGCTGAAGAAATGTTTCGACATCCAATCGTCTTCGCCTTCGACTTCGAATGGATAGGAGGTGGATCGATGGCAAAAAACATGGGTGAATAGTTTGCCCTCCGGTTTTAGCCAATTATGAATTCGCTTAAAGAGTTCGCGGTGGTTGCGGACATGTTCAAACATTTCAACCGAGACTATTCGGTCATAAGTCGAGTCGGTCTTAAACTCGTTAATATCTGCGGTAATCACCTTGAGATTATCGAGGCCTCGATTACGTGCCTGACCCAGAATGTATTCTCTTTGAGAATGCGAATTTGAAATTGATGTGATCGAAGATTTAGGAAAATTCCTGGCCATCCAAAGTGAGAGGGAGCCCCAACCGCATCCAAGTTCGAGGATTTCCTGTCCATTTTCTAACCTTGCATGTTTGCAGCTTAGTTCGAGAGCATGATCCTCGGCCTCGTCGAGGGATTGGGTATTGGACTCGTAAAAACAGGAGCTGTATTTGAGGTTTTTTCCCAGAGCATGAAGGTAAAATTGGGCTGGAACTTCGTAGTGTTGTTCATTGGCTTTTTCAGTAAGGACGGCCATGGGGGAGGCGTCAGATTCGGCAACATAGTGTTCTGCAAGTTCGGCATTGGCTTCACAATCATCATGTTTGCATTGTTGAAGTCTTTTTTTGCAAAGATTACGTATACCCGCCCGAATTAAGAAATCGGGGACAATACCGCGTTCAGACAGATCGATTAAAAAATGAGTTAGGCTCATGAATCAGAATTTTGATTTTTGGGAATCCACGGGAAAAACGAGTTTGTTTCCTTAATATATGATTTGTATTCCTCTCCACTTGCTTCCAGTTTTCGTGCTTCAACAAAAGGGACGCCAGTTATTTTGGTAAGGAAAATATAGAGGATGACAGGGACCAGTAAAAGCCAGGCTCCATTGGGAGACTGCCAACCTAGAAAGATATAACCAATCCATAGAACCCATTCGAAGAAATAATTAGGATGTCGAGAAAACTTCCATAAACCAGTCTTACATACCCCGGCACGAGTTCGGCCTGGAGTTTGTTTGTATCGTTTGAGCTGTTTATCCGCAAGGTGTAACCCAGCAAACCCAGTCAGCCATACAATAAGTCCGATGTGATCGAATGTATTAATTGGATTGGGGTTTTGAACGAGTATCAAAAAGGGCGAGGCAAACAAAACCACCCAAAATGCCTGAACCTGGAAAAAAAGGAAGAAGCCGAGGTTTGCTTTTCCTCCCATTACTTCTCGTAGGTAGGCATAGCGTGCGTCTTCGGCTTTGCCCCAGCATCTCTTGAGCAAATGTGTACCCAAGCGAACAGACCAGGTTAGGAGGAGGGCCTTGAGTAAGGCCATGCGGGCAGGATCGCAGGTTTCATTTCCGTAGACCAGATAGATGAAGCCCAAAATCCCTACTCCGTAGCCCCAAAGTACATCGACATAGGAGGTGTTTTTAATTGCGAGTGCATGAACCCATGCTGTCGCCATAACTATGGAAGCTCCTAATTGCCCGTAGATCAGTAGTTCAAACAGACTCATTTTTTTGTGGATTGATTGGGAATTTGAGATGGAGGAAATGTAAGACAATTCCGGCAATACCCCATTCTGCGGCTACAGCTAATTGAGATTGAAAGTCGAGGGTGAAGCTAAGTACTTCCAATTTTTGCCCTGAATAATATGCCACCACTCCACCGAGAGAAAAACCAATAATCGAACGCCCGCAATGATCGAGAAACCAAGTGAATAAAGGACGGAGCATTAGTCCGAAGTTGAGCCACAAGGCAACCATCCAAAGTGGGGCACCGAAGAGAGAGGGGTAGGGTTCGAATGAAAGAAGGCCAAGGTGGACCAAGCTCCCATCGCCCAGAACTCCAAGGAATAAACTGGCCAGGGTGAAAGGAAGAACTTGTTGGAAGCCACGTGTCAAGTGGGTGCGAATCAAAACTAGAACCAAGCCAATAATCGGAAGGATTTGCGGAATCGGGCTAAGAATTGCGAGGACACAACAGAACCATGCAATTTGAAAAAGAATGAAATCGGTCAGAAAGGAAAATTTTGAATTCATTGGGGAAATCCACGAGCAAGTTTGCATTCCGGTTTGGCCAATAGCAGATGGATATCACCAGTATAGCCTTCTTCAAATCCCGCTTCGCAATAGCATAAGTAATAAAGCCAAGCCCGGCGGAAATGTTCGTCATAGCCCAGTTCTTTGATTGATTCCTCATTCTCTAAAAAGCGTAATCGCCATTCTCGTAATGTACGGGAGTAGTGGTAGCCAAAATCATGAAGTGCGGCGGGACGAAGGTTCGACTTTTTAACCGCGGCTTCAATCATAGCCGAAGCGGATGGCACACAACTACCCGGGAACACCCGTGTGCGGATATAATCCACTTCTTTTAAGTATTGTCCATATCGATGGTCGGGCATGGTGATACCTTGAATCATCGCGGCTCCATTGGGCAGGAGAAGGTCAGAAATTTTGGAAAAGTAGGAGGGGAGGAATTCATGGCCGACCGCTTCAATCATTTCAATCGATACAATCCGGTCAAATTGTCCAAATAGGTCGCGATAGTCTTTTTTAATTATTGAAATTCGGTCATCGTATCCCAGTTTTTTAATCCGATTTTGGGCATATTCGAATTGACGGTCTGAAATAGTGGTGGCGGTCAGTTGAGCCTGCGTGCGCTGGGCAAGTCGATCTGCAAATCCACCCCATCCGCATCCGATTTCTAAAACCTGATGGTGTGGCTGGATCTCAAGTTCATCAATAATTCGGTCGTATTTTGCAAGAGAGGCATCTTCAAGAGTACTATCTGATGATTTGAATATACCACATGAATAAGTCATGGTCGGATCGAGCATAAGCTCATAAAAGTCGTTTCCAAGGTCGTAGTGGAGAGCGATATTTTTACGGCTTCCCTTAATGGTATTCTTTTGACCCATTAAATAACCCCACCTGGCTACTCGGTTGAGCAGGGAGGCCCACCCGCTCTCGATTCCATCCATTACTTCTTGGTTTTGTAGGAAAAGACGAAAGACTGAAACTAGATCATTCGTCTCCCAGTCTCCCTCCGCATAACTATCCGCCACTCCGAGGGAACCACCCAAACAAGCCTTTCGAAAAAAGGCCGAGTTTTTAATCTGAATAGTGGCCGAGATTCTTTCGCTTGATGGCGAACCTACTTGGTGCCGAAAATTATTCTTTTCAATTATTAATGAACCACGATCAATTTTTTTTAATTGGGATAGAAAGATACGCTCCCAAAAACCATTCTTGGAGGACTCTGATATAGTTAAATCAGTTTCTTGCTTGGCTGTTTTTTCGGTCATTTACGAAGGTGGAATGGAATTTTTTGGATGGGGGTAAAACTTACATCCTTTGAGACTAAGTATTAAGGCATGCCAATAAATTCCGAAGGTTATTCGAAAGGTAAGTAAAGGAAAACGAAATAAAGCCCAAGCCATATTGGCCGAATTGACAGCTTTGCGGGCAAGATTGAGGTGGGCGGTAAAGATGATTTTTTCTTCTTCACGAAGAATCATGTCCACTTTGAGTTTATCTGACGGGCCAAGAAATCTCCAGTCATAGTCGATGTTCATTCCAATAAAGGGAGAGACATGGAATTCCTTTTCAAAGGCATGCTTCGATTTACCATCATCACAATCGTCCCAGCGGAAGCATTTTGCATAGCGTTCATGCCAGGGCGTATTAGTAATCTCCGCCATTAAAGCATGGGGCTTATTTTTCTCTTCGTTCCAGCAATAATAAAAAGAGACTGGGTTGAAACAATAACCGAAAGTGCGTAAATGCGTGATGATAGAAACGGGTCCTTTTACTTCATACCCGAGTTGTTCGGTCATAGTCTTACGCACCGCTTCGGCTAAATCGTTGTGCTTCGGTTTATGGTAATCTTTCCGATGAAAAGAGGAGAGGTTAAATCGATCGATCGACCAGAACCATCTTTTTTGAAAGACTTCTTTAATTTCATCGATAAAAAGGTGAGCCATGAATACTCGATAGTTAAAGGCATGCTTTTTGGGACTTCTCCTTTGATGTCGGACTTCGCCAAAATAGAGTGAACTCTCCATTAAAGTGATTCCCCAAATGCCTTACATACACGCAGTCCACTATTCAAACCATCCTCGTGAAAACCGTAACCCCAATACGCGCCACAAAGAGAGATTCCACGATTACGAATAAAAGAAGTGTGTTTACTCTGGGCTTCTTTTCTACCCGAGTGATAGGTTGGATGGGAAAAGTTGTATTTCCCATGTACCAGGTTGGGATTTACTATATTATCCTGATTGAGAGAGACACAAAACGGTTCTTGGGTGGGTAGACTTTGTAAAATATTCATATCATAAGTGACGAGGGCGTCCTTACTTCCTCTTTTTGGAAGATATGCATTCCAACTCGCCCGAGCCGATTTTCTTTTTGGTAATACAGAATCATCACTATGCAGGGTTACCTGATTTCCCTGATAGGGGAAAGACTTTAAGAGATTTTCTTCTTCTAAAGACGGAGATTCAAGCAATCGAAGAGATTGATCCGCATGGCAGGCTAGGATAACTTGATCAAATTCTTGCTCGGTTCCGTCCGGTAGTAAGAGTGTGGTTCCATTTTCAGTACGACGAACTTTTAGGATTGGAGTATTTAAATGAATTCGATCGCCAAGTAAATCGGACATTCTGTTTACATATGTGTGAGACCCACCTTTAATTACTCGCCAAATTGGACGGTTGTTTGCTTGGAGCATTTGATGGTTTGAAAGAAAATCGGAGACAAACTCCATCGGGAAATCGCCAAATTTTTTAGTAGAGCACGACCAAAGAGCAGAACCAAGTGGAAGAAGAAAATAGTCAGAAAAACGATTCCCGAAATTATTATTTTTTAGAAAAGTTTCAATTGTTTCATCTCCTTGAATATTTTCTTTAGCTAAATTATGAAACCGAAGAATATCCCGTACCATATTCCAGTGTTTTGGATCGATCAGATTGCGAATATGTCCGAATAACCCTCTAATATTCTCACCGCTGTATTCGAGATTCAGTTTTTCAGACTGGACCGAAAATCCCATGCGGGTGGGTTGAGATTCAACTCCCAATTGATCAAGCAAACGTATTAAATTAGGATAGTTTTCTTGGTTGAAAACGATAAAACCAGTGTCGACATGAAATGTACCTGAATTTCCTTCGGTCTTTATTGTATTAACATGACCACCAAGTTTGCTATCAGATTCGAATAGTGAAATTTCATGATTCTGATGTAATAAATAAGCACAGGTCAGACCGGATATACCTGATCCAACCACTGCAATCTTCACAACTTATGAAGAAGAACTAATTGCTTTATCTTTAACCCAGGCAGGTACGGGTCGTAAATCACGAACAAGCCTTAAAAAGGATAGGATTTTGAGACCATAATAAGTAAGATCAAATTCTCCTTTGAAAAATCCTTGCCTTGCGGACCCTGGGAAAAAATGGTGGTTGTTGTGCCAGCCTTCGCCAAATGCAAATATTGAAACTATCCAATTATTTCTACTTTCATCTTTAGTGTTGAACCTTCTAGATCCATATAGATGAGTAATTGAATTAACTGCGAATGTAGCATGGTAAAGGGCTATTGTGGGAACAAAAAAGCCCCATAATAACATCTGCATGTTAGATAGACCGGTAATTTCTGCTATCCATGGGATTTCAGGCGCGTAGAAGCATGCTAATCCAAGTAAAACCAAGGGTATCCAATCAAAACGGTTGAGAAATCTTAATTCTTTAAATTTTAGCCAATCAGGGATTTCTTTGAGGAAAGTGGGAACCGCATAGTCTGTCATGAACCATAGAGTGTGACTCCATAAGAAACTTTTACTGTTTGGAGAATGTACATCTTCATCAGTATCGGAATGTCTGTGATGCCTTCTGTGGTGTGCTGCCCACCAAAGAGGACCACGCTGACCAGAACTGCAAGCAACAGAAGCACCTATAAATTGAACTAAACGAGACGTTTTAAAAGTTCGGTGTGAAAAATACCTGTGGTAAAAGGCAGTGATTGAAAACATTCGAACACTGTAGGAAATTAAGGCAACTGCAAGACAGGCCAAAGTGAAAGGGTAGAAGAAGGCTAAAATGGTTATCAAATGTATAACTACATAAGGTAAGCACCTAAACCACTCAACGCGGCCTTCTGAACCAATAGGTTCATCATGTGTTTCAGGAGGTGGGCACACCCATTTAGATAAAGAAAAAGACATTTTACGCAGTTGGATCTAAAACGAGAGAAAGTTCTAAAGGACTCATCTTCGTTTTACCACGCAAATCTGTACTCACAAGTTGATCTAATTTTCTGAAGTCAATTTTTCCATTCTGGATTAAAACCGCACGGAGTTTTCTTAAACCCAAAGATTCAAGTTGTCTAACACGCTCACCGGAAACATTCATAGAATCTGCGATATCGTCTAATTTCATAGACTCTCCCTTTTCCATGCCAAATCTCATACTCAGTACTTTTCTCTCTCGTTGATCAAGAAAAGATAAGGCAACTCCTATATCATCAGCAAGAGAACCGTTTTCACGATATGATTGCTTAAGTTCATCTTCTGCAGTCATTAGATCGGCTAAAGTACTATCTGAATCCTCACTTAAAGGTTCATCCATAGAAAGAGAGCTTGTTGGAGCAAACTTAACTCGTTTGGTCAGATTCCTATCTTGTCCCAAAGCATTATTAACTTCGTCCTCGGTGGGAATTCGACCTAGGTCAACTTGAAGTTCGGAACGAACCTGTCCCTCCTTGCGTTTTCCTTGAGAAACATCGTGTGGTACAGCAACTGCACCTGACATTTTACCGATCAAACGTTGAATTCTTTGCCTAATCCACCATGCAGCGTAAGTACTTAGCTTAATGCCTCGAGTATAATCAAATTTATCTAGAGCAACAACTAGTCCTTGAATGCCTTCAGCCATAATATCTTCCATTTGGACATTAGTTTGGCGAAACTTGAGAGCAATAGAAGCAACAAGGCGAATATGTCTTTCAATTAATTCCTTTCTTGCTTCATCTGATCCCTTTGACATTTCGAGAAATAGTTTATCGCACTCTTCCTTCGTAGGTGGAGCCATGCGTGAACGATCGGAAATAAATCTGCCGACTGGATCGGGAGTGTTGTTTCCTTGAGATGTTGTGACATGTGGTGTAACCATTATGTCAAAGACAACGAGCCAAGCAGTTTTATGGATCATTGAAAATGCATCTTTTTTTTGATTTATTAAAATTATCAAAAAAATAGTGAATAAAAGTAGGTTAGCGCTTGGATAACTTGGTGAATTTTCAAAAAGTTTGTCCTTTAACCCATTTAGGAATCAGATGAATCACAATTGAAGGAAAGTATTGATAGTAAAATATTGGTTTTAAAAAAAGAAGGCCTTTATTGCCCGGCAGGTAATTTTTATATCGATCCTCGGGGAGCGGTGGATCGAGCATTAATCACTCACGCCCATAGTGACCACGCCAGATCGGGTCATAAAAATTACCTTTGTTCGGATTCAAGTAAACCATTGTTACAGATTCGTATTGGGAATAAAAACAAGATCGAATCTTTGCCATTTGGGAAAAGTCAGACAATTGGGGATGCCCGGGTATCTTTTCACCCGGCCGGGCACATTTTAGGTTCGGCACAAATAAGAATTGAGGTAGGTGGTAGAGTTTGGGTGGTCAGCGGAGATTACAAACCACAAGCGGATCGAACTTCTGAACCTTTTGAACTCGTTACTTGTGACGGTTTTATTTCAGAATGTACTTTCGGATTACCAGTTTATCGTTGGCAGCCAGAAGAAGAAATTTATGACCAAATTAATCGATGGTGGAAGGAAAATAAGAAATCCGGACATGGTTCCTTAGTATTTGCCTATTCATTAGGAAAAGCCCAGCGAGTATTGGCTGGGCTTGATCCTTCAATTGGTCCAATATATGCCCACTCAGCAGTTCACCCCTTTCTTGAACATTATCAAAATGCGGGTGTCTTGCTACCAGAGGTTCGAAAAATCGACAAAGAGAAAGATTTTTCAGGAGCCATGATAATTGCTCCACCCGCGGTGGAGGATAGTAGCTGGATGAAAAAATTCCGTCGGGTAAAGCGTGGGTTTGCCTCCGGATGGATGGCTATTCGTGGACCGCGCAGAAGAAAAAATATTGATCGTGGTTTTGTTCTGTCTGACCATGCGGATTGGCCAGGATTAATTGATGTTATATCGCAAACAGGTGCAGAAATAGTTAAAGTCACTCACGGTAATGGCGATGCGCTAAGTCGTTTTCTAATTGAAAAAGGAATAAATGCTTCAGTTTTAAATGAATCGAGTTTTCGAAGAGAGGATGAAGAGTGAACAAATTCTCTCAACTTTTTCATGATTTAGACCAAGCGACTAAGACTAATGATCGAATTGATTTTTTGGTGACCTATTTTAAAGAGGCATCTTCGGAGGATTCAATCTGGCTATGTTGGTTTTTGGCGGGTAATCGAATTAAGGGGGCGATTAAAACATCAGAACTTCGATCTTTTGCATCGGTAAGATGCGGATTGCCAGAGTGGTTACTCGAGGAATGTCATGATCGGGTAGGAGATTTAGCAGAAACATTATCTTTGTTAATCGAGGAAGGGAAGGAGGCAGAACCAAGAAAATTGAGCATAGTGGTCGAAGAATTTATTCAACCCATGGTCTCAATGAATACAGGCGAGAGAAAAAATAAGATTTTTGAAGTATGGGATTGTTTACGAGAAATTGACCTCCTTCCTTTTCATAAATTACTCACAGGTGGTTTTCGAATGGGCGTTTCAAAGGGAAATTTGTACAAAGCTCTAGCACGGGTGGGAGCGGTTGAACCTGCTATTATAGCACAACGTTTGGCTGGTAGTTGGACACCTCAAACATTATCTTTTGAAGAAATTCTTAATCCAAGTGAAGAGGATAGCCGTCTTTGCCAACCGTTTCCCTTTTGTTTAGCCTATCCGTTACAGGTAGAAATTAATACCTTGGGATCCGTAGAGGATTGGCAAATTGAATGGAAGTGGGATGGTATTCGGGCCCAGCTAATCAATCGGCGTGGGGCGTCGATGATTTGGTCAAGAGGTGATGAATCGGTGGGGAATTCATTCCCTGAAATTACTAATGCGAGTAAGTGGCTGCCAGGAGACATATGTCTAGATGGAGAAATTCTTGGTTGGGGTAAGGAGGGAATGCGATCATTTTCACATCTGCAAAAAAGGCTCGGTCGAAAAGATCCTGGGCCTACCATGTTAAAACGTGAACCGGTTCGATTTCAGGCCTATGATCTTTTACGCTTGGATGGAGTTGATTTGAGAACGATTTCTCTGGGAGAGCGAAGAGAGAAATTAGAAAAGTTATGTTCCGCCTTGCCACAAGAATTTCCGATTGGATTATCACCTTTAGTAAATGAAGAAACTTGGGAAAGCCTTTCTCAGATTAGAAAAGAATCGAGAGATCGAGGAGTGGAAGGATTTATGTTAAAGAAGAGGAGTTCATTTTATGAATCGGGTCGTGTAAAAGGATCCTGGTTTAAATGGAAGATCGATCCATATCTTGCCGATATGGTAGTTGTAAGTGCACAGCTTGGGCATGGGAAACGCTCCAATTTATACTCTGATTATACTCTAGCCGTTTTAGATGAGCAGGGAGAATTAGTCACTGTAGCCAAGGCATATTCTGGGCTAACTGATGCAGAGATTGAAAAAATCGACCGATATGTACGTAAGAATATAATTGGTAAATTTGGTCCAATCCGATCGGTTCGCCCCGGTTTAGTATTTGAGATTGCCTTTGAGGGGGTTCGTTCGTCTAGTCGACATAAATCTGGAGTGGCGTTACGTTTTCCCCGTATAAATCGTTGGAGAGAGGACAAAAAAATTGAAGAAGTAGACACTCTTGAGGTAATAAGAGGCTTTGCCAGAATAAGTGAAGAAATAAAAACCGCGGACGGAACTAAAATTGACCAAGATGGTAACCTATTGCTGTTTTAATAATTCATAGAACTTTCTGCGGTTGGGAAATAAGGTCTATTTAGTTTTTAATTTTTAAGTGGAACGATTTTTAGCGAGACTGTTCTTGAAATTGGCCAGATTTTCCTTGGCACTGGTTTTTCGGTCCACAATTGGACTGGGGTAGTCTTTACCGATTATACATCCACAATCTTTTTGGACAGACTCGGGTGCCAAGTTTGGTTCGTATATATATTTAGTAGGGAAGTTTTTAAGTTCAGGCACCCAGAATTTGATGAACTCAGCCGATTTTGTCTCCACGTTGAGGCTTGATTTTTGATCAGGACATGGATTGTAGAGTCTAAAATAGGGCATGGAGAAAGGAGCCACTCCAGATAACCACAACCAGTTACCATTATTGAGAGCCCAATCACTATCTATAAGCTTTTTATCAAATACATTTCTTCCCAATTTCCAGTGTTGCCAGAGTTGACCTCGTGTAAAAAAGCAAGATACAGCGTGTCTTCCCAAGTGGTGCATCCATCCAGTAGCACTAAGTTGTCTCATTAACGCGTCGATATATGGAAAGCCCGTATTTCCATCTTCCCAGGCACTTATTTTTTCCGATTCAAAATTACCCCACTCAATTGGTTTGCACATCACATTTTCTGAATCGTCATCCCAATTTTTTACTGACCTCGAGAGTAAGTAGAACATTTCCCTGAACATTAGTTGACCATGAAGAGATTCGGGGGGACTGGTGTGCTCAGATTGGAGGTAGCATTTTTCACATTCTTTCCAGAGTCTGCGCACTGATAAACAACCATTGCTTAGGTAGGGAGATAACCCGGTTGTACTCGGTTCCATAGGCATGGAATCCTCATTTGTGGACATCGTCTTGGGTTTTCTAAAATTATTAACGAAATAAAGCTTATCCGAAACCTTCTTTTTTAACCTCGAAAGTGCTTCGATTTCACCTCCTAAAAAATATGATTGTTTGGAGAGTATATCGGAATTTATTTTGCTCGAAATATGATCGGTCACTTCATTAAGTGATATTGGACAAATCGAAGAACCTTGATCATTTGAACTAGTAAACGGAAGTTGAGGTAGGGGTTTGACAGTTTTTGGCTCGGGTATCGGATCATCGATTTCAAAGAACCCCCCTTGGTTATAATTGAAATGGGCAGAGAATATTTTCTCCATATCTTTCATCGACTTCGGATTTTTAAAGGAAGTCAGAGCAATGGTTTTTTCAATATCAAGAATGGTCTGAAAAGCAGAAAATGATTTAATTTGTATATCTTGGTTCTCTTCTTTGAGTAATTCTCGGATCGAAGAAAATACTTCTCTCTCGTATGGCTCGGAACAATATTCGCAGGAAAGAGAACTAAGAGTCTGGCCCAGGCTTTTTTGTAGTTTTTGAAAGAGAAGCAAAGGATCCCCCTCTAATATAATCAATTGACTGTTGAACTTGGATGTTAATTGTAAATCTAAATCTCTCAGACTCTCGATTAGGAACCGTAACCGGTTTGTTCCTAATTTTTCATAATCCTTACCCAATATTTTTGGATCCAAAATAAAAAGGGGGATAATTTTTTTAACATTACTGTCCTCGCAGGCTTCGTTTAGAGCAGGATTATCATGAATGCGTAGGGACTTGCGGAACCAAACTATAGAAGTACTCATTAAAATTTTATTAAATGGGGGTAATTGAGACTAATTTTAAATATTATCCAGCATTGCAAAGAAATTGCATTTCAAATGGACGAGTTGAAAAATTAAAGTGAAGAAACTTGCTCTGAGATTTGCAGGATGAGAAATCCATGGAGACTCATACTAATCAAAAAGGGGGAGTAGGTGATTCTTTAATTGAGGATAATGCGGATAAAGCACGAGCTCTTCCTTCTTTATGATCAACGCATGGGTGGGGATAATTGTTTCCCAGAAAAACATCGCTGACCAGGAGTAAGTCGGGGGGTGCCTCCCACGGTTTAAAGATCCATTTGCTTGGAAGTTCTTTTAAACTCGGAATCCATTTACGGGCGTATTCTCCTTTTCCATCAAATTTTTCTCCCTGAGTAATAGGGTTAAAAATTCGAAAATAAGGAGCGGCATCGGCTCCACATCCAGCTGCCCATTGCCAACCTTGTGTATTACTTGCTAAATCGGCGTCGACTAGAGTATCCCAAAACCAACGTGCTCCTTCCTGCCATGAAAGAAGGAGATGTTTGACCAAGAAAGAAGCAACTACCATACGAACCCGATTGTGCATCCAACCCGTTTCATAGAGTTGTCTCATTCCGGCATCAACCATCGGGTAGCCTGTTTTTCCAAACTGCCAGGCGCGTAAACTTTTTTCATCATTGAGCCAAGGGAAAGCAGCATATTTTTGCCTGAGTGGATTATCTGGAATTTGAGGGAAATGATAAAGCAGATGATAGGAGAATTCGCGCCATCCAATTTCGACCAAGTACTTATTTTCACCTCGATGACCACCTTCGTTGTCTGCAGTAAGGACGGCTTGACAAATCTGCCGCGGACTTACAATACCCCAGGCAAGATAAGGGGATAATCGGGATGTTCCATCCACGGAAGGGATATTTCTAGCGGTGGCATAGGATTGGGTTATTTCTTCGGCAGTTCTTTGGATGAGCCGGTGGGCAGCTTCTTCTGAGACTTCCCAATGTTGATCAAGCTTCATATGCCAGTCATGGCTTGGTAGAAGTGCCAATTCATCCAAGGGTACGGAACTCGCTGAAATTTGAGAAAATGATAAATTATTTAAAGAATAAATGCTTGGTTCCTTATAAATACCATCCCGGCTTTTTCGCCAGTAGGGGGTGAATACCTGAAAAGGTCGCCCTGATCCATTTTGGATTTCCCACGGTTCTTTGAGCAGAGAAGTATTAAACGATTCAATTAAGACTTTTTGAGTAGCTAATACTTTCTCAACTGCTTGTTCGGTAGAACGTCCAGCGGGATCATAAGTTCGACCAAAATAGAGGGCTTCTGCATCGAGTTTTTTGACTAGATCGGGTAAGATTTCTTCTGCTTTTCCCTCCCGTACAACAAGTGAACCTCCCCACTTTTCAATTGATTCCCCTAGACTCTTTAAAGAGTAATGAAGCCACCAGCGAGAAGCGGCACCAGGGGACCATTGTCCACCTTCTTCTTTATTCCAAATAAAAACGGGAATAATTTTTTTCCCGCTTTTAAGCGCAGCTTCGAGGGCTGGATTATCTTGTAAACGTAAATCTTTTCTAAACCAAACTAAAGCACGACCATTGGACGGAGAGGAGGAATCAGCGATCATTTAGGCGAAGTTTGGATAATCCGCTGTCTACTTTAAGCACTTGCCCAGTAATTGACTTTGCAGCTTCGGAATGAAGGAATGAAATTGTACCTGCAATTTCGTCTACTGCGGGTATTGTTTTTAAAGGATGTCTGTTTTCAATCAAGGGAATCATTTTATCTCCTCCCACCATCCCTAAACCCATTTCAGTAGGTGTCAAGGTTGGTGCCACCACATTCACTCTCACTTTAGGAGCCAAATCAGCTGCAAGTGCTAAGGCAAATCCTTCAAGTCCTGATTTGGCTGCAGAAATTGCACAATGATTTGGCAGTCCAGCACTAGCTGCGACTGAAGAAATAAAAACGACTGAACCATTCAAATGTCCGAGCAGGGATTGTACGAGAGTAAAGGCGTCTAATACGCTGGTTTGGTAAGCCTCGAGCATTTGTTCTGATTTTAAACGTTTGATCGGGCCTAAAATCACTTTTCCTGGGCAGAAAGTAAGGGCGTTTATTTTTTCAGGTAATTGATCAATAAACTGTTCGGGTTTACTTGCATCTCCTATAATCCAAGTACAATCAGAGGAATTTTCTTGAGGAGGTGTACGGGAAAGGGCAATTACTTGCTGACCAGCATTAATTGAATGATCGACTAAAGAGCGTCCGATACCACGAGAACCACCCACGATTAAATGAGTAGAAGAGTTTGATTTGCTTAATGATTCCACAACATTATATCGCACTGTGAGAGTTATTGGATCACAATTTCTTATCCTCTCTTGCCTTTTTGAAAATTGTAACATATTTCAAAGAGATGACAAGAGGTGGAATAAGAAAAGGAGCAGGTCGTCCTAAAGGCAGTAATCATTATGGGGAGAAAACTCGTCCCGTCCGTATACCTGTGAGCCAAGTGGAGCGGGTCTTACGATTTGTAAAGGAGAGGGAAAATCAACTCCCTCTTTATGCATGTGGGGTGTCAGCTGGTTTTCCTTCCCCTGCAGATGATTACCTTGAGGGCGTGCTCGATTTGAATGCTCATCTAATTCGCGAACCTAATGCCACTTTTTTTGTGAGAGCAAATGGAGAATCGATGATTGGAGCGGGTATTCACGATGGTGATCTTTTAGTGGTGGATCGAAGTGTTCGGGCTACAGATGGCAAGGTGGTTATTGTTGCCTTGAATGGTGAGCTTACGGTTAAACGTTTTCGGAAAGAAAAAGGAAAATCCTGGCTGATGCCCGAAAATCCAAAATTTAATCCTATTCTTTTAAAGGAGGAAGATGAGACTCATTTATGGGGAGTGGTGACCAGCGTGATTCATTCCCTATGATTGCCCTTGCGGATTGTAATAATTTTTATGTTTCGTGCGAACGTGTCTTTCGACCCGCGTTGCGAAATAGGCCGGTAATTGTCCTTTCTAATAATGATGGCTGTGCGGTCGCTCGTTCCAATGAGGCCAAGAAATTGGGAATACCCATGGGTGCTCCTTACCATCAAATTAAGAAACTCTGTGAGCGAAATGGAGTAACGGTATTTTCTTCGAATTATGAATTATATGGCGATATGTCCCGTCGAGTCACGTCAGTTTTGAGGCGTTTTGCCCCCGAGTTGGAGATTTATTCGATCGATGAATCTTTTCTCAACCTGACTGGAGTGGATGCCCCTTTATTGCTTAGTCAACGGATACGAAAAACAGTACTTCGATGGACCGGTATTCCAATTTCAATTGGATTGGGGGAAACTAAGACATTGGCAAAATTAGCCAATCGTTTAGCCAAGAAAAAAAAGACGGGCTGTTTTCAAATATTAAAAAAAGACGAGGATTCCCTTCGACAGATCCCGGTTGAGGATATTTGGGGAGTGGGGCGACGATTAAGCGTTCGCTTGCATCGTGTTGGATTAACTCATGCATTGGGTTTTGTACAAGCTCCTTCTTCTATTATTCGTTCGATCGGAGGGGTTACCCTGGAACGGACTCAGCGTGAACTTTCAGGAATTTCCTGTTTGGAAATGGAGCAGGTTCCTCAACCGCGCAAGAATACCTGTTCCTCCCGATCCTTTGGCCGTCCAGTTGAGACCTTGGTAGAATTAGAAGAGGCGGTCGCAAACTACGCGGTTAAGGCAACCCGTAAGATTCGCTCCGAAGGGTCACTCGCTTCAGCATTACAGGTTTTTATAAACACTAATCGTTTTAGGGAGGATCAGGCACAGTATTCAAATTCCCGAACCCTAGCTTTCGATGAACCCACGGATGACTTGATTCGTGTAGTTAAGAATACTAAGTCTCTACTTCGTTCGATTTATCGAAAAGGATATGTTTATAAAAAAGCGGGAGTTATGCTAATCGACTTAATTCCCAAGCATTCGCAGCAAACCCTACTTTTTGAAGAACATGAAAACCCGCGCCGTCGGGAATTTATTGATTCTTTTGAGGAAGTCGCCGCTCGCTACGGTCAATCATGTGCTTTTCTGGGAGCTCAGGGAGTGAGTAAGGATTGGACTATGCGTAGAAAAATGCGTACTTCACGCTACACCACTTGTTGGGAAGATCTCTTGGAGGTTTCTTAACAGGTCAAAGCTCTTGTGCCCAATCAAAGCAGGCAAGTTCTTGTCCATTCATGGCCAAAAAGTAACCCCCTACAAGTGCGGGTCCATTCCAACAACGCACATCACTTAGAAGTGCTCCAGAATATAATTCATTGAACTGGTTTGGGCTTGCTTCGACCACGCTAAGAATTCCCGTATTTCCGAGAATGACTAGTTTGTCTTCAGAGATAATTATTCTTCCATAACCATATTTTTTTCCTCGCCATTGTAGATCACCCGAAGTCGCATTTAAGCAAACAAGTAGATTTTCGCTGAAACCATACAAAAAACCATTCTTTAATACTGGGTTCGAGAACTTACTTTTTAAATTTTTTGATTTCCAAACTGTGGATAATTGATAGCCGTTATTCGTTTTTTTAATTTGTAAACATTCGGCTCCCTTACCATACCCGGCGGATAAAAGGAGGCGATCTGAGCCTAATTGAATGGGTTGTGCGATTAAGGCATTATTGAGGAAAATTTTCCATGGGTGCTCCCATCTTAACTTTCCATTTTCAGGATTCAAAGAAGCCACTTTGCCAGATACAGCGACAAGTAAATGTTTTTCCCCAAAAAATTCAAGCAGAATAGGGGAAATGTATACCCCTTCTCCATGGAAATCGGAATTCCAAGCTAATTTACCCGACACTATATCGTAAGCATGTGCCGCACTGTTCTCACCTCCTTGATTTAAGACAATAAGATTATTCCAGATTAGGGGAGAGCATGAAATTCCCCATTCTGGAAATTTGTAACTTTCGTCTATGGTTTTTGTTTTCCAATTTAGTTTACCTGATTGTGCATTTACACAACAAAGCAATCCATTGGAGAAAAGAGTGAAGATTTCTCCGTTGTGAAGAGTGGGTGTTGATCGTGGTCCAGTTCCACTCATCATATCGTCCCACTTAGTATCAATGGAAAATTTCCATTGTTCTTTTCCATTTGATAATTTTCGTGCGAATAGAGTCTCTTCGTTCCCGTTTTGTTCGAGTGTGAAAACGGTGTCTTCATTCACTACCACAGATGAATGTCCTTCTCCACTGGGAATCTTCCAACGAGGGTCAGGTTGTTGATTCCATTTAATCTTAACACCCTGTTGCGGGCTCACACCATCACGGTTAGGGCCACGAAATTGACTCCAATTCGAAGAGTTTGGTCGAAAATTATTTTTGTTATTGGTGATTGTTTGAGCAGCTGTGCTATCGCCGTTCTTTATTCCAACATGTGGTACCATACCTCCTCGCCACTCCATCTGCATACATCCGAAGAGGAATAGTGAACCAAATAAAAGAACTAAAATTTTGGACATTGAATTTATCCTTGAAGAGATTTTTCAATCAATTGGATTAATTTCTTTGAACTTGGTGAGGTCATACTTCCAAATCTCTCAATCGGCTTTCCATCTTTTCCTAAGAGGATTTTCCCGAAATTCCATTTGATATTTCCCTTTAGTGGACCGTTATCTCCGATAATGTCCTCGTATAGTGGATGGCGAGTCGGGCCATTTACATCAATTTTAGAATACATGGGAAAGGTAACCCCAAATTTAGCTGAACAGAATTCTTTAATCTCGCTTTCTGTACCTGGTTCTTGACCGCCGAATTGATTGCAAGGAAATCCGCATATCACAAGACCTTTGTCTTTGTACTTCTGATATAATTCCTCCAACCCTTTATATTGTCGGGTAAAGCCACACCTTGATGCCACATTGACCATTAATATAACCTTCCCTTTATGTTCAGACAAAGAAGTGTTTTCACCTTCTATGGTTTTTAATTTATGTTCATAAAGATTGGATGCCTGAGCGGTGCTGATTGCGGTCATAAGAAGGAATGTTATTAATTTCATTATATTTAGTTAGTTAAATTTTTTTATTTAGACTTATCTTTTCTTTTAATAGGAATATGAATTTCTGACCGTTTGAATATACCAGGAACAAATGGCCCGTTCCAGTAGACTCCATAAGGTTCTCCAATTGACTCAAACTTTTTATTTTTTTGTAACCAGGTAAATAATTTTGCTTTGTTTTCAGAGAATTTCTCTTCGGAGTAACTTCCTCGTATCCCGATTGAAATCACTGTAACAGAGGGGATTTTGACTACATTTACCGATTCATTGGATTGTAGTTTTTTTTGTTTATCTTCCCCGCCTACGAAAAAACGCATTTTACCGGGATTGATGTCCGCCTCGACTGGAGTGGTCATAGACACATCATTGGAAGAGATATATCGGAAGAGCTTTCGGAAAAGTCCATTGTTGGCCTGGAAATAAGAACCATTTGTACTTGCTTCGAGGGCGATTCGGGCAGGCAATTCAATTATCTGAATTTCCCCAACTGGTGTTTTCTCATACATAGATTGATAGGCTTGAAGCGACGAAAAAGTTCCAATGAAAATGAATAGTAAAAAGTATTTAGTCATAATAATACATCGTTTAAAAGCTAGTTACAGTTCAAATAATATGAACTAATTTACAAAGTCTCGCAAGATTATGAAATGAATTATAAGATATAAAATAAATTGATCTACACTATTTGATTATTCTAAAAGTGAGGTTGATTCTCGGACCAATCGGTTTGGCTGTTCGAGGGATTTCATGCATCCAAAAATGTTGTGTTGTGCCTTTCATTAGCAAAAAACTTCCATGTTTTAAAATAATCTGCTCTTTCTGCCCATTTAATTTATAGTTTTTATGGCGAAGTTTAAAATTTCTTTCTGCTCCTAAACTTACCGAACCTATTACTGGATTTCGTCCTAGTTCGTTTTCGTCGTCACTATGCCAAGCGACCCGATCTTGGCCATTTCTGTAGTAATTAATCAATACAGAATTAAAGGTTACCTCCGCTTTCGCCTCTATGCTTTTCTTTATCAATATTAAGTCATCAGTCCATGCCGAGGGTTCCATTTTGATGCCTGAATATGCATAACTCTTTCCTTTGTCTCCATACCATGCTTCCAATCGAGGAACTGGATTTTCTTTTCCATACATTTTTATTGTGTTTTGTTTCCACTCAATTGTTTTGAGTAATTGATCAAGTAAAAAAGTCGATTTTGTTGAAGTAAAGAAATTGGGGAAATATCGAATTTCTGCGTCTGGCAGATCATAATTAAAATCTTCTTCTTGAAATAAAATTCCTTGTGAAATACTCATTTTTATTCGGGGAGTTGAAACAGGAAAAAATCACAATCCTCGCTCGCTTCGACTGAGAGAGGACCATCTATATTTTCAATTCCAAGACCATCGGCCTTATTTAAAAAAAAATCACCAATTGAAAGAGAACCAGAAATCACTTGAATCCATGCATGGGGAAGGTTGCACTCAGGAGTTATTTCTAAGGTGTACCCCTGTTCAAGCTTACCAAAGTTAAACACCACGTTTTGCCGAATTGGACTCGATCCCTCGCGTTCATCTATTGAATATAAGATTTTTAATTCATTCTTGATTTTAGCATTTTTGAGTTTTTTTTCAGAATAAAGTGGGGGTCCGCCTTCTTGATTGGGTTGCATCCAGATTTGATATAGCTCGGTAGGGTGTTTTGTGGATGGATTGAATTCGCTATGAAATACTCCATCGCCTGCACTCATATATTGCAAGTTACCTGATTTTATAACGGAGCCATTCCCCATACTATCCTGATGTTCTAATTCGCCGGAAATCACATAAGTGAAAATTTCTGCATTGTCGTGGGGATGTCGACCAAAACCACCTTTGGGTTGGATGGTATCGTTATTCATTACGATGAGTGAATGAAAACCGCAATATTCAGGATCATAATAATCTGCGAAAGAAAAAGTAAAACATGCATGGAGCCAGTCGTAATTCTTAGTTCCTCTTTTTTTTGCAAGTCGCTGTTTAAACTTACCCATTTTAATAATAACTTAAACAGATTTATAGAATCTTCAAATCACTACTATCGATGTAGCCGAATTATAAAAAATACTTCAGTCATTCCTTTTTTCCACACTTTCAAAAGGGAAAATAATAAAAATAGTAGAAATTCTTTTGCGAATAAAAGTAAAATGTATTTTGTTGAGATTTGATATTTACTAAAAATTTGTTTTTAATAAATTTACTTAAACATCCTTTTCTCATGCAATTATCAAATTCACACACTGTAAATAAGGTTGCCACCAAGCGCTTTCTTATCGATGCCCTTCGTGTCACATCGGAGCGTTTGGAGCAAGAAGATGTGCAATACCAATGGGGACACATGGGGCAGTGTAATGCCGGGCACCTCATTCAAACTTTAACTGGTATGAGTAGCTTCGAAATTGTTGAATCTGTTGATTTCCAGTTGGACGAGTGGTCCGAACATGCGATTGATTATTGTTCCTGTACTGGTAATAGGGTGGACGATATTTTTCTATCCATTGAAAAACAGGGACTGACCCATTCCGACATCGTTAAACTAGAAAATCTTTCCGATCGAAAAATCCTAGAAAATCTCAACGGTGGTTTTCGCTACTTACAACGTAATCGAAGAGAAGATGTTGTAGAGTATATGCGAAGCTTCGCTGATCTTTTAGAAAGTTCTTGAATAAAACTTATCGGTTCAGCAAAATTATTTTTTAGTTAAGAGAGCGAGATGTCCTTTTTCGCATTCTAAGTCTATTTTTAATTTTTCTTCGAATTCATCAAGACCCTCCTCACTAATTTTAAGTCTCCTCATTAGTCGAGCCGAAGGTTCTTCTTTTTGACCATGACCGCTGTTTCCAAATTTCAATTCATTGATTAAAGAATTTGAAAATTGAACAATATCGATCAGTTTATGAATATCTGGTTCTTCAATATCTATTCTTTTTGCTCGATCTTCCTCATGATGCCAATTTGTGACTGCTTCGACGACAGGAGAGATACCCCATTCTTTTGCAATTTGCCCGCCAAGAAGATCATGCCTGATCTTATTTTGAGTAATTTCTGTTTTGTGATTACTCCAACCTAGCTCTCGGGCCTTGTTTAATTCTTCACCAAAGTTTTTTTGGTCGAATTTTAATTTTGCTAATTTTCCAATATCGTGAATCAGCCCACAGGAATATGCCTGGTCAGTCATAGGGAAGTTTAAAAAATCGGCCAAACTCGCACTAGTCAATGCAACCCCTACGCTATGAATCCAAAGAGATTCCGGACTGAATTTATTTGGAAATTGAATACCAGTAAAAAGGGAGAGAGTTGAAGTGTTCAGTGCTATTCTTTTAACTTTTTCTAGGCCCAACCTTTGCATCGCATCGTTGAGGTTGATAATTCGGGGTTCTCCATCTCCACGGTATTGAACTGTATTTACGACTTTAAGAATTTGAGAATAAATGGAGGGATCCATTTTGATTATATCTTTAATAGCATAAAGTGCAGCGTTCGGATCAGAAATAATCGTCATTAATTCATCCATTACCAGGGGAAGACTGGGCAATTGTCCTTTGAGCGAATTCACAATCAAAGCATAGTCTTCTGGTGCTGTTTTCATTTGTATTGAATTTGTACTACGTTGGTTATGGTATAAGATAATAGTTATATTTTTATTCTAAAATGTAAAGTTTCCTTAAAGTTTTTTATCGTCTTATGAAAATTGTTGTAGTGGGTGCGGGAATTTCAGGCTGTGTTTGTGCATACCAATTGTCCGAAGCTGGGCATGAGGTAACCCTTGTCGAGAAAGGTAGAGGCGTTGGAGGAAGAATGGCCACTAGACGAATGGGAGGTGCTCGTATAGACCATGGTGCCCAATTTTTTACGGTCCGAGATCAAAGAATGAAGGACTTAGTAGAAAAGTGGCAAGAATTGGGTAAAGTTGTTCCATGGTATGATTCAATTGCGGGCCGAGAAGATATTCCCAAAAGTGTTCGATATCGTGGTATAAATGGTATGACTGCACCAGCTAAGATTTTATCACAGTCCTTCTCTTTTGAAAAAGAATTTTTTGTTGATTCGATTTTTTTTGACGAGGAGTGGCAAATTAATCAAATGGGTGGGGCTAACCAAAAATTATTTGCAGATCATTTGGTCTTAACTATTCCGGTTCCCCAAATGCTCGAGTTATTCCAAAGAAGCCAATTTGAACTTGAATCAAAAGTGATGAATCAATTGGAAGCGGTCAAATATACGCGCTGTCTTTCATTATTAGGGATATTAGATCGTCCATCCATACTTTCTCATCCTGGAACTATAACTCATCCTGTGCCTGAAATTGATTGGGTCTCTGATAACAAGGTGAAAGGAATCTCAGAGGTCTCGGCTTGCACGGTCCATGCGAACGATTCTTATTCTCAGCAATTTTGGGAAGCTCCGGATGAAGAACGAGTTCCTTTCCTCACCGAAGCGGCTGAAGAGTGTATGAAAGCAAAGATAACTGATTGGACATGCCATCGCTGGGGCTTTGCTAAGCCTTTGGTTACTTTTGGAGCAACCCAATATACATCCGCGTGGGATCGAATCAGTTTAGCAGGGGATAGCTTTGGAGGAGAACGAATAGAAAACGCGGCACTTTCTGGATGGGACGCAGCTCAAGCTATAATTGATAACGGTTGATTTAGAATCTAAAACGATATCCTAATTCAAAGATTGGTGCACTTTTAATATCTTTTTCATAGAGCACAGTTCCAACATCATTTTTGATTTCAATTTCTCTGCCCACATCCATTCCAATTCCACCATATACAGCCTGCTTTTCAGAGTAGTTCCATTGTAATGATGCGGTAAGTTGGTAACTGCTGATAGTCAGATCGCTTTCAGTACCTAAATTATAGGTGTTCCAATCATTGCTTGAGTATTTTCCATCGATTACAAAATCGACTGTATCAGTAAAGGAGTAACGATATCGGATAAAGGGCCCAGCAAAGAGGAAATCAGAGTTTTCAGATGGTTCCCAAGAAAAACCAATCCCTGGAAGAAATGTATTATCATTAAATCCTGTACTGTAAAATGCACCAAAGATCCATTGAAAGGTTTCGCTTACTTTATAACGACCACCTGCCATTGTCATATAACTCATGGCATCTCCACTAATATGATCATAGTCACCAGAAATAGTGGGGTTGAAAAGAAAGATCCATTGCAGCTTTTCGGATTGATCAAGAGCGGCAAATATTGGGAGATCTATAGAATGAAGGCTAGTTTCATTGAGCAAATTGGAGTCAGATATATCGATTTTTGATAATTCATAACGAAAGCCCGCACCCCACGCCCATTTTTCACCTTTGTGAAAATAGAGCGGACTCATAATCCCCCATTGGTTGAGACCCACTTCAACATTGGTGCCTTCAATTTTCCGATCTGGGGTATGCGAGTATGTAGAACGAATTGCTTTCATTTCTGTTTTAAAGTCTTGAGCCTGCAGTAACAAGCCCGATGAAAAAAATGAGAGAAAGAAGAGAAGTGATATTTTTAAAAAATTCATTTCTACATTCTATGGTTTTAAAGAAAGCCGTCAAGGGGAGGTTGGACATTATGCAAGTTAAGTATACATTGGAATAATGCATACTCTCAAACAATCTCAGACCTTGCCAGTTACTCGAAAAGTACTTTGGGATTTTGTTTCAGTCCCTCAGAATCTTAATAAAATTACCCCTCCTAAAATGGCTTTCAAAATTGTAGGTGAACTTCCAAAAGCTGCTTTTTCGGGATTACTTTTAGAATATAAAGTCAAAATTCCTATCCTTGGTTGGACAAGTTGGTTGACCGAGATCAAATATGTAAAAGATGGATTTTCTTTTATGGATGAACAACGAGTCGGTCCCTATAAACTTTGGCTTCATACTCATTCCCTTGAGGAGGTGGAGGGGGGAACAAAGATGACAGATGAAATCCGTTATCAAATGCCCTTTGGCGTTTTTGGTTCGATTGCTCATTTTTTATTTGTAAAGCGAACCTTAAGACAAATCTTTGAATACCGGAGAGAAAAACTAGATGAAATTTTCCCTCAGAAATGATTTCACGATTGCTTAATTCTTTCATGACTCAGCGTTGGGAGGAATTACTTCTTCTTCATTGGCCGATAGATCAAAGCAGGGTCAAACATTCGCTTCCTTCTGATCTTAAAGCCGACTTATTCGATGGCAGTGCATGGATCAGTGTGGTGGGATTTAAACTTACTCAATTGCGGATCTCACCTTTTCGATGGATTCCCTGGGCAGATTTTTGGGAAATTAATTTAAGAACTTATGTGATGGATCAAAACGGAAAAAAAGGGGTTTGGTTTTATTCGCTTGATTCATCCGATCTCTTTGCGGTTGCTGGAGCTCGATTGCTTTATGGTTTACCTTATAATTTTGCCGAAGCGAGTGGTGAGTATGATTCGGGTAAATTAGCTTTTCAATCGAACCGAAGATTTCCTCATCAGCGAGCCACTTCAAACTTTGAAGCCTCTTTCTCACAGGTCCAAAATGAAGAAAATATCGCGAAATCCTCACTCGATCAATTTCTTTTGGAACGGTACCGGTTTTGGTCTCCTAGAAAATTATCCAACCAATCAACCTCTGCACAAATCAAACATCCACCCTATGATGCAGTTAATACTAAAAGCGCTCGTTATGAGGGCGAATTATTTAAATCTCAAGGATTGGATGAACCTAAAATTGTCCCTATGCTAGGACATTATTGCAAAGGTTTTAATGTTCAAGCAACAGCCCCGTCTTGGGCATTCTCGATTGCCGGCCAAGCAAACCAAAGATAAGTAGAGTTATCCATTCGTTGGCAGCCAAAAAGAGATGCCTTACGGAGGTCGGCAAGAGAGTTGTGTTTGTGGGCACGAGTCATGGATTCTTCTATCAGTTTCCAAAGTATTCGGTCGTGTTGCATTTGAGAGTTATTTGGCTCGATTCCGTTTACAATGGTGTTTATTTCTTCGTGTTTTTCTTTTTTCGTCTCAGCAGTTGCAATTGCTAAGATGCAGTTCGGAACAACATCCTTAACTAATTCTAAATGAAACTCCCCGTTTGCTGAGCGAGGGGAAAGAAGATTCGCGAGACAATACATATTGGCATCATACTCGGCAAATTCTACGCAGCGTTCTGTCACTGGTCCGTCAAAGAAATGACCACAACGAACCTTGCCTTGTGAAGAAAAATAAGCGTGTTCAGCACCCCACCATTTTGTTTGAAGTAATCCGGCACTGTGCAAGCGAAGTTTTTCATCTTCAATTAAACGGGTTGGATCAATATCTCCAAAAGAAGCCCGCATTATTTTAAGTTGGTCTCTGCAAAGATAGAAGAGTCTGCGTACATCACCCATGGCATAGGATTCTCCATTCAGGCGATCTGAAAAGAAGCTGAGCGAGGGCATTGATGAAAGTAGCGTACGTTGGACTGATTGAACGAACGGGCTTTCGTCATCAATTGGTTGGGCAAGCAGAGAATCAATTGATTGGTTAAAAGAAGGCATTCGTCGAAGTGCTGATTTTAATCCGGACAATTCGCCAGTCGCCGCATTAGAATCACCGGCAACGAGGGGCGTGAGTTCTATCAAATTTTCATAGAGGCCATGTAATTCGTCTTGAACTAAAGAATTTTTGATACTACCTAACTGAACGCAACCACCACCACCCGCATACCTTTGGTCGGGTTTTGTGAAATTCTGGCTTAGATTACGAATTGATTCTGATTGAAGGAAATGATCGAAGTTCAGAGTAGGTTGACAATTTTCAAGAATCCGATCTCGTACCTCTTTCCCTAAAGATTGAGGCTGAGAGGAATGAGCCAGATTCAAACAATCCTCTTGAGCAAGGATAAGGCAAGTACGAGCATCTTCGTTATCTTCAAGCATCGCTTCGAAAAGAAGCGATTCTTCTTTGGGAAGAACTCCGAGAGTGTAATCTAAGGCTTTTTGTTTAAGAGTGTCCAAGGTTGATTCTTATAGACTATTGTTGAGCAGTATGTTTTTCAAATCAAACTTTGATTCTAAAGGGTGGGGGATGAATAACGGTAAAATTTGATTCATTCATAATCGTAAGTTAGATAATGAGTTGCGAAGTTTTTCAATCCCTAATCGAGTTCTTGATTTTACTGTACCCAGAGAGATTTCTAGCCTCTTTGCAATCTCCACTTGATTCATTCCTTTAAAATAACTCAGTTCGAGAACTTGTCTTTGTTCATTAGGCAGAGTGGAGAAAGCTCGATGGAGATGTTCATGCTCGTCTGTTGCCGTTGCTTGGTCAGCTCCATCACGATCTTGCTGGTCGGGTCGTGATTGTAGAACCTCGTCAGTTTCTCCTCGGTCCAAGCGTCTTTTTCTTGAGCGATATCGGTCAATACTTCGATTTCTAGTCAAAACAAGTAACCAACTACTAAATTTTCCTTTTTTAGGAGAATACGCATCTGGTTTTTTCCACAATACAGCAAAGATATCTTGGATTACTTCTTCTGCTTCCCATCGATCATTTAATATTTGAAGCGAGAGAGAAAACATGACTGATGCAAATTGATCATATAATTCTCCAAATGCGGTAGAGTCCCCATCTTTTATTTTTGACCAAATTTTTGAATCTAACTCAGGCATTTATTACTATCTTAACCTCTTAGGTGTGAGCACTACAAGCAATTGCTTTTTATCTTTTATTTGAAACTATTAGTAATCGGAGCGTTCAATGTTAGTTTACCTATTAGTGTAAAGATTAAATCTGGTATTATTTTGATGAGAAATTTGTACATTGAAAATCAAAAAAAACATCAATCTTCGATTATTTGATTTGCTTTCAAATCTTCTAAATTAACCATCTCTAATGCTGATTCATGGCAGGAAGCAAGTCGCACTTTTGGAGGTGTTCCGGCTTCAAACGCTTCCTGCCAACGAGCGGCACATAGGCACCAGCAGTCTCCGCTTTTGAGTCCAGGAAAACTGTATTCTGGTTTTGGTGTACTTAGGTCATTTCCCATCGCCTGACTAAAAGATAAAAATTCATCTGACATTTGGGCACAAATTACATGCCTTCCACTATCATTCGGTTCGGTTTCACAAGATCCATTTCGAAACCATCCGGTATTTAGCTTTGTACAACAAGGTTCTAGTATTTCTCCTAAGACGTTTTTTTGGCCTTTATTTTTAATTGGTGCGATCATTAATGAAACTAAAAAAAGAATTCTATTGAAGGGGACAAGCAAGAAATTTGATTTCTTGCGTGACCCTTTTAAAATATACTACATCCTTATTAAAAAGAATGACAGAACTACTTTCATCTTTCTCGGGTTGGCTATGGGGTAACTTACTTTTTCTTCTTCTTGGAGGAGGAGCTTTCTTTGCTCTCTTTTCTCGGTTCTTACCTTTTCGTCACCTCGGACATGGATTAGAACTTCTTCTTGGTAAGCATAAAGAAGATAAAGCACCTGGAGAAGTTAGTCACTTTCGTGCCCTTTGCAGTGCATTATCAGGAACGGTGGGAATGGGTAATGTTGCCGGGGTGGCCATCGCAGTTACACAAGGTGGCCCAGGGGCTTTATTTTGGATGTGGGTCTGTGCTTTACTTGGTATGGCCACCAAGTTTTATACCTGTACTCTTGCCGTTATGTACCGTGGCAAAGATGAGAATGGGGTGGAACAGGGGGGCCCGATGTATTTTATTAGCGAAGGACTAGGCGAGAGGTGGAAACCACTCGCATTTTTCTTTTCCGCTTGTGGCCTCTTTGGCTGCTTACCTCTTCTCCAGTCCAATCAACTGACTCAGATCGTACGTACGATGTTCTTCGAACCACAAGGTTGGTTCGTAGGTTCAACTAGCTCGGTACAATTGGGTAACGGTTTGTTCGGACTCCTTCTTGCGATATTGGTTGGACTCGTTGTGATAGGTGGAATTCAACGGATAGGAGCGGTGGCCGCCCGTCTTGTTCCCGGCATGGTTCTTCTTTATGGGGGAACCTCAATGTTCATTCTTTTTCTCAACTTGGATGCGATTCCTTCCGCTTTTTCACTCATTCTGTCCGATGCTTTTACTGGCCATGCCGTTGCGGGTGGAGCTTTGGGTATGGTAATCGTTACTGGGGTACGTCGAGCGGCCTTTTCTAATGAAGCTGGAATGGGGACCGAGGCAATGGCTCACGGAGCGGCCAAGACACGTGAGCCAATTCGCGAAGGTCTGGTTGCGATGTGGGGACCAATCGTGGATACCTTGTTTATGTGCACTCTCACCGGCTTGGTGATTTTAGTTACGGGTGTGTGGAAATCAGGTCAAGGTGACGGTGTCCTACTCACGACCCAAGCCTTTGAACAGGCCCTGCCTGGTGTGGGTCCTTTCCTATTGCTTGCAGGGGTTCTTTGCCTGAGCTTTTCTTCGATGATCGGTTTTTCATATTACGTTGTAAAATGTGGTTGTTTTCTTTTCGGTCCAAAGGCTAGGCTTTTTGTATTAGGATTTTATTTAATCACCATCGTATTATCTGCATTGGTAAAGCTGAGTGATGTGATCAACTTTCTTGATATTGCTTTTGGTTTAATGGCGATTCCGACGATCTTGTCCAGTCTCTTACTCGCCCCCCGAGTTAACCAAGCTGCTCGGAAGTACTTTGGGGAATTATCTCGTTGAAAGAAGTGGGGTTGTAATCGCTAAGGATTTAGCCCTTGGGGAATCATTTGGTGACTAGAAACAAATTGGGTAGGCCTTTTTTGATTAAGAAGGTCATTCAAGTCGTCATTTCGAAAGAAATTAGTCCATTGCCATAAAAATATAGAGGCGCCACTTTTGCAACCCCATCTGACTACGAATGAAGTGCTATCTTGTAGGCGGAGCTGTTTCCTCAATTTGGGCTCCGGCATCGGGATCGATAATTAGGAGGGCAAAGCGGGAGACTTGGTCGAGGTCGTTGGTATTCAAAGAAGCATATTCGAATTTACCCCGCAGGTCAGTATAACCGTCTTTATAAAAGCGGACTTTTCCGTCTTTCATACGGGCGTAGGTTTTGACATAGACTTGAGGGAGTGGCATGCCTGTTCTTTTATTGAGTACACGAATGCGACCATATTCTGAGGCCACTTCGGTACGCAAACTGTTGGCGTAGAAGGCTCGTGCTTTTCGGATGCCTCCGGCTTCAATTTCGACCATGACATTGATACTACGATATTTCTCGGGCATTCGATGAAGGGTGTCTTTTTTGTCGTTTGGAAGTTCAATTATTTCCTCGCCATCAGCCGATACG
>CAYLIJ010000003.1:31924-53640 GCA_964383925.1 uncultured Puniceicoccaceae bacterium
GTTTTTAAAATTCTTGAGCGAGAAAAAGCCGGTGAAGTGGTCGGCATCATTTTTGGCGAAAGGTTGGCGGGAGAAGAGAAGTTCGACCTCCATCGGGTAGTAGCGAATACGTGCATCGTTTAGGTTCTGATGGGAAAGACGGATACGGTCGTCTGAAAATTCGAAGGAAAAGGTGGGTTCGGTATCTGCGAGCTGATCCATTTGTTGGTCTCGTTCTTCGTTATCCACGACTTCGGGATTGAGCCCAGCTTTTGCCTCGTCAAGGTGAGCGAGTGCTTCCGCGAAAAGTTTTTTCCAGCGGTCAACTGGGTAGTCCTGATAACGCTCAGCGATTTTACGGGCAGTGCCAAGTTCGAGTTTATAGAATGCGGCATTGACTGCGAGGTAGTCAAATTGAAGCTTTTCTTTAACTTGGGCGCGATTGACTTGGCTAAAATGGGTAAGTCCTTCCTCGATTCGATCCTGAGCAAATAAGTAATGGGCAAGTAATAGATGATCATCAGCTCCGAGGTTGGGTTTGTATTTCAAGATCTCAAGTAATTTGAGATATTGTTCGTGAAGACGATCATTCAGGATACGGAGATCCTTCCCGAGTCGATGAGCACGGGCATGAACGAGAGGGGAATATTCAAGTTGTTCGTACCAACGTCGATCAATTGGATCGAGCGTGAGTAGCGGGCTTTTAATCCATTTTCCACATTGGTTTGCAAATCCGGATTTTGCGAGATGGGGACGAAAGTGTTCGAGGTCTTGGTGATAAAAGGAGTAGGACCAAAGAGTAGATTGATAGTTGAATCGGGATTTCATTTCCTTGATCAATTGATTGTAGAAGTCCCTTCCAGATCCGCCTTCTTTTTCGCGTTTAAGGCGAAAGGCGATTTGGGTAAGATCGGTCCGGTCGAGGTTATTGTTACGGAGGTATTTGAGTACTTCACGATCTGTTCCGTTTTGGGAGATCCAACTCCATGACGTTTTATCTTTTCTACTCAGTTCTTGTACCACTTTAAAGTTGGTCAAAAGAGCAGATGCGATTGAACGTCCATCGGCAGATGCCCGAGCTGGGTAAAGATCGTAGTCTCCAATCGTAGGGAAGTAGAATGAACTTTCAAATGTCTGAGTGGAATATGCCTCAAGGGTAATGGGTATACTACGAACGGTGCGGGTACGATTGAGCGGCATCGATCCACTGGGGAGATGAAGAAGGAGTCGAAGTTTACGACGGGAGGAGGTAGGGTTGGTCAGGACTACGATCGAGCCATAGGCAATACCGGAGAGAAATTCTTCGTCTACAAAATTATCCAATCGTTCCCCTTTTTCATATCGATAGCGGGAATCGAGACGAAAAAAGCGTTGGCTCATCAGAACTTCACTTTTCTTGGCCTGTTCAGAGGGCAGAAGTTGTTCGTGAAAAAAGACCAGTCCTTGTTTAGCTTTAATAGTAACGGATCGTCCCTCAATTTTGGTTTCAGTATCTTCGGGCTCGACGGGAAGATCGAGTACAGCAAGAGCTAGTAACATTTCGGTTGGACTGTGGGTAGCGTAGATAAAATTACCCGAGAGGAATGGCGTTCCCGCACCCTCAGCCAAATGCTTTCCATAGTCGCTCCAAAAGGAATGAAAGGGAACGAGTGAAGAGCTGGTTTGTTGGAGTGTGCGGCGGTAATAGTTACTCTCAGCCCACTCCATGACTTTGCCAATTTTTCGGTAAAAGGAACGAGTCTGTTCACGCCGTTTAATATTGGCTGCAAATGGATCGATTCCTTCTTGGTTCATGTCGCTGAATCCAGAAGTGTAATTGAACCATAATTGATCTTTCTTTTTGCTCGGTTGTCTTTCTGATAAAGCCACTTTATCAGAGAGCTGAGATACACTTTCTTTTTCTCCACTTAAATACATGGCTGCAGAGCGAGGAGGTGAGGCGCTTGGGGGGGCCATTAGAGATCGTTGCATGTGCTTTCCAAATGTCAAATAATCTGCACCTTTTGCTATCTTTATTTCGGTATTTACTGACCTCCTTGACGATGAGCCCATAACCTTGGCTTTTGCCATTACTCTAGCTTGATCGAGGGCGGCTAGACCTCCACCCTCGTTGTCAGAGTCAAGTGATGAGCTCTTGAGTGCAATTTCAAAGAGCCGGTCGAAAAGGTCGAGATCAGTTGGCAGGAGGTTCGTTTTTTCCAAGAGATATCTACTTATTGCCTGACCGTCTACAAACCGGGTTGAGGCGAGGAGGGCTTTTTCAAAGGCGTTAAGTTTTTCAAATCGAATTGGCTCGATGTATTTTGATAGATCGTTTTTGAGAAACCAATCATCGAGAAAAGTCGGTTCTTTTTTGTTGGCGAGGAAGGGTTTAACTACTTCGTTAAAGAAATTTGGATCTTTTTTGAAGAGGAAGAAATGAAGTTCATGGCAGGTATGGGAACGGTATTTTTCAAACTTTTCCGAATCATCCATTGTGGACCAGTCGAGAAGGAAAGCAAATTCCCTGAGCGTTGAATCTCCCTTGAGGGTGAGAAGTAGTTCATAGGCGTCACTCAAAGAATCGATCGATCGGAAGCGCGAGGTGGTAAAGTCTTTAAGAGTGAAGGATTGATTGGCTTGAAGAAGTGAGATTTGTTTTTTCTTAGTATGGGCTTCGTTGGGATTTAGATCAGTAGCCATGCGAAGCTCGCGCCTTTGTGTATCTGAGTCAGGAAGAGGGTAGTCCAGAGAAACTTGCTGTACAGGATCTACGGCGACCAATCTGATGATTCGGTAGCCTGTTTCCTTGGGTAGGTTAATTATGACTTCGCCGTTGTTGTCAGGGCGAAGGTTAGTTTGTAAAAGAGTGCCCATCCCTAGGTAGTCGAGATTTGTCGGATCATTTAATTCTTCAGGACCTAGCCTCATTGCTATATCTGAATCGCCGAGAATTGCCATCGGATCACTGGCAGTTTTATATTCTCCGCCTACTTGTGCTTCTTTCTTGACTGTATCGGTGGAGCGAACAGACCAGGGGTTTAAGATTAGACCGGGTCGGGGGAGCAGGTTTCCCGGAAATTTTGTTGTACCCTGTCGTTCAAGAACATAACGGTATTCCTCTCCAATATCGCGTTCCTCAACAAATAAGGTTTTAGGGATGACAAGAGAGAGAGAGGACGGGGTTGGCAGGGGATCAAGAGAAAGAGATTTGTGGGCATCGAAAGCTGGCATATAAGTGGTTCCAAAAACATGCAGTCGGGTCGTCGGGTGAGGGTTGATCAAACGAATTTTCAGTTGATCATCTACACTTTGAACTGAGGCGATAGAAAGTGGGGGACCGTAAGTTTGTTCGAGGATACGATGGCGGGAGACAGCAAAGCCTGATCGATTTTCTCCATCGGTCACCAAGATACGGACGCTTTGACCAGATGGGTGGTGATGGAATTCGAAGTCGCCGGTTGGGAGTTCATTCAGTTGAATTAAGCCAGGGAGTGCCCGAAGTTTTTCGGATTGGTCCAGATAGATCGTATTGGCTCGTTTTTCAAAAAGGCTGAATTGATTTAACTGATCAGATTCACGGATTTGAGGATTGGGAAACGAGATGTTTTCTCCAAGGGTGGCGTGAATTAATTTTGGATAGCTACTCCTGCCATTTGAAAATTTTTCAATTTCCCATTTTCGTCGACTCGGTTTGTTTATTTGAATCCATTGAATTCCAGTTAGAGAGCCGAGACCAATACGCCCATCCTTGTCGGTTTTGAGTGCATGGGAAAGTGTCTTGCGAAATTCAAGGTGCTTGAATTCGATTGGGATAGAATAATCGGCAAGTGCTTCCCCATTCTTACCCCTTGCTTCGATAAAGTAACCATCCGCTGAACGTATTAATTGGCTACTTTCGATTAGGTTACCATGGTCAATGCTGTTGATTGAGAGATCAAATTGATCTCGGACAGATACTTTTTTGGCCAAGCTTAGGCTTTCCACTTTTGCCTCGATAATGGCATTAATATGATGAAGGCGTTCAGGGATACGAAATTCGTAAAGGAATTCCTGTCTTGGATCGAATTGTTCGATTGTAGTTTCAATTCGATTGGGCTGACCTTCATGGTCGGTGGTGGTGAGTATGAGTTTACATTCTTCCAATAGTTGTAAAGAGGTGGGATATCCATTGAGACGTAGGGAGGGACGAATTAAAAGAGTGGCTTTTTCTCCAGACCGAAGAGATTCACGGTCGAGGTGAAATCCTGCCTGTAATTGGTAGGATTCTCGTAGGTGAGAAAAGTTGGCAAGACTGGCAAAATCTCCGTCTCTTAAAATTACTTTGCGTTCACCGGGTTCGTTACTGAATGGAACTAAAATAACCCCCTCGGTGGGCTTGTATTCCTTGCCGTTAAGCCAAAGAGTCGCATCTTCGCATACTTGACTGCTTTCGTCGAGGATACGAAATTCATGACCGCCCGGGCCAATTTTCCCCAATAATCGAAGAGCCCCTTTACGAATTAAAGCCCGGCTGGAAATTCCATTACCGATAAACTCGACTACATAGACGCCACGTTTTTTGAGTTCGGGGAAGGAAAAGGTTTGTTGGGATCGGCGAATGGATGGAAGGGTATTCTTGATTACCCGTTCACGACTGGCAGAGAGACCGTCCAGTTCAATTGCAGTGCTCACTTCCTTTCCATGTTGGAGGTAATAGTTGAATGCATTGATCTCGAATTCCTTGACGATTAATTGATCGATATTCTTGGTCCATACTTTGAGATCTATCTTTTCCTTGGGGGCGAAACTTTTTCGATTTTCATAGGCAAAGGAGAGGTCAATTCGATCGCGTAAATTTTGAACCTGATTAGTCGATACCAGTGAATACCATTTTTCTGCATCTCCTTTTCCTGCTGTAAGCTTGGCCTCAGCAAAGAGGGGTTTAAGAAATTCGTCAGTGAGGTACTTGGAGAAGGAATTGTAGTTGGTATCGGAAGTGAAGAAATGAAGAAGCATCGACCGCACTAATTCCTGATCTTGTCCAATCGGTTCATAGCATCCGAAAGATCGAAAGTCTTCACGGACATTAACCGGTTGGGCACCCGGTTTTTTGAGTTGGCTTTGGTTCCATTCCCGACGGAGGTAATATACCGACCGGGGGAGGGCGAGGTATTCGAGCAAGAGTTCACGATTCCATTCGGCAAGCGAACGCTTATGGGTAAGTGAGTGGTAAAGAATGTTTGCTTTGAGGGAATTAAATGCGGGGGAGAGCGAGCGAGCGAAGAGAAGTTGACGATTTAGCCAGGCCGATTTTTCTTTCGGTTCTTCATTTGGGTTCAAATCAGCGGAAGGGGATAGCCGAGACAAGTAGCTTCGCACAAATGTATTTGAATTTAAAAGTTTGGGGTCTAATTCAAGAAGTTGATCGAGTTGAGATTTAGTTAATAATCGATGAATTTTAAGAGATCCAAATCCCCGGCTTTGTTTATCTTTAAGGTCTTTATGAATGAGCTCGGCCAGATTTTCTAAACGGGGTAAGGTCAAACGATTGAGAAAATCCCTTAATTTTATCGCATCAAATTTCGTTGGATCGAGTTTAAAAAGCCCGCGGTTTTCTACATCTTGAAGATTTTTTCGGCTCTTTATGTAAAGGGCAAAATAAGTTTCATAGGATATACGTCTTGGATCAATCTGAGTCGGGTAGGTTGGTTTTCTACCCTCTATTTTTTTACTATGATTAAAACGTAAGCCGAGTCGTTCTTTTAAATAATCAAAGGTCTTATTTGGATTTTCATCAAATCGGAGAAGTGCGGCCCGATTTTCAATTTCGCGCACTCGTTGAGTTCGTCCGTGCCGTTTAATCCAAGTGGTAAGGAGCTGTTCGACTTCGCCGTGCCGTCCTTCATTTTGGGCATGGAGTGCATGGTAGAAATAATAGTCGCGAGTTCCAGGGATTAGTTCAGCAAGAGCAGCTTTCCGGTCTTCAGCTAAAGAAAATTCTTCAATATAGCCAATTGTGTTTGCATGAGTTGAAACGATTTGAAATTGGATGCAAATAAGCAGAGCAAGAAGAGAGGAGATTTTCGATTTCATAGTTTTCAAAATAGTAGAGAACAGTGAGCTGTGAAGAAGTCTGAATATGGAATTAATTTGAGAGTATGGAATTTTGTTCATGGTGAGTGTAGACGCACTCACTTATCATTCCTTAGTTTTTTTTTTGAGCGAGGGGATTCCAATTGAATTTATTCGCCATATGGAATCCAAATATTTTTGACTTCAGTCGCCTGTCTAAGAAAAGCCTTTCCCTCCGCTTGCTGGGAATTTTTCCAATCGATTGATTTACCATTGTTTACCCAGGTTCTTTTAAGATTGCGGGCAGATATCTTTTCAATTTCAGCAGACAATCCACTCGATCCAAAATACCAGAGTGCATCCACTTCCATATGCCCAGCTAAAGTGTTCGCCACCTCTTTGTGTTGTGCGGTGACCAAGTTAATAACGCCCGCAGGAATATCGGAGGTTTCAAAAACCTGGTAAAGATCTGTGGCCGATAAGGGGAAGGGTTCCGAGGGTACAACCACGCAGGTATTTCCCATTGCCAGTGCTGGCGCGATCAGTGAGATCATTCCTAATAGGGGACTTTCATCCGGGCAAATTATGCCCAATATGCCTATGGGTTCATTCATGGCCAGAGCGACTCCGCGAATCGGTACCCCGTGAGCTGCTCCGTCAAACTTGTCAGCCCAGGCGGCGTAAGTGAATAATCGGTCAATGGACTGTTCTACCTCAAGCAGGGCGGAATTCTTTTCAATTCCTTCCATTGAACATAATCGATTTGCAAATTCCTCTTTTCGTGCGGACAGGTTTTCTCCCAGATAATAAAGAATTTGGGCTCGTAGGTGGGCGGTGGTTTTCCCCCATCCTTTTGCATTTGAGGCGGCTTCCACCGCATTTCTGATATCCTTTCGATTTCCTTGTCCGACTTGGCCTATCAGTTTTTTTTCGGCCGAAAAAATAGGGGTGGAATATCCACTGTCTGGTCGTGCTTGTTTTCCGCCGATAAAAAGCTTGGCAGTTCGGTCGATCGAATCATTGGCTGGTTCTATTGTACCAGTCATGCATTCAGTTTTAACGAGGGGCGAATCGCTAAGGTGTTTGGACCGAGTGTAAGCGTACAGTCCTTCCCAACCACCTTCCCGGCCAAATCCACTTTCTCGGCGACCACCAAATCCAGCTGCAGCGTCAAATTGATTAGTCGAATTAATCCAGGCTACCCCACAGACCAATTGGGGGGCTATATCGAGGGCGAGATTAATATTTTCAGTCCAAATGGACGCTGCTAGTCCATAGCGAGTATTATTAGCCAAGGCCACTGCTTCATCAGGAGTGCGAAAAGTAGTGCCCACTAAGACGGGGCCGAAAATCTCCTCCTGCATTAATTGACAGGCGGGATCGACCTCTGTTATCAGTGTGGGTGGATAAAAACAGCCAATGCTGGGCAGCTCGGCCGGACAGGTATGTCTATTACCCCCCTCCTTTAATCCTTCCTCCACAATTTGGGTAATCGCCTGAAGTTGCTTCGGATCGACAATGGCACCAACATCTATCGATTTATCAAGCGGATCGCCAATTCGTAATTTATCCATCCTAGCCTTGAGCTTTTGATGAAACCTTTCGGCCACACCCTCTTGTACGAAGAGGCGAGAGCCGGCACAACAAACCTGTCCCTGGTTAAACCAAATCGCATCCACCAGTCCTTCAACAGCACTATCCAAATCTGCGTCGTCAAAAACGAGGTAGGGAGACTTTCCTCCAAGCTCCAAAGTTAATTCTTTTCCCTGCCCGGCAATGACTTCTCTAATCTTTCTTCCCACTTCTGTAGAACCAGTGAAGGCAACTTTATCAATTCCATCATGGCTAACCAATAATTCACCGACTTTTCCATCGCCAGTAATTAAATTAACTACTCCATCAGGAAGCCCGGCTTCCTGACAAATTTCTGCAAAAAGGAGTGCGGATAACGAGGTGTATTCGGCTGGCTTAAGTACCACGGTATTTCCCATCGCAATTGCAGGGGCTATCTTCCATGCGAGCATAAGTAAGGGGAAATTCCAAGGGATTACTTGGCCGGCGACTCCGATCGCTTGTTGGTCCGGCATTTCTTTTTCCATTAGCTGTGCGGCTCCCGCATGGTAGTAAAAATGACGAGCGACGAGAGGAATATCAATATCACGGCTCTCTCGAATTGGTTTTCCATTGTCCAGACTTTCGAGCACTGCGAGTAATCGTGAGTGTTTCTGTATAAGGCGGGCAATTGCATAGAGGAACTTGGCACGGCCGGAGCCGCTTAGTCCTTCCCAATGGGGTTGGGCCTTGCGTGCCGCTTCTACCGCCCGGTCCACATCTTCTTTTTCGGCCATGCAAATATTGGCAAGAACTTCCTCTTTGGCAGGATTTTTTGTTTCAAAGGATTTTCTTCCTTCTGGCCGTTCGATCAATCCATTAATATACATCCCCATTTTTCCATCTTGCTTGGCGATCCAAGTTGATGCTTGGTCGGCACTTTCCGGGGCATTTCCATAATCCATAGTTTCCAAAATTTCGCGTACTTTCATTCCTTATCCCATTGCGTGTCTATAATTGGCCGAGTAATACCCGGTTAAAAAGTGTTCAAGCTGGCGTTCAATGTCTCCCAGAAGACTGGATGCACCGAAACGAAAAAGATCGGGTTCTAACCATCTATTACCCAATTCTTCTTTGATCAAAGCGAGATAGGTTAGGGCGTCTTTTGCCTTGGATATTCCACCTGCTGGTTTGTAGCCAATTCGATAACCCGTTCTTTCAAAGTAATCTCGTATTTGACGAATCATGGTCAGACTTACGGGAAGAGTTGCGTTCACGCTTTCCTTTCCTGTTGATGTTTTGATAAAATCGGCTCCAGCCATCATGCAAATCAAAGAGGCTCGAGCCACATTTCGAAGAGTACCGAGTTCACCAGTGGCGAGAATGGCCTTAACATGAGCATCTCCGCAGGCATCCCGAAAAGCTTTCATTTCATCGTATAGTGCCTGCCAATTTTGTGTAAGTACATGGCGCCGGGAAATCACAATATCAATCTCCTTCGCTCCTACATTAACCGATTCACTGATCTCGGCAAGCCTTAGGGCATAGGGGGAGAGTCCGGCCGGAAACCCAGTGGAAACTGCGGCCACAGGAATATTCGTACCCCTAAGAGCGGCGACGGCTGCGGGAACCATTTCATGATACACGCATATTGCACCGGTATGAATTGAATTTGGTTCTAAATCCAAGGATTTGAGTAAATCCGCACGGACTGGAAATTTCCCCTTCTGGCATAATCGACGAACTCGTTCTTCGGTGTCATCTCCAGACAGGGTGGTGAGGTCGATACATGTGATTGCTTTTAATAACCAGGCAGCCTGATGTACTTTCTTGATAGACCTTCTACCTGGCAAACTTTTACATCTTCTTTCAATCGCTGAAGTATTGGCCTGAACGGAAAGGGCCCAATCGAGATCAAGTTCCATTCCGGGATTTCTCTCCAAGGGAATGGGTGCTAATTTGTTTTCTGGTATTGAGCTGGACACGATTTTAGAATGAGGCTTCAAACCCATCATTATTCTTCCGTCCTCCCGTGGCAAGTATCTTGTTTTCACCATTCGCTTGCCAGATGCTTCGGTTCTTTTCAAAGTGGACTTACATTTTACAAAATTAATTATGTCTCTTTTTCAAAAAGCATTAGAAGTTCGTGAATCTGCCCATGCTCCATATTCCAAGTTTAAGGTCGGGGCTTCTATTCGTACGGCTTCGGGTAAAATCTTTGTCGGATGCAATGTTGAAAATGTTGCTTACCCGGAAGGAACATGTGCGGAAGCGGGTGCTATTGCCGCGATGATTGCAGGAGGGGAAAATCAGATCGAGGAAATTTGTATAGTTGCGGATTGCCCAGTGCCGGTTTCTCCTTGCGGTGGGTGTCGTCAAAAAATTGCGGAGTTTTCTTCCCCTCATACTCCAGTTCTTCTTGCCGGGCTAGATGGTGAGATTTCTAGTAAAACAATTGGCGAACTTTTACCGGATGCCTTCACTAGTTCCCATCTTGATAGGAAATGAATATACCCTCGACTTTAGCGAAAATTCGAATCGGCGAAGTTCTCTCCGCAGATGAACTAGGCAATTTTGCTCGAGGACTCGCTTCTGGGCAGGTTTCAGACGCTCAAGCTGGAGCTTTTGCCATGGCAGTCTGCGTTCATGGACTGAGCGAGCGGGAACGAATTGATCTTACCTTGGCGATGCGTGATAGTGGAGAGGTTCAACGATGGAACCTACCTGGTCCAGTACTCGATAAACATTCCACTGGTGGGGTGGGAGATAATGTATCATTAGTCTTGGCACCCGCTCTGGCTGCCTGTGGAGCCTTTATTCCAATGGTGTCAGGTCGTGGACTTGGACATACTGGGGGTACGCTCGATAAACTTGAAGCAATCCCAGGATATCGTACCCAATTAACGTCTGAGGAATTCAGCAGAATTGTGACTGAGGTTGGATGTGCGATTGTGGGTGCAGGTGAGAATATGGCTCCTGCGGATAAACGACTCTACGCGATTCGAGATATTACTTCTACGGTGGAGAGTATGGATTTAATTACTGCGTCCATTTTATCCAAAAAACTATCTGCTGGTTTGGAAGGACTTATACTTGATGTCAAAGTGGGGAATGGTGCTTTTATCAGTGACCCTAAGAAGGCTCGGAAGTTGGCACGATTCCTTGTTGATGGAGCTAATGGGGCGGGGTGTAAAACATCTGCCCTTTTAACCGATATGGAACAACCTCTGGCCCGAGCAGCAGGAAACTCATTGGAAACGCGTAATGCAATTGAACTATTGATCGGCTCAAAGGACGATGCCCGTGTCCGGGCCGTAACCCTTGCCTTGGGCGGACGACTTTTATTTAGCGTAGGCCTAGTCAACAATATCGAAGAGGGGGAGTCTCAAATTTCTCAAGTTCTTGAAAATGGTGATGCCGCGGAATATTTCGCACATATGGTTTCCTCACTGGGTGGGCCCACAGATATTCTTGAAAATTATTCTACTCACTTACCGCAGGCTTCGACAGTGATTGATTTGGTTGCCGAGGAAAAAGGGTATATCTCTGAGATTGATGTACGGGGAATCGGAGAAGTGGTAATCGAACTTGGTGGTGGTCGTATCCAACAGAATGATGTTTTGGATTTTTCTGTAGGTTTGGATCAACTCACTCAGCTTGGACAATTGGTTGAACCAGGCAGCGTGCTTGCTCGGATTCATGCAAAAGATATGGAATCTGCTCATTTTGTATCGGAAAAAGTGCGATCCTGCTTTATAATAATTTCTGTTCTGCCAAAAAAAATTCCAATGATTGGAGAGCTTATCGTTTAAATTTTGACTATTTGCTATGAATGACCACCTCCACATAATTAAACATCCGCTTGTTCAGCATAAGTTGACCTTGATGCGCAAAAAAGACAC
This sequence comes from uncultured Puniceicoccaceae bacterium, assembly GCA_964383925.1. GTDB lineage: Bacteria > Verrucomicrobiota > Verrucomicrobiia > Opitutales > Seribacteraceae > Seribacter. The sequence goes on from CAYLIJ010000003.1 coordinate 43,390, forward strand.
ACCCAGCTCAACTTTTCGTAAACTCCTCTGGGAAACCTCGATGTTTCTTGCTTATCAAGTAACGGAGGATCTTCCGTTAGTCGAAGTGAATATTGATACCCCGATCTGTCGGACTGATTCACCTATTTTAGAAGGTAAAAAACTCGCATTGATCTCAATTCTTCGTGCGGGAAATGGATTATTGGATGGTATTCTCGAAATCATCCCTTCCGCACGAGTCGGATTTGTTGGGATGTATCGTGATGAGAAAACTCTCGAACCAACCGAGTACTATTGCAAAGTTCCTGCAGAATTGGAAAAGCGCCTCGTGATCGCGGTCGATCCTATGTTGGCCACGGGTAATTCTTCGGTAGCTGCAATTGATCGGTTGAAAAAAGAAGGTGCCGCAGATATTCGATTCCTTTGTTTACTCGCTGCCCCTGAAGGAGTAGCTCGTATGAAGGAGGCCCATCCTGATGTCCCTATTTTTACCGCATCACTTGATGAAAAATTAAATGAACATGGATATATTGTGCCCGGACTTGGCGATGCGGGAGATCGTATTTTCGGTACTCAACAATAATAAAAAATCTAATAAATATTTATGAGCACTGAGTCAGAGATTGAAAAGATTGATGTCGCTTTGATTGGAAGTGGGGTCATGTCAGCCAACCTTGGAGCCCTACTCAAATGTATAGATCCGAATTTGAAAATTGAACTTTACGAAGTTACTGATCAATTATCACAGGAAAGTTCGAATGGATGGAATAATGCCGGAACTGGTCATGCAGGAATTTGCGAATTAAGCTACACCCCAAATCGTGGGGAGGACGGTCGAGTTCAGGTTGGCAAGGCGATTGAAATTTTCGAACATTTTGAACAAACTAAGCAATTTTGGGCTTACCTTGTTCGAGAAGGAATGATCGAAAATCCATCTGAGTTTATAAATTCTGTTCCACATATCAGTTTTGTATATGGTCAGGAACAGGTTGATTTTCTAAAGTCTCGGTTTGAAGGAATGGTTTCACATCCCTTCTTTTCTGAAATGGAATTTAGTGATGATCCTAAAAAAATTCGTGAATGGGCACCCCTTTTGATGGAGGGTAGAGAGGGGATTCCTGTTGCCGCAACCCGTATGCTTGCTGGAACTGATATCAATTTTGGAGTTTTATCCCGTAAACTGATTCATTGGTTGGGGGATCAAAAAGATTGTTCATTTAATACCAGTCAACGCGTTATCGACCTCGATCGATGCACCCATGGTTGGGAACTTACCATCCGCGATTTAAAAAATCGAGAAAACTTAAGGAAACAGGCAAAATTCGTATTTATTGGAGCGGGTGGGGGATCGCTTCCACTATTACAAAAAGCTGGAGTTCCAGAAATTCGGGGGTATGGGGCATTTCCGATTGGTGGGCAATGGTTAATTTGTGACGAACCTGATATTGTGAAAAAGCACGAAGCCAAAGTGTATGGTTTATCACCCGGCTCAGCACCTACCATGGCAGTACCTCATTTAGATAGTCGATACTTGGAAGGGCGAAAGACTCTCTTATTCGGACCCTACGCTGCTTGGACGACCAAGTTTCTTCACAAGGGTGGGAGTTTCTTTGACCTACCCACTTCAATAAAATTTCATAATTTACTCACATTGATCAAGGTTGGAATAAGCAATATTCCATTAGTCGGTTATCTTGTTCAACAGGGTTTGCAGAGTATGAATACACGATTGAAAGAACTCCGTAATTTTTACCCTGATGCCAAGGCTAAGGATTGGAAATTAATCGATGCCGGCATTCGTGTACAAGTAATCAAAAAAGAAGATGGAGACGCTGGAATTGTTCATTTTGGAACGGAGGTGGTTACTACTTCGGATAAAACTATATCATCTTTGTTAGGAGCATCTCCAGGAGCATCCGTTTGCGTAAATATTGTGTTGGAAGTGATCCATAAATGCTTACCTGAAATTTGCCGAAGTGAAGTCGGTAGGAAGAAAATCAAGGAAATGATTCCAACTTACGAAATTAACTTAAAATCTATCAAACAAAAGGAGGAAATTAACCGTTTCCAAAAATGGAGTAGTTCTGCAAAGGAATCTCTTAGGCTTGTTAGCTAAGGAGTTTAAGGAGATTTCTTGACTACCATTATTCCACGCATCATGGCGTAATGACCTGGGAAGGTACAAACAAATTGGTGGACGCCTGGTTTATTTGGTGCTTTGAATTTAACAACCTCACTCTCACCCGGACCCAAAAGCTTGGTGTGAGCAAGAACATCTTCCTTCACTGAATCGGGAAGGGCATTGTTAGCATTTGCCCCTGCCTTCAGAGCCTTTCCGCCAAATGCGATCGCGGATACACCTTCCTTTAGAATTACTAAATTGTGTCCCATGGCAATTTTAGGGAGAGAACCCTCGTTTTTAAATACCAATTCGACTTCTTTTCCCGCATCGACTTCAAATTCCCGAACGCTAAATTGCATTTGATCGTTACCAGTAATCGTAATCTTGGTCGCGGCGTTAAGAAAATGGGCTTGGATGTAGAATACTAAGAATAATGCTATAAATTTCATGAAAATCTTTTTATTACGGATTCCTGAAAAATCAATTCAATAGAACAAATTTGTGAATACACAATTATTTAAAAAAATAGAAACTTTTTGGGATTTCGTTTAAAATGAGTAAATTTAAGCTTTGACAAATTTTTGAGACTGAATCTCATAGAGATGTTAATAATTAATAATTCCAACCAATTCCATAATGTACTTGAAATACAAAAATGTTTTATCCGTTTTGCTTGCGTTTATGTTTACGCAGGTTTTTGCCCTTGCAGACAACCATGCAGGTGATGAACCAAATGCCGCTGAATCTGTTTTAGATGTCTCAGCTGAACCTGCAGTGTTCGACGGTAATCTTCGCCAAGATGATTATGTTGGTATAAGCTTTTGGCTTGCCACTGCAATGATGCTTGCTTGCACAGTCTTTTTCTTCATTGAAAGGGATCGAGTCAAAGGTAAGTGGAAAACTTCCCTTTCAGTTGCAGGTTTAGTAACTGGTGTTGCTTTTTGGCACTATCTTTACATGCGCAACATATGGGTAGACACTGGAACAACCCCGACCGTGTTTCGTTACATTGATTGGTTGATAACAGTTCCTCTTCAAATAGTTGAGTTTTACTTAATCCTTGCTGCGGTTACTACAGTAAGACCTCAGCTTTTCTGGCGGTTACTTATTGCTTCTCTAGTCATGCTTATTGGTGGGTATGCTGGTGAGACTGGACAAATGGATGTAATGCCTGCATTCGTGATCGGAATGGCTGGTTGGATTTATATCATCTGGGAAATTTTCAAAGGTGAAGCTTCTCAAATTAATGACTCAAGTGGAAATGCGGCGAGTCAACAAGCCTTCAAGACAATCAGAGCGATTGTCACTTTCGGTTGGGCAATTTATCCAATCGGTTACTATATGGCCTACCTTGGTGCTGGCGATGGTGTTGACGAAAATACACTTAACATCGTTTACAACATTGCAGACTTAGTAAATAAAGGTGCATTTGGTTTAGCCATTTGGGTTGCTGCTACAAGCGACAACAGCGATAATTCTTAAATAAAGCTACGCCAAAGCCTCGAGCGATGGATTGTAGCAACTTGAACCTGAGTCGCCTTAACGGGCGGCTCAGGTCCTTTTTTTCTAAAGATCAACTTCTTAAAGTCTTCCTAGAGGATGGTTACTTTTGGTCGGGCCAAGGAATCCGGGGTCAAGTTTGTATGCAAATTGCATCTCGACTTGGTTTGGAAGAGGATCTTGCTTTAGATATAGCTACCTTTACGGAGTTACTTCATAACGCCAGCCTTGTTCATGATGATTTAATTGATGAGGATGTCGAAAGGAGAGGGCATCCGACTGTATGGAAAAGGTACGGGAAATCTCAAGCACTTTTAGTAGGCGATCTTCTTATTGCTAACTCTTTTATGGTCGCAACAACTTCTGCTGCTCCCGACTCAATAAGGAGTAAGTGGGCTACAAGTTTGTCTGATACTATGTCTGCAACCATTCGAGGGGCCAACAGCGAGTTGACTTTTGATTTTAATAATTCCAACACCCTCTTAGCTGATTATTTAGAAATGGCTCAGAATAAAACCGGATCAATGTTTGTTCTCCCGATCAAATGCATTTGCATTGCTCTAGAGATGGAAACAAAAGAAACCGAACAATTATGCCAGGCATTTTCGAATATGGCTGTCGCTTATCAAATTAAAGATGATCAAGCCGATTATAAAGGGATTAAGATAGGTCGGACTGAATCTTCCGATGCAAATAATGGCCGGCCTAATATTTATCATTTGCTTGCATGCAAGGACGGCAATAGTGAAATGAACATGGATCGTATCAACGCAGTGCAACAAAAACTAATTCTGGACGCCAAGGAACTTCTTAAAGGCTTTGATTTATCCTTGGTTCAAGTTTTGGACGAACTTGTAATCCCCTTCGTTCAACTTACTAGTAACCTTGCCCCGATTGAATCGGAGGCCAACTTTCCTGACCAATACGAACGGCAATCCTCCGTCTCTTTTCAGGAAGATGTCGTCCGTTCACAAGTCTAAATCTTATCCCAACCCAGCCACTGCTCTGGTAGTTGGAGCTGGTTTTGGTGGTATTGCTTCTGCGTTGCGCCTTAGGCGTCTTGGGTATGAGGTCACGCTCTTAGACAATAATCCAAAACTTGGTGGACGGGCTCAAGTCTATGAAGATGGACCTTTTAAATTTGATGCGGGTCCCACTGTAATTACAGCCCCTTTTTTATTCGACGAGTTATTCGCTCTCTATGGTAAAAAAAGAAGCGACTATGTTGAATTAATGCGAGTTGAACCTTGGTATCGCTTTGAATTTGCGGATGGGGAGAAATTAGATTACGGAGGTGGTCTTGAGGATACTATTGCCGAGATTAACCGATTATCCCCTGGCGAGGGAAAAGGCTACGAGAAATTGGTTCTTTTTTCCAAGCGCATATTTCGAGTCGGTTTTGAAAAACTCGCTGACCAGCCTTTTCATCAATTTTGGATTATGCTTCGTCAAGTCCCGGCACTTATTGCTCTGAAGAGTTATTTATCGGTCTATTCTTTAGTTGGGAAATTTCTTAAGGACGACCGCTTACGTCGGGCATTTAGTATTCATCCTCTACTAGTAGGGGGTAACCCCTTAAATACCACTTCAATCTACTGCCTCATTCACTACCTCGAGCGAAAATGGGGCGTCTGGTTCCCACGTGGAGGAACTGGTGCAATGGTCGAATCCCTAGGCAGATTGATGGAGGAAAGCGGTGTAAACATCCGACTTGGGGTTCAGGTTGATAAAGTCTTAGTCGACTCAGGGAAAGCAACTGGAGTTTGTTTAAATGGTGGTGGCGAAGAAAAAGCGGACCTCGTGGTTTTTGATGCGGATCCACCCAAGGTATACCGCGACCTTGTCGAAGAGAAGCATCGAAAGAAATGGACTAATCGAAGGATCAACCGTCTTTCCTATTCAATGGGCCTCTTCGTTTGGTATTTCGGAACCTCTCGTTCTTATCCTGAAGTTCAACACCACACTATCCTGATGGGGGACACATTTGCGGAATTACTAAATGAAATTTATGACCAGAAGGTTCTTTCGGACGACCTCAGTCTCTACCTTCATCGACCTGCGGCCACAGATCCTTCGATGGCTCCTGAGGGATGTGACGCCTTTTATGTCTTGGCTCCTGTTCCCAATAAGCGGGCCAAGGTTGATTGGAAGGAAGCGGGCGAAAAAATTCGGGTCCAAGTACAGGCTCAACTCGAAGGCACACTCCTTCCTGGTCTTGGCGAATGCCTAGAATCTTCCTTCTTTGTTACCCCTGACGATTTTCAAAAGCGTTTCAATACTCACTTGGGGAGCGGTTTTTCAATCGCTCCTATTTTTCGTCAATCCGCCTGGTTTCGTTTTCATAACCGATCTGAGGAACTTGAAAATCTGTATTTTTGTGGAGCTGGGACTCATCCTGGAGCAGGCGTGCCCGGAGTTCTTTCCTCGGCTAAGATTGTGGAGAAGCTCGTTCCTCCACCTCGCTCCCTTGATCCTGATTCCGACTTCGAAGTCTTTCGGTCGAAGAGTAAGACTTTTTCATTGGCTTCTTTTCTTCTGCCTCGCAAACGAATGCAGGCAATCGCTCAACTTTATTTTATATGTCGAACGCTGGATGATTGGGCCGATGATGGAGGTGGAGATCATTTGAAAAAAGCTTTTGATTCTTGGCGATCTCACACACCGCATCCACTTCTTGATCAATATCGTTTCCTTCAGACTCATTGGGGAATTGCATCCGAACCCATGACTGAATTACTTGAGGCGATGGATGGTGAACAGGAACAAGTTCGCTTTAAAACTGAAGAGGAATTGATTAAATATTCACATGGAGTCGCGGGAACAATAGGCTGGATGACTTCTCCTATACTTGGAGTGACAGATGCAAAAGCACTCAAACATGCCATTGATCTGGGCATTGCGATGCAATTAACGAATATTGCCCGTGATATTTTTGAGGATGCCGAAAGGGGGCGGATTTACTTACCCGCTGAATACTTGAAGTCTCCGATTACCCCAAAAGAATTGACGGAAAAAGGACACGCGGGTCGGCTCGATGAGGTACTTGCGGCTAAAGGACGTCTGCTTGATCTAGCCGAAGGGTATTATTTGAGTGGAGAGTCTGGAATGTCTTATTTGCCATTGCGGATGAGAATCGTCATTCGTTGGGCAGCTAGTATGTATCGTTCCATTGGATTATTGATTAAGGAAAAGCCTTCTCATTTTGAACGCGAAAGAGCAGTGGTGGGATGGGTGAAAAAAGCGGTTATGTTCCCTCGTTGCTTTTTACTCTCTTTATTTCCTTGGCTCTCAAAATGAGCTATCTTTTTTTTCTCTTGTTATTTGTAGGAATTCCCCTCCTGTTGATTATCTCTTTGGTACTTATTTACCGTCGAATCGATGCCCGAAAACTTAAAGGGGTTATACTCCTTTGTTTTGTGGCTCTTATTTATACTACTCCCTGGGATAATTATCTGGTTATGCAGGAAATCTGGACTTATCCCGAAGGTTCGGTGATGGGTACGATTGGATATGTTCCGATTGAGGAATACTTATTTATGATCATGCAAACCGCTCTGGTTGGACTTGCCTGGTGTTTTGTGAAATTTAAGAATCATAATTTCCAGCTCCAATTTTCTATTCTTGGTGTAGTTCTTGCTCTTATTGTTGGAGGCAGTGGTCTGATATGCCTTAGCTATGAAAAAGGAACTTATGCCGGTCTTATTCTGACTTGGGCCTCGCTGCCCCTTCTTTTACAATGGGGTTGTGGTTTGCGCATCCTGCGAAGAACTATTTCCCAATGGTTTCCACTTTGGCTTGGCTTTAGCGTGTACCTGTCATTAGCAGATACCTATGCCGTGTATCGGGAAATCTGGATCTTACCCATTGAGACCCGCTCAGGCCTTGAACTCGGTGTACTCCCAGTAGAGGAAGCCCTGTTCTTTGCAGTCACGAATTTATTTGTCGTTCAGGGACTTACTCTTTGGTTTAACTGGAGTAGAACAAAGAATGCAACTGTTTGAATGGAGACCAATCAAGGTGAAGTCCAATTCAATTGGACCATTGCCTGATAAGTTATCCAAATTAGTATTTAATGGAAGTCTTGTCCTCTTACTGTTCTTGTCTGTGGTCGGATTCGGTAGTACGGAATGGCCAATCATGTGGCAACTCCTTCCCTTTTATGTTGGCCTCTTTATACTTGGAATGCCCCATGGAGCCGCCGATCACCTTTTGATCTGGGGTTTACTTGGTAAGGATTCTACATCTTTTCGAATAGTTTCGCTGCTTATTTATATTTCGCTCTCCGGAATTTATCTTTTAGCTTGGGGGATCTATCCCATCTTCTCCGCCCTCTTTTTTCTGGTACTTACCATTTTTCACTGGGGGCAGGGAGATCGTTATATAACTGCGTACCTTCATGGTGCTCATTACCTCGATCGATCTCGGTTTTTATCCGTATTACATTTGATTTTGCGCGGAAGTTTACCAATCGTATTACCTGGTTATTTGGGTAATGAAATCTATCATGATTTTTTTGTGACCATGGTGAAGCAGAGTGGAAAAAACATAACTGAATTTATGCCGATCTTAGAGGGAAGAATTGTTTTCCTTCTCATCCCTTTGATTTTATTTATTCTATACACGGGAATTACTTTCTTATCTTCACGCCAAGAGGAAAGAAAAGCGCTTTTAACCGATTTGGTTGAAGGACTCGGACTTTTTCTCTGGTTTCTTTTCATTCCTCCCCTTTGGGCTATAGGAATCTATTTTGTCTTTTGGCACAGCCTTCGCCATGCATTACGAATTCTTTGGATTGATCAGGTAGGTCAGATTGCACTTGAGTCATTTAAAATCGTAACCTTATCTAAAAGATGGCTCAGTCTGACTACAATTATGACTATTTTGGCCCTGCTTGGCCTTTGGTTTACCTTATCTCTTTCTTTAACTTTAAATGGAATGGAAATTGATTGGCTAGGCAAAGCAATGATTGGCATTTCCATTCTAACTCTTCCACACACTGTATTGGTTTGTCTTCTCGATAAAAGACAGTCGGTCTGATTCTCATGCTAATTGCCCATCGCGATAAGATTGTCTCTGCTGAAATTCAGTTGGGGTATCCTTGATCGAAGTAACTCTTCGACTTGCGAACGGAAGGTATTTCCTACCTTTTCGATTAATCTCTTTTCAGGGGTAATCTTTTTCTATCTCATTGATCCAAGAAAAAAGCCTGCGATTTGAAAGGTAGTCAAAATTAGATGCATTGTTATATGCCTCTTTTTCAAATGGAATCGATCGATAAGCGTCATATATTGACTTTCTTTTAAATAAACCAACGATCCAAAATAAAACATATAATGTGTAAAAACCGATGACCAGAAGTTCTAATTGTTGACGAAGATGGATGACCTCGTGATTTCTGATTTCTTTCTGGAGTTTGCCGCTACATATAATGAACGGATATAAAGCAATAGCCCAAATTCCAAATGGAAGTTTGATATTTTCAATCGTCCAATATTTCATCGAATAGACTTATGATTGATAGGATTTACAATAGTTTTCAGATTTTTGATTCTCGCATTTATGATTAAAAAAAGTCTCGACTTCTTAGTCAATAGACCGAATTAATTTTTAAACCTGTTTGAAGAGAAGACTAAAGTTCTACACTGAGTCTCTTTTTGTATTATTTGTGCTCGTATTTACGGTAAAAGATTTCTTTTGGTTCGAATTAATTACTACAACATGCCCGTGAATTAAATCAGAACAAAGTTTTTTCACTAAGTCTGACCTTATTGCCTCCTTCTCACTCAAACCTAGATTTGAGCCAAATCGGTTAATTAATTTATCAAACATAATATTTAAAAGTCGCCCAATAATATTTCTTACGAAATCTTTATGCTGGGATTGATTTGTACATTTTAAGGAGAGTTTTGATAAAGTTTAAGTTATTCAAAACGAAAAATTAGCCAAAATTTATTAATCAAGAGCTAATACTCGTTTCCATAACCTCGAATAGATGTAAGGTCTCATGCCCGAAAGCCGAATTAAATATCCTTAAAAAGATTCAGGATTATATGAACTACATTCACATAGTTTTTCTATAAGCGAGATTTTTAATTGTACGAGAGCCTTAAAAAGTAATACTGAGAATAAAATGAAAACCATTTACTTATTGATTCCGATAACTTTGTTCTTCTTGGCCGAAGTTTCGTCTGTGGCGAAAACCCAGCATGATGTAACCATAGGCACTCGCCACGCTCAGTTAAGATATTCTCCTGAAGTCTTTGCGGTTAAACCGGGAAGCAATGTACATTTGACCTTTTCCAATTCAGACGAGATGATCCACAACTTAGTGATTGCCCAAGGAACCTCCAAGGAGATGGATGGATTAGCAGAATCGGCACTCAAGCTTGGCGAGAAGGGGATGGGGATGGGATTTATTCCCGAGGATCCTTCGATCATCGTGGGTATCGGTTTAGTACAGCCCGGTCAAAAAGCTTCGGTTGAATTTATTGCTCCCAAAGAAAAAGGGAATTATCCCTTTATCTGTACTTTTCCAGGACATTCTCTCTCTATGCGTGGAATCATGAAGGTGGTGGATGAACCCGAAAATGTCATTCTTAGCGAGATGAAAATTGCTCCACCGAACACGACACCGAAAAACGGAGTATTAG
>CAYLIJ010000003.1:53650-82698 GCA_964383925.1 uncultured Puniceicoccaceae bacterium
TCACATATCTGGAGTCGATTCTGGAAGATCCATTGCGGTTGGGCTTCCTGGTGGTTTTAATTATCTTTTTGATGCTGAAAAACTTATGATTCGTACTGGTTGGACTGGTGCCTTTCTTAATGTAAGCAGAGATCGGAGGAGCCGTGGAGGTGGGCCATGTTCAATTCTCGGAAAAAAGTTTGAAGTCGGTGCTAAGGAATATCCCTTACGAATTGGGAAAGCAGAAAAAATACCAAGTGTACGATTTCGTGGATATTCGAAATTGGAAAACCCAATTTTTTTCTATGATGTGGACGGTGTAGAAGTGAGGCAAACGGCAACTGGTTCGCCTGATAAAGAGGGGATGACTTATGGATTTCGGATAACGGATGCCCCCGCGGATGTATTTTTTCTTCTGAATCAGGAAAACCTTAAGGTTACCACTACTGCTGGGGAATGGAAATCGGCTGAAGGATATGTACATATTCCAGCAGACGAGGCTGAAGAATTTTTTGTAAGCATCGAATCTAAATAAGGGAATACAATGAAATTAAACTACATCTTCTTTTTTCTTTTTCTTTCCTTTTTGGTGGGCTACGGAGAGGAAATGCCTGATCGTATCCCCGAAGGTTATTCAGTTCGAACCATCGAGACTCCATCCGAAGTCTTTCTTGGTGTGGGGGGAATGGAGTTTTCCCCAGATGGTCACTTGTATATCTGCACCCGTGAGGGAGAGGTATGGAGACATTCGATACAGGCTGGAGAATGGGAATTATTTGCGGACGGCCTTCATGAAGCACTCGGGATCTGGATTGATCCACAGAGTGCTGAGGTCTATGTGATCCATCGGCCTGAAATTACCAAGTTAATTGATACCGATCAGGATGGACGAGCGGATCGGTATGAAACAATTAACGCAGAGTGGGGGGTAACCGATAATTATCATGAATATGCCTTTGGATTAGTCCGCGACCGAAAGGGTAATTTTTATGGTACTCTTAATACCTCACTTTCTTGGCCTGGTTGGGCCAGGAGTGAAAAATGGGATATTGCACGAGTTTGGACAAAGGGGTTTAAAGATACCGAGGGAAAGATGGGTCGGGCGGCCAAATATCGAGGCTGGGGATTCAAAATAACCCCGGAAGGAAAATTTATGCCTTTTGCCTCGGGAATGCGTTCCCCTGCGGGTATTGGAATGAATAAGGACGATGAACTTTTTTTTACCGATAATCAAGGTGACTGGGAGGCCACCAGTTCCCTCCACCATATTGTAGAGGGACGTTTTCACGGTCACCCTTCGTCCCTTACGGATCATCCTGATTTTGAAGGAAAGGACTTGAATGCTATTGCCATTGAGGAATATGAAAAATTGAGAAAACGGCCGGCTGTATGGATCCCTCATGGTGAATTAGCAAATTCGCCTGGTGAGCCTACTTTTGACTATACAAAAGGAAAGTTTGGTCCGTTTACTGGTCAAATGTTTATAGGTGATCAGAGTCGCTCGAATATCATGCGTGTCTCCCTTGATAAAGTCGGCGGTGAATACCAGGGGGTGATTTTTGATTTTATTAACCGACTTCAGACTGGATGTATTCGTCAGGTTTTTGCACCAGATGGGAGTATGTGGGTTGGCCAGACGGGTAGGGGATGGGGTTCAGCAGGTGGTAAAGAATTTGGCCTTCAACAAGTTAGTTGGGACGGGAAAACAATGCCATTCTCCATGCTCGATCTCAAGCTTACGAAAAAAGGATTTCAAATTATCTTAACCAAGCCAGTTGATGAGAAACTAGCTATGGATTTAGACAACTACAACTTGGAGAGATGGGGTTATCACTACCATCCTAAATATGGTTCCCCTAAGACCGATGTAAAAAAGGAAAAGCCTACAAAGGTGAAGGTTTCCAAGAATGGATTAAAAATCGATATCGAAACTACCTTAGAGAGAAATAAAGTATACAGGTTTAACCTCGAAGCCCTATCTGCGAAAGATGGTTCAAAAATGTCAAATTCAAGAGCTTGGTACACATTGAACCGTCTTAAAGGGTAATCAATCGATAACCAAGAACCCCATGAAACGGGTTTAAATTGCAATCGTATTTAAGATGTAAGGTTTTGATATAAGAATCTGAAAAAGTCTTTGTTCAGGTAAACTTTCAGGCTTCACTCCAGATGAACTATTTGCTATGGTAAACCAGTCTTTAATTGTGAGCAATTTCGTGTTGGTCACCTATTACAAACATCGCTCCCAAACTTCACATTAAAAATACTATGTTTACTCGTTCGTTCCTTCCGTCTGTACTGACAATTTTTTGCTCAGTTCTAGGCTTTCAAGTTGAAATAAAAGCCGCTGATGCAAAGCAAAGCAAAATGCCAAGTTATTCCTGGACTACAGATCATGTGCATGTGGGAGTTCGTTGGCAGCCTTTTAGTTTGTCTGGTTGTGATATGAATGATGCCAACCGACCGTTGATTTCTGAGCATAGTAGTTATGCCCAATTTTGGGTGAGTTGGAATGCTGCTGAGCCTACTGAACAGAGCAAAAATTATAAGAAGAATATGTCTGGTTATCTTAAAGGGATTGAGAAGGCAGTGGATGCTTGTGTTGCTCGCGGAGTGAAGACTGAATTAGTGATGTGGCATTGTCCAAGCTGGGCGTCCGAATCTGGAAAAGGTGGTGCGTGGAAGCCAAGGGTTGGTGAGTATCCTGCCTTTACTGAGCGAATGGCTAAACATTTTAAAGGGCGAGTCGATGCCTTCCAACTTTATCATGAAGTAAATTTGCAAGGGATGATGAATGGGGCAAATATTGACTTTATTATTGATGAGGTATTTACCAACGGGGGGAAAGCAATTCGTAAGGTGTATGATGCTGAGCCTAAAACGCCGGTAATTATCTCAACATCCGGAACATCCCCTTGTGAGCCATGCGGTGCAAGGGAAGGTTTGAAGGGTGTTGGGGCAGTCGCAGTCGATGATTACTACGATCAATTAATAGCGAATAAGGAAATGATGGAAGTTGTGGACGCATTGAATTTGAATATTTCTGATCACGGGAATGGATATGGTATGATGGATGGAAAAATTATCCCCAATGCGTGGACACAATACAGTTTAGCCCGGGGTAAGTTGGATCAGGCGAATTACTTTTCCAAAAAAGTCATTTCCTCGGAGTCTTGGATTGTATGGGACAACTCTGGGAATAATCATGATGTAAACGGCGATGGTGTTAAAAATGAGGTTGATGCATTTGATAAGACAGTGACCATTTTTGGGAATATTTTAGAACGAGGTTTAAACACAGTCAATATGCCCTGGTGTGATAATTCAAGCCGTTGGTCAATGGGATTAGTTAAGCGTGTTGATTACAACGGTCGTATTAAGAAATTAAAACCAGAATGGGTTATTCCTGCCAATGATGGTGGCCCTGATATTGTGACCCGTAAGATTGGATTACGTGGTGGATCGGATGATACTTTTAAACCAGTAGAAAATGATGCGAGCGGATTACCATTCACTGTTAATGATTACATTAATCCTGGAGATCCGAATCACTTACATTATTATATTTGGCGTTGGTATGCCCAATTTGCTGGTGGTTCAGACGAGGTTATTCGTCATGCGATAAAGGGTGAGCGTGGGAATGATATCCAAGCTTCTGGTAACGGGATGACAGGAAATGAGCAGTACAAAATTTCCTCTTATAATCGAACCAAGAAATCATTTAAGGTTTTAGTTTATTCTGGCGGAGCGAATGGAAAAGGTGCAATTGAAATTGCGATTCCTTCAACGATCCAAAATGGAAAGCATTATAATAATAAATTCTCCAAGGTCGATTTTCGCGGAGAAGGATTTAAGAATGGAGAAAAGTATAAGGCTCGCATTATAACAAAAGATATCAATCGGAAGAATGGAACTGATCAGAACCTGCGTGACCAACTAGTTTCTAGTCAGGTGGTAACAGACGGTATCATTAAGGTAAGAGTAACAGGTGCTCGAAAATTCACCTCGGTTGAATTTCTTGCCGAGTAATTTGCTTTAACCGCTCTCCACTGAGTGTGGGGCAGTCTGACAATTAAGGTTTGGAGATTATGATCCTGGCTTAAGGATTATAATTCCAAGAGTATTTATTTTATGACTTCGGACTAGTTCTGTAGTTCATCCTTTTTCATCTGATCCCATATTTCTTCGGTTTCATTTAATTCGACTGCTTCATCAGATCGTTGCTTCTTTTCGAGAAGCATAAAATGCATGGCTCGCACATTAATGTAAAGTTGTCTGGCCTGTTCTTTATTGGAGGCGATTTCTTCACAATCCTTAAACACTTCCTTATTAAGATCATTTTCTAATTCCCAAAAGGCATCCTCTAGTAACCGGTCAGGGATCTCCATTAATGAATTTTATGGTTGGTAGGGTGTATTATGGTAGCCAATAGAATTAAGCATTTCCATAAGTTGTCTTCCGTACTTTAAGTAAATTTCAATTGGGTCTTCCTTGGATCCGGTGTTTGAATCGGCATTATGAAAGACGGCGGCCAGATGGGGTTCGATGGAAATTCCACCCTCATATCCACTAGCCATTAAATCCTGCATGATTTCTTTTACACAACCCTGTCCATCGCCTGGGTAGAGATACACTTCCTTATTATCATTTTCTTGCGTTGGATTAAGACAGTCTTTCACATGTACATAAGCAATATGATCTTTTACTTTTTGATAAAATTCCCATGGATCCTGCCAAGGATTACCTTCTTTTGAACGATCCCGGTTAAAGACCGGATTACCAGTGTCATAGACAAGTTTCATATCAGGGAGGGCGTCTATGAGTTCAAGGGTATGTTGCCAACTCATACCCCCGTAATTCATGCAGTTTTCATGAACCACTGTGATTCCTTCCGCATGAAAAGCGTCGAGGATTAAGCGGAGGCGTTTGATCCGTTCATCGACTAACTGATCATTTTCGTCCAATACTTTATAACTCATGATCCGAACAAACTTTGACTGGAGCCTCTTCATTCGAGGAATAGTTCTTTTAATTTCTTCTTCGGTAATTGAAAAGTCATCCCGTACATCTTTTCCCCAGTTGGCTATAGCGGAGCCAAATGCATTTATATAGATGCCACTTCCATCAAGAGTTTTACAGACTTGATCAAATGCGTCTTCGCTTAAGTCGTGGATATTTTTCCCATCAATGAATCGTGATTCAATCGCGTTCCATCCAAGTTGGCGTGTTACTTCAATTTGCGTCTCGATTTGTTGGGACGCTTCATCTGCAATTCCTGTTAAATACATTTTTTAATTTTTGGATAAAGGTTTGATTAAATTGAAACTCGGGTCCCCCCTTGTTTGATCGATTTATAGATTGCGGTAATTAGTTCGACTGATCGCCTGCCTTCCTGTCCATCCACTTCAGGTTTCTTTGAGTGCTTTAAGGCATTCAAAGCATTTTCGAAATTTCGTTGATGCCAAAGAAAATCAATGGCTTTTGGATCGGTGGCACCAGCTCCTGATTTATTGGTGTTCATTCCATGCGTGGCCATGATTTCAGTATCTTCAGGACGGGCGTTCTTTAAATCCCAAATACTAAATTTATCATCCACCATCATAATGGATCCTTCATCCCCGCATATGTGAATCGATGCGGGGAGCCCGGTATTTGAATAACAGGCAGTGGATGCCTGAATGACTCCCCGTGCACCTGATTTAAATTCGATTATTGCCACCACTACATCTTCCACCTCAATTCCCTGATGGGCTTCCAATCCACCCGATGCAGAGACTGTGGAAACATCGCCCATTAAATGAAGCATTAGGTCGACAGTGTGGATTGATTGATTCATCAGGGCTCCTCCACCATCTAAATCCCATGTTCCGCGCCAAGCTCCGCTGTCGTAATATTCCTGTGTGCGCCACCATTTGATAGCGGTGTCACAGAGTACAATCTTTCCCAGCCTTTTCTCTTCAATTGCTTTTTTGAAAATGGAGGTTGAATCATTGAACCGCCTTGGGAAGACCCCTGAGAGTATGACTTGGTTTTGATCGCATATTTTAATCATCTGATCAATTCGCTCAGGTGTAACCTCTAGAGGTTTCTCGCAAATAATATGCTTTCCAGCCCGGGCGGCTGCAGAAGTGTGGTCGAGGTGAGCACCGCTGACCGAGCAGATAGTCACGATATCCATTCCCGGATGATTTAAGAAAGTATCTAAGTCTGAATAACCTAGGCAATCATACTTATGGGCAAATTCATTAGCCTTTTCTTCCCTGCGAGCAAAAGCGGCGACTAATTCCGCTCCCGCCATTGCTTGTATCG
This sequence comes from uncultured Puniceicoccaceae bacterium, assembly GCA_964383925.1. Classification (GTDB taxonomy): domain Bacteria; phylum Verrucomicrobiota; class Verrucomicrobiia; order Opitutales; family Seribacteraceae; genus Seribacter. The sequence continues at coordinate 59,939 of CAYLIJ010000003.1, forward strand.
CTTGGGCATGAAAATCTGCAATTACTCCGGCTCCAATAATTCCAATCTTGTATGGTTCTGTTGTCATAGTGTAGGAAATTTATACAAGGATCAAAGAATTAGAGTTCGATGATTTTGATTTTCCTGAATCGGTAAACTTGTCCTTTTTCTCCATGATGCTGGATGGCGATGAAGCCGTTTTTATCAGTTGAATCACGAAGGTCGGTTGTTTTTACTTCATTTACCCAGATTTGGATATGGTCTCCTTTGCAATGAATTTTATAATGGTTCCAACCGTCTCGTTTAAAAGCCTCACTTCGATCGCTCTTCCAATTTTTTTCATTGTAGGGATTTTCGATTGGTTTCTTGGGATGAATCCATCCACGCCTACCTTCATCGTATAGTCCACCAGACCATTTTCGATCGGAACCATCCACTTCGGCTTGGTAGCCGAACATACTACCATTTTCCTTTTTTTGAGAACGAAAAAGAAAACCTGAATTCGCCTTACCCATAGGTAATTTAATTTCGGCCTGTAGTATGAAGTCGCTAAATTTTTTATCGTGAGCAAGAAAGAACTTTTTATTGGCCACCAATTCAATTGTGCCCTTCACGACTTTAAATTCGCCATGAGGGTATGGATTATGCCAACCTGATAAATCTTTTCCATTGAATAAATTGATCCATTTCCCCGTGTCTGGGGCAGCCCATGTGGTAAGAGTAGAAGTAACAAGTATGAGTACTGTGGTATAGATGAGTTTTTTCATATGAAAAAGAAATAGGAATTACCTTTGGTTTTAGCGAAAGAAAGTTCTTAAATTGACACTGGGCTTAACTCGTGTAAAGCCTTTAAGGTCACATTCTTAAATCTTCTTATGAAAGTATTACTTACCACCACTTCTTTTCAAGATACTCCAGGACCCCATCATGATCAATTAAGGGAGGCTGGTTTTGAATTGATCTGCGAACGCGGTCCTTTACCCGAAGCGCGGATGTTAGAATTAGTAGGCGAAATTGACGCTTTTATTTGTGGGGATGATGAAATTACTCAGGCCGTGGTGGATCGTGCATTACCCCGGTTGAAAGTGATTTCAAAGTACGGGATCGGTCTGGATAAAATCGATGTGAACTATGTAACCGAGAAGGGGATACCGCTCACCTTTTGTCCAGGGGTAAACCATACAACTGTCTCTGAGCATACCTTTGCACTTCTTCTTGCTTTGTCTCGTCATTTAATTACTGAGGCCAATCATTGTGCAGCAGGCGAATGGGTTCGTTTGACCGGGCACGAAATAATGGGCAAAACGATTTCCATAATCGGACTGGGGCGGATTGGAAAAGAAGTCGCGATTCGAGCGCAGGCATTTGGAATGGATGTAATTGGGTTCGATCTTTATTGGGACGAAGAATTTGCCCAGAAGTATAGTGTGAAACGCTGTGAAAGTATTGAAGATGCTTTAAATAATGGGGATGTAATTAGTCTGCATGTAAATCTGACCGATGAAACTCGAGATTTAATTAATAAAGAGAGTATTAGTAAAATGAGAGAGGGTGTTATAATTTTGAATTGTGCCCGTGGTGAAATTGTAAATTCGAATGAATTAGCGGAGGCCTTGAACTTAGGCAAAGTGGGCGGATATGGAGCTGATGTTCTTGACCAGGAACCCCCACCTGCAAATCATCCAATTTTAAAAGCGAAAAATACTGTGATTACCCCTCACATTGGATCCCGGACTTATGAATCTGTTCAGAGACAAGCTGGGATGGCGGCCAGAAATCTCGTTCTTGCTCTTAAGGGAGAAAAGCCCCTTGCACAGGCCAATCAGGTCCCAGTTTTAAATCATTGGTCAGAGATTAATCAGTAAACCCTTGTTATGAATCAAAGCGAAGAAAAATTTTATATCGTACCAGAAGAGACGCACAATTCACTAGTGAAACAGGCCTATGCCAAACGTGGATTTGATCAGGATGAATGTGATGCAGCGGCCCGATTTTCATCCTATGCCACTCATCATGGAATTCGTACGCACAATGCATTAAAAGCTCTACATTTGGATGATTTATTTGGTTCAAAAGCGGGTGGGTGTAAGCCCGCGGCAAAGATTATAAAAAAGGAAAGTCGTTTCGCTGCATCTCAGGTCTGGGATTGTCAGTATAAACTTGGACAAGCAACAGCCTATGAGGCAATGGATGCCTGTATTAAACTAGCGGATCAATATGGGATTGGACAAGTTTCCGTCGATCATGCCTTTCATTATCTTTGGGGTGGGGGTTATGTAATGGAAGCAGCGAAGAAGGGTTATATTGCCTACACTAACTGCACTGCCTCCATTACTGAAGTAGTTCCTTTTATGGGAAGTAGTCCGACCTTGGGAACAAATCCACATTCCTGGGGTTTTCCTACAACAGAAGCACTCGGCTTTCCGATAGTGATTGATTGGGCGACTTCTGTGATTGCCATGGGTCGAGTTCAACAATTGAAGAGAGAGGGTAAATCCTTACCACCTGGTGCTGCGGTGGATGCCGAAGGAAATGAAACCATTGACCCCCAGCAGGTGGCCGCACTCAAGCCATTCGGTGCCCATAAAGGGTATGGTCTTTCTTTAATTAATGAGTTAATCGCGGGTTTTATTGGTGCATCCAAACCCACCCTGCGAAGCAAGCATCTTGATGATGGGGATAAGCATACTCCCAATTTTTATTTCCAAGTGATTCACCCAGAAGCATTGAGCAGCGGGGCATTTGCTCATGGTCGAAATCAGTCGGAAAATATCAAAGTGATACTCGATGATATTTTAGGGGAGGGAAATGAGAAATGTATTTTGCCCGGTCAAATTGAAGCTCAATTTGCAAAGTTGTCTGAGAGGGCAAATGGTCTCCTTTTTTCCGAAAAAGAAATTGAAGAATTTAATCATATTGCCCATGAATGTGAGGCTGAACCCTGGCAGATCGATCAGTTTGCAATCACTCAATAAATTTAATCCTTACCCTTTATAATGAACCTAGAAATTAAACCAAAATCAGAATGCCAATATGACCTCGTATCCCTTGGCGAAATTATGCTTCGCTTGGATCCAGGCGAAGGAAGAATACGAACCGCTCGAAGTTTTTCTGCCTGGGAGGGAGGAGGTGAGTATAATGTAGCGCGGGGGCTTCGCAGATGCTTTGGCCTAGATACAGGGGTAGTTTCTGCTTTTGCGGATAATGAGATTGGACGTTTGATTGAGGATTTTATTTTACAAGGTGGTGTTGATACTTCTCTTATCAGATGGGTTCCTTATGATGGCTTGGGCCGAGAGGTACGCAATGGACTCAATTTTACCGAGCGTGGATTTGGGATTCGAGGTGCGGTCGGTGTACCCGATCGTGGATTAACCGCCGCGTCCCAGCTAAAGATTGGGGATATTGATTGGGATGATCTATTCGGCAGACAGGGAGTTCGTTGGTTTCATACAGGAGGGATTTTTGCCGCTTTATCAGAATCCACAACCGAAGTAACTGCGGAAGCAGTTCAATCGGCTCAAAAATATGGAACGGTGGTATCTTATGATTTAAATTATCGCCCTTCTTTGTGGAAATCAATTGGGGGCTTGGAAAAAGCACAGGAGATCAACCGAGCAATCGCACGAAATGTTGATGTGATGATTGGTAACGAGGAAGACTTTACTGCGTGCCTTGGTTTTGAAGTGGAAGGTGTGGATGAATCTATTTCCAGTATTGAAGTGGATAATTTTAAGAAAATGATCACTCAAGTGGTGGCTGAGTTCCCTAATTTTAAAGCAACTGCAACAACCTTGCGTACAGTAAAAACCGCTACATTGAATGATTGGGGAGCGATTTGTTGGCAGGGAGGAAATTTTTACGAAGCGACCCATCGTCCGGACTTGGAAATCATGGACCGTGTCGGAGGTGGAGATAGTTTTGCTTCCGGTTTAATTTATGGATTCCTTCAGGGGCACGATGGTGGGAAGGCCGTAAATTATGGTGCGGCTCATGGGGCATTGGCTATGACCACTCCTGGAGATACCTCCATGGTTACAGTTGCGGATGTTGAGAAAGTAATGAGTGGAGCCGGAGCCCGAGTCGTTCGATAATCAATTTTAATTCTTATGAAAAATTTATTTAATGTAACAGGAAAAGTGGTTGTTGTGACCGGGGCCACGGGGATTCTTGCTGGTGGCACCGCTAAATATTTGCAGAACCAAGGTGCAAAAGTGGTTTATGTGGGGCGTAATCAAGAAAAAGTAGATCGTACAATGGAAGAGGCCAAAGAAATTTCTGATCATTGTCTCGGAGTAACCACTGATGTCTTAGACCAGGATGGCTTGAATACTGGTTTCGAAAAGGTAATGGATCAGTTTGGTCGGGTAGATGTTCTCATTAATGGAGCAGGAGGGAATATGCCCGGAGCCACAATTGGCCCGGATAAAGAAATCTTTGACTTAGATATTGATGACTATGGAAAAGTGATGGATTTAAATTTGAAAGGCACGGTTTTACCCACTCTCACTTTTGCGAAGGCGTTTAAAGATCAGGGTTCAGGTTCAGTGATTAATTTTTCATCTATGTCTTCGCCACAGGCATTAACTCGTGTGCTCGGCTATTCAAATGCCAAGGCCGCGATTGATAATTTTACTCGTTGGATGGCTACCGAAATGGCGTTTAAATATGGAGACAAAATTCGAGTGAATGCAGTTGCACCAGGTTTCTTTATTTCCAATCAAAATAAAGCATTATTACTTAATGAAGATGGTACATTCACCGAGCGTGGTCAGCAGGTTATCAATAAAACTCCATTTAAACGATTTGGTGAACAGGAAGAAATCTATGGAACCATTCATTATCTGATTTCCGATGCCGCCTCTTTTGTCACTGGTACTGTGGCTGCTGTGGATGGTGGATTTTCCTGTTTTTGTGGAGTTTGAAGTCTGAGTAAATTTCTAGAAATTTAAGACATTAATGATTAAGGCAAAATATTATTCCACATCTGAACTGGCTAAAAAGACAGGCACTTCTAGACAGGTTATTTCTGCGATCATTAATGAGAAATGGAAAGAGAAAAGAATTTCTCAAGCGACCTATGATCGAATAAAGCTTGCGATGGACGAACTTGGATTCGTTCCTGATCGAACCGCAGTTTCGCTTAAAAAGGATAGTCGTAAAAAAGTCGGCCTTCTTTGTCATGGACCTCTCTATTCTCACATTCTGACTGCGATAGAAAAATTGAATCATCATTTTCTTGAACAGAATATACCGATTGAATTGCATATCAGTTCAGAGGGAGGGTTATCAGATGGATTGAGGGATTTAATGGGTCAACGGGTGGAAAGTGTAATTATCTTGCTCAGTCCAATGACCAGGAACTTTTGCGAATTTGATTTGAAAGATCCTTCTTTAATAAAACTACTTAGAGTCATTCCCAGTATAATTTATAATTTCCCTTTTGGCATTCATGATGAATCCCTTGAAAAGGAACTACTGAATGGAGGAACTCATTTGATTGGATTTGCTAAAGAGAAAGCCTATTCCCAATTTTTAAATTCTTTGACTAGTCCAGAGAATTCAAAAATTCTGGTCGACGATAAGATTTACGCTTTGTTTAAGCCCGGTACCTCAATGTATAAATTTTCTCAAAAACTAGAACGCGTTGACACCTACCCCAATCCACAAAATGAGAAACTCGACCAAAACCCCTTTTTAATAGGTGAGAAACTGGCTCAATTTTTACTTCCTCGGATTCGCCAACATAAATATGATTTTATCCTCACTGCCTCCGATCGGATTGCACAAGGTATGGCTTCTGTCTTAGCTAATTCTGGTTTTTCTATTCCAGACGAGATCAACCTTTTAGGATTTGATAAAATTAATTCGCTACCTTATTTCAAGCATTCCTTACCCACCCTTGAAGTTCCAATTCAATCAATGATTAATGAACTACTCAAAACTCTTGAGAAGATGCCCACAAATGGAAAAGCCTTTCGAAAAGAGGCAAAACTAATCGGTTCTTTTTAAATTAGTTACTCATTTACTCGAAATTCAAGAGGATCTATTTTTTGTAACAGAATTGTACTTACTAAGAAACGCATGGTATGGATTTTGGTCCCTAAAATCAAATAAACTACCAAGTTTTCAGGTTGCAATTTATTCTTAATTTATTGAATAATAATATTCAATATATGAGTACTGTTGATCAATTTGAAAGTGTTTTTAAAGCGGCAGCCAAGTCGACTTACGAGCATGAGAAACCATCCCTTACCAAAGTTCTTTTAGTCACTGACCTAGAGGAAGCCGAGGCAAGTTTATTTTTAAAATCCGTTCAGAAATATTTTGAAAAAGTGTTGCCTGAAAGTGATACTGAGTGGTTAGTTCTTAATCGGGAAGACTATCTAGCAGTGAAGGGATTGCTTGAGAAAGTCGAAGATCACCGACCCGATTTACTCATTACTTATCGAAACTTACGGAGTGAATCCTGGCGTTGGCCTTATAGTTTAGGGGAACACCTTGATGTCTTGACTCAAGTTACAACGACTCCCGTGCTCGTACTTCCACATCCAGACCATGAAGATTGTGCCGACCTTCTTGCCAAAACACTCACCAATGTCATGGCGGTTTCGGGTCATTTGTGTGGTGAGGGAACTCTGGTTCAATACGCATCCACTTTTACCCCCAAAGGAGGTAAGCTCATACTTAGTCATGTGGAAGATCAATCGACTCTCGATCGCTACTTGGAAGCCATTGAAAAAATTCCTGAAATTGATTCTGATATGGCTCGAGAATTATTGCTCACCCGTTTGCTAAATGACGCAAAAGATTTTTCCGCATCCGCCCGTATTGGCCTGGAGTCAGCCGGTCTGGAAATTGAGGTAGAGGGACGTGCTCAATTGGGGCGCCGTTTAGAGGACTACCGGAAATTGATCGAGGATGGCCATATTGATTTACTAGTCATGCATGCTAAGGAAGAAGATCAGATGGCCATGCATGGAATGGCCCATCCATTAGCCGTTGAACTTCGATCTGTTCCCATTCTTTTACTATGAGTTCATTATCATTAATTTTGGCTTCCTCCTCGGATCATTCTGTTACCACTGGGGTTACCTATATATTTTTTGGCTTACTCGTCTGCATGATCTTATGCCTTGCTCTCGAGGAAAAAATTCATGCAAAAAAATCTGTAATTGTTGGGATATTTTCAATATTTGCTCTCTTTTTAGGATCCTGGTTTCAGCTGCTCCCCTTCGATGATGTGGGCAATCTTGTTATTGGGGGGCATAAAATATCTCTTCCAGTCTATATCCCTGGTGTAGATTGGGAGGTAATTGCGATCATACTTGGCTCTTCGCTCTTTGTTGATGTAACCAGTAAGTCTGGTTTATTCACTTGGGTCGCGGTGAAATTAACTAAGCTTTCCACAGGTGATCCTTTACGTTTACTTATTCTCTATGGAGTGATGACAGTGGTTTTTTCTGCGGTTCTTAATAATGTAACTGCAATGATCATCGTGGGTTCATTGACTGGAGTCTCTCTGAAGAAACTGAATCAATCAGAAAAACTACTCGGTTTTCTTCTGATCGAGGGATTACTGACCAACATTGGTGGTTTACTAACCCTTATTTCCTCAGTACCCAACATCATTGTGGGTAAAACCGCGGGTATTGAATTTATTGATTTTTTCATCAAAGCAGCTCCCTATGTTTTGCTTGCGACCATTATTACTATTTGGATGGGTTCTAAGCTTTTCAAAATTAGTTCGCTTAAGAGCGAGGAAGAACGATCCTCCGCAAAAATTTTGGTTTCTGGTTTCGATGAAAACGAGGGAATTGAATCACCTGGATTTTTTCGATTTGGTGCGATAATGACTTTTGTTTTTATTGGCACTGTAGCGATGACTTCCCAATTACCTGTGGTAAGCGAACTTGGTCTTGGTTTTGTGGCTTTGTCTTTTGCGGGGATTATGCTGATAAAGTACAAATCAGTTGCAGACCGATTTTACAAGGCGATCGATTGGGACCTAATCTTTTTCTTCGTCTGCCTCTTCGCGGTAATTAATGTAATGGAACACGCCCTCGTTCTTAATCTTATCGGAGATTGGCTTAAGCCCATTCTTGGTCTTGGAGATTCACTCGGACCGGCTATCTTACTAGTTGCCTCCGCGGCTGCCAGCTCGGTTACAGATAACATTCCACTCGCCGCGATGCTTGCTAAGATTCTCGGGGGGATACCTGAGATCGCCGGAAATTCAGACAGTCCATATTGGTGGGCAGTTATTTTTGGATCCAATCTGGGTGGTAATATCACCCCAATAGGATCAGCTTCTACTCTGGTCTCGGTTACGATTATTCACAAATATGGTCTGAAGCTTTCCTTCGCTGCATTTGTCAAGATCGCAGTTCCCTATGCTGTTATTCAATTAGCTTTGGGCGTTGTTTATCTATATCTGACTTCATAGCATGTTACCTATATTTTTTATTTATAATTTTATTCATATCACCATCCGGTAGTTGCTAGCAAAGACTGGTAAGTTAGTTTATGTAGGGCTTGAGCAAAAATTACTCAAGCTGCGATAATAACATCCAGTAATGCTTGGCCAAATTTTTTGAGCTTAGCGGCACCAATACCGCTAATGTCTAGCATTTCATCCAAGTTCTGTGGCTTGATTTGGGCGAGTTCCGCCAAGGTTTTATCGTTGAAGATAACATAAGCGGGAACTCTTCTTTTTTTAGCGAGTTGCTGGCGGGTAGTTCTTAAATTTTCGTATAAATTCTGATCGGTATCATTATCCAGTGCGATTGCGACTTTTTTAACTTTCTTCTCCCTCTTTACTTTTTGCTTCTCGGTAAGTTTGCGAAAACTGATTGTGTCTTTCTCCTTTAAGAACTGAAATCCCTTTTCTGTAATCTTAATCCCATTATGTTCGTTCACATCCACCATGAGCAGGTTTTGGGAAACTAACTGGCGGAAGATGTTCTGCCATTCAATTTTACTAAATTCTTTTCCGATCGCGAAGGTACTTTGTTTATCATGACCAAATCGGGCAATTCGTTCATCATCTTTGCCCATCAATACATCAATCACATAGACCATCCCAAATCTTTGGCCAGTTCTGAACACCGCGGAAAGAGCCATTTGTGCGGCGATTGTGCCGTCGAAAGTTTCCGGTTGGGTATCACAAGTATCACAATTACCGCAAGGTTCACAACTATCGGCAAAATATTCTAATAAGATTTGACGTCGGCAAATTGCGGCTTCGCATAAGCCGAGTAAGGCGTTTATTTTTTGATGTTCGATACGCTTTTGAACTTCGGGCGCTTCTGAATTTTCAATCCAGTTGCGTTGCATGGCCGCATCGTCCATACCGTAAATCATATACGCATTCGAAGGTAAGCCATCACGTCCGGCCCGCCCGGTTTCTTGGTAGTAGGCTTCGATTGATTTAGGTATGTTCATATGCACCACAAACCGCACATCAGGTTTATCGATCCCCATGCCAAAGGCGATGGTGGCAACTATAATGATATTATCTTCACGTAGAAAACGATCCTGATTCTGGCTACGTATTTTTGGTGTCAGTCCGGCATGATAGGGTAAGGCGTTAATCCCTTTTCCTTGAAGCCATGCGGCGACATCCTCGACTTTCTTCCGTGAGATACAATAAATGATCCCACTATCTTCGGGATGATTATTTTTGATAAAATCAAGAACCTGTTTTTTGGGATTATTACGCTCCAGGATTGCGTAATGTATATTTGGTCTGTCAAAACCATCGATAAATGTTTTACCACCTTCAAGTGCGAGTCTCTCGACAATGTCCTTGCGGGTTGGCTTATCAGCAGTAGCGGTAAGGGCAATACGTGGTATTTTCTCATAACGTTTAGCGAGTAGTGAAAGGGCAGTGTAATCGGGGCGGAAATCGTGTCCCCATTGCGAGACACAATGAGCTTCGTCAATAGCGAAGAGTGCGATATTGGTATTGTCCAACATCTCCAGAAACTCCTTCATTACTAAGCGTTCGGGGGCAACATAGAGCAAATCTAACTCGTTATTCTTAAGCTTCTGCTTAACTTTAAAGACTTGATCGTAAGACATGGCCGAATTAATCGCACCTGCAGAGATACCGAGTTGCTCAAGAGCAGTAAGTTGATCCTGCATCAAGGCGATCAATGGGGAAATAATTACGCCCACACCATCACGGCAAAGGGCAGGAATCTGATAGCACAGGGATTTCCCGCTACCAGTGGGCATAAGCACAAAGGCACTTCCGCCATCTACAACATGCCTAATGATATCGGCTTGTTGCCCACGAAATTGGTCATAACCATATATGCGGTTGAGTATATCTAGCGGATTTTTCAAGCGGGGGAGTATAGCTACATTAAATGGTTTATGTGAAGTGTTAATTGCTCAATTTAATCAAGTAAACCTATTCAGCAATTGATCTAAGCCAAATTCTTACTGTATCATCTTTTTTGAGCGATAAACACTGCAACAATAATTAATATTGAACCCATTACTAGCCTACTAATGGTTTCGTTATCTGAACTTTTGATTTCATCAAAAATAAAAAGCGAGCAGAGTACCGCAAGGGGGACTACCGCATTGTTGAATGCGGCAAGAGTACCCGGCGAGCTAAGAGCAGCACCCTTATTCCAAAGGAAGAAGCCTAAACCAGAGGCTACGAAACCCAAATAGAGAATCGATTTCCATTGGAATGTAGTAATGTTAATGGTGTTCCAATCAGTCCAAAAACAGCTGAACATACCCGCACAGATCATCCCTCCAAGGCAAAGAAGAGAAAAACCTGTCCGATCGTTGATCTTAACATGTTGACATTTCCAATCGCGGTAAGCGACCTGCCCATAGGCAAAGGAAATTCCTGCAATTTGCATTAACCCGAATCCCGTCCAAAAGTCGCCAGAAGGCATGCTTTTTGCTTTAATACTTGCGGCTCCTAGTACAGATAATAGAGCGGCAAAGAGGTATCGTCCTGAAAACTGTCTTTGGCGTGCATCATTTATAAGAACTACATATAAAGGTGTGAGAATAGAGAAGAGGGCGACTAGGTGCGAGGGGATGTATTGAAAAGCTTTCATGTAGCAGGCATACATAAGTCCGAATTGGATTGCTCCGTAGCTAATCAGTCTTAGGCAATCGAACTTACCAATAATCTTAATTCGTAGCCATGGAAGGAAGAGTAGGGTTGCACAGCCAAGACGAATAGTTGCAACCAAGAATGAATCCGCACTGGTCAGAGTACTTCCGATCAAGCCAAAAGAAAATGCCCAAAGCAGTGAGACAATGCCAAGGTAGATCATGGATCTATAAAATTGTAATCATTTGCCCTCGGAAAACAGTTTTCATCATTGATTAGCCTTGCGACTCATCCAATAGTCTACCAACGATAAGTCGCCCCGAGCGAAAATTGATCTCCTCGACCAGGTGTGCCTGGAATGTCTTGAAAATTCTCGTCCCATGGCTTGTCAAAAGCAAAAAATATCTCTAAGTCATCAATTTGGACTGGGTAGAAACTGGCTGCCAAGTGACTGTAGGTCGAACTAGCCGGTCCTTCTCGAATCGCGTTTTCGCGTTGTTCTCGCCATTCATTGTCCATACGGATTTCAATAAGATCACTGGGCTTCCAAATAAAGCCCAGGGTGATTCGATGTTCTGGAAAATTGAGTGCATAGAAACTACCGTCTATATTGGCTTCTTTATAATCTTCTTGTTTGCGAAGGTAAGTGTAACTAGCAATGGCTTCAAATTGATTCCATTGGCGGGATGTAATGATCTCGAGACCAAAAGTTTCAATGTCTACATTTTTTGCAGAGCGTGCACTCGTATTGTTGCTATCATAAGTCCAGTCAACCAAGTTTTCATCCCAACGATAGAATAGAGTGCTACCAAGACTCCAATTTGCCCGATCTAAAATATAGCCGATTTCTAGATTCTTGGATATTTCACGGGCCAAGTCTGGGTTACTTGCGAATAGTCCTGTTGTACTTCCTCCAATAGCACCATAGCCTATGACTTGCGTTGCTTGAGCATAGGACAGGTAAAGACTTTCTGTGTTCCCACCACCATTATCTCTTAACCAGCTAATTTCAGCAATTGGAGATGCCTTGTAGTGATCACGATTGGAGTCGTCTAAACTAGCACCTATCTTTAATGTGATACTCTCTTGGTTATTCAAATCATGACGATATTCAGGTAAAACGCTAAATTTATAATAGCTTCTATTTGTAAAATATCCTTCTTCCAACTTGGTGGAATTTATTTCGTCGCCAGTGAGTTGCATTGAATAATTAATTGCGATATTATCGTCAATTTCATGGTAGCCAGAGAGGCCAATCGAAGAAACCTTTGTTTCATGAATAAAGTTTTGATTTGGAGAAAATCGGTTGTAAATATAATGATCATTATTTCTCCGGTAGTAGGTGGACGCTTCCCAAGTACTCCGATCACCATAGGATTGCCTGTGATTCAAAATGAAAAGGCTGGTTTTTATATTCTCCGTTTCATTGGATCCATAAGGAGCCGCGTAGAGTTCTGGCCAACCAAAGAACTTAGATTGGTAACCTGCAAACAAATCGGTTTGGGAATTTGGACCAACAAGTTGGATGCGCCCCGTTGTTCGATCAAAGTCATGATCGCCATATTGTATTGTCCCATCGCTTTCCGAACGAGATGTTTCAATTTCCGTTCCCCACTTCCAATCCTTGGAACCCTCATACTTTCCTGACCAGGCATTATGTAACCGTTGGAAATTAAACGCGTTGTCTCCCGCTCCGATAGTGGCACTTCCACCCTGAGTTATTTGGTTCCAATTATAACTAACGGTTCCCACGCTATTATTGAATCCACCTAACGCGTTGTCCGTACCAGTGTAAACTCTTGGTTCGCTTAACATTTCTGGGGCAATAGGTAGTTCTGTTGAGTAATGACCTGTTTGAGGATCATGTAGAGTTATACTACCGACTCGAAAACCAGTATTTTCAAAGATGCCTCCACGAATACTAACATCACCCTGTGCCTCCGCCATATTTCTAGACTGCATGTCAACACGAGGATCAAAATCCAAGTTAGAAATTGGAGATTCATAGGTCGTTACGGGGCGCAGATTAGCGGTGTTTTGTCCGACTACAGAAATTGTGGGCAGAATGAGATTTGAATTCGATGTTTCTTGATCATTTACCCTTTGTCCAAAGGTGAAGACTGGTAAGAATATAGTCGGCAAAGAGAGGAAGAGAAATAGATTTTTAAACATCTGTTCAGCAAAGCATTTTAGTAGTTCTGCTTCAATCGTTAATTAAGTAAATTATACTGGTTAACAATTATACAGAGAATTCTTTTAATCTTTTGTAGTACAGGTTCGTTATTCTTTAATAAAGCTATGTAATAATTTCGGTTTTGTATGGATAAAATTATATATTTGTGGACACTCGGGCAAAAAAATCATTTTGATGTTATAAAGTGAGTGTTAAAAAAACGCATGAAAAACAAACTCAAACCGAAGAAATCTTTTTAGCCGGTGGTTGCTTGTGGGGAGTACAAGAGTTTGTTCGTCACCTTCCGGGTGTTGTTTTAACGGAAGCTGGAAGAATCAATGGGAGGACAAATAGCCTTGATGGTGATTATGATGGTTACGCCGAGTGCGTACGCACTTTTTTCGATCCTCGTGTGGTATCTATTAAACAATTAATGAATTACTTTTTTGAAATTATTGATCCATACAGTATTAATCAACAAGTGGAGAATGTGGGAGAAAAGTATCGAACGGGAGTATATAGTTGCGATTCATCCCATTTGGATAGGGTCCGTGATTTCATAAATGGAAGAGAAGATTCATCTCGTATAATGGTTGAAGTGAAAACTGTGCTAAATTATTTAAGAAGTGCGGATGAACATCAAAACCGCATTACTTTAAATCCAGACGAAAAATGCCATATCCCGCAAAATCTTTTAGTCAAGTATCGAGAATATTGATCGGTAGTTAATAGATTAAGACTTACTGTTGAAATCAGGACCGAGGGGGCAGGAGAGGGCAGAACTAATTCCGCGTAAAATCTGTATTTCAATTTCTGTGGTTTTTCCATCATGATCAATAGTACGGGCACAGGCATCTAAGAGAGACCTTTTTCCAATCGCACTTAATTTGTTTAATCGTACAAGAGCCTGGTCCATTGATGAGAGCCCACAACTTCCCTTATCAGGTAAGATTATTGAGGTATTCCGCTCCAATGCACGATAACCTTCATCGAAGGCGGGTTTTGGGTTCGCACCATCCTGGCCGTGGTGCGCAAGTGCTCCAAGAATGATTGAGCATTCTGGTAAGCGGTTTCGAATTGAGACTCGTCCATGAAGTTGATCCCGTGGGGCATGATTTTTACCAAAGTCGAATTCAATTACCTTGTGAAGGCACCATTCAAAAAGATCAATGCTTTGATCGGCTCCAATCAATTGAACAATCAATGTTTGAAAATTTGAAAATTGGCGGGAAGAAAGTTCTGCAATTGCAGGACGGGTTTCTTCCACGAGGACAAATTTTTGTTCGGCGTTTAGTTGAGATAAATGGGGTTTGATTTTTTTCGTCTCGCTTACAGTTCCCTTTTCCCCATGTAGGTGGATCATCTGGAATTGTTGTTCAAGGACTGTTTCATCATTTGCATCAAGAAGCATTGCAAATAATAAGCAACGAGCACTAAAGGGCTCCTTTGCCTGATTAATAAGATCTTCAGGAATGGATGAGATAAGCGAACGGACCTGATTGATTTTTTCCTGATCGATTTTATGAGTTGTTTTAAGAAAGGTGGTAGCTGAATGACTTCTTTCTCCTTTTACAACCGCAGAGCCCGAGCTTTTCTTGCGACTGGGTGTTGAATGGGTAGAGGTGGTAGGTCCGGCGAAACCTGATACAGCAGATGACTGATGGAACTCTGGAGTATTTCCGGTTATTTTATCAGTATCAGGATATGTGTTTTTCCAATTCGGTTCGATCCTAAGAATACGAATAGGAAGCGGTGGATGGGTTGCGAATAGGTTATTGATACTAGTACTGAAGAACATATGGGAAAATTCCTCCGCACTTGGAGATTGTATAGTAGAACCCTGAGTGTATCCACCAATTCGCTGGAGTGCTCCCGAGATTCCATCTGGGTTACGGGTGAACTGAACTGCGGATGCATCAGCAAGGAATTCCCTCTGTCTACTGACTGAAGCCCGAATCATAGCCCCAAAAAAACCACCAATCCCACCAATGATTAATAAGCCTATTCCCAGTATGATTATCAGGCCACCCCCTTCATTTTTACCACTCCTTCTTCTCCCTCCTGAGACGTATCCGATATTTGTCATCATCCGTCCGATCCGGGCGAGAAACACAATTCCAAAAATAAACCCAGTTAGGCGGATGTTAATTCGCATATCCCCATTGAGAATGTGGCTAAACTCGTGGGCAATAACTCCTTGTAATTGATCACGGTTCAATTTGAGGGCACACCCACGGGTCACTCCAATCACCGCGTCACGTGGCGAGTAACCGGCCGCGAAAGCATTAATTCCCTCTTCATCCATCAGGTAAACTGGAGGTACTGGAGTGCCTGAGGCAATGGCCATTTCCTCGACCACATTAAGAATCTGTCGGGCAAAGGGATCACGTGTGTTCCCATTTAAGCGAGTCCCCCCTAGAGATTCAGCTACCACTTTTCCACCTTGAGACAGAGAACTTATACGAAAGACACTCGCAAGGAAAATAACGATAATCGAACTAACACCAGAAATAATGGCGAGTTCTAAAGTCCAAGCTAATTCAGCATAGTCTTTGTGCGTCGAGACTGCGAATGAGGATAAGCAAAAGATTGCACCAATTATGCAAACAACTGCTAGGCCGAAGAGGACGATTAAGTTACCACTCAGTCCTCTTGCTCGATCCTGTTGTTCGAAAAAATCCATTTCTTAAGGATCTAATTGACTTAAGATCAGAATTGGACTTTTGGGGCTTCCTTTATCTTTTTACTTTCGAATTCGAGCAAAGTGCCGTCTTGGCTATGTCCAAACATTCCAGCGAAGAAAACGGGAGGGAAGGTCTGTTTATATGTGTTGTAAGAGGTAACCGAGTCGTTAAAAGCTTGCCGGGAAAATGCGACTTTATTTTCGGTCGAACTGAGTTCTTCCTGTAGATTTGACATATTTTGATTGGCCTTCAGGTCGGGATAACTTTCAGAAAGGGCAAATAATCGACCGAGCGCACCTCCAAGCATTCCTTCTGCACCTGCTAGTCCGGCAATTGCAGTGGCGTCGCCCGGGTTTTTAGAAGCTGCCTGTAGGCTACCCATGGCCTGATTTCTGGCCTGGATGACTGCTTCTAAAGTCTCTTTCTCATGTTTCATGTAACCTTTTACAGTTTCAATCAGGTTGGGGATCAGGTCGTACCTTCTTTGTAATTGTACCTCGATCTGGGAGAAGGCATTTTCAAAGCGGTTTTTGAGTGTGACTAATTTGTTGTAGATCCCGACAATGGACATGACGAGAACGATTAAAACTCCAACGATAATAAGTGAGGTAATTAACATAAAATTATATTAAATTGATGGTTAGATATACGGATTGTAGAGAATACTTTTAATAATTATCATTGGTCAAGTGGCTATTTAAGTTTAGCAGTCCGAATTGATAGATTATTTTGAGATGAAATTGATTTTAAAATTATGTAAAGATAAATAAACCCGACCACCAAATACCATTTGTCAATAAATTCACTTGTCCATAAATGTGCTTGAATAGAGGGCAAACCCCAACATGTTACCAAAAGTATAAAAAGATATGCTAAACCAGTTCCTTTCCAATGAGTTACAACTTGTCGATATAGCTTGCTTGAAAAAAAGGTGCTCGGTAGATAGGAATTCGTTCCATAAAAAAGTAGTTTTGAGACAATAGCTAATTAGATACTCAAGCATACTCTTAAGATGATCTTTTTGATATTATAATTTCTTTCTTTTTTTATAGCACGCTTGGATGTTTTCTAGATCAGGCGATCTTGCGTAGAATAAATTAATCCAAGGATTAATCCTCATTTTTCAATAAACACTAATTGTTAGTAGGTTTTGGCGATGCTGGCTTTTATCCCTTGGATGATCTTTCTACATCGAACATTTACCACTTGGCCGTGGAAGGAATTCGTTTTGCAAGTATATTTGTACTTTTGGCGATTTTATTGGCATCCCAACGCTGGCTGTTTAACTAATAAGGATTTAGCCTTAGTAGCAGTAGTGCCGAGTAATCCAAGTATTTCAAAAGAAGTCCTAATCCAAACCAGAATTCACCATTTCTGAACGGATGAAAGCCAATGAAAATATAATCAAATGGGTTTTAGATTATATCTTGGTGTTTATGGACAATGATCAGGTTTATGATCATTCATTAGGATAAATGGGGAATATTTGAGCGATATTACTGCTTACGAAAATCTATTATATATCTTTCGACTTTATCCAAATTAAGCTCAGCGCCGAAGGTAAAGGAAATCTTCTTAGCATCGTCCTTACCTAGGGTCAAGGTCGTCGATGATCGCCCGATTTCTTGTCCTTTTGAATTAATAGCCTTGGCCAAGACTTGGCCTGCAGCTACCTCCTCGGTTATGAGGTAGATTTCTACATTGGCTTCTTCGACAGAAAATTCGGTCATGGTGATCTTCTTGTCTAGAAAAGAGGAACCGAGGGTTACCGACTTCTCCTTCTCCATGCATGACACCAAGATGGTCAAAAGGAGTAGAGGGATGAATACTGTGCAAAGTTTTATCATAATACTAATTGAGATTTAGTTTAGTTAGTTCACCATTCAATAATAATGTTATTATACATTAGAATAAGGGTGGGTAACATTTTACGAATTAATTTAGTTTTTATAAAGTTGTTTTTACAGCATTATACTAGGCGAAATATAAATCTATGGTCAAGTGACTATTTGGTCAAAAAATGGGAATAGGATGGTTCAGTTTTTTTACTTAACCGATTTTTAAGACAAAATTAAATATTCTGTCATGTTTAGTAAAGTATCTTATTTTTCACTATCGCGTAATATTTTTTATTTACTCGACATCAGTTAGCTATAACCACCATTTTGCTTTAAATATGAATAATCGACACCTTTTACTCCCTTTCTTGGTCGTTCTACCATTTATCCAGTTAGTTGCTAAGCGACCTAATATCGTATTCTTCTTCACGGATGATCAAACCTCGAGCTCCCTAGGCTGTTATGGAAATCCTTTGGCCAAGACTCCTAATATTGATCGTCTTGCGAAAGAGGGAACTCGTTTTGAAAATGCGCTTGTCAGTCAGTCAATTTGCTGGGTCAGTCGGACGACCATATTGACTGGTTTGACTGGTCGCAGTTACGGCGTTCCAGGTAATCATGATATGGCCAGACCCGAGGCGGTGGAACAATTGTATGTGGATTATTTAAGGGATGCTGGATACCGCACAGGATTTGCCGGTAAGTGGCATGCGAAAATGCCCAAGGGGTGGAAGGCACAGGATCACTTTGATTTTTATCATCCTATCGGGAGAAATCCGTTTTATAAAAAACAACCAGATGGAACCCTTCGCCATGAAACTGAATTGATTGTAGACCGAGGAATCGAGTTTCTTGAAAATCATCCTAAGGATAAACCTTTTGCCATGAACATGTGGTTTAATGCCTGTCATGCTGAAGACGGAGATCGACGCCCAGGTATTGGTCATTTCGCTTGGCCCCGAGCCATGGATGGAATGTATGAAGAGGATGAGATCGCTCCTCCACGATTAAACGATCCGGAAATTTTTGAAAATCAACCCGATTTCCTTAAAACCACGATTAATCGAGAGCGCTTCTTTTGGCGTTGGAATACGGATGAGCGATATCGAACCAATATGAGGGCTTATCTACGAATGGTGAGCGGAATTGATCATGCAATTGGACGATTTATTAAGGTGTTGGAAGAGCAGGGCTTGGCCGATAACACGATTATCGTATACACCGCAGATAATGGATATCATATGGGCAATCGTGGCTTTGCCGGGAAGTGGTCTCATTATGAGGAATCTCTTAGAGTCCCCATGGTGGTTTATGATCCCAGAGTTAAAGGTAAGGCACGTGGACAGATTCGTAAGGAAGCAGTATTGAATCTCGATCTTCCGTCCACCTTTCTTTCATGGGCAGGACTAGAAATTCCGAAAAGATATCAAGGCAGAACTTTTGATACATTAATCTCAGATTCAAAACCAATACCTTGGCGAGAATATACTTTTCATGAACATTTTGCGGTGCGGCATCGTATACCTGCTTTTGAGGGAATGCGGGGTAACCGTTTTAAGTATGTTCGTTATGTCGACGAAGAGAATTATGAGTTCTTACATGATTTAAAAAAGGATCCGGACGAACTAACTAACTTGGCCAGCGATCCCAAATATACCCAAGCCCTCAAGAAAATGAGGAAGTTGACGGATCAGCGTGTCAAGGAATTGGGGGGACCGTTGTCCCTTATGAAGACCCCTCTTTCCAAGTCGACAGACGCGCACCCAGTCTCTGCTGCCCAGGTGGCAAACCGACCTGATCCAGACGGCTTTGCCAGTCTGATTGCAACCGGGAATCGGATACGTAATTGGTCTGGAGATCCAAATTATTGGTCAAAGAAAGACGGTATCCTGATCGGCAGAACAGATGGTTCTTTAAAGATGAACCGTTTCATTACATGGAAAGCGGCCACCATTCAAAACTTCGACCTTCGAGTAAAGGTTCGCGTAACTGAGGGTGGTAATAGTGGTATTCAATATCGTGGTATTTCAAGACCGGATATCGGGCTCGATGTGGTAACAGGATACCAGTGTGATGTTGTGGCTAATCAGTCGAAATATAACGGCATGCTGTATGAAGAGCGTGGAAGGCGTATTCTTGCCCACACTGGAGAGAGGGTAATAGTCGATAAAGCAGGGCAACCTTGGATCGTAGGGAATTTTGAAGTGATGGAATTCAAACCTGGAGAATGGCACGAGTATCGTGTGTTGGTAGAGGGAAATCATCATAGGCATTGGATAAATGGAAACCCAACAGCGGACTTAATTGATTTGGACAGAAAGGGTCGCATAATGGAAGGAGTTTTAGCTATGCAGGTCCACAAGGGACCACCGATGACTATTGAGTATAAAGAAATGCGGATCAAGCACCTGCCAGACGATTTACCTTTGCTCACCGCCGAAAAATATCCGATTCCCAATGGTTCGAAGGGGGTTCGTCCACAGGGGAAGTTACCAGACAATTGGAAGCCTCCAGTTTATAAAAGTGAATAGATTATTTCGCTAAAAATCGTTTATTTATTATTTTAATATCCACAGTACTAGGAATTGCTATTAATAGATATTTAAAAATCCGCACAGTGGCAGAACAGTTTGATTACAATCCAATATTTTCGGGGAATTTGGGTATCGAATCCATTATCCAAAAAGTCGAATCGAAATGAAACCGGAATATTTTTTTAGGACTATAAGAAATAAATGTCCCCGTTGTGCAAAAGGGACATTTTTAAAAACTCTCTTTCAACGTTATGAAAAATGTTCAAACTGTGAACTGGATTACAATCGGGAGCATGGATTTTTCATAGGCGGAATACCGATCAGCTATGGCTTGGTATGCGGACTTTGGATTGTACCATTACTAATTGTCTGGTCCTTGGAATGGATCCCTACAGATTGGTTAATTGGTCTGAGCTTTGTAGGTGCGATTGTATTACCAATTTTAACCTATCGATACAGCCAATGTTTATGGCTGGGGATATATTTCATGTTTGCAAAATATGAAATGCCTGTTGTTGAAAAGCACAAATAATAAAATTCTTTATTATATCTGTTTTATTCTTTTTCTTGTTAAACTCCCATATGTTTGGGAGTAATACTATATGGTTAAAAGTCTAATTATGATCCCAATAATAAAGATTCTCTTAGACTGTTAATTAAGCACGATCTTGCGATCCCCACTTCCATCCTGTTACTCCCAATGCTATGAAATTCTTTTATCATAAACTTATTTATTTCTCATTTTTATTCTGCCTGACTTATTTGTCTGCCGATGAGTTAGCTGAATTACACCCATGGACGGATTTGAATGGCCGAACTTTGCAGGCTAAATTTATACAGGCCAATAATTCTAGTGTTACGATCGAATGGAAGGGACAACGTTTTGATTTACCTATGGACACCTTGAGCGATCAATCGAAGGCGTTGGCACGAAAGTTTTTAGAAATGAGTTCTAGTTCTCGAAAAGCAGATGGTGATGTACAACTATGGAAAGACACCGCTGGCCGAACCATTAAAGCCAAATTTATCAAATCGGATAAATTGACCGTCACATTGAATTGGAACGGCAAAACAACAGTTCTTCCCTTATCCATGTTTGACAAGGAATCTCAAATCATGGCTGCTCAATTGAACAGTGAGAGTTCAAGTGAACCCGTTTCACCCACAGGTAACTTAGCGGAAAAAGTCGATTTAAACGGAGACCTTGATCTTCTCTCCGAGTATCCATGGGCAAACTCTAATGGTAAAACAATAAGCGGTCGTTTTCTTGATTTAACTAAGGAGGAATTAAAAATATCCCTAAGTCAAGGAACTCGTGAGGTGCCCATACCTCTGGTATCCCTTTCACAGGATTCACAGAGCCTGGCGAGAAAGTTAAAAGTACTTCTTGAACAGGCTAAAAAAGCGGGTGCAATCTTGGCTAAAAAAAGAAAGGCTCTGAAGGTTCCCACAGTTACAGATGCAGATCTCGAAATTGAGCACGAATTTAAGGATGTCGATGGACGTACCCTCAAGGCTCAGTTTATTGCTGCGGATGATCAGTCTGTTTCTGTTGTCATCAGATCGAAATCAAGGAATGCCATTCCATTGCCTTGGAATAAATTCGATTCTGAATCCATTGCAATGTTGGAAGCACTACGCCGGAAAAAAATAGAAATCACATCCAGGAAACCTAAGATTATCCCTGCCAAGGGGAACCGTTTGGCCTATTATGGTAGTGGTAAGTATAAGGATTATAACACAGTTTTTGAAGGTGAATCCTATACGATTGGTTTACCATACAGCGGAGGGGGAGTGCATGTATGGATTAACCCTGGGGCGGATAAATCTCCCGAGGCAGCCAAGCCCTCACCTTTCGGTATTAAAAGAATGACTATTGGATTTGGTTCGAGGTTTGTGGATAAGACTAACCCGAAGCGTTCTAGAACGAGAAGTCGAAAGATCACCAGTTTTGATTCATCTCCTGAACCATCCTTGGACCGTGAAAAAATTACGCTAACTGGAAAGTACGAAAACGGAGGGACATTTGAATATAATATGGAAATTAATCGAAAGGGAATGCAGTTTTGGTCCAGAATAAAAGACCCCGCAGGAGAGGAATGGCCCACCAGTACTCGTATTAGTGTAAGCCTACATGGAGTGGTTCCTAATGTGAAAGACTTAGCTATGGCAAAAATTAAATCACAAATTGGGGATGGTGCATTTTACATGACTCCGGTGGAAGGAAAGCGAGTTAAATTGCCTTTCGACAAAAAATGGACCGATCTTAAAATACCAAGGGGTTCGTTATCCTCCCTTAAAGGAGTCGAAGTCATGGGTTTTCCCTATTATCAATTTAAGTTTAATATCTCTCCCAATAACGGTAAAGATATGAATTTTTCTTATGAAAAGGGATATGGTGTAACATTCCCATTTCAGGGAATTAGCCTACGCTATTCTTCCGAAGAGAAAAAAACTGAAGTGCCA
>CAYLIJ010000003.1:82708-83925 GCA_964383925.1 uncultured Puniceicoccaceae bacterium
TAGTTTGAAAGTTGCTGTTACCAAGAAATAATTCTTTATTCAGAAAAGCTGGTCTGTAAATTCTTGAGACTTATGCGAGCACAGTCTTCAGGGCTGGGGTGGTAATCAAAGGGTTCAACAGATATCCATCCTTGGTAGTTAATATCCTTCAATGCCCGGGCTACCGCCTTTAAATCGGTGGGTCCTTGTCCAGGGCCACGATGGTTTACATCGTTGCCATGGAAGTGAGCCACTTCCCAACGATGATCATAAATTGTAGCGATAGTGCCCGCCGTTTCATGGGCCATCGCTTTCATGTCCAAATGCATTCGGCAGGCCGGTTGGTTAACCGCAGTGATGAACCGACGGGCTTCCTGACAGGATGATAAAAAACTGGTTTCTGCTGGAGAGAGGGGTTCCACGGCAAGGGTGACTCCAAGTTCGCCGGCTAGTTCACAGACTTCACTAATTATTTTAACTGCACGGGCAAAGGCATCGTTGTAAACGGTTCCATGCTCAAGGTTTCGCTGTTGGGGACTACCAAGGACCATAATAGTTCCACCCATTTGTGCGGTCAATCGGGTAAGTTTTTTGAGGTAGTCGCACGCTGCCTGCCTCATTCCTTCATCGGAATGAGTTATATGTAAACCCTCTGACTTGGCCATTAACCAATGAAGACCGACAATCTCAATGCCTGCTGACTTGGCGGCGTTTATACAGCGTTCGGCATCACTTTCATTAATTTCGAGCGGGTTTTTCTTGAGTGTGAATGGAGCAATTTCAACTCCTTGATATCCAATCTCGGCAATTTTCGAAAAGCCTTCTTCGATCGATAATTCTTGGAGTACTTCGTTACAGAGAGCAAATTTCATAGAATGGTATCTGGTAGTTTTTTTCCTTACTTTGATTTTTTTGAAAGATATTCTTCTGGGTATCCAGGATGGGATGGCATGATCGAGGTAGGGTGGCCAGAGTCTTTGGCATAGTCTGCGAATCGCTCTTCGATCCGTGCATCGTCCTTCGAACCGCTATGAAAAACAAAACGGTAGCGGAGTTTTAAACTTTGGCCTTTTTTTACTGTATGTTTCCCGTCTCCCCCAAGTTTTACGGGAGCAAATGGATTGGCGGAAATGAGCCCGTAATCCCGGGCATGCCACCAAGACCTTTCACCTTTTTTGTTTAAATTACTTGGGTGACTGAAAAATGCGATACCGGCTTCTTTCCCTTCGATCGTTCCG
>CAYLIJ010000004.1:0-74964 GCA_964383925.1 uncultured Puniceicoccaceae bacterium
AGTCTGCATAGCGTGCTAGGTCCAACCACATCCTTGCCCAGTGCTCTCCAAACTCGGGACGGTTTAACAATTGATCTACATACTTCGCATAAGCATTGGAATGTTTGTTGGCCAGAAAACCGCTCAACTCTTCGAGAGTTGGCGGTAGGCCAATCAGATCAAGAGATACGCGGCGAGCCAATGTCTTCCGGTCTGCATTTTGACTAAAATCTAAGTTTTCTTTTTTTAATTTTTTCTCTGTAAAGTAGTCTATTGGATGTACCGCTGTTGGAACCTTCGTACGAACGGGAGGCTTGTATGACCAATGCTTATCGTATTCGGCACCTTGCTTGATCCATTTTGTTACCAAAGCTACTTCATCCTGAGTTAACCGGTCCCCTTTTCCTTTAGGCGGCATCAATTCGTCATCGTCTTCTTCTAAAATGATCCGAAACATGATTTCACTCTCCCCTGGATCCCCGGGAACAATCGCAGAGTATCCGCCTAAATCACGCGTTGCTCCATCAAAAGTATCCAAGCGAAGTCCAGCTTCACGGTTCTCTTCATCAGGTCCATGGCATGCAATACAGCGGTTGGAAAGTAGAGATTTAATTTGATTGTTAAAATCAATCCTCTCTGAGGCATGGCTAAAGAAAGGAAAAAAAAGGACGCATAGATATAGGAAACGCATGAGAGAGCAGTTCATTTTATATAATATGAGACAAATATTGAAAACCCCAATATTTGAAATTTTTAATTAAAAAAATTAGACACACTTACAAAATACGAAGGCAAGTGACATTTTTTGGTAAAATTATACATGAAATAATCAACAGTTTAAATTATGTCCTTAACAATTTCTCCAAACTTGATTGGTTTAGTTGGATTAAAACAAAAACATATTTGCTAAAGAAGCTTATTTAAAATGAAGAGAAATAAAATTATTGTTGTATCGATTATTTTCTCCACTTTAATAATTGGTTTAGTTTTCTTCTTAACCTCAGATAAATTCAAACAAAAATGGATAATAATGAGTGGAATTGAAGGGGGGAAATACGATGAAGTGGCAAGAGCACTGGGTAATGTCTTATCTCAAAAAGGAGGTATTGATATCGAAATTAAGACAAGTTCCGGAAGTCGTGAAAATTTAACTGCTCTTGAACAAGGAAAAGCGGATCTGGCTCTACTACAAAATGATATCCCAAGCACTGAATCAGTATATTCTATTACCATTCTTTATGAGGAAGCATTACACCTAATTGTCAGAGAAGATTTCAATTCAACAGCTCAACTTAACGGGACTGTGATCGCAATTGGAGATCAAGGGGGTGGAACTGAGGGGATTGCTTTGGCTACACTTAATCATATGGGCATCAATAAAAATAATATTACTCTTAGAAGAGAAAGTTTAGAGACTAGTCTCATACATCTTGAAAATGGAGAAGTAGAGTGCGTCTGTATTGTTACGGGGGTGGGTAATGCAACCATTTCAAAGTTTTTGGCCCGAGGAAAGCTAACCCTTTTACCTATTGGTTCAAACCCTCATGATAACCTCAAACTATCCTATCCTTTCATCCAACCTGCTATTATCCCTAGCGAAGCATACATAGGAAAATTAGGCAAAAAAATTCCCTCTCAAACTATACCCACAATTGGTACCCGCGTAGTCCTCGCTTGTAATCCCAAGCTCGAACTTGAAAATGGATACATGATTACAGATCTCATCCAATCGGAAAAGGCAAACCTTACAAAAGCACACCCTTTATTTGCACAGATGTCCAGACCGGGCGATGTCTTATTACAACATCCGATTCATGAAGGAGCTGAACTTTACCATGAACGCGGCAAGCCAAGTTTCATCCAAGAATGGGCGGATACTATTGCCCTCATTTTCTCGATCATCGCGGTGGCTTGGGGTGCAGCCAAGGCGATGGGGAATATTTACCTGAAAAAACTAAAAGATAGTTTGGATAAATTTTTCACCAAGGTTGACCGTATCACCAGCGAATTAATAGAAGGTGTTAATGAAATTCGGGCTAGGGAGATCGTAAAGGAACTGCATGAAATCCGAAGTGAAACCACGCAAAAACTAATTGCCGAGGAATTAGCTGCTGACGATTCCTTCGTAATTTTTCAAAGGCAACTGCACACCGCCCAACAATTGGTCAATGAAAGCCTCAGGAGATCCGAAAGCTAGGCTTACCCCTGTATAAATCTTTCAAAATCTGACATTTCAACACGGCTACCTACCACAAGTGGAGTTCGCTGATGAATACTGGTCGGCTCGATGTCCATAATTCTTTTGGTACCATCTAAAGCAATACCGCCAGCTTGCTCAGCCAGCAAGGCGACTGGGTTCGCTTCATAGAGCAATCGTAATTTCCCCTCGGCATTGTCATTGGTTGGCGGATAAAGAAAGACTCCACCTTTTAGTAGCGTACGATGAAAATCGGCAACCATTGAGCCAATATATCGAGATGAATAATTCACTCCTAATACACCTCTTCGTAGTCGATCTATATACTCTCCATAGCGTTTGGGAAACCCTTCCCGATACGCCTCATTGACCGAGTAATATTTTCCCTGGTCAGGCATAGTCATATTTTCATGACTCAATACATAGGCTCCGATGGCCGGATCTAAAGTAAATCCGTGTACGCCATGTCCCGCACTGTATACCAATATAGTAGATGATCCATAAACAACATAACCTGCGGCAATTTGCTTGCTTCCCGGTTGAAGAACCCACTTTTCTGGGTTATCCATGGCTACACCATCAGGTTTACGTAAAATAGAAAAAGTGGTGCCCACGCTCACATTCACATCGATATTCGAAGAACCATCCAATGGGTCAAAGACTACCGCGTACTTGGCTTCGTTTGAACCCTTATGGACGAGCATTGGCTCTTCATTCTCCTCCGATGCCAAAACACCAATACTCTCCCGAGCACTCAGACAATGAACCAGCGCTTCATTAGCAATAACATCCAATTTTTGCTGAATTTCACCTTGTACATTTATATTTCCATGCTCACCTAATACATCAGTTAAGCCAGCACGTCTTACCTGTGCCTGTATCATTTTAGTGGCCAATGTGATACCAGATAGTAGAAAGGAAAATTCACCCGAGGCTCCAGGAAAGCGCTTTTGCTCTCTCATGATGTGCTGCTGAACGGTGATAATTGATGAGTTTGAGGAGGACATAATTTTATCGTTATTAATTTTCACGAAGGTATATCTTTAGCATTTGATGTAAGAAAGTCCAAGAAAGATTCTTTTTCTTTCACAATTCGAAAATTGTCCATTGCTTTTTTTTTACAATAAAAGAAATCTTTAAGTAAATGAAAAATATTATTTCCATCCTACTTATCCTTTGCCCTTTTGCTCTTGGAAATGCCAAGCAATTGAATGTACTTTTTATTATTTCTGACGATCTGACTTCGACTGCATTATCATGTTATGGCAACAAAGTTTCTAAAACGCCTAATATCGACAGTTTAGC
This sequence comes from uncultured Puniceicoccaceae bacterium, assembly GCA_964383925.1. Taxonomy (GTDB): domain Bacteria; phylum Verrucomicrobiota; class Verrucomicrobiia; order Opitutales; family Seribacteraceae; genus Seribacter. The sequence goes on from CAYLIJ010000004.1 coordinate 3,482, forward strand.
CAAACACGGAACGCGATTCACGCAAGCTTATTGCCAAGCTACTTACTGCGGTCCGTCGCGAGCTAGTTTCATGACCGGTTATTACCCCCATGCAACTGGAGTTCTGGGATATAAAAGTCCGCGACCACAAATCGGGGATCGAAGCACTTGGTCCCAGCATTTTCGAAATAATGACTACCATACCGCAAGGGTAAGTAAAATTTATCACATGGGTGTGCCCGGAGGTATTGAAAGCGGAGGAGACGGAGCAGATGATCCGCTCTCATGGGATGAAAAATACAACAGTAAAGGACCAGAATGGAGAGCACCCGGAGATGGAGAAACTCTCCAAAAAAATTCAGACGGTCAAAGACCCGTCGTAGGGGGTAATACTTTTGTTGTTGTGGAAGCGGATGGAGACGACCTTATACACTCAGATGGAAAGACCGCTCACAAGACTGTCGAATTAATTGATAAATATAAAACTATGAAAAAACCTTTCTGGCTGGGAGTCGGATTTGTGAGACCCCATGTTCCCTTCGTTGCACCCCGCAAATACTACAAGCCTTTCAAACCATATTCAAAGATGGTTCTGCCCGAAAAGTTCCCCGGTGACTGGGATGATATTCCCAAAGCTGGAATCAATTATTGTACCAGTTTAAATATGAAAATGGACATCCGACGTCAAAAAAAAGCGGTTGGAGGATATTACGCATCCGTTGCTTATCTCGATGCACAAGTGGGAAAGGTCATGAATGCATTGGAAAAGTCCGGGAAGCGTGATCAAACAATCGTAATTTTCACGAGCGATCACGGGTTTCACCTTGGGGAGCACGACTTTTGGGCAAAGGTCAGCCTGCGGGATGAATCAGCCAAAGTTCCCTTAATCATTTCAGTCCCCGGTAAGAAGCCGGGCATCTGTGATTCATTTGTGGAACTCTTGGATCTCTACCCTACTCTTTCCAGTCTTTGCGGTTTGCCGAAACAAGAGAGACTTCAAGGAAAAGATATTTCTCCAATGCTTGATGACCCATCCTATGAAGTTCGCAAGGAAGCATTCTCCGTTGCTCCAATGAGAACGGGGTTTTTACTTAGAAACAAACAATGGGCTTACATTCAATATGGTCAAAATCTACCGGCCCAATTGAAGGGGGGCTTCGAACATGGCAGAAATGGAATTGAACTTTTCGAAATGGAGCAAGATCCACATCAATTTATTAATCTCGCCGATACTTTAAAATACCAACCTGTAGTCCAATCATTTCGAAAAAAACTGAAGGAGAAATTCGCAGCCATTCGCACAAACGACCTTAAAAAAATACAATGACCCGAAAAACAATCCAACATCTTATTGCAATTTTCACTTTTCTTCTTGTTAACCTTGGAACGGATGCACAAAAGAAAAAAGCGTCCAAAGAAAGGTCTCTTTTTTCTTGGAACAATCCACCCACGAAATCAATTCTCCTTCCTGCCAATGTTAAACATGCAACATTCAAAAGCAGAAGTATGAGAATCAAAGTAGGATACTACATTTATTTACCACCTGAATATAATTCTCTAAAAAACAAAAGTCGCAAATATCCAATTGTCTACCACCTTCATGGCGGTCGACCGGGTAACGAAAAAAAATCCATTTCACTCGCTAATTTTGTACACCAGGCGGTCAAAAAAGGGCAGATCCAACCCACCATTTATGTATTTCCTAATGGTGGTCCAATGAGCTGGTACAACTATCCGCAAAAAGAAAACGCTCTAGCCGAGGATATCTTTATCCAAGAACTACTCCCGCACATCGACACGACTTATCGAACCTATGGCACCCGAGCAAAAAGAGGAATAGAGGGCTTTTCACAAGGTGGGCGGGGGGTATCTCGTATCATGTTCAAACATGCCAAGCTCTTCTGCTCGGTCGCTCCTGGTGGGTCGGGTTATGAACCGGAGGAACGAATTAGGGATAATGATGGCAAGGAATCAGAAAAGGTACACTTCGCTAAGGGTTACGATGCATGGTCTCTAGCTCAAAAGTATGCCAAGCAAAAAAATGCACACTCACTCGAACCAATGATCTGGGTAGGAACAAAAGGATTTAACTACGACTATAACCTGAAATATATGAAATTTTTAGACGAGCTTGGAATACCCTATAGAAAACTAATCGTTCCCGATGCTCCTCACAGTGCTAGGATAATCTATGAAAAACTAGGCCTTGAACTCATGCAATATCATAGCCAGAACTTTAAAATATAAATTATGGAAATTGAAACTTTATTAATTCTCATCGGATCTCTCGCCTTTCTAGTTTTACTTTATCGGGCCACTTCCAACATTAACAGATCAAACAATCCAAATGTAGATGACGAGGCTACTGAAAAAAAACGAGGTCAGCTAAAACAGGCACTTCAACGGGCAAAAGGCAAAAAATTATCTGATGAACAACGTGAGATTATTCAAGATCATATTGGCCTTTATAAATGGGTTCCCAAGCACCTAATTGGGCCATGGGAGGAGCGGACAATTGCATTCATTGAAAATTTCACCTGTTATGGAATGGATAAAGATTTACCGATTGAGAAAATTGAATTGATTGTTGCTTCAGAAGCAAGCCTACTAATTGTACAAAGACCACTTTCAGACTATCGCCATCTCCGCCGAATCAATATTTGGAAAGATGTGATTGAAAATCACAAAGAAGCAAGGGGTACTGCAACGCGAAACGAGATAAATCTAAGCTGGAACTACCTAGAAAAAACAATTGGTCAGGCACGGGATGGCCATAATCTGACCCTTCACGAATTTGCCCATTTGATTGATTTTGCAGAAGACGGGGTAGCACAAAGTATTCCTGTCACGTCTCATTCGGAAGATTTTAAAGAATGGCAGAAATTGGTTAATGATGAACATGCAAGGTTGATGAAGGCCTATGAAGGCGGGAAAAACTATTCCATCCGAGCCTATGGCGGATATGAAAGTATCAAGGGGGATAAACCTGAACTCTTTTCATGCGGAACTTCCGCGTTCTTCGAAAGAGGTTCAAGGTTAAAGAGGGAATGTCCCAAAGTATACCAAATGATGAAGAAATTCTACGGAGTTGACCCGGCTAATTGGAGACAAAAAAAGTAATCGTTATTCAACACTCTTTTGCCCCAATCTAAATTATTTCTAAGGAGAATAGACTTTTAATATGCCTAGAAATTAAGCATAGATGACTTATTCGACCGTTACAGATTTAGCTAAATTACGAGGTTTATCGACATCCAAACCTCGTAAACGAGCAAAGTGATAGGCGAAAAGTTGAAGAGGTAGATTAGCTAGAATTGGACGAATCACCTCATGGGCAACTGGTAATCTAAAGACATCGTCTGCTGCTTCTTTAGGAATTTCAATACCTTCGGGAGCAATCGCAATAACTGGACCTTTTCTCGCTTTCACCTCTTGCATATTAGCAATAGTTTTAGCTGACAACTCAGTTCCTTCTATTATGAAAATTGAGGGGCAGTCAGCAGTAATTAAAGCGATGGGGCCATGCTTTAATTCAGCCGCCGGATATCCTTCCGCATGCGCGTAGGAAATTTCTTTTAATTTTAATGCACCCTCCAAAGCTACAGGATAAAGACTCTGGCGTCCCAAGAAAAGAAGGTGCTCTGCTTTCGAATACTTAACAGCTAATTCACGAACCTGTTCACCTTTTTGTAAAACTTTCTCAACCAAATCAGGTAATCCTTTTAGTGCCTCAACAATGGCTTGTCCATCCATTGGAGATAAATCACGCATTCTTCCAAGTGCAAGTCCAAGCATCGCGCACAGGCAAGCCTGAGATGAGAATGCTTTTGTAGATGCTACACCTATTTCCGGACCAACCCGTTGGTAAACTCCACCATCGGTCTCTCTAGCCAGAGAAGAACCAACTACATTGGTAATTCCAAGTGTCAATAAACCTTTTGTTTTGGCCTCACGAACAGCTTCAAGTGTATCAAGCGTTTCCCCCGACTGGCTAACAGCAATTACCAACGATTTTCCTGACTTCGGAGAATTTCGGTAGCGAAACTCAGATGCATGTTCGACTTCAACTGGGACGCGTGCAAGGCGTTCGATTAAATATTCACCAACCATACAAGCATGTCGAGCTGTACCACAAGCAACGAAAATGATACGGTCTAGATTTCGTAATTCATCCTCATGACCTTCTAACCCTCCAAGTTTTGCGGTAGTTCCGTCATCTCCAAAGCGACCTCTAAGAGTGTTCTTTAAAGCAGTGGGTTGTTCGAAAATTTCCTTTTCCATGTAAGAATCAAAATCACCCAACTCCACCTCTTCCGAGATTTGATCTACAGGATGAGTGATTGCTTTTGCTTCAAGCCCCTCCATCGTAGTGATACGAAATTCACTTCCTTTGAGGATGGCAAGTTCTCCATCGTTGAGAAAAACAGCTTCTTTAGCACGACCAACAAACGCCGAAGCATCACTAGCGATGAAATTGGCATCTTCGCCTAAACCAACTACCAAGGGAGATCCCCGGCGAGCACCAACCATGGTATCTGGATAGTCTAGGCAGAGTACAGCAATCCCATACGCACCACGACATTGTGGAAGAGCTAGTCTAACTGCATCAATAAACCGATGCTCCCCATCTGGCAATTCTGAGTAATGGTATGCAATAAGATTACATAAAACTTCCGAATCCGTTTCCGATACAAATTCAATTCCTTTGCCAATTAAAAATCGCTTTAAAGCATTAAAGTTTTCAATAACCCCATTGTGAACCAAAACAATTTTTTTATCATGGCTTACATGTGGATGAGTATTGGAAACAGTAACAGCACCATGAGTTGCCCACCGCGTATGAGCAATACCTAGCGATGAAGTGGAACATGAATCTCGCAGGGCTTCTGCCAAATTATTTACCCGACCCGTTTCGCGAGATAGAGAAAATCTATCTCCTTCATGAAATGCAACGCCGGCAGAATCATATCCACGATATTCCAATCGACGAAGTCCATCGATTAATGATTCTTTCGCTACTCCCTTGCCTAAATATCCCACTATTCCACACATGTGCAAATTCATAGTGATACTTGTTAAAAGCTTCAAACTTTAAAAGAAATTTTTACAGATTTATTCAATCTTATCTTATTAAATTTAAAAGCAAATTTGTAACATTTTTTTAATTATAATTTAATTTACTCGCAACTCTTTCAAAAGGGTTTCAATACATTTGTAGTGAATAATCTTTGCTTTCATTTATTTATCTTTAATCTCCTAAATTTTAGCGTTTTTCTTCCCGTCTCAGGGAATGAAAAACCTAATTTTGTTATTATTGTTTCAGAAAGTCATCCAATTAGTGCATTTGGAGCTTATAAAGGCTATTTGTCTGCTGCAAACCCTACACCTAATTTGGATCGTATCTCATTAAGAAGTTCTCTTTTTACAAGAGCATTTTGTACAAATGCAACCCCTGGTCCAAGCAGTGCAGTTATTTTAACGGGCAAACATTCGCATTTGAATGGTTTCATTCAAAACGGTAATAAATTTAATACATCCCAGGATTCTTTGCCCCAACTTCTCAAAGAGTCAGGGTATCAAACCGCTCTTTTTGGCAGATGGGATCTTGGCTCCAAACCAAAGCATTTTGATCATTGGGATATCTTAGTCGATTCGACAGAAAAATATAATCCCGAGTTTTTGAGTTCTGAAAGTCAAAAGCGAGTTGAAGGGCACTCAACAGATATTATCACTGACCTCGCACTGGACTGGCTACACCAGAAAAAGAATACTAAACCCTTTTTTCTGCTAATTCAATTTAATGCCACCACATCCCCATGGATTCCTGCTATTCGTCATTTAAGTCTTTATGACGATAAGCTTTTACCAGAACCGAAGAACTTTATTGATGATCATTCAGGAAAAGCGAGTACCGCACGATATCAATCAATGGACATCAAAGAAGATTTGGATTTTGCGAAAGATCTCTTTTTTCAATCAGATGAATCTGATGGAAATAAATCCAGTTCGATTGGAAGTTCAAATAGTCAAAAAAACTTGAGTGCTATGACACCAGAGCAATGGTCCTCATGGACGCTTTCATGGAGACCAAAAAATGAAGCGTTTCTCAGAGAACCTCAGTCCAAAGAAAATATTTTACAGTGGAAGTTTCAACGATTTATCAAAAACTATCTCCGTTGTATTCGAGGTATTGATGAGAATATCAAGCGCATAGAAACTACATTGTTGGATACAAACTCATCTGATTCCTTCTTTATTTACACCTCTAATCATGGTCGATTTTTGGGAGAGCATGGATGGTTTGGGTCAAGGTGGATCTATGAAGAATCTATACAAGTCCCTCTCATTATAAGCACGAACCTCGTAATTAATTCAGCAAAGTCGATTCCTTCATTGGTTCAAAATATTGATATAGCTCAGACCATTCTCGATTATGCAGGAGTCGAAGGCACTAAAGAGATGCAAGGTTTGTCAATGCGACCATTATTGGAAAAAGAAGATTCTAATTATACTTGGAGGGATTCAATTTATTACCACTACAATGAATTTCCAGGCGATCAAATGATTGCGAAGCATTATGGTATTCGAACACTAAAACATAAATTAATTCATTTTTATCAATTCGATGAGTGGGAATTTTATGACCTGCAGAAAGATCCTTATGAAAATGAAAATTTCTATGATAATGAAGCCTATCGCCCCCAAATAGAAAAAATTAAAGAATTACTACTTCAGAATCGAAAAATATATTTAGATCAATCTGATATTTCGATCATGCCCGAAGAATGGAGAAAAGTTTACAGAGGACCAGAAGCAAGAAAAGAGTGAAATGTAGAATTCGCTATTCAATAAGTAAAAACATATAAATTTGAAAAAAAACATATAAAAGTCTTGTTTAACGTAAAAAAAACCTTAAGTTTATATTAAAGGAATGCATATCCTGAAAGGTGTCGTTTGGGAGGACGGCACCTTTCATTTTTTGCAGGTCTTTACTTCTTTAACCATTGCAAATTGAAGAAATAATGTGAATTTATTATCTTTTAATAATTTATTACATAAATTAAAATGAAATTTGTATTTACCCGAGCCGCAGGTCTTTATTTAGCGTTTTCTTCCTTCTTAGTCGCTAAAGATACAAGGCCTAATATATTGTTCGTATTTTCTGATGATCATGCTCCTCACGCAATTGGTGCTTATAATGGTTGGTTGAAATCCGTTAATCCAACACCCGTGATCGATAGGCTTGCCTCAGAAGGAATGTTATTTGTAAACAGTTTCTGTACAAATTCAATCTGTGGACCCAGTCGAGCCGTTATTCAAACTGGAAAGCACAGTCATAAGAATGGATTTATGAATAATGGTAATTCCTTTGACTGGAACCAACAAACCTTTCCTAAACTTCTTCAAAAAACAGGCTACCAAACTGCCATTTATGGAAAGAGTCACCTGAAAGGAACTCCGCAAGGTTATGATGATTGGGCTGTCCTGCCAGGGCAAGGACTCTATTATAACCCAGACATGATATTCCCCGAGGGGAAAAAACGCATAGATGGATACTGTACTGATGTGGTTACTGACCTAGCTGTAGATTGGTTAAAATCAAAACGCATAGATGGAAAACCCTTCATGTTAATGGTCCAACATAAAGCACCCCATCGTAATTGGATGCCGGCCCTCCGCCACCTTGATTTATATGACAATATTAAAATCCCTGAACCTCCTACCCTCTTTGATAAATGGAAAGACAATGCACCTCCCGCACAGTATCAAGAACTTGAAATAGATCGTCACATGGATCTTAATTACGATTTATTTTTAGATCTCACCCCTGAATTTAATCTACCTCCTTCCCAAAAATCTCAAGATCGCTCAGCATGGCGAAACATGTCTAGAATGAGCCCGACTCAGTTAACCAAATGGAGAGATTATTACGAACCAAAGGATAAAGAATTTCACCAATTAAAACTAGAGGGGAAAGAACTTGTCCGTTGGAAATTTCAACGCTATGCAAAAAACTATCTTCGATGCGTAAAAGGGGTTGATGAAAGTTTAGAAACTCTTCAAAAAACCTTATCTGACCTAAAATTGGATCAGAATACCATTGTAATTTATTCCTCTGATCAAGGATTTTACATAGGGGATCACGGTTGGTATGACAAGCGTTGGATGTACGAAGAATCTTTAAAAATGCCCTTCATTATAAAATGGCCAGGAACCATCAAACCTAATTCCAAAAACACCGACCTTATTCAAAATCTTGATTATGCTCAAACCTTCCTAGAAATTGCTGGGGCGAAAATTCCTGCGGATATGCAAGGCACCTCGGTTGTTCCATTGCTTAAAGGAGAAAATCCAAAAAACTGGAGGAAAAGCATTTATTATCACTACTATGAATACCCAAGTGTACATATGATTCCGCGCCACTATGGTATTCGAACTCAAAGACATAAGCTCATGCACTTTTATCAATTTGGTAAAGAGTGGGAATTGTATGATTTGAAAAAAGACCCTGACGAATTAATGAACTTATACGGGCAATCAAAGTACAAAAAAATTCAGGATAAACTAAGTAAACAACTAAAGGAGCTACAAAAGAAATATGATGATAAAAGCGATACAACCAGTAAACCTGAACTCATTAAAAAGTATCGACCAAACTCTTAATCAATTAGGCTAAATTTAGTTTTTTACCGTCAGATACCTCTTCGAGAAAACTTTCATGTAGCCAATCCTTTAAATTCCATTTTTTGGTAATAACTCTATATTTTTTTGCCTTGTTTCTGTAGCTTTGTTCGTAATCTGTGTAAGCAGCAGTGAGAAAAGTTCCTTTATTATCAATTAAAACAGTAGATGGATAGCCCACATCCTTGGCTTTATTGCCAAACTGGTGAATTACCCAAGGGGGTCGCCAAGTTTTTCCTGCATCCAAACTTAATCGGACTCCAATACCCATAAGACCCCGATTACGAATCCCATAGGTCATAAGTAAACATTTCTGAGTAAGCGAAATTAAATCTGCAGGGTGTTGCATAGGCAAAGTAAGTGGTCCTAATTCCTTCCAGTTTTTACCGCTATTTAAGCTCTCACACAGCTTCACATGATGATCAATGTGTGTGCGAGTAGCAGCCAATATTCGGCCATCATCAAGGGGGCATAAGGTCGATTCGTTTGAATCATTTCGCCCAAACTTAATTCGCTTACCCCATGTTAAACCATCATCATTAGAAAATGTAATCCAACTTTCACTTGGATTACCCACTCCTTGAGTTCGATAGCAACTGTAAGCTAATTTACCATTTTCAAATTGAATAATTCGTCCGAAAGGAATCGCACCCTTATTATCTTTAGGAATTGAGGGAGATAAATCTGTCTCCCATGTTTGACCACCATCTTTTGAACGCGATAACCTTTGTCCAGTAAATCCAACAAATTTTCCTTGCTCAACATAGAAACCACTAGAGAAGGTTAACAAATCTCCATTACAAGCCAAACCAACTGCCAAATGCATTTGGTTTCCCCCTTTTGGTCCTGGAGATACTATCCCATGCTTTTTCCATTTATCCCCTTTTTTATTTGAAATAGAACAAACTAAATCCCCTCCCATTAATCCATGACTCGGTGCATTAAAATAAGTACATAGAATTCTGCCATTCTGTAGCTTGGTTAAATTTGGCCATCCACATGCGTTTGTCGCGATAATAGAAATTTCTTTCATTTTTATAGTCTCTATTACGGGACTGTATCGTCAAACATTTTGGCATTTGCTTTTAGTGTTTCTAACAAATTAAATACTTAAAATACTGCATCCATATTTGACCTAACCTCCATATTTGGACATTTTATTTAAATGTATTTATTTTTAAGATGTTTATTGGTCTTGGCCAGTTTAGTTACATCGAAAATCTATGCAGATGAAAAGTCCGATTTTTTTGAATCGTACATTCGCCCGGCATTAGCTGAAAATTGCTATGAATGTCATAATAGCATTAACAAAGCTAAAGCTGGCCTTACTTTGGATCACAAAAATGGTTTGATTAAGGGAGGCGACAGTGGACCAGTATTATCCATAGAAAACCCAAAAGAAAGCCTACTCCTAAGGGTAATGAAACATGAAATTAGGAACTTAAGGATGCCAAAAAGTGGACCTAAGTTATCTCTTGCTATTATTAAACACTTCGAGCAATGGATTTCCAACGGTGCGTATGATCCTCGCGAAAATCCTCCCTCTGCCGAAGATTTTGCCAAAGAAACTTCTTGGGGGAAAATTCGGGAAAAAAGAAAGTTGTGGTGGAGTTTTCAACCGATTCTTAAAATTGAAGAACCAAGAATAAATGACAAGCACCCAGTGGATCAATTTCTAATTTCAAAGATGCAGCAGTCTGGAATTGAGCCTAATGATAATACAGATGCATTAACGCTTTTACGCAGGTTATCATTCGCTTTGACGGGATTGCCCCCCACTATTAAGCAACAAGACCGTTTTTTAGATTTATCTAAGAATGGCCTGAACATTGCATTAGATAAGTTTACCGACGAACTACTGAAAAGCCCACATTATGGGGAACGATGGGCGAGGCACTGGATGGATTGGTTCAGATATGCTGACTCCCACGGAAGTGAGGGTGATCCGCAAATCCCTAACGCTTTTCGCTACCGAAATTATTTAATTCGTGCACTAAATCAAGACATTGGCTTTGACCAACTTGTTATTGAACATATGGCTGGTGATCTACTTAAAGTACCCCGCATTAACCAATCACTTGGAATTAATGAATCTGCAATAGGAACGGCTCACCTTCGATTCGTTCTTCATGGATTTGCTCCCACTGATGCACTAGACGAACATGTTCGATTTACTGATGACCAAATTGATACTATAACCAAGGGTTTCCTGGGATTGACTGTGTCCTGTGCCCGTTGCCACCATCACAAATTCGATGCAATCAGTCAGGATGACTACTATGCTCTCTTTGGTATTCTCTCAAATGGGAGACCTGCACAAAAAGTAATTGATGATCCAGCATATTTGAAAAATAGTGAAAAACCTCTTTTACACCTTAAAAAAGAAATCAAAAAGGAAATTGTTAAAGTTTGGAAAAATGTAAACCTCAACATTGAATTTGAAATAATAAAAAAATCAACTGAAGAAGATGCACTTAATTTTCTTCACCCTTGGGAAAAACTTCACTCACTTGTTGATGAGAATTTTTCAAAAGAATGGCAGGTACTAAATAAAAAAGTAAAGGAAAGTGAGGCTAGACTTAACTTACATCGTTCAACTGTTTATCCTGTTTCATGGCAACTTAAGGATCCAAAAACATATTCGGAGTGGAAAAAAAGTGGAACCGGCTTAAAGAAAAATCCATCTAAAGCCGGATCTTTTACTCTAACTTTAAAGGGTGACAAAATACTCGAAAATATTCTACCTGCCGGAGCGTATACTCACCTATTAAGTACCAAGCAGAATGGGACTCTTTCCTCTCCAAGGTTTGAATTTAAAGAGGGCAATCTATGGGTTCGGGTGATTGGTGACAAAGGCACGACTGTTCGCTACTCGGTTTGGAATTATCCTCGAAAAGGGACCGTATACAAGAAGTCCTCACCTGATCCAATGGTAGAAAAATGGATTAATTTCAAAACTGATTACTGGGCGGGTGAAACCGGTTATCTAGAAATAACAACAAATCGCGACCACCCTGTTGAAGCTGGAAATTCTGAACGATCCTGGTTTGGGATAACAGAGGCCTTTCTTGCCTCTTCCGCACAAGGCGCACCAAGAGATGAAATTGCAGAAGTACTCTCTCCTTTATTTGCAGATCCATTACTTGAGAAAAATAAAATATCGTTAAAAAAAAGATATTTCAAAGTGATCAAAAATGTTATTAAAGCTTGGGAAAACGACTCGTTAACAGATACACAAGCCCGCATCTTAAATTCACTAATTAAGCAAGACATTCTTCCGAATACCCTAGAACTATTACCGAATTGTAAAAACCTCGTTCAAAATTATCGAAGAAATGAAAATTTAATTAAGTCTCCCCGTCTTGCTCCAGGCGTTCTTGACGGTGCACCCTTTGACCAAGTTTTATTTATTCAAGGAGATCATAAAAAGCCTGCCCATTCAGTACCTAGGAGTTTTTTGGAAGCAATTGACCCAACACCTTATCCAAAAGATTCGTCCGGAAGATTGGAATTTGCCGAGGACCTCCTTCGTACTGACAATCCGTTTACTGCTCGAGTAATTGTAAATCGTATTTGGCACCATCTTTTTGGTAATGGACTAGTAAGGACGCCAGATAACTTCGGTCGAATGGGAGAGCTTCCTACTCATCCAAAACTACTAGATTTCCTCGCCAATAAATTCAGGAATGAAGGTTGGTCAATCAAAAGAATGATTAAATTTCTTGTAACTAGTGAAGTATTCCGATCTTCTTCCAATCCTTCAACTCTTGCCAAAGAAATCGATCCTCAAAACTCTCTTCTCTCCCACGCAAATCTTCGCAGACTGGAAGCTGAGTCGATTCGAGATACTATGCTCTTAGTTTCAGGCAAACTAGTTTTGGATAGTGTTGCCGAGGGGAAATCAGAACCAAAGAATAGCCCTAGAAGGTCAGTATACAGACGTGTACAAAGAAATTCTCTCGATCCTTTCCTTTCAGTCTTTGACGCACCAGTACCCTCCTCGACTAAAGGTCGACGAGATATTACAAATGTGCCTGCTCAATCGCTGACGCTGATGAATGACCCATTAGTCATAAATGATGCCAAAGAATTTGCCAACCTTCATAGAACTGGTGACATCGAAAATAGAATCTCCGAGTTATTCCGAAAGGCTCTAGGCCGAAAACCTACCAAATCAGAACTGACCAATTCAATGGATTATTTGAATGCTAAAGATGGAGACGCTTCAAAAATAAAAGCTCATCTCTCAGAAATGAACATCAGATTAGGTCAACTTCATGAGCAGCTCAGAAAAGTAAGAGAGCCGATACGAAAACAAATACTAAATTCAAGAAATACAAATTCGATTATTAGAGGTCCTGAAAGAGTAAAGCCATCCCTTCATTGGAACTTTAAAAATGGACTCGTTGATTCGATTGCTGGAGTCAAATGTTACCCCAAGAACGGAGCGGTACTTGAAGGTGGTGAATTAATTTTTCAAAATGGAGGATATGCAGTTACCGAAAGACTTCCCTTAGAAGTCTCTGAAAAGACACTTTCAGCTTGGGTCAAACTCAAAAACCTAAATCAACGATCTGGCGGAGTCATTACTATCCAAAATTCTAATGGCGGAATTTTTGATTCTATTGTTTTTGCTGAAAAAGAACCAAGAAAATGGATGTCCGGAAGCAATGGGTTTTCCAGAACAAAAGTCTTTACATCGGCACCTATTGAAAATGAGGCCGATCGAAAATTTGTTCACCTAGCAATTACCTATTCATCAAATGGAATAATCACAGGTTATCGAAATGGAGAATTATATGGACAAGGTTACAAGACAAATACTACAAAATTCATGAAGGCAGAGAGTGTAATTTCTTTTGGAGTACGCCATCTTCCCCCAAGCCCGAATCGCCTCCTCCAAGGAAGAATCAAAAAGACATCTCTTTTTGATCGTGCCCTAACAAGTGATCAAATACTATCGATATTCAACCCGGATTTGCATGTTAATGAGAGAGAAATAATAAAAAACCTTTCTCCCGAACAAAAAGATAAATTCAATAAACTCACGAAGGAAATAGAAATCGTGGAGAATAAAATTATTAAAACGAAGAAATTGGAAACTAAGGATAAACCTGATTTACAAGACTTGGCCCTAGCTCTTTTTAACATGAAAGAATTCATTTACATTAAATAATATGAAAAAATTCATAAGCCGTCGCCAAATGCTTACTAATTGTTCAAGCGGATTTGGACTGCTTGCCCTGCAAGGAATTTTGAGGCAAAATCAACTATCTGCAAAACCGCACTTTGCTCCCAAGGCAAAAAGCGTGATTTTTTGTTACATGTCGGGCGGCGTTTCTCACATAGACACTTTTGATCCCAAGCCGAGGCTACAAAAGTATAATGGTAAACCGATGCCATTAAAAGTGGAGCGTACACAATTTAATAATAACGGAAACATATTTCCTTCGCCATTTGATTTTCAAAGATATGGACAGAGTGGAATTCCAGTGAGTTCAATTTTTCCAAGAACTGCTGAGATGGTAGATGAAATGGCTGTGATACGTTCCATGACCAGCAAGGTCAACGAACATGCACAAGGTAATTATGCAATCCATACTGGTTTTCCCTTTATGGGCCACCCCACTGCGGGTGCTTGGATAAACTACGGATTGGGCAATCTAAACCAAAACCTGCCTGGATTCGTAGTTTTACATAGTGGTGGATCGGTCGTGCCACATGGAGGTGTGGGCTTATATGGCAGCGGTTACCTACCTGCCAATAATCAAGGATCTATACTGCAAGTTGACAATACAGAAGCCATCCGAAATATAAATCCTCGCGAATCAATTTTATCTCAACGCAAACGGCTTAATTTTCACAAGAAGTTTGATCAACAATTTCTAAGACAAATAGGTAACGACCCACAAGTCGAAGCAGCTATTCAAAATCATGAAGTGGCCTATAAAATGCAAGCAGCTGTACCCGAGTTGTGTGATATGAAAAAAGAAACAGAAGCGACTAAAAAATTATATGGTCTAGATTCTTCCGATTCACAAAAAGCAGCCTATGCAAGGCAATGTCTTCTTGCTCGAAGATTAGTTGAAAGAGGTGTCCGTTTTGTAGAGTTAAGTTGCTTGACTGAAAAAATTGGTGCGGGTGGTGCCGCAAATCCATGGGATCAACATGGAGCACTTGAAAAAGGTCATGGTGCTATGGCTCACCAAGTTGATCAACCTATTGCAGGCCTTCTTAAAGATTTAAAAGTACGAGGGCTATTAGATGAAACTTTAGTCATATGGGCTGGTGAATTTGGACGAACTCCTTTTTCTCAAGGTAGTAACGGAAGAGATCATAACCCATATGGGTTTTCTGTTTGGATGGCCGGTGGAGGAATTAAGGGAGGAACTGTTTATGGGGCCACGGATGAATTCGGATACCATGTCACTGAAAATAAATGCGACTTTTATGATTTATGGGCTACTGTTCTTCACTTACTTGGATTGGATCATGAGGACTTGACTTATCGCCATGGCGGTCGAGACTTGCGACTGACCGACGTACATGGTCGAGTTTTAGCTCCTATCCTCGCCTAATTCCGACTAAACATTATTTCCCAAAGAACGACAAAATGAAATGAATCCCGATGCCTGATCTTTTAAGCGGACAATTAAATCTTGATCTGTAATACCCAACTCCTTGTCCACAACCTTATGCACCGAAGGAACAAAAACTCGTTTTGGGAAATTGTAAGCATTACGATATCCAAATACTTGTTGTAGATGCTCGACTGGTCGCAAAGCACCAAATTGGCCCGATGAAATTCCGACATAGCAAATTGGGCGGTTTTCAAAGCTTTCTGGAAAAGGAAGCATATCAATAAATAGCTTCAACGCCCCACTCATACTTCCATTGTATTCAGGAGTAACCACAACTATACCTGATGACTCCAGAATCATATCAGTGAATTCTTTAACCTTTGCAGGTTTTTTTGAATATGCTTGTGGTGCAAATGTCTCAGGTGGCAAATAATTTAAATCTAAAATATTATATTCAATTCCCAATTCTTTATACACATCTGCAAGCCAATAAGTAAGGACTGAAGAAAGGCTTCCTTCACGATTAGTTCCAACAATAAGAGTAATCATAGAGAGGTTTTTTGGATAAAAGAAAGTAATTGTTGGTAATTAGATGCAATCGGCATATCAGGATATTCTCTAACTAATGAATTAGGTGGATCAAATAAAATACAGTGATCGGCAGTTTTTAACATACCTAAATCATTATAGCTATCGCCAGAGGCAATGACTTCAAAATTAAGTTTTTGTAAATACTGAACAGATTTTCTTTTGTGATCTGCTAGCCTTAATTTGATTGATCGAATTACGCCTTTATCATCTACATCTAGCTCATGGCAAAACAAGGTTGGATTTCCAAGTTTCACCATGAGAGGGCCAGCAAATTCTTTAAAAGTATCTGAGAGAATGATGAGTTCATATTTAGCCCGAAGTCTATCTAAAAAGCTTAATGCACCAGGTAATGGATCCAATGTGCCAATAACCTCTTGTATTTGCGAGAGAGTAAACCCTTTCTGGTTTAGAATATCCAAGCGATATCTCATGAGTACTTCATAATCAGGCTCATCTCTTGTAGTACGCGTTAATTCCTCTACACCAGTTTTTTCCGCAAAAGCAATCCAGATTTCTGGAACGAGAACTCCTTCTAAATCTAAACAAACAACTTGCATTAGAATTAAGGCAATGAAGTCTCACCCATTAAGTAACGATCACATTCCCTTGCCGCAGCCCTTCCTTCATTAATTGCCCAAACAATAAGAGACTGTCCTCTTCTCATATCTCCAGCAGAAAATACACCTTCAATATTTGTATTAAACTTTCCATACTCTGCATTAATATTAGATCGAGAATCACGTTCTAAATCTAACTCTTCGGCAATCATATCTTCAGGTCCAAGGAAACCCATAGCCAAAAAAGCAACTTGAGCTGGAATCTCGCGTACCGAACCTGGGACTTCAACGGGCATAAATCGTCCATTTTCTTGTTTCCATTCAATTTCATGAATAAGGATGGCCTTGAGATTGCCCTTCCCATCGCCAATGAATTTCTTCGTAGCAGTTAAATAACAACGAGGATCAGCACCAAAACGCTCTTTTGCCTCTTCCTGTCCATAATCCATTTTGTAAACCTTGGGCCATTCTGGCCAAGGATTATCTGCAGCACGTTCATCTGGAGGGCGAGGCATAATTTCAAGTTGTGTAATGCTTTTACATCCGTGACGTAAAGAAGTTCCAACACAATCTGTACCTGTGTCTCCACCACCTATTACAACGGCGTCTTTTCCTCTAGCTGCAGTTTCAAATGCAGTTATATCTTTAAGTGCTAAAAGTCCTTGAGTATTCTTAGTTAAGAACTCCATCGCAAAATGAACCCCTTTAAGCTCCCTTCCCTCGACTGGTAAATCCCTCGGCTTTGTTGCTCCACAGCAAAGTAATACCGAATCAAAATCTTCTAATAGCTTCTTCGCTGGTAAATCTTTTCCAATTTCAGTTGAAACAACAAACTCGATTCCTTCCTCGCTTAAAAGATCAACTCTTCGTTGAACAATACCCTTGTCTAATTTCATATTGGGAATCCCGTAAACAAGAAGACCTCCAATTCGGTCGGCTCTCTCATATACAGTGACCAAATGACCTGCTTTATTAAGTTGATCAGCAGCTGACAAACCAGCTGGACCGGAACCGACGACAGCCACTTTTTTACCAGATCGTGACTTGGGTGGACTTGGTGTTACCCACCCTTCTTCAAAGCCTTTGTCAATAATTGAGCATTCAATACTTTTAATTGTAACCGGCGGTTCAATCACACCGAGAACGCAGGACCCCTCACAGGGCGCGGGACAGACTCGTCCGGTAAATTCTGGGAAATTATTTGTTTTATGGAGTCTATCCAAAGCTTCTCTCCATTTATTATGATAGACTAAATCATTCCATTCAGGGATCAAATTATTAACAGGGCACCCGCTCGCCATGTTACTTATCGTCATTCCTGTATGGCAATAAGGCGTCCCGCAATCCATACACCTCGAACCTTGAACACGAACCTTATCTTCCTCAAAAGGTTCATGAATTTCATTCCAATCTTTAACACGCACGGCTGCCTGACGATTTGGAATCGGTCGTCTTTCATATTCTAAAAATCCTGTAGGTTTTCCCATAACTAATTTAAGTCCTTTAAGTAAATTTAATATTAATGGCCAGCGGCAACATTTTCCTCAAAAGCTGCCTGCGCAGCGTCATCGCCTTTTAACCCCCGCTCTTCGGCTTTTTTCAAAGCAAATAAAACACGTTCGTAATCTTCCGGCATAATCTTTAAGAATTTATTAGAAAAAGATTCCCAATCATCCAAAATCTGCTGCCCTCTTACGGAATGTGTATAGTCGATATGTCGTGAAATTAATTCTTTTACTTCAATGATTTCTGAATCATCACACTCTACTAATGGATAAACCTTAACCATTTCATGATTCAATCTTTTGTTAACGAAATGACCATCCTCATCAAATATATATGCGACTCCACCCGACATTCCTGCCGCAAAATTTCTGCCCGTTTTCCCAAGGCACAAAACGAGCCCGCCAGTCATATATTCACAGCCATGGTCACCTAATCCTTCGACAACCGCAGTAGCTCCTGAATTACGAACACAAAATCTTTCGCCTGCAACTCCTGCAATGTAAGCCTCGCCAGCAGTAGCACCATAAAAACAAACATTCCCAGTGATAATATTCTCATGTGCCACAAAAGAAGAATTTGAGGGAGGTCGAACAATTATTTTAGCACCAGACAAACCTTTTCCACAATAGTCATTGGTATCACCCACAACATTAAAGGTCATACCCTTTGGACAGAAGGCACCAAGGCTTTGTCCGGCAGAACCGTTTAAATTAATAGATATGGAATCCTCAGGTAATCCATTGGGTCCATGTTTTCTTGAAACTTCAGCGCCGGTAATTGTACCCACTACACGATTCGTATTAACAATAGGCAGATCAATTTGTACTGGAACCCCATTTTCTAATGCTGGTTTAGACGCATTTAAAATCTCTCTTATATCAAGTGAATTTTCTAACAAGTGTTCTTGTTTCATCTGACAATAAGTTCCCACTTCGGGACCCACTTCGGGACGATATAAAATTTTTGAATAATCGAGCCCTTTTGCCTTCCAATGGTCTAAAGCTTTGCGAAGCTCAAGTCTATCAACCCGGCCAACCATTTCATTTATTGAACGAAACCCAAGTTTAGCCATGGTTTCCCGCATTTCTTCTGCAATGAAATTCATGAAATTAACCACTGCATCAGCACCTCCTGCGAATTTTTCACGAAGTCGAGGGTCTTGCGTTGCAATCCCAACTGGACAAGTATTTTTATGACAAACTCTCATCATTAAACAACCAAGAGTTACTAATGGTGCAGTAGCAAAACCAAATTCTTCGGCACCAAGTAAGCATGCAATTACGACGTCACGACCTGTTTTGAGCTGGCCGTCTGTCTCTAAAACAACACGACTTCTAAGATCATTCAACAGCAGTGTTTGATTCGTTTCGGCAACACCAAGTTCCCATGGGGCACCTGCATGCTGAATAGAGGACCGAGGCGAGGCGCCAGTTCCTCCATCGTAACCGGAAACAAGAATTACATCTGCTTTTGCCTTGGCTACACCAGCTGCAATTGTTCCGACTCCTACTTCAGAAACAAGTTTTACATTAACACGAGCATGTAAATTTGAATTCTTAAGATCATGGATTAGCTCTGCCAGGTCTTCAATAGAGTAAATATCATGATGAGGAGGAGGTGAAATCAAACCAACACCAGGAGTCGTACCTCTAGTCTTTGCAATTGGAGGCAAAACTTTATGACCGGGTAACTCGCCACCCTCGCCCGGCTTTGCTCCTTGAACAATTTTGATTTGTATTTCGTCTGAATTAACGAGGTAAAAACTGGTTACTCCGAATCTTCCACTCGCCACTTGTTTGATCGAAGAGCGCCTTGATGATCCGTCTGGGTCGGGAGTAAAACGGTCCAAGTCCTCACCACCTTCTCCCGTGTTTGATTTTCCACCCAAGCGATTCATCGCAATTGCTAGACTTTCATGGGCTTCCTTTGATATTGAACCATATGACATCGCTCCTGTTTTAAACCTTTTAACAATTTCCTGAGCAGATTCTACCTCTTCGATTGGTACTTCAGTATTTTTATCAAATTTAAAATCCATTAAACCTCTCAATGTGTAAAGATCTCTTGATTGATCGTTTACTGCGGTAGAATATTCTTTAAACACTTCATAGTCACCAAGCCTAGTCGCTTTTTGCAATCGATGGATTGTCGTAGGATTAAAAAGATGCTTTTCACCAGTTGCTCTCCATTGGTATACGCCTCCAGGGTCAAGAGGTAATGATCGCTCATCAGGTCTGGGAGCAAAGGCAAAGCTATGTCGGTGACGAGCCTCAGACGCGAGGGTTCCTATTCCGATCCCTTCTACTCGAGTTGCTGTCTTGGAAAAATATTTGTCGATTAACTTTTTATTCAAACCAATCGCTTCGAAAATTTGGGCTCCTCGATAAGATGCAATCGTGGAAATTCCCATTTTTGACATCGTTTTTATGACTCCATTTAAATTTGCCTTTAGGAAATTCTTACAAGCGATATCTGGCTCTTCATTCAAGTCACCAGTTTCGATCATGTGACGAACAGTTTGGAGAGCAAGATATGGGTTTATAAGATCTGCACCATATCCAATTAATAATGCGAAATGTTGAACTTCTCGGGGTTCACCAGATTCTATAACCAAAGAAACTTTAGTTCTGGTACCATTTCGTGTAAGATGATGGTGCAGCCCCGAACATGCTAACAGAGCTGGAATTGCCGCTTTTTCTTCAGACAACTCAAGGTCAGATAAAATAAGGATATTTACCCCGTCACTAATTGCTTCATCTGCGTTCTGGAACAAAATTTCCATGGCATTCTCAATATCGTTGCCTTCAAGTTCAGAAGCATCTGGTTTAAAAAGAATTGAAAGAACCGAGGATTTGAAATCAGACGGAAGGTTTCCTTTAAGTTGAGCAACCTGAGTATCATTTATTAAAGGAGAATCAAATTTAATTAATCTGCAACTTTTTGGACCAGGTTTTGTAAGGTTGCCCTCAGATCCAACAAAGCTAGTGGAGGCTGTAACTAGTTCTTCTCTGATTGGATCAATCGGAGGATTGGTTACTTGAGCAAACAACTGTTTAAAGTAATTGTATATCGATTGTGATTTATCCGAAAGAACAGCAAGTGGAGAATCGTTCCCCATAGATCCGAGAGGTTGTTTACCAACTTGTGCACTTGGACCGATAAGAAAGCGTAAATCCTCAAATGTGTAACCAAAAGCTTTTTGTTTAACAACAATCGATGAAAAATCATCCACTTTTATGTCGCCAGGAATGGGCAAAGATGACGAGTCTATCAAAGACTCCTTCAACCATTCTCCATAAGGATGTTCCATTGCGATCTTTTCCTTCAATTCATTATCTTCAACAATCTTACCTTCTTCCAAATCGATAAGAAACATTCTTCCCGGTTCGAGTCGGCCTTTCTTAATAATATTTGATGGATCAATTGAAGAAAGTACTCCCACTTCAGATGCAAGTATAACTTGATCATCTTTTGTGACATAGTATCTTGAAGGTCGCAGACCATTACGATCAAGAACTGCACCCACTTGGGTTCCATCTGAAAAAGCAATAGACGCGGGACCATCCCAGGGTTCCATTACACATGCATGGAATTCGTAAAAATCCCTTTTAAACTGTGGCATGTCTTTGTGCTTTTCCCAAGGTTCAGGAATCATCATCATCATTGCATGTGAGAGACTACGACCAGACAAAATGAGAAACTCCAAGCAATTATCAAATTTCTGTGAATCAGAACCGTCTTCTCGAATAATTGGCAAAAGCTTTTGAACATCATCGCCAAAAACGTCACTTGCCAACTGCATTTGACGAGCATAAAGCCAATTTTCATTTCCCCGGACTGTATTAATTTCACCATTATGGCATAAATATCTAAAAGGTTGTGCTCTGTGCCAGCTTGGAAAAGTATTAGTTGAGAATCTAGAATGGGTAAGCGCAAGGGCTGATTCCATTGATGGATCAAGTAAATCAGGAAAATAATCTGTAAGCTGCTGGGTCGTTAGCATACCTTTGTATGTCATTGTCTTGGACGAAAAAGAACTTATGTGAAAACTTACATCTGGATCATCAGAGCTAAATCTCAATCGATGACTTATTATCCGACGAGTAAGATAAAGCTTTCTTTCGAAAGATAATCCCCGATCAAATTCTTGCGGACGCTGAACAAAAAGCTGTTCCATTCTAGGCTCACATTCAGAGGAAGCTTTGCCTAAAATTTCACTTCTCACTGGGACTCTTCTCCAACCAAGTAGTTCAAGCCCCATCTCAGTCAGAACTTCTGAAACTACAGCTTTTTCATTTGAATATAACTCTTCATCATTCGACAAAAAAATAAAGGCAGCTCCATAATCACCCTCCAAAGGTAATGATAAAGAAATTTCTGACATGCACGCCTTTCTTAAGAATTTATCGGGCAATTGGATAAACAAACCAGCACCATCACCAGTTATTGGATCACAACCACATCCGCCACGGTGATCTAAATTAACGCATATTTCAAGCGCTCCTTGAACTATTCCGTGTGAACGGCGACCCTTCATATCAACGATCAATCCTATACCACAATTTTCATGTTCGTTAGCGGGATCGTACAATCCTTGTTTTGGGGGTAATGTCATATTTATAAAAAGTTAAAGTGAAATTTATAGTATATTCTCTATATCCAGCTCTGCAAGCAACAGAACCCTCTATTTTGCTTGAAGGTAATTATCGGTCAAGGATTTTAGACCAAAATTTAGAATTAGATTAACTTTTGAAAAAGTTCAGTGTGGATAAAATTTTCTTCTATTTTTTTAATTTCTAATGATTCAAGGGCATTACTTTTCGCATATTTACGAAAAGGTTCAACATTCCAGGCTGAAATTCCTGTGGTGAGATGAAAGAATATGTACATTAATCGGATCTTCAAAAAGTTAAGCCCATTTTTAAAACTCTTGATATCTTCAAAATCACCATTAACCCAAAAACCGCCTTTCTGTAAAAACTGACTACATTTTGCAATCAAATGATTCATTTGTTCTGAAACAAAACAATCCCAAAAGAAAAATGAGCATATTAAATCAAACTCTTCGGTTGAAATAAAATATTCTAAAGGTGAACAAATAAAATTTACTCGTTTAGAGTTTTCTTTTGAAATTTTTATCTTCTGGAATTGAATCATGCGAGAAGATGAATCTACAACTGTGACATTACAAAATTTATTAATCTTGAGAAGTTGATTAAGAAAACTCCCCCTCCCCTCCCCTAATAATAGCACGTTCCGTGAATGCTTAAATTTTTCCGCAAACACTGTTCTTGCAAGTTCAAGTCGATTTCCAAAAAAAAATTTCTCACCAATTTCATAAAATGGCGCAACTCGATTAAAGGTCATAGAAATAATCTAACACTATATAAGAACTTGGTATTAACCAATAAAACTGATCAAGGTAAATTCTTTTACATTCAAAGTTCAGTTCAGATGTATACAAAAGTAGAACCATGTACAAAGTTGTCAAAATTGAAGCAGGTAGAATTACTTTAATGTTTAGCTTTGTTAGCAGAAAAACTGCACTCATTAAGATCAAACCAAGAAATATTTTGTAGAACCAATTGGTTGTCGTGTTTTGGAATAAATCATAATCAATTTTTCGGTATCCGGCACCTATTCTTTCCCAATAATTATTTAAAATACAATTAATCCAAAACAAGTAGAGCAATAGAATCGTCGATATATAATTTCCCACTTTAAATTCTTGGCAGAGAATTAATGGTAAAAAAACGGATCCTAAAGTTAGGAGAATCGAAGTTCGTTGAGATTTTGATAGTAGTTTCGAGATATGTTTAGGTTCATAATAACTAAACAATTGATTGATCACCACTATTGATAAAAGTCCTAAGCAATAGAAGATTTGAATGGTAATAAAACTTAATGTTGTCACCAATAACGATACTATTAAAATTAATAACCAGATTTTCATAAAAAGCTTCTGGTGATTATAAAAGTACAAATGCCTGTTAAATAATATTTTTCCAGATTTTATGCCAAAACATTCTAGATAACGGTCTCCGCTGTAGGCTAACCAAACAGAAAGAAAGAAAACTAATCTTTGTGAAATTGCTAGCTCCACATCCAAATCATTAGAGATTATTTCCTGCCATGCTAGAACTACCAATGGGGCATCCAAACTTATCCTATTAATGTACTCAAAAAAGATTAAAACGGAATTTTTAAATCGAGTAAAGGGCACCTTGTATTTGCTATTTTGAAAAAATTTATTTATTAATTAGAAATGAAAATTAAAGCATATTTAAAACCACAGTGCGGATGGAGTATGGGAGTTCGAGCAATAATGGACAAATATTCATTAGAATACGAAGACCTTGATATAATCAATAACCAAGCAATATATACTGAAATGGTTGAAAAATCTTCACAACCGCTTTCCCCTTGCGTTGAAGTCGATGGGGTAATGCTTGCTGATGTTAGTGGCGAAGAGGTAGAAGACTACCTTTTAAGTAACAAATTAGTTAATGAAAATACAAATGAAGCAAGTGTTCCGACAAATGCACCTTGTTCAGACGAAGAACACCAAAGACAAGCAAGAGAAGCACAGGAAAGTTCTCCTGTTCGTTTCTTTTAATTAAATTCTCTCAAAACTTAATTTGTAAGTATGACTTATGTTGTAACTGAAAAATGTGTTGATTGTAAGTTTACGAGTTGTGTTTCTGTTTGTCCAGTTGACGCATTTCACGAACTTCCTGATCGACTATATATCAATCCTGAATCTTGCATCGACTGCAATGCATGTATGGATGAATGTCCTGTTGAAGCTATCTTTCCAGATATGGATGTCCCCGATGAACTACAGGAATGGGTAAGTTTGAATGAAGAAGCGGAAAACCATCCTCAATTAGTTGGACAAATAGACGCACTGAAAGGCCCAAAATGTGTTGATCCTAATGCTGATCAATAAAAAAGAGATTTCCTTGGCATTAAATGCTACCAAAATTTAGAATTTTATTTTATTTTTGGTGTGTTTAACACAATTATTTTTATACTAAAATCAGTACTTGATATAAAAACTTTAATTTTAGAATCAGGATCAACAAATTTTTAGAATCGTTTCGGTCTTAACTCAATGCAATTGGCATTGAGTAATTTTTCTTTTCTGTTCGTTGATGAAGTATTTATTGTGGAATTAATTTCTACCATGATAAATCAATTTAAAAATAGTATTATTAAACTTTGAGACACCGAAAGCTCCGAGTTGAGTTAAAAGTTGACTTATTTTCATTCCCCAAATACATTAAGTTAAACTTTTACCACAGATTATATGAAAATCAGAATCACTGCTTGCGATATTGCTGTTAAACAAAAAAATACAGATATAATTGATATAGCCAAGGGTAAGAGGGATTACACTCTGTATTTTTTCAAGAACCCAGTATTGGTTAAAACCAAAATTGGCCTACACGATGTTGCTGCAGGTGATTGTATTTTAATTGCACCAGGGTTTCCCCACTACATAAAAAGTAAGGGCGAACTTTGGCATTATGACCAGCTTTCTTTTAAGGGGTCAGATGCATCTAGGTTGGTAAATCAGATTGGATTTGCAACAAATGAAATTCATTCACCTTTGCAATCATATTTTATCGATGCGCTTTTAGAAAAGATATCAAAGGAATGCAGAGCACTCGACATGATGTGGGATAGAGTTGTTTCATCTACACTAGACGAATTACTGACAAAAATAATACGTTTTGCTAAACAGGATTTTGTATTGTCAATGCCTGACCATTCTCAAAAACTCCGTGATTTGAGATCTGACATACACGAAAATTTCCATTTACCTTGGACGATCAAAAAGATGGCGGACAAACTTGAATTAAGTTCGAGTAGATTTGCTTCGCTATATAAACAAGAATTTAGAACAAGTCCCACTGAAGACTTAATAAAAACAAGGATTGCCCAAGCAAAAAAAATGCTCTCAACTACAAAAGTTAGTGTAAAACAAGTATCTGTTGCTTGTGGTTTTGAAAGCGTTCACTACTTTCACAGAGCATTTAAAAAAAGAATTGATATCACACCCAAACACTACCAAAATTTCAAGCTTTCAAAAAAAGGCTCCGTTCCAGTTGTAGACAAGTCGTTCACATTAGACGGATTGTCCGCTGATTCTGACTTTTCTGGTACAATGGAAATTATCAATGGAGAAATGATTTTTCACGGAAATGACTCTGCTTGGTCTGAGTCCTTAGGTTTTGCTTCTGATGTTATCAAAGGAAAACCGTTTCTTAATTTTATTTGCCCGCAAGACCTTGAAATTGCCAGAGAAGCAGTAAATAATATAATTGACGGTCAAAATATTAAAGATGTTGCTGTAAGACTCGTAAAAAAGGATGATTCTCTTTTAAAGGTAGAATTTTCCGCTATTACAAGAGGGAATACCTGGTTCTGGTTTGCGAAAAAAGCTTTTATGGATGATTAGTTTTCTTCTCAAGTTTTATTTTTGTTAAGTTCGAGTTGTAAATTTAAAACCTTACATTTAATTAAGTGGTTATCGTGAGGACTACTTTATTATACTTAGCTACTTTTTCTTTTCTATCGAATCTCGTTTTAGCGAATTCAAATGTTAGCGATAACAGTTTTTTAATCTCCGAAATTAGACAACTAACTTTTTTAGGAAAACGTAGCGGTGAGGGATATTTTTCTACAAATGGGAATGAGTTAGTTTACCAATCCGAGCAATTCAAAGAGAACCCATTTTATCAGATTTTTAAACTGAACTTAAAAAGTGGTAAAAATCAAATTGTTAGCGGTGGAATTGGTAAAACTACCTGTGCGTGGTTTCATCCCAATTTGAATAAAATTTTGTTTTCATCTACGCACATGGACCGCGATTCACTTTCAAAACAGAAAAATGAACTTCAGAAAAGATTATCAGGGAAAAAAGAAAAGTATAGTTGGGACTATGATAAAAATTATGATTTGTTTGAAAAGAATCTCAATACAGGCGAGTTAAGAAGATTGACCAAGTCGATTGGCTATGATGCCGAAGCATCTTATTCTCCGAGTGGTGAGAGCATATTATTTTCCTCAAATAGAGGTGCATACAATAGAAAACTGGATGACACAGAAAGTAGTATTTTCCTTAGAGACAAATCATATTTTAACGATTTATATCTAATGAAGTCCAATGGATCCGATATTCTTCAACTAACAAATACAAAAGGCTACGATGGCGGTCCTTTTTTCAATTCGACTGGTGATAAAATATGTTGGAGAAGATTTTCAGAAAATGGACACATAGCTGAAGTTTATGTTATGTCATTGATAGATAAAAAAGAAAAGAAAATCACTGACCTAGGTGTTATGTCATGGGCTCCTTTTTTTCATCCTTCTAATAAATATATCATTTTTGCTTCTAATCTTTTGGGATTTCAGAATTTTGAACTGTATATTGTCGATATTCACGGTAATAAAAAACCAATACAGGTTACTTTCAGAGATGGTTTTGATGGATTACCAGCATTTTCTCCAGACGGAAATACCCTCAGTTGGACTAGCAACAACACATCTGAAAGCAATTCCCAAATTTTTCTTGCGAATTGGGATCATGAAAAAGCAATGGAATTATTATTTGGAAATATTGAGACTTACAAAAAAGTTCCAATAAAAAAAGATAAAATATCTTATTCACAAACTGATAAGGACATTACTGTAAGAGATGCAAGAGTTCATTTAGAAATATTAGCTTCCGATGAATTTGAAGGCAGGTTTACTGGTACTGAAGGAATCAAAAAAGCCCAAGATTACATTGTATCTAGATTTGAGGAAATCGAATTAGAACCCTATAATAAGAAAAAAGAATGGGTACAAGAATTCCCTTTTTATAAAATAGCTACTCTTGGAAATAATAATTTATTTGAGATTAAAACTACAAATACACACTCATTGAGTGTTGAAAATGATTGGACCCCCTTGAGTAGTAGTGATTTTGGTAAATCTGTATTCAATGAGATCGTGTTTGCAGGATTTGGAATACAAACGGAAGAACATAAATCTTGGGCGGTTTATGATTCCTTTGCTCATCTAGATGTAAAAGGAAAGTGGATCATGGTTTTACGGAAACTTCCTTCTGATTGGTCACAGAAAAGAAAAGATTTTTACTATTATAATTCTACTTTAAGAAAAAAAACAGCTATGGCCCGCGATTTAGGGGCAAAAGGTATAATTTTTGTTTCCCCCCCCATTGAAGAAGAGAAAGATACTCTAATTCCGTTTAATGCTACTTCAATCAATGAAAGATTATCTATCTTTTCGATCTCAATAACAATAGATATTGCCAAGAAGTTTTTTCGATTTTGCGAGAAAGATTTTATTCCAGTTGTCCAAAAATTAAATTCTGGGCAAAATGTAATGGGGTTTTCACTAACAGGCTTTCAAGTGAATTCCAATATCGAGGTTGTTCGAAATAAAGCGAAATGCAGAAATATACTAGGTTGGCTAAAAACAGATAATAATAGTTCTGCCCGAAGGACTATCGTAATCGGGGCTCATCTTGACCATATTGGCAAGGGAAAAGCTAGCTCTCGTGCTATAAAGTCTAAACTAGGCGAAATTCACCCGGGTGCCGACGACAACGCCTCCGGCATTGCCGCACTACTTGAAATAGCTGAATTTTTGGCTGAACTTCGAAAAAAAGGTATTCTTGGATTCAGGTATGACATCCTATTTGCTGCTTGGTCTGGAGAAGAAATTGGTTTGATTGGTTCAAAATTCTTCGCAAATAATCTGCTTTCTGATTCTTATGAAAATAATAAAACTAGTCCTATTGTTGCCTATTTGAATATGGACATGGTCGGGCGATATAAGGAAAAACTTACCATCCATGGAGTCGGTTCTTCTGATATATGGAGAGAGATAATACAGGAAGCAAATGTACCAATCGGTTTGAATTTAAATTTACAAAATGACAGCCATATTCCAACAGATACAACTTCATTTTATTCTAAAGGCGTTCCTATAATTAGTGCTTTTACAGGTCTGCACGGCGACTATCATGCTCCAACTGATACACATGATAAAATAAACTTCGACAAACTAACAGATACCGCAAAATTATTTAGTCGTATTATTGAACTCCTTACTAAAACTGAAAAATCAATCAATTACATTGCCGATTCGTCACCAAGGAAAACTTCAATTGGAAAACTTCGATCATACCTCGGTACCATTCCTGATTATAGCCAAACGGACAAAAAAGGTGTTCTTTTATCTGGTGTCAGCAAAAACGGTCCAGCAGACTTGGCAGGTGTTAAAAGTAATGATTTAATTATTTCCCTTGCAGGTAAAAAAATTGAAACAATTTATGACTACACAGATGCAATAAGTATTTGTAAGCCGAATATTGAGACCGTTATAAGGATTGAAAGAAAAGGAACTGTTTTGGATCTCAAAATAACCCCCAAATCAAGGTAAGTTGATTATTCCGCTCAATCAAGGACTCCAGCTAAAGTTTCCAGCTCCTTTGGAATCAATTTGTTTTTCCGAACCATTATCAATTGAGAATCGTAAATTTTCTAAATCCGAGCAGTGACAACGAAATGATTTAGAAATTGTAATTTCACTCTCCCAACCTATATCCAAATCTTTAAAATCCTTAGGTGTTCCCTCTCCTTGATCATCTATAATTAACAATCCAATGGGGCCAATCGCAGCTAACTTAAGGTTGAATTCTCCTGCAGTAGTTTGACTACTCTTTGTAGAAAAGCTTTGTTCAGCACTAGGGGTTACTTCTTTGACAGTCGAACTTTCGTCTGGAAGAGGTTCTGGTTGATCTGAAAAAGCAATGAATAATATTCCAATAATTATAACTACAAAGGTTAATGAACCAACTGCTATAAATATTGGACTTGTGAAAGATGAATGTTTACTATTTTTGGGTGAAATTACAGATGACCCCGATTTGGCAAAATCAGTACTTTCGGAAACTTCGTTATTGGCAATCGAACCAAGAGACATTCTTGCTGGTTTGCCAGCCCCCTTTCCGAGTTCCAAATCTAAATCCGCCAAGATCGCATCTTGATCTAGGTCAAGAAAGCGGGCGTAAAGCCTAACAAAACCTCTTAGGTAGACTTCAGGGAGATCTATGTCGAATGAACTTGCTTCCATCGCACTAAGATAATCACCACGAATTTTGGTACTCTCAGACGCCTCTCGGATTGAAATTCCTTTACGATTTCGTGCTTCTTCTAACTTTTGCCCTATTGCCATATAAATATTATTTAATGAGTTTTTCTTTGTTCTGACTAATTGGCAAGCTGAGATTTCATAAATCCATTAAAATTTCTCTACCCTGTCCTGCAATATCCGGTCCAACTAGTCCCCTATCTTCAAGATCATCCATAATTCTTGCTGCCCTGTTATAACCAATACTCAATTTTCTTTGCAAATTCGATGCAGACGCTCTCTTCGTAGAACGAATGATTTCAATAGCTTTTTTGGTCATTGGGTCATCATCGGAATCATCACTTCCACCCCCAAGTACATCATCTTCTCCTGCTGCTTCAATCTGCTCTCGCACTTCTTCGATAATTTGTGGCGGTCCGTTAATTTTAAGGAAATCAACGATTCCATTAATTTCATCATCGCTCACAAAAGCACCTTGAGCTCGCGCAAAGGTTGACCCTCCTGGGGGTATAAAAAGCATATCGCCCTTGCCTATAAGAGATTCTGCTCCCTTTCCATCTAAAATGGTCATGCTGTCTCTGTAAGAGGCTACCCGAAATGATATACGACTAGGTAAATTTGCTTTGATAACTCCCGTTATGACATTAACTGATGGCCGTTGAGTTGCTATTATTAAATGAATGCCAGCTGCTCGGGCAAGTTGTGCTAGCCTTGCAATGCCAGTTTCAATATCAGCCTGGGCAACCATCATTAAATCTGCTAGTTCATCAATTATACAAACTATATAAGGAAGCTTATTTTCGGGAATTTCTAAGGCATCGTCATCCCTAGGAACCTCAATAGAACTGAGTGCTGCTCGCTCCTCTGGTGTCATAAGTGCATCCAATAATTGAGCTTTTTCTTTTTCCGCTTTGTCCTTTAATATTTTAGCATTGAAACCTGCAATATTCCTAACTCCAATTTTTGAAAATATCTGATAGCGTCTTTCCATTTCAGTTAAAAGCCATTTCAAGGCGCCAGGTACTTTTTTAGGATCAGTTACAACTGGAATTAACATATGAGGTAAATCATTATAAACCTTCATTTCCACTATCTTCGGGTCCACCATTATGAACCTTACATCCTCAGGGCTTGAATGATAACATAAAGAAGCAATAATCGCGTTTATACAAACGGTTTTCCCTGATCCTGTAGAGCCTGCAACAAGTAAATGAGGCATCTTAGTTAGATCCGCAACCAATGGTCTTCCGCTAGCTTCTTTACCAAGTACAATAGGAATTTCAGCTCCTGCTTCATGCCACGCTTTGGACTGAAGAATCTCTTTCATACACACTGGCATTGGTATTGCATTTGGAACCTCGATTCCAACGCATCCTTTACCTGGTACAGGGGCAAGAATACGAACACTATCTGCTTTGAGAGCCATGGCTAAATTTTTATCCAAATTAGCTATCTTTTCTACCCTTACACCGGCGGCAGGATGAAGATCATATCTAGTGATCACTGGACCCGTATGAACTTCGCCCATTTCAACATCAATTTTAAATTCCTTTAATGTGTCCTGTAATCTTTTTGCCTTAAGGATGTGATCTTCATCGCCAATAGCTTCTTCTTCTGGTGGCTCCATCAGAAGATCCATTGGAGGAAAGTGATAGTCCCCTTTTCTCTCGGGGAATAGATCTCCAGCTTTTTCAGTTTTAGCAGCTCTAACCACTTTAAAACCTTCCATTCCACCTGATGATTCAGAACTTGGATCTATTGATATATCCTCATCAATTAATTCAACTTTTTTTGACTTTGCCTTAGGTTCAAATGTGAGTTTATCTTCTTTATTTGAAAGTTCCTTATTCTCATTATTTTCAATAGGGTCTCTATTATTTTCAATAGGCTTCTTGAGTGGAGGGACGACTTTTATTTCAGATTTCTCTTCGGAAGTATTTATAGAGACATCTCCAAATAAAAGATCATCTTCTCCTGCATTAGATTGCCAAGGTATCTTCCATTTTGTCTTTTTAATTTCTTTTGAACTTGGTTCTTCTTTTTTGCTAAGTTTATCGGCTTCTAACTTTTCTGGTTCCTGCTGATTACTAATTACTGGTTCCTTTTTTCTTGAAACTCCTTTCAAATGAGTTATCCGAGTTAAAATAAATTGCAGTGGTGTCAGTGAAAAATGAATGGAAAGGCAAACTAAAAGAATGATGACCGTCAACATTGTCGCTCCTAAACTGCCAAGCCATAATTTTAAAAACCCACCTGTTTGATTTTCACTGCTAGAACTAATTGGTTGGCCCGAATATATAAAAGCACCAAGAGAACCACCCGCTCCATGTTCATAAATGTTAGCATCGAAAAGACTTTCTGTACCAATGTCACGAATTTGAACATCTCGAATATTAGCTAAAATGCTGATTGAAAGAATTGACAAAGCTATTGTCCAAAATTTGGTAGCCTTCTCCTTACGATTTGTTTTCTTAAAAGAGTGGAAGGAAAGAGTTCCAAAAAACCATGGCAGCAACCACCCAGAGAGTCCTAGGATAGCTAAAATATTTCGGCCCAATCGAAGCCCAAATTGACCTAGTAGTGGCGAATCCTCCACAGGTGGAGAGGAGTGAAAACTGTCTGAATTGTAGTCAATTAATGAAACCAAAATCAAAATAGAAATAATTCCATACAAAAAACTTAAAAAAACTTGCTTTTCAGGAGTTGCTTTCTTGATTGCTACTTGTTTTTCAATAATTGCTTTAGTCATTAAATTCCCTACAATGCTGTTAATTTAGCATAATTTTCTGTCCACACCATAATTTCTATAAAATACAAGTTTATGACTATTATCAAGTTTGAACCTCTTTACCAAGAAAGACCTTGGGGAGGAACCACTTTAAAAGATTTTTTTAAAAGAAAAATTAATTTAAAGTCTGAAAAAATTGGTGAATCTTGGGAGATTGTTGATAGACTAGATGCACAATCCATAGTAGTTAGTGATACATTCAAAGGAAAAACATTAAGAAATTTAATTTTTGAAGAATGCCAGTCAATTATGGGACCTAATTGGGGGAAAAACGCCAGGTTTCCAATCCTCGTAAAGTGGTTAGATTGTAGCGAAAGGCTCAGTTTGCAGGTTCATCCACCTGCAAATGTTGCGAAATTACTTGGCGGTGAGCCTAAAACTGAAAACTGGTATGTTGCAAGCGCAACTGAAGATGCGGCATTATTTATTGGTCTTAAGAGTAATTCTAATAAAGAGAAATTTAAAAGTGCAATTGCGTCCAGTAAACTAGAGTCCATGTGTCATAGAGTTAAGTCAAAGCAAGGTGATTCGATCCTAGTAGAAAGTGGCCGAATCCATGCCATTGATGGTGGAAACCTAATCCTCGAAATTCAGCAAAATTCAGATACGACATATAGGGTCTATGATTGGAAAAGACTCGGAATCAACAATAAACCTCGAAAACTACATATTGAAGAATCATTAAAAAGTATTAATTTTAATGACATAGAGCCTTCCCTGATAGAGTCAAAGAATTCTAGAGGGAGATTACAATTGGCAAAATGCCAATATTTCAGGATTACAAAATACAACTATCGGAAAGGAGAAACAATATATCTCAAAAAGGAGCGTGTAGATTGCTCTATTATCCACCTAGTCTCAGGGACTATATCAGTGGGTAAGGAATTAATTGAAAAAGGAGAACAAGCTCTATCTCCTTACATGTCAGAATGTGCTTTAAAGATAGAAAATGATTCTACCTTCCTAGTAACAGACCAATTTGTGAATAAACATAATTTTGATGGGTTTGATTCCAATTGACCCCAAGTCCCAATCAAGATTTCTTAATTTGTTAAATATTATAAATTGAATTATGGAAGATTCCAAAGAAAACGATACAAAAAGTACAAGTGATGCCGACCAAGAAAATATAGTGGATCATCCTGACAATGTGGATAATACCAGTCCAGACGAAGATAATGAAGGAAGACTTGAAACTAAACTCTCAGAAGCGTATGGCAAACAGGACGACTTACAAAATAAATACCTAAGAGTTCACGCTGACTTAGAAAATATTAAAAAAAGAGCAATTCGAGAGAGAGAAGATGCGGTAAATAGAACACGCTCTCAACTTATTAGTGACTTACTACCAATAATTGATTCTTTTAAAATGGGCCTTTCAGAAGCATCTAAACATGAAGAAGCAAAAAACTATGTTGAAGGATTCGCAATGGCTACTGATCAATTAGAGAATATTCTCAGCGAATATGGTTTGAGCGTCATCGAACCAACAAATCAATCATTTGATCCCAAATTACATGAAGCAATTAGTTATGAAGAATCTGAAGATATTGAGAATGAAGTTGTAATAAAAACCATTCGGAATGGATACAAATTAGGGGAAAAGCTTTTAAGGCCAGCGAGTGTTGTATTATCCAAAGGCGCGAAAGAAAAAAGCTAATTTTAACATATGTCAGATAAAGATTATTACCAAGTCCTCGGCGTGGATCGAAACTCCAACGAAGCCGATATTAAAAAAGCATATCGAAAACTCGCAGTTCAGTTTCATCCTGATAAAAACCCTGGAGATTCAGAATCTGAAGAGAGGTTTAAAGAAATTTCAGCTGCTTTCGAAATACTTAAGGATCCTGATAAAAAAAGGAAATATGATCAATACGGCCATGATGCCTTTCGAGGTGGTCATGGTGGAGGTCAAGGCGTGGATCCATTTGATCTTTTTAAAGATGCATTTGGTGGTGGTGGTGGTGGGGGTGGTGGTTTTGGAAATATATTTGAAGATTTTTTCGGCGGAAATAATTCCGGAAATACAAGTGAGGGCACCAGGGGTTCAGATTTAAGAGTAAGTGTAAATATTTCGCTCGAACAAGCGGCCAAAGGTGTTGAAAAAGAAATTAAATACCAACATCACGCATCATGTAGTGAATGCTCAGGCACAGGAGCTAAAACTGGATCAGGTAAAACTATGTGCTCCACTTGTGGGGGAATTGGCCAAGTTGCTTCTAATCAAGGATTTATAAGTATTAGGCGAACCTGCCCTTCTTGTCGAGGAAATGGAGTTACTATTGAAAATCCTTGCCATTCATGTAAAGGGGATGGACGCCTAAAATCACCCGCTAAGGTTAAAGTCAATATTCCACCTGGTGTAAGTGATGGGAACCGGTTATGCTCAAGAGGCAGAGGAGATGCTGGATCAATGGGAGGGCCTGCTGGTGATCTCTACGTGGATGTTAGAATCAAGGAGCATGAAAAATTTGACCGTGATGAAGACGACCTCTTCCATGATCAATTAATTCCTTTCACGCTAGCTACCCTAGGTGGTGTTGTTCAGATACCAACTCTGGACGGGAAAGTTTCACTCAAGATTCCTAGTGGTACCCAAGCCAACAAGACATTTAGAATCAAAGATAAAGGAATGCCAAATCTTAGGTCACCATCTCGTAAAGGGGACCTTTACGCCAGAATTATAATTCATATTCCTCAGAAATTGACTAAATTACAAAAAGAGAAACTTGTTGAGTTTGCAAAAGCATCCGGAGAAGAAGACCTCCAAGCTGATGAAGGTTTTTTAGAAAAAGCGAAAAGATTATTTGATTAATTTTGTTTTGAAAGAAGATAGGACCATTGAAAATTATTCAGTATCGTTGAAAGATGCCATAATTTTTCGAGATCAAGTCAGAAAAGATAACAAATCATTTGTTCTAACCAACGGGTGTTTTGATCTCTTACATAGCGGACATGTTTATTCGTTGGTTGAGGCAAGCAAGCTAGGAGACTATCTTTGGATAGCATTAAATTCTGACCTAAGCATTAAGAAACTTAAAGGGCAATTGAGACCTATTGTGAAAGAAATTGATCGCGCTTACATCCTAAGTCACCTCAGGTGCGTTTCTGGTGTGACTATTTTTAATTCCAAGAGACTAGATAAGGAAATACTTGCTCTAAAACCGGACATTTACGTTAAAGCTGGCGATTACAATTCATCAAGTATCGCAGAAGAGGAACACCAAGCTCTCAATCAAGTAAAAGCTAAAATTGACTTCGTAACTTTCTTGCCACAAAGGAGCACAACATCTCTAATAGACAAAATAATATCTAATAATGAATAATTGATAATAATGAAAGTTGTAATCTTAGGTTCAGGGGATGGTTCAAATGCTAAAGCAATTATGAAAGCAGCATTGGAACAACAACTTGGGGACACAGAAATTGTTGGAGTTTTCTCAGACGTAGAGAATTCAACTATATTAGAACACGCTAGAAGCTATAATATTCACTCACAACATCTAAACCCAGGTAGCAAAAAATCATCAATTTCTCCAAAAGAAGAGGACATTTGGATACAAGCAATACTTGAAAAAGCACCTGACTTGGTCGTCTTAGCTGGCTTCATGCGGATTCTCCAATCGAAGTTTTTGAGCACATTTAAAAATAAAATTATAAATTTACACCCTAGTTTATTACCGAGTTTTCCTGGACTAAATTCAATCGAAAGAGCTTTTCAAAAAAAAGTTAAAATTACGGGATGTACGATTCATTGGGTAAATGCAGAGGTTGACGAAGGTGAAATTATTGCTCAAGCACCTGTAAGGATAATGGATAATGATGTGTTAGATCTTGTGGAAAGAAAAGTCCACGCAGCAGAACATATGCTCTTGCCCTGGGTAATACGTGATATTGCACTCGGTGTTATACCATTTAATACATGATTAAGGCACATGTAGAAGTTAACGAAGATTCAGTAGAACAATTAGAAGAAACTCTTTATGGTATTGCTCCCCATAATTGGGTGCTTAATTTCAACCATTCTAGAAATGTTACTTTATTAGAAGGCTATTTCAAAGATATTCGTGAATCGGAAAATGCTTTTAATCAAATAATCGAAAATGGTATTTTAAGTGCATTACCATCCTTATTATTCGAAGAAATCGATGAAGAGGATTGGCAGAATGCATATAAAAAACACTTTCATCCATGGAAAATAAAGAATTTTCATTGGATACCAGTTTGGAAAAAAGACTCATACTTAATACCGAAAGATCATTTAAAGCTCTATATGGATCCAGGGATGGCATTTGGAACGGGAAACCACGAAACTACCAAATTGTGCCTAGAATCACTAGTTACTTTATGTGAAAAATTACATTTGGCTTCTGAATATTCTTTCTTAGATGTTGGATGCGGATCTGGTATACTTGCAATGACAGCTAGCCTATTAGGCTTTAAAAAGGTAGATGCAATAGACTTCGATCCTTTAGCAATAAAAGTTTCAGGTGAAAACGCTAATATCAATGAAATTGATAACATTAATTTTGAAACTAAAGATCTAAATGCTTATCAACCTCCTACAAAATACGACTTTATCGTAGCTAATATTCAAGCAGATATTCTACAAAGTAATGCTAAACAGCTTATTAAATTTCTAAATAAGAATGGTTACTTAATATTGTCTGGTATCCTAAACGAAGAAGGCGAACAAACGAAACAGTATTTTCAGGTTTTACTTGATAAGACTGACCAAAACTATATTAGTGAGACTAAAACTATGAACCAATGGTGCCTCATTATATTTCAAATTATCTAAGAAATAATAAAATACAATAAATTTGAAGTATTATATCAGCCTCCTAAATAAGTTAAGGCTCTGGGTATTGGTAATGTATAGAAAGCGAAACGATCGATGCCTAATGAGGTGATCTTTTTTTCTACAGTACTTCTTAGTTCATCAACACTATTTGGACCTACAGAAGTATAAACTAAAGCCCATTCTTCATTTTGTTGCTGATCACTGTCAGAATCGACCATGACGCCAAAGTTTGTACTTACTCCTGGTGCACCTGATTCTAAGACGGCATCGTAAACTTCAGAGTAATTATCCCTTGGGACAATACAATAAATACCTACTAAATTTTCAAGATAAGTAGTTTTAAGTGATTTTCCTTTCGGTGTGTCAATTGATTGTCTCCAATCTTTGTCACCTTTAAGATCATCAAGTGCTGCAATTACTTGCTCCATATTAGCACCATGAGCAGAAGATGAAACTGTACTAGAAACATTTATTAAGCCAGAACTTACAGGTATCGAATACATAAACCCTCTACCGGGTTCGGTTATTCTTCCGGCCCTCGCCATATCTGCAAAAATCGCATCTGAATCAGACTTATCAACCACGCACCAGACAAACTCTTTTTCTGGGCCTTTGGTGATTCTTAGGATTGGAATTTTATCCCTAACCCCTCCACCTTCACCAAAGGTTACGGTTGGCCCTGGAGCACCATTTTGCAATGCTGCTTTCGCAATATCATCAGCAACACCAATCTCACAAATACAACAGATAGCTTCAAGATTACCGGCAACTGACCCATTACTTGTTTCATCTGAACTATCAATTTTAGTCGGGAAGTTCTCGGAAAGATGGGCATCATTGCATGAGATTGTAAAGACTGCACCGCCTCCAACTTTGTCAAGGTTACCAACCTCAATCGCTTTGTCAGTTATTTCTTCAATTTTTGAGTTAGGAACTAATGCCTGAAGTAATTGTTGCTCGGGGGCAGGAGGCGGAAACATTTTTTGTAAAAACCCGCCTTCATTTAATACTGATCCTCTCGCACTAATCTGGATTATTCCTTTAGCACCCTGTTTTGCAATTGCTTGCGAAACTAGCTCAACAGATTCTTTAGGTAAGATCAATGTCAGTAAAGACACACTATTGCTGATTGTAAGTTCGCTCATATTATGCTGCCTCCATTGATTTTTCAATTTTTTCCGTCGTACTCGGCTTTTTCTTAACAAGCAATCCAACTGTTAACACAGTGATGATTGGTCCAACTGAAGCCAAAGAAAGTACACCAAAACCATCAATTGCTCCGGTTTTAGCTCCAATTCCTAAACCCATAGCTAAGACAAGAGGCACAGTAATTGGGCCAGTTGTAACACCCGCACTATCCCAACCGAAATTTACAAAATCTTCATTTGAGAAGTAAGTAAGAACAAGAAGAAGTGCATAGGGTGGAATCAGTAAATACCAAAGTTCCAAATTAAAGGCAATTTTTGCTACTCCAGTTGCGATACCAAGAGCAACTCCTGTTGCCACTGCTTGCATAAGCAAATTTTTCTTGAATGCTCCGACAGTAATTTTTTCTACCGTAGACCCTAGTGCGTTCAGTGCAGGTTCAGCAAGGGTTGCTCCGTAACCGAGGATGAACCCAAACAATATTGCTAGACACTTACCTGCCGTTGAAGTTTTAAATAAAGGCTCTACAAAACCCTCGCTCTCCCAGGGTTGTATAGATGCGAAACTTGATACAACATTTCCACCTAATTGTTCGCCTAATGGGGTTAAACCAAGTGCTATACCTAGATTAAATAAGCACATTCCTATAACGGCACAAGCAATTCCGATAAAAAGTTCGTCAAGATGTTTTGGCTTTTGCCTTAATCCTCCAATTAATACAAGCAATAGCATTGAGCAAAGCGGGACAATCGCCCAAACAGCACCCTCAAGTGCTCCACGATCTTGGTCGGGGCCCTCAAGGAGACCATTCCCTTTTGAATAGTCAATCGTACCATTATCTCTAATTCCATAAAAATCTTCACCTTCATCTAAGACTCCGTTACCATTTTTATCTTCTTCAGGTTTGAAAGTGTTAGGGAAAAAATCAAATTTGTTTGTAAAAGCGGTTGCAATGTCAGCATCTTCGTCCCAAACACCATCTGGTGCTTTAAAGCCTTCTCTTACAACATAAGTTTTGGCTCCCTGAACCTCCACATTTTCACGAGAACCTTTATTATCATCGTCTAAAGATGATGGTACGATTTCACCATCAGTAATCCTTGTTTTGATTGTATAGCCTTCAGGTAATTTATGATTTTCTTTTAAATACTTACCAACAGATTCTCGCTCATCTTTGGCAAGTGACCAAAATAATTCGGTTTCATCAATTGCCCCAGAAGCTGCTATTCTTTCAGCTGCTTTTATATCACCATATGTTTGAAAATCCTCGGGATAATTTTTTCCATATTCACCAGCATTGATATGCCATTCAGCCTTTGAGTGGGTAGCCATATAGTAATTGTCACCATTGAAAAGATACAAAGCGTAACACATTACCGCTAGAATTGGGAAAAGAGACGCAAGCGTAACAACACCAAAACCTGTATTACTTGAACCTCCAGTTGAAACTATTCGGCACACCCCTATTCCTAAAGCAAGCACAAGTGGTACCGTAACAGGACCTGTTGTGACAGCACCACAATCCCAAGCTAGACCAAGAACATGCTTTAACCTGTCATCAGAAAACTGCATGTAAAGAGTTATGCAAGAAAGTATTACTACTCCTCCGTAGATAAAGGGTTTTAATGACCAACCTTTGTAAAATCGTAATACTCCCAGTAGAACTGCAATACCAACGCCAACCCCTACACAGTTCACTAACAATCCTGCCCCGGTATTAAGAATGGTCCAAAGTAAAGGTGCTGCAGTTGGATCCACTCCTGAGCCAGCGGCCCGAAGTACCCCAATTGCAGGTTCTGCAAATGTGGCGAAAGCCCCTAAAACAAATCCAAAGGCTAAACTTGCAGGAAGACAAGGTATGCCAAGTATTTTCTTCCGAGGTAAAGTGGAACCGAGAGTCTCCCCAAGTGGCATTAAACCCAATCTTAGACCTTCCATAAAAAATGCTAATCCGACAATAACTATAAGAATACCAACAGCAATCATTAGTGAATAGACGATTGGTAAACCTAGAACAAGTATTTGGAAAACGATTAAGTACATTATAATAAACCAAACACATTGTATTTGCTCGATAACTTTATCTTTAGCAAAAGATAAAAGAATACTTATTTTTTGTTGTAAACTTAATTGAAGCTTACTTTGATCAGATGATTGTTCTGGTGCCATGATGACTATCGGGGTTTATAAGATCCAGCGAATCTAGATTTTATAATGACATAGGTTAACTTTAAAATTTGCAAACCTAAAAATTATACCGTATCACAAACTCCAAGAACAGTTTGCTAGAGTTAAAGAAATTTTATTATTTCCGCCATTTAGAGAGATTGGAACACTCCAAGTTACTCCAACTTTACCCAATGAAGCTGTGCCAATAACATAGTATTTCCCTTTTTCTAGTCCGTCAACAGATGCTGCCCCATCTACATCAGTACGTACTCTCCTCCCCTCTCCTTCGGCTTCCAAATCTAACAATAATGATCGGAATTTCTTATGGACATCGGGATATAAAAAGGCATTTTTGCGAGATCTTGCCCAAAGTTCAGAATAAGTATCAATTTCAGGATAGTCTTTCAATTCTATGCCGCCGTTTCTGATTATATTCTCTAAGTTTTCGGGTAAAATAAAAAATTCTGTATAGAAAGCTTCTTTGCTTTTCCCATTTAATGCAGTGACAACAGCCTCAAATTGTAAATTGCACTGTCCTGCACTACTTTGATTTACAAAACGTGCTGCAGTAGATTTAGTATTCAATACAGTCGAAATTCGCGGTAATAAATTATTTTTATTTGAGTTGGGAAACAACTCTAAATCGCTTATTCTTCCCTCCAATGAATCATTTCTGTACCTGAGGTTTTTCAGTTCTTCAGATTTAAGTGCTAAATTATTTTTTAATTTAATTATCTCAGATTTTAATGAACCTAATTGAGTTGAAGAACTACCACTGGATAAGCTTGGTGAAAGACTAATCTTGGAACTTTCTCCTCTAAATCTTTTTATTTCTGCTACTAATTGATCGTTTATATTTTTAAGAGAAGCAATTGTTTGATCTTTGGTTTGATTAATTTTTCTCAAATTTTCAGTTAATTCACTCCGTTCTAATGAATTTACTTCTAAATCGTTTATAACAGTTTCTGCTCCTAAATCCTTATTTGAAATATTATTTCCAGAGGAGTTATTATTTTTTTCATTAGAAATTTTATCTTGTGCTCGGTCGGTAGCCCCAGAAACATCGATGGCTTTAGCCATTTTTCCATTACTTAAAAGGTTCTCAATGTCCACTGAAGGTTTATTTTCTTCGATTATTAAACCATCTATCGAAAAATCGTTATTTAGGCTAAGACCTTCGGCAGGCGATTCATTAGCATCGTGTAATCCCGACCCCGTTTTATCAGAGCACGATGTTACGATTACTAATAAATAACTCAATAAATAGATTTGTATGTGTTTTATCATTTATTCAAAATAAACATTCAATTTGGTTTACAGGAAAAACCCTGTGCATATCTTTGCAAGCA
Organism: uncultured Puniceicoccaceae bacterium; assembly: GCA_964383925.1. Taxonomy (GTDB): domain Bacteria; phylum Verrucomicrobiota; class Verrucomicrobiia; order Opitutales; family Seribacteraceae; genus Seribacter. The sequence continues at coordinate 45,802 of CAYLIJ010000004.1, forward strand.
TAATTAATTTTGAAGATCTTATTGTTTGCATATTTGTTCTCTATTCCTTGTTATAAATTGTCTTATGTCTCATTTATCACAAGAAGAGGCTGAATTGCTTTCGCAGGAGAATCGTTTTCTCAAACAAACGATTTTTAACTTAAGAAATGAATTAGAAAGATCCTCAGATGAGCAACTCTCTTTATTTCAAGTTAAGACCTTAGAGTTTTCTAGAGAACTGAAGATCTTAAAAGATATAATCAAGAAGCAAAGAGAAGAAAATGAGATAAATATAACCACTGCCGAAGATGAAAAGCATGGGATTAGATCCTCAAATACGCAAAATGAAAATCAATTCAAAGAAGTAATAAAAAGCCTCAGGGATGAACTTGAACTTACAAAAGCAAAAAATCAAGAGAGCCTACAAAAAGCAATCGGTCACGAAAATCAAATAAATCTAGAATTAAAGAAAAGTTTACTGGAAACTAGGAATGCATTAGACAAATCTGAAGCAGAAAAGCAGGACATTGAACAGATTACTAGGCGTATTTCTAAACAAGAGATTGATCAATTACGTGAATCCACTGAAAGCTTGCGAGAAAAAATTGACAGAATACGATCTGAAAATGAAGGTAAAATACAAAATGTACGATCTTCTTCATTAAATGAAATTAACGATTTAAAAAAAACTATTAAATCATTGCGATTGGAAATCGAAAAAGCTGATAATCGTAAACTTGATGCAATACAAAAAGTTAACTCTGCAAATCTCTCTGAAGTCTCTTCATTAAAAGCAACTCTTTTACTTTCCAGAGAAAAGCTTGAAAAGAGCCAAAGTGATCAAGAAGACAAGATTCAAAAAATAAAGAGTTCAAATTCTAGGGAAATTAAATCCTTAAAATCAACGATCTTACACCTGCGGGATGAACTGGATCATGCAGCTGCGAAAGAAACCACTAGTGTCCAAAGGGCAATCTCCTTAGGACTAGATGAAATACGTCAACTTAAAGCTTCCCTAGCACTTTCAAGAGAAAATTTAGAACTGGCAAAAGCAAGGGAAGACGACCGCATTCAAAAGGCGATGGCCACCTCTCAAACAGAAATTAATTCTTTAAAAAGAACAATCTCTGAAATTAGAGAAGAGTTAGAACGAGTCATGATTGAAAAAGATGACGCTGTTCAGCATGCCGTATCAGGTGCACAGAGCGAGATACAACAACTAAAGAATTCTCTAGCAATGGTTCGAAATACTTTAGAAAAAACAAAGTCCAGAGAAGAAGATAAAGTTCAAAAAGCAATCGCAACTGCGAATATCCTTACACGGTCATTACAAACCACCGTCTCTGAATTAAGGGAAGAATTAGAAAAAAACTTGGTTGAAAAGGAAGAATCCATTCAAAAGGCAGTATCATTATCTAATAAAGAAATTAATCAATTAAAGATTTCCCTAGTTTCAACTAGAAACCAGCTTGAAAAAGCCCAACTAGATTCAGTCGCTGAAATACAAAAAGTAACTTCAGGGAGAGAAAACGAAATACGTTCCTTGAAAGAGTTAAGTTCATCTCTTAGGGTTGAATTAGATAGAGCACAAATAAAAGAGGAAGAGAATATTCAATTAGCATACTCAACTTCCCTGAATGAAATTAATCAATTAAAAACCTCCTTACAAAACCTACGCGATCAACTAGAACTTTCTAAATCGCGTACTGAAGATAAAATTCAAAGAAATTTGGCCAAATCAGAGTCTGAAATTTCTTCCCTTCGAGAAACAATAAAAAACCTTAGAAATGAAATTGAGAATGCTCAACAAAAAGAGCAGCAAATTGCTCAAAAAGTAGAGGCTACCTACACTATCGAATTAAAGACACTAAGAGAAAGCGTAAGCCTTGGTAGAGAGAAAATGGATAGATTATCTTTTGATAAAGAAGGTGCTATTCAACAAGCAGTTTCTTCTAAAGAAGGAGAAATTAAACTTTTAAAAAGAAATATTTCGCAATTAAGAGAAGAATTAGACCTTAAGAACATTCAAAATGAAGAATCTCTACAAAAAGCTGTTTTTTCTGTAAACAAAGATAATGAACTTTTAAAATTATCTATCCTTTCCCTCCGATCTCAAATCGATCAATTAAGATTGAAAAGAGAAGACAATGCCCAAAGAAGTATTGCATTAGCAACCAGTGAAATTAAACAATTGAGGGAAAATGTATCTTCGCTTAGAAACAATGTAGAAAAACTCGAAATAAGTAAAGAAGACGCCATTCAAAAAGCTGTCTCAACCCAACAAAGGGAAATTAATCATTTTAAAAGTATGGTAAATGCTTTGAGAGATGAGATAGATTTAAAAAAGAATTTACATGAAGAAAATTTGCAGAAAGAAAACCAAATCAAAACAATGGAGTTTAAAGACCTGCAGGCAACAATCATAGAACTAAGAGCCGAATTAGAGGATACAAATGCAAGATAAAGATCAAAATATAGAAAAACAATCACATCCCAGGTCAAAAAGAACGGCTAGGTTTTCTGACATGCTTTTGCAGGTAACTACTGACCTTGCGAAAACTAAAAGTCTTGACGAAGCCCTTGAAACTCTCGTGAAAATTACCACGACGACCATTGGAGCAGAAAGAGGCACAATTTTTCTAAATGACGCGGCAACTGGAGAGTTGTATTCTAGAATAGCCCAGGGGAGTTTTCGAAGGGAAATTAGAATTTTAAATACTAAAGGCGTTGCTGGTTGGGTTTTCACACAAAACAAGGGCGCTATAATTCACGATGCCTACAAAGATGATCGATTTAACAAAGGTGTCGATGTTAGGACTGGTTTCAGAACAAAAAGTATATTATGTGCACCTCTAAGAACTGTTTCAGGCGAAGAAATTGGTGTTTCGCAAATTCTAAACAAAATTGATGGGGAATTTGATCAAAATGATCTTGATCTCCTTGAAGCAATGACGGAACAAGCCGCCATAGCCATTCAAGGTAATATAATTATTGAGCAAATTGAAGCTGCTCGAAAGCAGGAACTTGAATTTTTGGATGTAGTATCTCAAGTTTCATCTGAATTAGAACTCACTCCCCTACTCCAAAAAATCATTACAACTATCTCGACAATGCTCGATTGCGAAAGAGCTACCTTGTTTATTAATGATGAGAAAACAAATGAATTATATACTGAAGTAGGAGAGGGACTCGATGAAAAGTCAGTTATTAAATTCCCAAACCACTTAGGAATTGCCGGTACTGTTTTTACATCTGCCAAACCAGTTAATATACCACATGCGTACGCTGATTTGCGTTTCAACCCGAGCTTTGATAAACAAACTGGCTTTTTCACTCGATCAATCCTGTGCATGCCTGTCCTCAACAAGGAAGGAAAAACGATTGGAGTTAGCCAAGTTTTAAATAAAAGGGGTGGTTCATTTAACGCTGAAGACGAAAAAAGGCTGGGTGCCTTTACATCCCAAATCTCAATGGGTATTGAGAATGCAAAACTTTTCGATGATGTCCAAAATCAAAAGAACTATTCAGAGAGTATTCTTTCTAGTATGCACGATGCGGTTTTAACTTTGGATGAACATGGGGTAATTAAAACTTGTAATAGTGCTGGGTTAAGAATTCTTAAAGCTCCCATCTTATCAGACATACTCGAAAAACCAGCCAAAGACTTTTTGGACGGACCCAATGAATGGCTATTAAAAAAATTAGAAATTGTTTACGAACAAGAAGACTTTTTGGACGCAGAATTGTCGATAGAAGGAGAAAAGTTATCGGTTAATATATCTTTAATGCCATTATTAGGTCAAAAGAATGAAAGTCTTGGCACGATGCTAATGATAGAAGACATAAGTTCAGAGAAAAGAATGAAATCTACAATGTCTAGATACATGGATCCTGAATTGGCTGATCAACTTATGGCAGCTGGAGATGGTGATGACATAATGGGGGGGAAGCAAAGTGTTGGAACGGTTCTATTTTCTGATGTTCGGAGTTTTACTACAATTACAGAGGAACTCGGAGCACAAGGTACAGTTAAGCTGCTTAACGATTACTTCACCATAATGGTTGACTGCATTACGGACGAAGGTGGTATGTTAGATAAATTTATTGGAGATGCGATGATGTGCATTTTTGGGACTCCTGTCCCTCACGAAGATGATCCAGACAGGGCTGTTAGAGCTGCAATTCGTATGATGACTGATTTAAATGTCTTCAACGAAAAAAGGTTATCCGAAGGTAAACAACCCATCGATCACGGGATGGGAATTAATACAGACTCTATTGTCTCAGGAAACATAGGTTCACCGAAAAGAATGGACTATACGGTAATAGGAGACGGAGTAAACCTTGCCGCTCGAATTGAGAGTGCGTGCAAACAATATGGTGCTCACATTTTAATCAGTGAATTCACCCACAGAGCGGTCAAAGCAACTTATCGAACCAGGCAGGTTGATTATGTTATTGTCAAAGGGAAAACTGAACCTGTTGGTGTGTACGAAGTACTTGATTTTCATGATGAAAAATCATATCCAAATCTTGTTGATGCACTTGGAGTATTTAACGATGGCTACCGTTCATGGAACGAAGGAAAATGGGACCAAGCGATCAAACTCTTTAAGAATGTACAAAAAATAAACCCGAACGATAAATCTGCCCAATTATACCTTGACCGTTGCGATCACATGAAGAAAAACCCACCGAAAGGGGATTGGGGTGGAGTTTGGATTATGACAAGTAAATAGTGAAAAAAGAATCATATCCATGAACGCAAAAACTCACTTAAACAAAGCTATTGCATTAAATCCAGAGTTCGCTGAAGCTTATTTTGAATTAGGAATGCTATTAAAAGAAGAAGGGGATATAAAAGAATCCGTTAAAAACCTAAATAAAGCGGTTAGTATAAATAATGATTTTGCTGAAGCACAATGTGAATTGGGAATTGTTCTGACTGTAGATGGAGATCTAGAAAATGCACGAAATCACTTTTTAAATTCTTTGGAGATAAATCCAAATTATGCACATGCTTATTTCAATTATGCACTATTACTAATTAAAATTAATGATAGTGAAGAAGCAAAAAATAACTTTGATAAGGTTACAGAAATTAATCAAAATTATGCTCCAGCCTACTATCACAAAGCAACTCTTTTGACCAACGCAGACGATTATGAAGATGCGAGGAAAAACTATGAAACTGCAATAGATATAGATGAAAAATATATCGATGCACACTACTCAATGGGAAAATTGCTCTCAGGAGGAGCAGCTACAAATAAAGATGGATCATTAGTAGACAGAACTGACCTACCAGAAGCAAAATCTCATTTTAATATTGTTCTAAAACTTAGTAAGACTCACGCAAAAGCACATTACAATTTGGCAAAAATACTTTGTTTAGAAAAAAACTATGATCTAGCCAAGGATCACTTGAAAAAAGCTCTTGAGATTAATGGTGAATATTCGAAAGCACATTACTTGATAGCCTATGTTCATGAAAAATTAAATGAAATTGATAAAGCAAAAAACCACTATAATTTATCTTTGAAATTTCATCAAGAAAATGCTCTAGCCCACTTTAGGCTGGGAGTAATTCTAAGCAAGAATAAGGAAGAAAAAGAAGCGGAAGAAAATCTTAAAAAAGCCGTTATCATTAACCCGCAGCATTATGAAGCACATTTCCACCTAGCAATGCTTTTAAGAAATGATGATGATCCAACACTAGCGAAGAAACACTTTATTAAAGCTTTAGAAATAAATCCAGAATATGCAATTGCCTATTATGAACTAGCACATCATTCCGAAAAAAGCGGCGATATTAATGAGGCAAAGATACACTTTCAAAAAGCTACAGATATCGATCAGAACTATGTGGATGCTTATTTCAATTTGGCTAGAATTCTCAAAAGTCCATCTGAACATGATCAGGCAGTTAGAAACTACGATACAGCTTTGGAAATAAATCCAAATATGTCGAATTGTCATTATTGGTTCGCAAAACTTCTAACAACTGGAGAGCGACTTTCAAATGATGGCACATTATTAAAAGAGCCGAAAGTTGACGAAGCCGAAAAACATTTGAGGAGTGCAGTAAAAATAAACCCAAAATTCGCAAAAGCTTATTATCGGTTAGGGCTTCTGCTTTATAATAAAAAAGATTATCTCGAAGCGTTTCATAATTTCGAACTGGCAATAAAACTAGATCAAGATTTCTCTAGAGCGCATTATAATCTCGCAGTATTGTTGATGGATAAAGAAGCAAATAAAATATTAGAAAAAGAATTATCTTTACTAAATACAAAAAAACTAGCCAAAAAAAAACCAGTAAGTAAGAAAACCAAGTGAAATAAAAAATCTTGGAAAGTATCAAGCAGAAAGCAATTAATCATTTAAGAATTGCGATCAGAAATGATCACGAACACTTACCCTCGATTCTATCTCTTTGTGAAATTCTTATTGATTCTGAGAGTTACGATGAAGCACAAAAAATACTTAAAACGGCACTAAAGCGTTCAAGTGAAAAATCAGTTTTATACTATCAGCAAGCAAAATTATCATTTAAAATACTTAATTATGAAAAAGCGATTTCTTATGTTGATAAAGCAATTAATATAGAGCCAAATAATCCAGCATCATATCAGTTAGCGCAGGAAATTTTATTCGCAAACAATAAACAATATCTTGCAATTCCTTACCTTGAAAAACTAACTGACTTGAACCCTTTAGATGGAAGAGCATATTTTACTCTTGCCCAGTTATTGAATGAATGGGACGAATGGAAAAGAAAAAAAATATTACTAGAAATATCAATCGATTTACTACCCGATAATGTTGCCCCTAAGGTCAATCTTGCTTTGCTTATAATGCAAATCAATTCAGACATAATTGATCAAAATTTCGATGATAAACCAAATCTTGATGAAGCAGAAAAACTTTTTGAATCTGTAATTGAAATTAAACCAACATTTGGTATCCCATGGTATTTTTTAGGTAAATTAAATTTGCTTAAGAAAAAAAGTAGAACTGCCCAAAAAAAATTCGAAGAAGCACATAAGTTTGCAGAAACAAAAGGTAAGTCTGCATATCAACTTGGTCTGTTAGGCTTACAAAATAATAATACCAAAAAGGCTGAAAAATACTTTTACGAGTCGATAAAATTTAATGTAAGGAAAAGCGACTGCCTTTATAATATTTCTAAGATCCAGACTAGTAAAAAAGAATTTAGTAAATCTCTCAAACTACTCAATGATGCTCTACAAGAAGTTCGTAAAGAAGAGAATTATAAATATGAAAAGTCAAAAAAATACACAGAATCTTTAAACTTCAAACTAGCTCGCAAGTATCTGAAGGAAGCTTTTACAAAAAAAGAGTTACAATCCAAAATAATTATTAAAATCTGCCAAACAAACAAAGTTTTGCAAAAAAAACAAAATATTGAGGATTTACTCACTAAAGCAATTCATCTAAATCCTTCTTACTTTGAACCTTATTTTGAACTAGGATTACATCTTGTACAGGAAAAGCGTATAGATGAGGCAAAATTAAAATTCACTCTCGCTTGCAACCGCAAATGGGATCATTTGGAATCACATTTCGAACTTGGGAAACTAGAGCTAAAGACCGAAAATATTTCCGAAGCTACAATGCATTTCGAAATCGTTTTAGATTTAAATAACTCTCACCAATCTGCTTTAAATCTCTTAAACGAGATTAGATCTTAATGCTTTATCATTATCTTTTCTTGATGCATAACTTGCTACTGGGATACTTATAAAATAAAGCACTCCCAAAGAAAATAGAAAAATCCATGTTTCTTTCATAAAGACTGAAACTCCTAAGCAAACCGAGAGAAGAACTAAGAGTGCTTTATTTGAGGCTACGTTAAATCTAACATTCCTGAAGGAAAAAGTTGGTAGTCTTGATATCATCAAAGATGAGATCAGAAAAACCCAACAAATTATCCATGTGGGGTGAGACGAAATAGCAAAGACAACTTCAAACCGGTCAAAGATAAAATCTAGACCAAGTGGCATCAAGACAAGTCCTGCTGCTGCAGGGGCGGGAACTCCTGTAAAATAACTTTTACTTTCTTTTTCAGGGGGCTCACCAAGGTGCATAACATTAAATCGAGCAAGTCTGAACGCGTTACAAACAGAATAAAATAAAAATGGTATCCAAAACCATTCTAATAAATATTCTTTATTTGTTGAAATAATAGGCTCACGAATCCAAAGAAAAGTTATTATTGCTGGTGAAACTCCGAAGCTAATTGTATCCGCTAAACTATCAAGCTCTGCTCCAAAGGGAGAAAATGCTTTGAGTAGTCTAGCAGAAAGGCCGTCTATCATATCAAAACAAGCCGCTACCAAAATACAAAATACAGCATTATGCCAATTTCCATCCAAAGCAAAACGGATCCCTGTTAAGCCCGAACACAGGCCAATAGTCGTAAATATGTTTGGCAATAACTTGGGTAAAGAAATTTTACGATTTTTTTTATTACCCCCACTCTCTTTCATTGTATATTTAAATGCTTTCTTAATTTCCGACGAGGCGGAACTAACTCAGTGCCATATGAACGATTGATAAGCCTGATCCATTGTTCATTTAACTTCTCATATGGATTACTTATTCCTACCGAAATGCACCTTTGAGAATCTGTAAAAAAAAGAAAAAAGTGGCTATCATCAATTTTTTCACTTAAATCGCATTCAATATCATAAATTTCGCTTGTCAAAATTTCTCTTATAATCGGGTCACTTGATTTACATTCAGATATTGAAATTTCTACAGGAATTTGAGTTGATGGTATGATAACATCAGGACTAAGAGTGGATAACTGTCTTCTTAATGAATTTAAGAATCTTGTCACTGTCACAAAAACTCTAGGACCAGATGTGTGTATATCCAATATTGTCTCAGTCCCCTCAAATGGGAATCGTGAAAGCCTCATACATAACTCAGAGGAATTAGGTTGGGGCAAAACCAAAGACGCAGCAAGACTCGAAGCTTGACGCTCAATATTAAACGCGAATGATGAGAGGGGTTGATTCAACAAATTTAAAGAGCAACTTCAATGCCATTTTCAAAAATGCAATAATAAGTAAATGAAAAACCTTACAAAGCTTCTGTTAATCCTTTTTTTTTCTTCGTGTACCAAAAAATGGGATCCTAACCTACAATTCAAACTCCAAACTGAGAAAATAAAATCTGATCAGGAAAATTACCAATTAAAACTAGAAAATGATACAAAAAACAGGATGAATTCGCTAGAAAGTGACATTCTGATAACAGTCAAAAATGGTCTTTCCAATCGTCAATTTGATAGTTTAGTTGGTTTTAAATACACAATACTTGCTCAAAATATCAATTCTGGGCAAAGATGGGAAAGGAGAATTTACAAATGGGAAGACATTGTTAAATCAAAATGGAGTGAGAATTCAATGGAATTTAAATTTTGTGAAAAAAATAGAAATTTCTTCATAGTTACCGTTAATGAAAGCAATGTTGTAAATGTTGAATACCTGTAAAGTTTATAATTTTTCAACTAACTTTTCAAATGTGATTAAAAGCTTGGTTACAGCCCCTTCACTTTTTAAAGATGGTAAAATTGAAATAATTCGCCAATTTTTTTTACCAAATTCATTACTTCGTTTATTTAGTAAATCTGCTAATTTCCCACTTAAATCATCTCCTTTGATCCTAATTCCTTCTGGAGATATCGAAATGGTTTTATATTCATAAGATTTTATTTCATCCATATTATGCAAATCTTAATATCTACTTAGATGAGGGAAAACAACATGTTATTTGCAGAGAGTTGAAATTACATATCCTTAATCAAGTTTTTTTCGATTAGTAAAAGAGAATTCCTCACTCTTATCATTCCCATAGTACTTGTTATAGTATTTATAACGGAAATATCCGTATCCGTAATATCCAGAATAATAATAACCTGGGGTTTTCTTTTGTGGCAAATCGTTTAACACTACACCGAGAACATTAACTCCAGTTTCTTCCAAATTCTCGACCAAGTTCTTTGCTACTTTTCTCGAAACTTTCCCGTATCGAGTTACAAAAAGTACTTCATCTACCTTGCGTGCAATGGCTAATGAATCGGGAAAAAGGCCAATCGGAGGACTATCGACAATGATTACATCAAATTCTTTACGCAATTCAGCATGAACTAAATCAAATTCTTTCTGCTCAAGCATTTCAGTTGCTGCTCGAGTTTTTCCTCCAGATGGTAAGATATAAAGATTAGGATGAATTTCCTTTGCAGTCGTTGCAATTGAAGCACTAAGCGAATCTGGGTTCGCTCCTGCTTCATTAATAAGCGTAACCAACCCCTTTGTATTATCCAAACCACAAAATTTATGCAAACCTGGCCGTCGTAAATCAAAATCAATCAGAATTGTTTTTCTTCCATGATTAGCACAACTGTGGGCAAGATTGGCTGAAATTAAGCTTTTTCCCTCACTAGGAATAGCTGAAGTAATAAGTATAGATTTAGGATAATCAGTATGTGAATTCATCTGTATTCTACTGTACATACTTCGAAAGGATTCGGTTAAACCATCATCTAAATCATTACCAACAATCAGAGGTCTTTGTATTTCTTCAACATCTGAGATTTTAGGGATTCCCGCTATAAGATCTTTTCCAATAAATACTTCCACATCAAAGGGGGATTTAACCCGATTATCAACGAATTCTAAACAAATAGGTATAGCTATAAAAAGACCCAAAAATATATAGATCCCCATTTGTTTGATTGCTGCAGTGTCAGGCGTGTAAGGAGCACCAGGTAAGAAGGCAAATTGCTCTTTACGCAATGGTTCTTCTTGCTCAGAAGGAAGGGCTTGCTCCATTTTCACTTCATTTAATCTACTTTGAATTTGATCGGTACTACCACGAACAACATTTAATTCTCTATTTTTATTTTCTAACCATGCCTCTATTTCACTAAACTTCATTGATTCTTGCTGCACTTTTCCCATCGCCTGCTGGAATTCCTGTTCCTGCGCAATTAGCTGAATTCTTTTATCTTTGAGATCCTCTATTGCTGAAGTAACTTCTATAATTAGTGAATTCTTTACCTCTTGCACCTGTCTTGCATTTATTAGCATTTTGGGATGCCTTTCCAAGTAGCCCGTTTCACCTTCTTCATATCTTTGGCGTGTTTTTTCGAGATCGTATAAGGTTTGTCTTAAACTTGGTACATTCCCAAAATTTTCTATCGCATCTATTTCAAAAAAATCTTTTATCAGAGCAATATCATTATTTACATCTTTTGATCTACTAGAATTAGCTCGCGTTCCGATCCGAGCCCGAATTTGTAGAACTTGTCTAAGTAATGAATCTATTTTAATTTGTTCAAGTTTAGAATTGGTAACTTCGGAAGCGTACTGACCCTTTCTCGTGGAAGTAGCTTTTTTTTCATCTTCTATAAACGATAAACCCTTTTCTTTCTTATATGAAGACATCTCATCGGTTATAGTAGCTTCTTTTGTTAGATATTGCTTATACAAATTTTCTAAAAAATTACTTACCGAATCTACTTGCTGATTTTTTTTGCTCTTGTGTTGTTTTTCGTACTCAGTCTGCACAGTTTCGGCAACAAGCATTGCACCCCTTGCGCTTCTTGCAGTTGAGTTAATTACAAAACGGGGACGCCCTTCCGCGGAAACTGCAATACTATACTGAATTGTCGAAGCTATGGCTACTGGTATTCCATCTCTTAAAAATGGTGCTAGCATAATAGATTTTGATTCGGCATTATCAGTAATCTTTTGAATAACACTAGCCCTAAGTAGCGGACTATTTAAACCTTCGCTATGCTTCGCAACGAGTCCCCTTACTTGAGTTTCTCGGTCCACCTTTTGCACATTGAGCGTGGCAGGTGGGGGAATTAATTGAAATGATGCAGAGGAAGCATAGTATTCTGTATCTTGAAGTTTTTTATACACATATCCCAATGAGAATGGCAAAGACAAGGCAACTGCAAGTAACCACCTATCGCGAATTACAAGTAAAATTTCTGTAATTCCCTTTGTTTTACGACTGGAACCAGTAGAACCCTTTGAATCGAAATTTTCGAATTCTTCTTCCATCAAAATAACCTTTCAGGTACCTCTATTCGATCTCCAGGATAAATCCAAAATCTTTTCGAAGATCCTTCATCCAATGAACCTTTGCTTAAAGCTTCTACATTTATTTGAAAAGTTTGTGTATCTTTAACCTCCCCTTGCTGGTTGAAAAAAGTCCTAGTAATGAAGACCTTATCCTTGCGTGCGATATCGCTAAAACCGCCAGCTCTCGCTATAACTTCGACGACATTCATAGCTTCAACTTCCGGAGGGAAAACATATGGACCTTTTCGATTAATCGATCCGGATAAAAAGACTACACGGTCCGAGTATTTTTGAATGTATACATTTAAAATAGGATTTTTGAAAATTAGTTGTTTTTGATATTCTAACATTAGCATATTCTCAACTTGTCTAGTACTTAATCCAGAAATTTTGAGTTCCCCCAAGTAAGCGGCTCTTACTTTACCCTCACTGTCAATTAGAACCTCAATGTTTGTCTCGGGTTGCTCTCTTACTGAAATCCTAACTTTGTCTCCAGTTCTTATTTTATAACCAGTCGGATCTTTTAGAATTGAAGGATCACTGTTGTATTTCCTTTGAGCATGAAGATTATCCAATGATAAATTTAAGAGTGTTAAACATGAAACCAATATTCGGAAAAATGTGTTGATCATACTAAAATAAAAATTGGCATTTGCAGATAATCCGAATGAATAATTTCATATAATCAGAACCTTCCAGTTATATCTGCCTGCAATACATGCCTACCATAACTCTCCATAGATCGATCAACTAACGAGTAGTTATATCCGCCACTAGCGGATATTCTTTCAGAAATTTGTTTTTGAAGATTAAAGCCAAGGCTATACTGATTAAGAGAAGAAGAATCTCTGGGAGTAGATCCGGATGGAGGGTATGTATAATTAACTTTTCCTAGCGATAAAAAGGCTGTTGCACTTAGGTCTTCCGTAATGCGATGGGTTGCACTGAAACGACCCATTGTACTAAATGTGGTAAATCCCTGTGCCGAAGGAGAAAATGCTCGATTAAGATCAAACCCAAAAGATGATTTTGAGTTTAATTTCCAATTAAGACCAACACTCGTAATCATGTTATCTTGCTTTGGAACTGAACCAATATCATAGGTTTGTGCAGAATACCCGATGTTGGCATTACCGGATAATTTAGCCGAATAATCACCCTGTGCACCAAATGAAATTGCATGGGATTGACTGTCCGTTAGAGATGTTGAACCAGACTGATCATCTTTAGTTCTAGAAAAAGTATAGTCGGTGTAAAAATCTAATTTCTCTGAATAAATATAAAATGCTCTGAGCGAAAGGGGCAATGTGGTTATATCTTGATAAACCCTAGTCTGAGTTGCACCAGTTTGATAATGCTTAAGATTATAAGATGTACCGCCCCCAACCCCAAATTTAGGGCTATGGTTATATCTCAAGTTCAGACCAGCGACGAAATAAGTATAGGATATTAAATCCTGTTCAAGTATACTTGCACCAACACTTTGTCCGATATCAAATGTTGCATCGAACCGAATTTTTGCATTGTTGGAAACTCGTTTATTTTTAGAAAGCGTCTCATCAAAATCGATGCTAAATGTAGTAATGGGTTGTGTGTAACTTTTATCACTATTTTTAATGTATTGAGCAAATTCAATTCCAGCAGTCCCAGTAAAAGAGAACCACTTAAGTTTTTTTGTAAAATGCAAGGCTGGGGAGAAACGAATAATGAGATCATCTTCACTTTTAAGCTCATTTGATGCTATTAAAGAACTACTGGCAGATTTTGCACCCAAAAAAGATTCTGAAGAAATTCCAAAGACTCTTGAATCGTACTCGCTACTTAATGTAACAGTAGCATCTAATTTTCCAAAATCACCTTCGACTAAGGCACTTGAATTCACACAAGTTAAGAAAAGTAATATCGTAACTCGTAAGAATGAATTGTAGTATTTTAACTTGCGTAACACTTCAAAATAAAGGGGTTATTACATATCAATCAATTATAATAATATTGTCAATATATTCATACTGCTAATGATATCGAATTTTCGCTGAACTTGTTTTGAATAAAATTACTCTATACACTCTTACACATCTTATTGTAGTTATTTCATGGGCAAAAGCAGGTCTAGCAGGTGACTGGATCCTTTTTGCTATAGACGGAGTCGTTTTATTGTCACTTTTTGCATTATTTTCCTGCAAACACTCGTTTAAATTTTGTTTGGTTTGTTTTCTTCCAATTTTGCTATTGTGTCTTCAGTTCTCGATTTCTTTTCTTAATCCTACTTACAAAATTTTAGATATTAAAGAATGGGGTGATTTAAATGTAGAAAAATCCCTATCCGAAGAAACAGATATCGAAAAAATCATAATGGTTTCTGAAACTTTCAAAAATATTTCAGATCTGTCTCTATCCGAATCAAACCTGTGCCACACCGTTTTTTTCGACTTTAAAAATCGGTATTTTGATAAGTTCCCACAGAGTAAGAGTCCATGTACAAAGCTAATTTTAGACTATGAAAATAAAATTACTCTTACCCCTAATTCCTACTTTCCCACTTTAGCCGTTAGTAGCGAAAGTACTCTGTTCGCTTTTATTCATAAAATTTGTCAACTAAGTGTTGGAGTTATTTTTTTTGTTTTGTTGAATGATAGAAAAATTATTAGAAAATTATTACTAATAATTACATTAAATGCAGGTTTATTAGCAATTGTAGGTATTTGGCAAAAACTTAATTACATTCCCTCTGATAACCTACTTGAAATCTTAGGGATTTGGGATACCCCTGAACCGAGATACTACTTTTCTACCTTTACCTATAAAAATCATTGGTCAGCATTCGCCATTGTTATTATTTCAATAGCGATTGGATTATTAGTGGATAACTTTCGGAGATATAGATTAGATTCATTTCGAAAGGCGAAAAGTTATTTATTGTTCCTAAGCATAATTTTTACTGCAATTTCGATACCACTATCTGGGTCTCGGTCCGGTACAATATTGTTCATTTTGACAACTTTCATCCTCTCAATCACCATTTTCAAATTTTTTGCTCATACCACATTAAAAAAATGGTCTATTTTACTTTTCAGTCTTGTTCTTTCTTTTTCTTTAATCTTGTTTTTTAGCAAAAAATTACATCCTGAAACGAGTAATGAGATGGTTACTAATTTAAAAACCCAATTTAATCAATTATCAGAAGGAAAACTTCCCCTACGAGTTTTACTATGGAATGACTTGATAAAACAAATTTCTCAAAAACCATTTTATGGTTATGGATTTAACTCATACCGAACGATTAATCCCAAATATCAATCGAAGGATGTTCGTATTTTGAGAAATATAGCCCTAGCGAATGCTCATCATAGGTATACTCCTCTTGTTGGATTTGGTCACAACGACTGGTTAGAAAAAATATCAGAATTTGGCTTCTTAGGATTAATAATTTCGATTCCGTATTTAGTTATATTAACTTTTAATTTATTCAAAACTAACTCTTTGCTATCTAGGATTTTATCTCTTGGAGGGGTTATTTTTTTAATTTATTCAATAATCGACTTTCCAAGTCAAACGCCACTTTCTTTAATTATATTTTCAACACTAATAGGTGTTTCCATAAAGTATTCTTATTTGTTACGAAAGAAGTTAAATATGCATTAAGGTTGAATTTTTATTAAACTAAGATTAAGTTATTTTTTTCATAATGTTCTTACCTAAAAGATGTAACTCCTTACTTTTTTTATACATAATTGTGTCTTTTTGCCTTTTTACAAAGGAAATTAAAGGGAGTATTGACAGGGCTTTAGTAGAATCGACTATCTTAATCAATCTACAAGAATTCTCTAGAAATAATACAACTTTCAAACCAAAGGAGCAAAGAAGATTAAGTCCTATTGCAAGTACTTCAATACAACAAGTTGTTGACTTGAACCAATCAACATTGCCAGAACTTACCACCCTTACAGATTCCCTCACCAATGTATTTAACAGTTTCCCAAATGAAGACTTATTAGAAGCGTTTGAATTTTCAATTAATTATCTATCTGTAAATAAAACTAATTTCAATCTTTCTGACCAAGATATTTTGGCAGGTTATAAATCAAGCATAATCGCATTTTTAGAAGCGAGCGAAACTAAGGGTGATACATTAAGCTTAACAATTTCAAAATTACCCGATGCAGTTTTTAGTAGTATAATTCCACTAAAAGTAAACACTTGGAATGGAAACATACCTGTATGGTCAAAGAATTTATCCCAAGTCATTGTAGAATCCATTTCAGAATCTAATCTTATTTCGAATAAAACCGAGTTACAGAAGGTAGTTGTTAAAAGTTCAGTGTCTGCAGTCTTGAAGATATTAAAAGATTCCACACTTTCTTCCAACGGAATGACTCCTACAATAACCCCAGTTGATAATTCCAGAACGATTGCTAATCAAGAAATGTCATTTGGTGGCGAAACTAAATTCATGAAATTTGATCCTGAAAAAACTCGAATGCTTGAGTTTACTGGAAAAGGATTAGCCGACGGGCTCTTCAAAAATAGCTCAGCACCTCTTTCTGTTAATAACATTAATGACTTTTCAAAAATACTGGGAGAATCCGCCATCTCTGGTGCAATTGAATACATATCGGCATTGGAGGGTGATAATAGTTTATTTGCTTATGAGGCTTCCAAGGTTCTAGCAACTGGATTAACACTAGGAGCTGTTTATAACAGTTCATCAACAGAAAACTACAGGGAACTACTTTATGCTGAAACTGCTGCGGAATCAATTTCCAATGCGATTGCCTCTCAGGTTATAGTATCTTCTATTGAACAAAAGAATGGTTACCTTCTGAATCGACTTGCAGAATCAGTATCATTTGGCTCTGCCATGGGTGCTCAAATCGCAAGTGTGCTTGATAAATCAATGGAATTTGAAGATGGTTGGGAACTTTACAGTAGAAATGCATTAGCAAAAGCTACCTCAAAAGGTAGTGCAAATGGTTCAATTAATGCGGCAAGTCAATATATTGAAAATGACACGAATGTTGATGACACGAATGATAAAACAACTCGAAGAGAAATTCTTGATGTGGCTAGTGGTTCCGCATTAGGTTCATTGATTGGAAATACTGGATTAGCGGTTTATTATCCAACCTTAATGCAACCGATAATTAATCAATCAGCACAAGGAGCAACATCGGGTGGTATAACTGCGCAAAATTTATCTTTAGTAGATAAGCCAAAAGGGGTTACAGAAGAATTTGAAATCGAAATAGCAAGAGCACTCGCCCACGGTGCCGCCCATGGTGCAATATTTCAAATAGTTGGACTTAAGCAAGACTCAATGCCGGATAAAAGAACCTATGACTTTGAAACAATCTCTGCAGCTGAAGCGGTAAGTTATGGATCTACTTATGGTGCGATTACTGGCGGTATACAATCAGGTGAAGATGGTCTTATTATAAAACAGGCTATATTTCAAGGAACCATAGAAGGTGCAACCGTTGGTGCTTCTCTTGCACTTGGCTACGATAGCGCAATTGCTGATATTGTTGAACTTAAGTCATCGATTGCAATTAAGTCTGCTATCAAGAAAAATAGTGACGAAGCAGCTGTAAAAGCAAATAGTTCAATGGCAGTGAAAACGATTCAGACTAGCTCACAAGATATGTTGTTCTTAATGAGAAAATTTAATATTAATCCTCTTTACACAAATCCTACGAGAATCTTTTCAAACCCTGATGCTGTTGAAAAAGATTCGCTTCCATTTAAGGACAAGTTTCCTGTTGCTTCACCAATTTAAAAGTTAGTAAAACAAATCTAAATTCGAAACAACAGGAATTATAATTTTTTCTTATTGTTAGTGTTTGTTTTTACTCGCGAAGGCCGAAATACGAGTCTATGAATAAGTTAATGATAAATTCAACTTCGGACATAGGACTTATTGGATTAGCTGTGATGGGACAAAATTTGGCCCTTAATATTGCCGACCACAATTACAAAATCTCAGTGTACAATAGGACTTTTTCCAAGACGGAGAATTTCCTTAAGAAAAATGGTGAAGATGTTCCGAATTTAACTGGATATGAAAATCTAGAGTCATTTGTCAAATCTCTGCAAAGCCCTAAAAAAATCATTATGATGGTTCAAGCTGGTTACCCAACAGATGCCGTTATTGAATCACTCATTCCACTACTGCAAAAAGGAGATGTGATAATTGATGGTGGAAACGCCAAATGGACAGATTCCATTTCGAGGGAGAAAAAGCTAAAGGAAAAAAATATTTTATTCGTTGGCTCTGGAGTTAGTGGAGGCGAAGAAGGAGCTCGTTACGGCCCATCCTTAATGCCTGGGGGGTCTGAAGAAGCGTGGTCTTTAATCAAGCCAGTTTGGGACTCTATATCGGCCAAGGTTAATCCTGAAACTGGAAAACCTTTGGAGGGTGCAAGTCCGGGAAAACCAATTACTGGAGGCGTGCCATGCTCCGCTTATATCGGGAATGATGGTGCCGGGCATTATGTAAAAATGGTTCACAACGGAATTGAATATGGTGACATGCAAATGATTTGTGAAGCCTATCACTTAATGTCCTCGATCGTAAATCTTTCCCCTTTTGAAATTGGTGATATTTTCAATGAGTGGAATAAAGGGGAACTTGACTCGTTTTTAATTGAAATAACTGGGGACATACTTAGACAAAAGGATCCACGAACAAATGGACCATTTGTTGATATTGTTTTAGATGCTGCTGGCCAAAAAGGTACAGGCAAATGGACATCTGTAAACGCTCTTGATATGGGAGTACCCGCACCAACCGTTTCAGAGGCTGTATTTGCAAGGTGCCTAAGTGCGGTCAAAGAAGAAAGAGTAGCGGCTGCAAAAATCCTTTCTGGACCTTCCATAAAAACACATTCAGATCACAAACAAGTTATAGTCTCAGCGATAAGAGATGCACTTTATTGCTCTAAAATATGTTCTTATGCACAAGGATTTCAACTCATGCGTGAAGCTCAAAAAGAATATAATTGGAAACTTAATTTTGGAGAGATTGCAAAAATATGGAGAGGTGGATGCATAATTAGGGCAGCATTCTTGCAAAAGATCACCGAGGCATACGATAAAGATCCAAATATCGCCAACCTTCTTTTAGACGATTATTTCAAGGAATGCTTAGATATCTATCAATCAAATTGGAGAAAAGTAATTTGCCTTGCAATCGAATCTGGAATTCCTGTACCTACCTTTTCATCTGCCCTATCCTACTACGATGGTTATAGATCAGAACGACTTCCGCAAAACCTGTTGCAAGCTCAGAGGGATTACTTCGGCGCACATACTTATGAGAGGACTGATGAAACTAGGGGTAAGTTCTTTCATTTAGACTGGTTACACCCAGACAGACCCGAGAACTTAATTTAGTCTCGGATTCCTGAAAGTATCTTGGAATGCTGAGAGTAAAAGTTCGAAAGTTCGGCGTAGTCTTCACTTTTCGATTTTGATTTTATAACAAAATCAAATTTATCATGAAGAAGAACTTCATTAGAGGCTGTAGTTAATCTTTTTTCGATTTCTTTATCTGTATCTAAACCTCTACATTTTAACCTTTCCTTTAATTCAAGTAAGGAACTAGGCATTATAAAGACACTGAAGATTCGATATTTTAGGAAATTCTCATTATCTTCTAGATTTTTGAGTGACGATGCACCTTGGACATCAATATTTAAAAGCACATCGTGATTCTTATGAAAAAGTTCTTGAACAGTTTTTTTTAAACTGCCGTAATAATTATCATGAATCTGAGCATATTCAATAAAGGCTTGCTCAAGAATTAAATCTTTAAACTCATCTTTAGATATAAAGAGGTAATCTTTTCCATTTTTTTCGCCCTCCCTTGGTAATCGTGTAGTAACTGTAACTACACGAGATAATTTTGCTTTGTAATCAATTAACAATCGATCGCACAATGTCGTCTTACCAACCCCCGCAGGACCCGAAATTACCAAAACAATGCCGTTCACTGAAACACTAATTCAATAAGTTAATGAAACACCAAACAAAACAACTGCGTAAATTATAAAAGATGAGCCTAAAAATGTGGGTCTTTTGGAGTTACCATAAAGCCATTTATTAAAGTCCCTCATCCGATATGGCCATGCTCCAAAATAAAGTGAAGATATCACAATTAAATAAATTACTGAAACAAGGAATAATCTTGACTCCGGCTCTTGTAAGAATGCCGAATCTAATACCTCTCTTGAATAAAAAAGTAGTAAAATACAAAATGCACGGACTGACAAAAAGTCATTTATAAAAAAGTATGAGGCAACTGCAACACAGGCACCAATGAGCCCTATGATTAGTTTATGGTCCCCAAAATCAGCTTCTCCTAAGTTTTGAACATGTTCATATAAAAACCAAAATAAACTTACTGTGAGTAAACAGATAGCAGCTTTTTGCGATCTGAGAAGTCCATTAATTAAGATCTGTGTTTTTTCGGGTTTTAATAAAAAAGCGAGTCCTGTAAAAACAAATAAGCTCGCCGTCATAACAGTATAAAAATGTAAGCTCATAATGAAATATTTACCCTATTAAAGTTGTTACACTCACATCTTTAATCAAAATATCTATAAGTTGCCCTGCTAGCATATCACTTCCCTTAAACACTACCCTACGATTACATCGTGTCCGTCCAATTAGCATATTTTTTCCTCTCTTTGCTTTTCCTTCAACAAGAACTTCAAATTTCTCTCCTACACTCAAAGAATTAGATGAATAGGACTGTCTTTCGAGCAAAGAAAGCAAATCCTGATTCCTTCTTTCCTTTATTTCAATAGAAACCGAATCGGATAATTCCACGGCGGGCGTACCAGATCGCTCACTATATTTAAAAATAAAAGCCATTTCAAAACCTGCCTCTTCAAATGCTGATTTTGTAAGGGCGTAATCGGCTTCGCTCTCTCCTGGGAAACCCAAAATTACATCTGTGCTCAATCTCATATTTGGATGAGCAGAGCGTAATTTCTTAGTAATTTCTAAAAATCGTTTTCGAGTATATGGGCGATTCATTAAACTCAGTATTCTATCAGACCCACTTTGCATTGGTAAATGAGCGTGTTCACACAGTTTAGGAAGATTTTTATAACATTCAATTAAATCTTCACCGAAACTTATTGGATGAGGGGATGTAAACCTTATCCGATATAATCCTTCAATCTCATTTAAGTTTTCGAGTAATTGAACGAAAGGTGACTTACCATCAACCCTTGGCAGACTTCCGCGACCATATGCGTTCACTATTTGACCTAGTAGTGTAACCTCACGTACTCCTCGCTCAACGAGTTCTTGCACTTCTACAACTATACTTTCAATACTCCTGTATCTTTCTTTCCCTCTTGTTTTAGGCACAATACAGAAAGAACATTTCATGTTACAGCCCTGCATGATCGAAACAAACGCAGTAACCTTCGTGTAATTTGTATCAATATGGTCACGTATTTCATCCTGAGATGATTCCTCTTCACCTAGATCTAGTAAATTAGTTGGTTTAGGATGAGCACTACCTGTTATCTTGTCTAGGTAATCAGGGATTCGGTGGAACTTTTGAGTCCCAACTACTAAATCAAGGTCAGGAAGAAGTTGAAATAACTCTTCTCCTCTATTTTGAGCCATACATCCCATAACACCAAAAATAAATTTTTGATTTTTTTTCTTTCTGTGTGCAAGATGACCTGCTTTGCCTATCGCTTTCTGTTCAGCTTGGTCCCTGACACTACAAGTATTGAGAAGAACAACATCGGCCTTTGACTCATCTACAACAATTTCATAACCCCTAGCCTGCAACTTAAAGGCTACAGCTTCAGAGTCTCTCTCATTCATCTGACAGCCATATGTCTTTATAAATACACGATTCATGAAGTTTATATAATATATACCAAGGTAAATTTGGGTCAATCTAGAACCCAACTGCAAACCTCATCAATAGATTCAATCAATGGGAATTTCGATCTATTTAATATTGTTTGTGAATTGTGACCACCGCAGTAAAGTAGGCAGTCGATGCCAAGGTCATCTGCTATTTCAGCATCATGTAAAGTATCACCTATGAGTAAAACATCAGATTTAGCTAAAGTTAGTTTATCGAAATGTTCATGGGCAATATCAGACTTTCCATTTGCATAAAAATTATTAACTCCGCTCATTATATCAAAATATTCAGATAATTTAAAAAATGAAATAAAGCTATTTAGATCTGCTTGATTACCAGCCGATAAGACAGATTGATTAATATTCCATTCTTTCAACTTCTTAAGACATTCAATTATACCTAGTTGAAGCTTACAAGAAGCGAAACCTTTACGATAATTTGTAATAAATTGATGTGAAAGCGATTTGGTACTTACTGAATCAGTCGGTAAACCTATCAATTGATAATAAGATGAGACCGGAAATCGAAAGTGATTTAGATAAAATTCCATAGAAACTTGTTTCTGTTTAAAATCCCTTAGGAGTTTATTTACTATATCTACGCACAACCGAGCATCATCAACAATAGTACCATTCCAGTCCCAAATAACATGTGAATATTTCATAATGAATTTACAAATGTATTAATTAAAGAAAATTTCAGAAATTGTTTAAGTAAACATAATTGCTAAGATAACAATCTAATACTTAGATTCTTTTATTACACAGATTAGAAATTAAGAAAAGAAAAGTAACTAAATTATCAAACAAGTATTAAACTTATAACTAAATCCACTAAATTCTAAAATAATTAAGTAAAACTGCTTGATTCTCTCAAAGTAGAATTCATTGTGTAAATTTAACAAATTTAATTATGGCCAAAAATACTACAAAGAAACCAAAAGATAAAAACCCTGACCTTGATTTAGCATTTCAAGGAATAAATAAAAAGTTTGGAGAGGGTGCATTGATGAGACTTGGAGATGCTACCAAAATGAATGTTTCGGTTATATCTACAGGTTCTTTAGCGGTTGACCTTTCTTTAGGAGCCGGAGGTTTACCAAGAGGTAGAATGGTAGAAATATATGGCCCTGAATCCTCCGGTAAGACAACTTTTTGTCTTAGTGTTATCGCAGAAGCGCAAAGAAATGGTGGTAATGCGGTGTTTGTAGATGTAGAACACGCACTTGACCCAAAATTTGCTAAAATAGTTGGCGTCGACCTTGATAATCTAATGGTTTCTCAACCTGAAAGTGGAGAAGACGCATTAAATATAACGGAAACGCTTATAAGATCGGGGGCAATTGATGTAATAGTACTCGATTCTGTTGCTGCATTAGTATCAAGACAAGAACTTGATGGTCAAATGGGAGATGCCACAGTCGGTCTGCAGGCACGTATGATGAGCCAAGCGATGAGAAGATTAACAGCAGCAATTTCTAAAACAAATTGTGTATGCATATTCACAAATCAGATTCGGGAAAAAATAGGTGTAATGTTTGGAAGTCCAGAAACCACACCTGGCGGCAGAGCCTTAAAATTTTTCTGCTCGATACGTATGGATATTAGAAGAATTGGTCAAATTAAAGAACCAGACGGAACCGTTATAGGAAACAGAACTCGAGTTAAAATAGTTAAAAATAAAGTAGCACCACCTTTTACAGCATGCGAATTCGATATTATGTACACTGAAGGTATTTCAAGAACTGGCTCAGTGTTAGATCTCGGAATTGAGCATGGTATTTTAATAAAAAAAGGAGCATGGATATCATATAAAGGTGACCTAATCGGTCAAGGAAGAGAGGCAGCTAAACAAACACTAGCAGAAAGTGAAAAATTAATGTCAGAAATCACGACAGCAATTCTCGAGAAAGTTGAAGTGTCGGTTGGTTCAGTTTTAGCTCAAAATGATGATGAGACAGTATAAATACGATACAAAAAATGCCAGAAGGTGATACTATTGTATCTCTTGCCACACTAGCAGGAGAATCGGCCTTAGGAATTATTAGAGTTAGTGGAAGTTTATGCCTGAAGTTATGTGATAACATTTTTGAAACACCCTCCCCTACTCCACGCAAAGCATTACTTAGAAATTACAAAGCGTTAACTAACAAAAATATAGATCAAGTTTTATTAGTTTATTTTGATCACGGCAAATCTTATACGGGAGAAGCAACATTAGAAATATCTTTTCATGGAAACCCTTTAATCGCAGATCAAATTCTTAATGATCTTATTAGTAGGAAATGCAGACTAGCGGAACCAGGTGAATACACTAAGAGAGCTTTTCTAAATGGTAAATTAGATCTAACACAAGCAGAATCCGTTGCTGAGTTAATTGCAGCAAAAAGCGAAATCGAATTGGAAATAGCAAACCACCAATTGTTAGGTAGTCTTAGTAATAAATTAAGAAATATTCAATTAGATTTAATTCGCCTACAAGCAAAGTTTGAAGCCAGTATTGATTTTCCTGAAGATGAAATAACAGAACACAACCTTACAGAAATTCAAAGTGCAATTGCATCCATTAAAAAGACAATTAACCAATTAATTAAATCTGCCGATCTAAAAGAATCTTTCTCACAGGGGATTAAAGTCTCTTTAATAGGTCCTCCAAATGTAGGTAAAAGTAGTATCTTTAATAATCTCATACATTCAAATAGAGCGATTGTTAACAGCAAACCTGGTACAACTAGAGATTATTTATCAAAAGAAATAGTCAACTCCGGATACAGAATAGAGCTTTTCGATACGGCAGGTATTAGGGATACTGTAATGGAGGTAGAAAAACAAGGAATTGAAAATACAGTCGAACTTATTAAAGATTCAAGTGTAATTTTATTGGTATTTGATTCATCCCTACCCTACCCTATCAACTTTTTTAATTATATAAAAAATGAAATAAATAATCAAAGTGTTATAATAATAGAAAATAAAAATGATCTAAAGAGAAAAATCATCACCGATAATTACCCCCCCCATTTTAATATCGTTCGTTCATCCACTTTTGATGATGACTGCTCGTCTAAAATCGTTAATGAAATTGTTAATGCAATAAAAGATAAATTTAAAGTTAACCCATCATCTGATATTCTTGTGAGCAAAAGACAGAATAAACACTTAAATGACTCAATGCTTCATCTCAGCGAAGTTCAAGAACTCTGTACAATCAAAATCGAAGAAGAGATTATACTTCAAGAATTGAAACTTTGTCTCGAATCTATTAATCTGATTATAGGACAAACTGACAATGAAGACATGCTTGATGAATTATTTAAAAACTTTTGTATAGGAAAATGAACGCTGGATTACGAACCAACAAAGAACAACCTTATGATGTAATAGTTTGCGGTGCAGGACATGCTGGTTGTGAAGCTGCCCTAGCTAGTTCTAGATGTAACGCGGATGTCCTCATTTTAACAGGAAATTTAGACACAATAGCTCAAATGAGTTGTAACCCAGCAATTGGTGGTCAAGCAAAAGGACAAATGGTAAGAGAAATCGATGCATTAGGAGGTGAAATGGCACTTAATACCGACCATTCAGCTATTCAATTTAAACTTCTAAACTCATCGAAAGGGCCTGCTGTTCAAGCACCGCGTGCACAATGTGACAAAAAAGTTTATCAACTGAGAATGAAACATGTTCTCGAGTTAAATAGTAACATCACAACATTTCAAGGTATTGTGGATGGATTAATTATCAAAAATGGAAAATGTATTGGAGTTAAAACATCTTTAGGTATTAATTTTTACGGTAAATCTATAATTGTTACAACGGGTACATTTTTGCGTGCTCTAATGCATGTTGGAAAAGAAAAATCTGAAGGTGGTAGATTAGGAGATCATGTGTCAAAAGGCTTATCTGCTGATTTCATCAAATACGGCATTGAACTTAATCGTTTCAAAACAGGAACTCCGCCACGGTTACTTGGTCGATCAATTAACTTTGATAAAACAGAAGTTCAAAATGGAGATACCAACCCAACGAAGTTTGCCTTTTATGACACCAGAGATGATAGTGATGTGTTCCACGTGGAACGCAATGGTAGGTGGTTCCATGTGGAACATCCTCTTCCTTTGCCAACTGTTAGCTGTCAAACAACTAGGACAACAACCAAAACCGCTGAAATAATAAAGGCTAACTTGCATCTTTCACCATTATATAAGGGTGATATTAAAGGGTCCGGTCCTAGATATTGCCCGAGTGTAGAAGATAAAATAGTTAGATTCGGTGAAAAAGATGGACATCGTATTTATTTAGAGCCTGAAGGTGTAAATACTGATGAGTGGTATGTTAACGGCTTATCTACTAGTCTACCTTTTGCTGTTCAAAACGATGTTGTTCATTCGATACCTGGACTAGAACAGGCTATTATAATAAGACCCGCATACGCAGTAGAATATGATTATGCAAATCCAACCCAGCTCTCAAGAACATTAGAATCACTGCAAATAGAATGTCTTTTCTTTGCAGGCCAAATCAACGGTACATCTGGGTACGAAGAAGCCGCATCTCAGGGGCTTGTTGCCGGAATTAATAGTGCTCGAAAAGCATTAAACCAAGCACCCGTTTACTTCGGTCGCGATGAAGGTTATATTGGGGTTCTTATCGATGATTTGGTAACAAAAGGCACAACCGAACCTTACAGAATGTTTACTAGTAGGGCCGAGTACAGATTACTCTTTAATCATGGTAGTTCTGAGCTGCGTTATTTATCCAAAATAAATCAAATACCCATTGTTTCGGATAAGAGAAAGGATGCTATTCAAAAAAAATACAATACAATCAAATATTGGGTAGATAAATTTAAAACCGAAAGGGTCCAAGATAATTTGACCATTGCTGATATTATAAAAAGGGGCCAAGAAATTAATTTTTTTCCAAAAGATTTTCAAATCCTACACCAAGAAACCAAATCAGAAATACTTTATCAAATAAAATACGAAGGATACTTGCTACGAGAGCTAAGAAATATTGAAAAGATGAAGGATTCTGAACGGGTTAGGATTCCCAAAAATTTCATCTATGATGGGGTTCCTGGCTTAAGAAATGAAAGTGTTGAAAAACTTAATAAGATTAAACCCGAAACACTAGCACAAGCTAATCGTATATCTGGAGTTAATCCATCCGACATTAGCGTTTTGATGGTTATTCTATCTAAATGCGCTAATAAGAATTAGTTTTGGATTTTTTTTTAAAAGATTTTTCTGATCCAAAGGAAAGAAAGGGTAGGGTAGTTCATTTTTTTAATAACCAAGTTATACCTTTCACTAGTCAACTGGAATCTTCTACTATTGATCTTGAGATAGGTTGTGGCCATGGCCATTGGATAAATGCCTACTCACAAGAAAACAAAAATACTACCACTATTGGCATTGATTTAATCTCCAAACGTTTAGAAAAAGCTCAAGCAAAAAAAATTAGATTCGATAATCAAAATTTATTTTTTATGAAAGCTGATGCGGTTGAATTTTTAACATTTAAGCCATCCAATATTTTGTTCTCCAATATTTTTATTTTCTTTCCAGACCCATGGCCTAAAAATAAACATCGGAAACGAAGGTTGATTCAAAGTTCATTTCTTAAATTATTGAAGTCTCACACTCATGTTAATAGTAAGATTTTCTTTAGAACAGATCACCTTGACTATTTCGAATGGAGTAAATCACATATTAATCTTTCAAATGATTGGAATTTAACCGATTTTCACTGTCCATTTGAACATGAAAGTTATTTTCAAGGACTTTTACCGAGTTTTTCAAGTCTATCTGCCTCAAGACTGTAAAATATGTCTACTATCCTTTTTTTGTATTTTCATCCGGATTTGTTATAATTTTACTACCTCTTTTTCAAAATTTTTAAATATTAGTCTAGAAGTTTAATATTTGAAATCCTCGTTGACCTTTCTTTAACAAAACTTATATTAAAATGTTTTAATTTGAAATTTCTTCTTCCAGTCTTTCTTTTTTTTACAACTATACCTGTTTTTGCTTCAGCGGATGGTGTTAGCTTAATTTCTGAGGAAATTACGAGTTTTGGCATTTTCCCTGTTACCAATTCGATGGTCACTAGTTGGGTTGTTTCATTATTTATAGTAATTCTTGTCAAAATTCTCGTGGGCAAGACATCTTTAATACCAAGTAGAGGCCAATTAATTGTCGAATCCGCAATTAACTCCCTGAGGTCAATTTTAGAGCCTATAGTAGGACGCAAGGTTTTCTTTCCTTCATTCTGGTTATTGTCGGGTCTATTTATTTTTATTCTTCTTCACAATTGGAGTGGACTACTACCTGGAGTAGGTACAATCGGTCACGGAATTATGGAAGGAAATCACTTTAATGTTACAAAACCTTTAATTCGCCCTGGTAATGCTGACTTAAACATGACTTTAGCTTTGGCACTTATCGCAAACATATGCTGGATATATTTTATTTTTAAATACGCTGGAACGAAAGCAATTATAAAAGATTGGTTTGGTAATAAAGCCGACAAATCTCAAGTCAACTTCTTGGTTTATGGACTATTGGGAATTCTTTTCATAGCAGTAGGATTCATTGAGATATTATCAATACTCTTCCGTCCAGTATCACTTACTTTTCGACTCTTCGGAAATGTTTTTGGAGGTGAAAGTTTACTTCATAGTATGTTTTATTTAGGCGAGACTCTTAAATTCCCCGACTGGTTGGTTTCTTGGAGTATGGTGCTTGCACCAATCCCTTTCTATTTTATGGAGGTCTTAATTGGCCTCGTTCAAGCTTTAGTATTCATGCTACTGGTATCTGTGTATATCGGGCTTATTTGCAACCATGAAGAAGAGCATCACTAATTTCCTGATCGTGACCATCCAAGAGAGTGGGCGCTCATAAACCGTAAAATTATAAAATTAAATTATCATGATAGATATAATCGCACAAATAACTGATGTAAATGTAACTGAGGCACTATTAAGTACAGTCGAACAAGTTACCGAACTAACTGAAGCAGCACAAGAACAGGCCCTCGAGAGGCTCAAGGCTACAGGAATCACAGGTAGTATTCAGGGTGGACTTGGATGTTTAGGTGCAGCTATTGGTGTAGGGATCGTTGGAATGAAGGGTGCTGAAGCAGTGGGAAGAAATCC
>CAYLIJ010000005.1:0-72996 GCA_964383925.1 uncultured Puniceicoccaceae bacterium
TCATCTTGATATCTAAAACCAAGATCAAAATTATGATTGTTTACGAGATAATCTAAGTTAGCTTGTATGCCTTTGGTGGTATATGTACGATAATTCGATTTAGCATCGTAATCCCTACCTGCCACGCCTAACATATCGAGAAAATCATTTTCAGGATTGTTTTGAGCGTTGGTATTAGTGTTTATTGTTGTGGCGTATGGTGCAGTTGTATTATCGGTAGCATAGTATTTTTTTCCTAATTTGTACCAGTTACGAACAAACTTGTTTTGGTAGACAGTCGATGTCAAAGATAAGGAATCAGAAAAATCTTTCTTATACCTTAGGTAGTAGCGTTCTTGCTGCGCATCCATGTTATCTTGGTGTGTGCCAGGATATCGCATGTAGGGTTTTGCATCAAAATCTTCTTTTGAAAGTCCTTGATAGCTAACATCAGCATCCATGTCCATGCGTCCTGCCTTGAATTCAAGATAACTGTCTTCACCAAACTCATAACTGAGCTTTAGTAATAAATCTGTCTTGGCAACTGGAGCACTTCTTTCTGGAGTGTTTCCAATCCCGGCTATCTTCTGCCATCCGTCAGAACGATGATCAAAAATCTCGAGTAAATAACCTAATTTGCCGCTACCGAAGTCAGTTTTACCACCGCTGTAAGCATGTGAAATACGTTCATTGTATTCACCATAGCTTGCACGTAGATGAGAACGCTGTTCGTTGGGTATAGCGGTTGACAGGTAATTTATAACACCACCTGTTGTATTTGGGCCATATTTTAACGAACTACTTCCCTTAAGAATTTCGATGCCTGCCATTCTGCCCGCAGTAGGTGCGTAATAAGCAGCAGGATCAGCATAAGGTGAAGGTGCAGAAGGAACACCATCTTCTAAAATAGTGATTTTATTAGACCTGCCTGGATCGACTCCACGGAAACTAATATTTGGGAAGAAACCATATCCTTCCTCACCCCTTACATAAACGCCGGGAACTTGTCTTAATATTTCGTGAATGTCTGTGTGAAAGAACGGTGCTAAATCAGAAGAATCCAGCACTGCACCAGAACCCTTGAGGCTAGTGACATCGGATTTCGTTCCTATTACGTTAAAAGGTGAAAGATAATCCGTCCCTTCGTGGTTATCAGCAAATGCGGAGAACGCAATTGAAGTCGATGCAAGCATCGAGGCAAATTTTGTTAATTTCATTATATTGTTGGGTTAGTTTGAGTTTGTTTGTTTTCACCGAACTTGATATTGAGACCCAGTATCATGTGATACTGAGACTCAATCTCAATAGGGTCATCTTGTCAACCACTTTAGAAAAAATTATTTTGATTCCCGTAACTTCCCTGAAGTTAGAGATACTTTTCACTTCAAGAACATTATTTAACCAAAAATGCTATGCTGGTGCTTCAACATAATGCCCTGCCCCCTCCCAATATTTATTAGACTAGAATAAAATTAAACCAGTAATACACTTAAGGTTTCTAACCAATTAACCTGACTGGAAGCCATGTAAAACTTTAATGTGAAATGCCATACTTGGTAAAATCAATAACTATGATTCCACTCCTATATAAAAACTAAAATTTCATAGACACTCCCTTCTCGTTCTAGCATAATAATCAATGACGAGATTATAAACTCTTGGCCACTCATCGATTAAAATTATCATAATCGAAACTCAGCGAATTACATTTCTCGTTAGGGATATGATAGGAACTAAAGTTTCATTAAATTTAGTTTGATAGAAGATTCTTAGATTTTTATATTTGCCAACAATCTAATTCGTAATTCGGGTAAATGGTTTTTATAACTCGGTCAATTCGTAATTAGAACACTTTTGGCTTGCTTAAAGGGTTTAAGTTGCCATGGTGTGGCAAAAGATTCTATTCGAAGCGGTGAATTCGAATATACTATAATTATCTATTTTCACCATAAAACAAATATAGTAAAATGAGTAAAGGTACAGTAAAGTGGTTCAATTCAGATAAAGGTTTCGGTTTCATTACACCAGAGGATGGCGGAGAAGATCTTTTCGTTCATCATTCTGAAATTAAAAGCGATGGAGGTCATGCATCTCTCAATGAGGGACAATCAGTAGAGTATGAGGAAGGCCAAGGACAGAAAGGTCCATGTGCTAAAAGTGTTGTTCCGGCGTAAGCTTTCGGAACCTCGAATTTAATTCTTCCAATTTTAGTAAATTACCCTTGCGGGTAATTTTCTGAATGTGCTCTTTTTTTCCGATTAGAGAACTTTTTTTTGTGCTAAGTATTTATTTCTGTTTTGATTGTTAATTAAAATAAAAATCGGATTTCATAGCGTACTACAATTTCAAAATTTAATACCGTATTCGTTAAAGTAATTTTTTAATAATCAAATATATAAGTTATGGCTAAAGGACAAAACGCGAAAAAAGAAGTTAAAAAGAAGTCAACTAAGACAGTTAAAGAAAAACGGGAAGAAAAAAAGCTGAAAAAAGCGAGCAAGGGTTAAGATTTAACTTTTGTGGCAAGCTTATTTGAAGCAAATGACATACAACAAAATTGTATTGTTATACTTTTGTTTTTTATATGTTTACTGTAAACTCTCACCCCGGTGATCTAGATTAATTTGGCTTTTTCACTCAAAATTATTTTAATTGCTGTTAAATAAACTTTTGCTCCTGTGGTGCAATGGATAGCACATTGGTCTCCGGAACCGAAGATCTGGGTTCGACTCCCAGCGGGAGCACCATTTTACAAGTTCTTACTTTGAATATTTGATTATATCAAATATAATACATGACATGAATTTATCCACAGTTGAACCACTTTCTAAAAAGCTAGAATCGCATTTAGTTTTCACAAATTTAAATACCCTCGATGAATTACGGGTATTTATGGAACACCATGTGTTTGCAGTTTGGGATTTTATGTCCCTTTTGAAAAAATTGCAGGAATTTTATGTACCACATGGTTCACCATGGATACCTAATTCAAATGGAAATGTCGTACGTTTTATCAATGAAATCGTGATGGAGGAAGAATCCGATCAATCTTTCGGTACAGAGGGGCAATCCTACAGCAGTCACTTCGAAATTTATCTTCAGGCTATGAAGGAAGTTGGTGCCTCCACTAATGTAATCGATCAATTTCTAAAAGAAGTCCGCTTGTCTGGTATCAATAAGGCATTGGAAAATGATCTTGTACCCGAATCATCTAGAGAATTTATGGCTTATACCTTTGGCTTAATTGAGCGAGGAATGGGTCATGAGATAGCAGCATCTTTTGCGATTGGTAGAGAGAGCATTGTACCATTAATGTTTAAGAGAATTCTTAAGCAGACAAACATAAGCACTGATGAAGCACCAGTTTTTCATTACTACCTGGAGAGGCATGCTCATTTGGATGGAGAACATCATGGACCGATGGCCCTTCGTTTATTGGATGATTTAACTGCGAATGATGCTCAAAAAGAAAACGAAGTAATTCTTGAAGTGCAATCGAGCCTAGATGCGAGAATCAAGTTATGGGATGGTGTGCTATTAGCCACTAAAAATCTCCAGATCGCATCAACGCTAAGCTAATTCGATTTCTACAGTAAATTCATCTCTACCCCCAGGCGGAACAAGTCGAGTGGTTTTGTTCTCTGGTGAATTGGGAGGGGACATCCATGGTTCTACGCAGTAGTAGGGTGCATCATGCTGGGTCCAAGTTACAAAAGTAAGACGTGAGCCATTTTCTGCACCACCCACTTCGGAAATCTTAATGGGTTCTTCTTGATTAAGAAGAGATACTTCAGCAATCGGTTTTTTTAGTTCATAATGCACGCGATTAATTAATTCATGATCTTTCATGTTGGAAAATTCTTTCGGGGGCGGAATTTTTTTCATAACTCCTCCAGTCTGATACTGGAAGATTTTTTTGGCATCAATTTTTAGTTGATGGTCTCCTAGTTTTAAATCTTTTCTCCAAGGCATTTGAAAATAGGGATGTAAACCGGCAGACCATGGAATTGGTTCACGTCCTTCATTTTCTAAAACAAGACTGATCTGCAGTGATAATTCTAGAAAATGATAGATTACTGTGAAGGTGAAATCAAAAGGATAGCAGGCTTTTATTTCTTCAGTAGGCATCAGTTCCACTTCGAATCCATGTTGATCCATCGAACGAACCCGAAAATCTGAGCTACGCGCGAAACCGTGTAAGGGCATTGGGAGAGAATTTTGACCTAATTTCCAATGATCCTCTTTTCCCGCATCATAGCATTTCCCTGCAAAGGGAAATAAAATAGGAATGCCTCCGTGGGTCTGTTCGAAATTTTCTGAATTATTCTCTTCCGGCCAATGAATAACATCGCGGACGGAGCCGTCGCTCATATTAATGTGCCAGTTTAAAAGACGTGCTCCTTGTTCAGGTAAGGCAAGAAAGGTTGATGGGCCTACATCCCAGCGTTTAATTTCTTGGTTTTGATAAATAACACTTTCCATAAGATATCAATTGCCCGTTCTTTGAACTTTGTGCAATGTATTTTTGTGATTAGAATAAGCTTTTTAATCCATAAGGTATTACACCATGCTTAAAATCCGAAAAATAATAACTCTCATCAGTTCTGTACTTCTCGCCTCTTTTTTATTGGGAGTGGAGGTTGAAGAAAATAGCACCCAAAATCTTCAAGATATTTCCCTGTCTCCAAATGTTCAAAAAATTGCTTTCCAAATTCCAATTCGCGATCAAATTGGCCCACCGATCTTGGATATTTTAAGAAGGGGCTTGAAGAGTGCAATTGAAGCGAATGCAGACATATTGGTCATCGATATGGATACGCCAGGGGGTGAATTAGGGGTTACCTTGGAAATTATGCAGGAAATTATTGAATCTTTTGATCGTTTTGAGGGGCCGATTATTACCTATGTCAATAACGAGGCAATTTCCGCAGGTGCTTATATTGCAATTGCAACCAATGAAATCGCCTTTGCCCCATTTGCCCAAATTGGAGCGGCAGAGGCGGTGAGTGGTGGAGGTGGAAATATTGATTCCTCCATGAAGCGGAAAGTAAATTCCTATTTGAAGGCGAAAATCAGGAGTTACACAGGAAAATATCGATACCGTTCTCGTGTGATGGCTTCGATGATGGATTCAAATGAAACTCTGCTTATTGAAGGCAGTCCTCCTCTTGCAGCGGATGGTTCAGTAATTCAAAAAGAGGGTGAACTTGTAACTCTCACTGCAGAAGAAGCAATTAAGGAATATGGTACTCCACCCCAACCTCTTTTAGGAATTGGCATATATGATAGTGTAGAAAAATTACTGGATGAAAAATGGGGGGAAGGAAACTACAATTTAATTAAAATGGAAATCAATTGGGCTGAGAGAGCTGGTTTATGGCTTAATTCAGTTGGGCCGATTATTATTGGGATCGGCTTATTGGGATTATTTATAGAGTTCAAGACGCCAGGATTTGGTTTTTTCGGAATTGCAGGAATTATATTCGTCCTCATTTTTTTTGGTTCGAAGTATGTTTCTGGATTAGCGGGACAGGAAGAAGTGATCATCTTTTTGATCGGCGTTTCGTTGGTGATCCTAGAACTCTTTCTATTTCCCGGATTAATAGTGCCTGCAGTTTTAGGAATGTTAATGATATTCGGTTCTATTTTATGGGCGATGGTAGATGTTTGGCCTAACACTGATCTTGTTTGGAGTATTGAATTATTTAGACAACCCATCATGGATCTTTTTTTGGCAATCTTAATTGCGTTTGGGTTAGCTCTTATTCTCACTCGTATTCTACCCCACACCTCAATGTGGAATAAATTAATTTTAGCGGAGACAGTCGGAGGTTTGGGAGGTACGAGTATTTCGGCAATGAATAAGAAACAAACCGTCAAGAATGGAAGTATCGGTCTATCAGTTTCAGAACTCTATCCTACGGGTCAAGTTAAGATCGATGGAATTCGGTACGATGCACGATCTAGTTTAGGTAAAATCGAGAAGGGTACCAAGGTTGAAGTAACAGGCTCCCATGATTTTGAGTTAACCGTTCGAAAACTTTAAGGGATGGAATCTATACTTGCGGCCATTTTATTTGGTTACTTATTAATTCTAGCGGAAGGCTTTTTACCTGGTGGAGTCTTAGGCTTGGCGGGAGCATTTTGTATAGTGTTGGCTTCTTATTTTGCGTATCAGGAATATGGTAGTTTGATGGCGCCTACGCTTACCTTCATCCTTGGCGCGTTTGGTGGTTTGATAATCGTATTTATTGAATTCAAGTGGTTGTCCAAAAGCAAACTAGGAAGAAACCTTTTTCTTTCAAGTTCCACAGATGGGGTCAGTAATAAGGAACAACCGGGAGATGAAATAATTGGACAGTCGGGAAAAACCCTTACTGAGCATAAGCCCGAGGGAATAACTTTGCTCAATGGGAAGAATTATGATGCATTTTGCGAGGATGGTTATTTAGCAAAAGGAACTTTGATTATTGTTACCGGAAAAGACGATTTTCGAATTCGAATTAAAAAAAATAACTGAACAAAATTTTAAACATTTTCAAATAAACCCAAGCACAACTTAATTTAACTTAAATCTAACTATGACAGATATGTTTATATGGATCGGAATCGGAATCGCACTTATCGCTGGACTTGTTATTGCACTAATAATGATATCATTTTTCAGCACCTGGCTGAAAGCCCTTTTAGCCAAAGCTCCAGTTGGCTTTACTACCTTGCTTGCTATGCGCCTGAGAGGCGTCCCAGTTGGCTTAATAGTTGATGCACGAGTTACTGCGGTTAAAGCAAGCCTGCCACTCACAACCGATCAGCTTGAAGCCCATTATTTAGCAGAGGGAAATGTTGTTCAAACCGTGCAGTCGATAATCGCTGCATCCAAGGCAAATATCTCTTTAGATTGGGATCGAGCCTGTGCGATAGATTTAGCAACAAGAGGAACATCAAAGTCAGTATTAGAAGCGGTACGGACCTCAATTAATCCAAAGGTAATCGATTGTGTAATCGAAGGAAGAGATACCATCGATGGCGTTGCCAAGGATGGTATTCAGGTAAAAGTAAGGGCTCGGGTTACGGTTCGAAGTAATTTAGACCGCTATGTTGGTAGTGCTCAGGAAGAGACAGTGATTGCCCGAGTGGGTGAGAGTATTGTATCCACAATTGGTTCGTCTGAGAATTACAAAGTGGTACTGGAGAACCCAAATTCTATTACTGAGAAAGTACTCGATCGTGGATTGGATCAGGGAACTGCTTTTGAGATTTTATCTATCGATATTGCTGATGTTGACCTTGGGGAAAACCGAGGAGCGGCTCTTCGTTCTTCACAAGCCGCTGCAGATAAGGAAGTGGCACAGGCACATGCTGAGATTCGACGGGCTGCTGCAGTTGCGTTAGAGCAGGAAAATGTAGCAAAGGTCCAGGAGATGCAGGCAAAACTTGTGGAGGCGGAAGCTCAAATTCCATTAGCCATGGCTGAAGCATTACGCAGTGGAAACTTAGGAGTAATGGATTATTATAAATTACGTAATGTAGAAGCCGATACAGACATGCGATCGAGTATATCAAAAGATACAGATTAGAAGCACTTAAAGATGCCCGATATTAATATAGATACCCTTTTTATAATTGGGTTAGTACTGGCCTCATTGATTGGGAAAATTTTTAAGAAAAAAGAGGCGACAGATTCTCCAGAAAAAAAAGTAGATTCCGAGAGTTCTCTTGAAGATATGCTTAAAGATGCGTGGCAAAAGGTTACTCATCCAAAAAAAGAGAAAACTGAAACTCCTCCTCCAATTGTTTCTAATGTATCTTCAGAAAAAAAGATTGAAATTGAAAGATCACCAAAGCTAGTTGCACCCCCTATAACCAAGCGGGCAATTAATTTGCCCAGTAAGGGTTCAAATTTAAGTACTATTTGGGATTACCCTGATAAGAAAATTGAGACTCAAAAAACAACCACACTTAAGAAATTGCTTTCCTCTAAATCATCATTGAAACAGGCTTTTGTCATCAAGGAAGTTCTGGACCAACCACTTTCTATAAGGCGAGAGAGCAAGTAGGTTTACTCTTTAGGTTTCTGCTTGGTTTTATTGGTTGGTAAAACCGTTTTCTTACTCGCGATGCTTAAGATCAAACCTTCCTGCATACAACGCTTATTCCAAGTACAAGTCTGTACAAACTTGCATGATTTATCGATGCAATTAACAGGTGTTATCTCTATGTCACTCCCTTTCAATTTTATGAAGAAACTATTGAATAGGAGATAGTTCAATCATTATCGTTATAAGATGCTAGTAAAATTACCTGAATATGTTTTTGTAAATGATGAAGACAAGGTCCGATACACAGATGGTTCAATGTCAGTAACCCTGTGGTTTGATACGGATAATTCGATATTTGCTTTTGAAATTATTTTCGATCTCTTAATGAATGAAATGGCTCTACTCTATTCGAAGAAATCACCTCCGAGGTATGTAAATATTGTAAACTCCAGTTCTAAAATAGGGCGTACTACAAAACAATCTATCGGTACTGAGAGCTTTCATTTTCCAGCCAACAGAATTACAGAATTTGAAAAGAAATCATCTAATTTACCTGATCTAGAGCGAGATTTTATTTTAAAAATTATGCATTTAATAAATAAGATTAAGGATGAATAATTATTTAATAGATATGTTTTTAGAATACAAATTTAATAGATTGTAATAAATAGTTTAAAGTCGAACGATAGTTGTTTATTCAAACTGTAGGTGTGAGAGCAAAGTCGGTATTGCCTTGTTTAATAATTTGTAATTAGCATTCCGGTCATTGTGCAAGCGAATGGCTGAAACTTTGATTTCATTCGCCATTATTACTACTTAAGATTTACAAAAAATCGTCGACTACTCTCTTTTTAATTGAAAAGAAGTATCATGACGAAAGGATATTTGCTTCAATTCGTTCTTAACTGGTTCGAGACCTTTTTGCTTCAATCGCTCCTTGTTCTTGGCTATATCAAACCATTTGCTTGACATTTGATGCACTCGCGTTGGGTACTTTTTTGCTAGGTCATTGAGCTCAGTTCGATCTTTTGCCAAATCGTATAGTTCCCATTTTCCTCCTTTTGCTGAAACAAGCTTCCATTTCCCTTCCCTAATAGCACGGTCCGAGCCAAAGTGAAAGTATAGCACCTCATGTCCTCTTCTCTGCTTGCCTTTAAAAATAGGTACTAGGGATTTTCCCTCCAAGGGTTCAATTTGACGATCATCAATTTGTTCAGGATACTTTGCCTCGCCTAATTCAAGAAAGGTAGCCATGAAATCAATTAAATGTGCAGGTTGTCGGGTAATACTACCCGGTTCAGTTTTTAAACCTCTCGGCCAGTGTGCAATTAAAGGGGACGAAATACCTCCTTCGTGTTGATTTTGTTTATATAACCTGAATGGCGTGTTACTGACTTGCGCCCAAGATGCATCATAAGTCCAATAGGATTCTGAGTCCCAAGGTGCAAGGTTTCTCCCTCTCGTTCTTTCGAAAGGGCATCCGCCATTATCAGCACAAAATAAAATTAGAGTATTATTGAAAACTTGACGTTTTTTAAGATCAGAAATGAGTCGTCCAATATTTTG
The DNA here is from genome assembly GCA_964383925.1 of uncultured Puniceicoccaceae bacterium. Lineage (GTDB taxonomy): Bacteria > Verrucomicrobiota > Verrucomicrobiia > Opitutales > Seribacteraceae > Seribacter. Next base: position 9,585 of record CAYLIJ010000005.1, read on the forward strand.
GTCGACCAAATCAATCATAGCGGCAAAGACTTCCATACGGCTAGATTCCCACGATTTCTCAGTGCTTTTTATTGAGCTCCATGCAGGCACATGAGAGGCACGTGGAGTGAGTTTAAATTGTGGAGGGAGTAATTTGGTTGAGATTTGTTTTTGATAACGGCTTTTCCTTAGACTATCCCAACCTTCATCATAAACCCCTTTGTATTTTGCAACATCAGCTTTTGGTGCATGCAAGGGATAGTGGGGCGCATTGAAGGCTACATAGAGAAAAAATGGATCAGACTTTTTTCCAATATTACCTTGGTCAATAAAATCTAAAGCGAAATCAGTAATCGCATGAGTGGTGTAAAAAGGTACATCATTCAGGATTTTAGGTACATTCCATTCTTCCCCATTAAGCCTGAATGAATTGTCCCCGGTAAAAAAATTAGTCGCTCCTGATAAATGACCCCAATATTTTTCAAAGCCAAAATCGGTGGGTTGCTTATTTAAGTGCCATTTTCCAGACATCCATGTTGAATAACCTGCTGGCTTAAGCACTTCCGCTAAAGTGGAACCTCGGTTCAGTTTAGAACTGCCCGCCTGCTCGCAATATAAACCGGTTAAAAGTGATACGCGAGAGGAGTGACACTTTGATGTGTTATAAAATTGAGAAAACCTCAAACCATCACTCGCTAATTGATCTAAATTTGGCGTTTTAATTTCGGAGCCATAACATCCAAGATCAGAAAATCCTAGGTCATCTGCCATGATGAGTAAGATATTTGGTCGGGTGGTCGAACCGATCAAATCAAAAGAAAACCAAATTATAAAAAAGGTAATAATTTTCATAATAATTTATTTAAATTTTAAGTTTTGATAGTACTGTTAACTCTTTTACAAAGTTGAGTTTCGAATTTGATAAAGGAGAGAGAGCTGAATATCTCTAGAGGGATAATTTCCAAGATATGATTCCACAGCGATTCGAAAACATCGAAATTATTTGAACTTGAGTTCCACGCTTCATTAATATCTTCGCTCAGGGTATTGAATTTATCTGAACTTTTTTGATCATTCAGGATAAATTTATACTTACATTGGTGGATAGTAATCACATAATTAAACAAACGAAAAAAACAAGGAATATAAAAAGATTCATTATTTACGTTTAATATTTTAAATAAATTTTGTTCATTTCCTACCGGGTCATCTGCCAAATTATCAACTTTCATATTGTAAATGTGACCCGTTAGACAATTTGAAAACTCTGGAAGGATAAGATGGAGTTAGATTCAATTAAATTTGATACATCCGCTTTTTTCACGAGAATAAAGTTGGATGTACTCATTATAATTATTTGAATAACACCAAAATGAAATAGTAAAAACTTATGAAGCTTCATGAAATCTTATAGTTTCCTGAGCCTTGATTGATATTCAGGCCGAATCTTCCATTCTTTAAAGTACTTTTGGTATTCAGGGATATCTGTCCAAAAGATTCGAGGTGGTTGTGGAAGTACAGATTCTTCAGGATAATCTTTACCAAGGACACTCTGATTGATTGAATTTCTTGCCTCAACTAGTACTTTGCGAAGTTGAATAACTTGAGGATGCTGGGGGCGAAAGAGATTTTCAGATTCATTTTGATCTTTAGATAAATTAAAGAGTTCGATCAAACGACCCTGTTTTTTAGGTTGAGAAATAATTTTCCAATCATTATCAATCACTGCCATTCTACCTCTACTACTAAATAGAAGTGGTTTTGTTCTGATTTTAATTTCTTTTTTAATCAGTGGAACGAGATTCATTCCATCTAACGGTTTTATCATGTCGGAATTAGGAATATTTGCAATATCCGCAATGGTGGGAAAGATATCCACTGCACCTGCTGGATAATTGGATATACGAGCGGATTTTATTTTTTTCGGCCACTCAATTATAGCAGGTACCCGAATACCACCTTCGTACAAACTACCTTTGAAATCTCTAAGCCCTCCAGTTGAGGAGGGCTTAATTTTAGGCAATCCCCCGTTATCACTCGTAAACCACACAAGGGTATCTTTTTCAATATTCATCTTTCGTAATCCGGTTCTAAGTGTCCCAATGCTTCGATCCATTGCCCTCAGTTCTGCGTAGTGTGATTGAGAATTCTGATCTAATTTACTAAATTCGTCCAGGTCTTCTTCGAGGGCCATCCATGGACTGTGTGGAGTTCCATACCAAATTACACAGAAAAATGGATTTTCTTTGTCGACTTCCTTGGTCATAAAATGAAGTGCTTCATTTACGATTACTTCAGAAGAATCCCCCGAGAATTCTTCAAATTTCCCATTCCGACTCATAATTGGGTTAAGATCAAAAAAATTGGTGACTGAGAGCCAGGTATCAAAACCGAAGGCGCCAGGTCCATTTTTATCACTACGAAGTACGGGAACGCCAGGTCCTCTTAGGCCATTGAGATGCCATTTACCGAAATGCCCAGTCGAGTAGCCTGCTTTATTTAAAGCTTGTGGAAGGGTCTTCTCTTGTTTTCTTAATGGATATCCATGATCTAATACACCGGTTCGGTCGTGAGTACGACCAGTTAATACAGAGGCTCTTGTTGGAGAGCATACTGGGCCACCTGCGTAAAAACGATCGAAGCGAATTCCGTTGGATGCCATTTTATCTAAATTGGGGGTTTTAAGTACAGGATGATTGTAGAAACCAGTTTGACCCCAACCTTGGTCATCGGCCATGATCAATACGAAGTTCGTTTTACCCCTTAATGACCCCAGAAATGGAAGAGCTAGAGTAAATGTAATTAGGAAAATTTTCATTTGCTGCTTGGTATATAATTATAATTTATTTGACGATTAGATGGCCCTTCATGATTGCCCAATGTCCGGGGAAACTGCAAAGGTAAGGATAAACTCCGGTCTTACTAGGAGCCTTAAATCTGAGAAATTCCCTCTCTCCCTGCTTGAGCATTTGAGTGTGAGCGATTATTTTTTTTGAATTGGGAATAAACTGACCGCTTTTTGCAGCCACAGGATCCTTGGCCATATTGTTAGCCGCCAGCCCAACTTCTTCGAGAGAGTTTGGTTGAACAAGTACGAAGTTGTGGGGGGTAGCATCCGGATTATAGAATTCGATACGAATGGGTTGATTTCTTATCGCATGGATATCCCCGTTCGCAGACTTTTTATATTCTTGAAGGTTGGACTTAATCATGAGTTCGACGGCATAAAGCATTCTTTCTTTCATGCAGGAAACTTTAACCTTGAGCAGATTCTTTTGGCGGTCAAATTTACCGTCTTTTTTTGATTTTTCAGCTAGTTTTTCTATTACTTTTTGTTTATTTAAAAATAAGAAAATTAGCGGATCTTTTTCCTCTACATCCTCTGGATCCCAAAATTTTCTCATTGGTGCTGAAGCAAGTGAAGTCTTAACCGCATAGGTGAGGTGCTTTTCATTTGGTAATGTGCTTATTTTCTTAAGCGTGTTGAATGCATGCTTAGTGCCAATATAACTGCAGGCAATTGCGGCTTCCAATCGAGCTAGGCCGTTTGTATCCTGGGCCGCTTTTGTAAGGAGTTTATCTCCGTCCTTTGCTAATTTATGCCAATGCCTAAGTTGGCGAGTAGCAGCGGCTCTTGCATGATGATTTTCGCAGAATAATAATTCACGAAGGAGGCTAATGTTTTCTTGTTCAACATTTCGGTAAGTCCAAAGTGCTTCAACTTGATGATGACGATATCGTGGATCTTCCGGATTTAATTTTTTGACCCATTTATCAAGTGCCCTTTTAACTTGTAAGGGATTCATTTCACGAATTTCTCGTTTGGCCCAATATCGATATCGGTATTCTCTCCTTTTAAGCAAGTCGAGAAGTTTTGGAAGTGAGGCTCCATAAATTTTAGGTGGATTTGCTGGTTTTGCGTTCTTAGGCATTATTCTCCAAATCCTTCCAGAGGTTCGATCTCTCCTGTTATCTCGTAAAGAATATTGAGCGTGTCCTTTTACAGGATTATACCAATCGCATACATACATGCCGCCATCGGGGCCGTATCGCAGATCTACTGGAATAAAACTTAGATTTGATGAGAAAATAATATCAAATTTATATTCCTCCTCATATCCATATTCGTTTTCTTTCCATTCCAGAAATTCGACACGGTTTGTTGATTTGTATCTTACCTTGACCATACCGCCTTGCAATTCTTTAGGCCAATTGGGGAAATCTACAAATTCTTGTCCGCAAACTCCAGAATATGCCTGTAGTCCAGTAGGCCTAGGGTGTTGTTCCGGATAGGGCGGATCTAATGCATGGTGTGCAGAGGCAAAGATGGGATAACTGGCAACATGTTGACCCCAATCATCGAAGGTTACCCCCCAGGGGTTTGTGCTGGGGTGTGTCCCAAAAGAGGTGAGTCGGTGTAGTTTAGGTTCCCATGCAAACCAACCACTGTTTTGCTGACGAACAGGTCCATAGGGAGTTTCAACCTGAGTATGATGAAAAACTGACTCTCGAAATATGAGGTCTCCATCAGGGGTCCAAGCAAAGTCATGTAGCGCGTGATGCGAGTCTTCGCACCCAAAGCCTGTAAGCGGAATTTCACGCAGGTCTGCCTTTCCGTCTCCATCTGTATCTTTAAGAAAAGTCATGTGCGGTTCTTCCGAAACATAAACTCCACCATTTCCAAATTCAAAAGAGAGTGGAACATTTAAACCTTCCGCCCAAACAGAGCTTGTATCTGCTTTGCCATCGTTATCAAGATCTTCAAGAATGACGATTTTATCATTGGGAGCTTGCCCGGGGTAAACATGGGGGTAGGTGGTCGAACAACTTACCCACATTCTCCCCTGACCATCCCAACGCATTTGAATTGGACATGCAATATCAGGAAACTGTTCTTCACTTGCGAACAAAGATACTTCGAACCGTGGGTCGATTTTGAAGGCAGTGAGTTCATCTTCGGCACTCATCCATTTATTAGCACCCCTGCTTTCTTTGGTTATGGGTAGTGGGGGAACATTGGAATCATCAATAATAGGTGATGGGTTTTTAGATTGAGCCAATCGATAAATTTGACGATCTCTATTAGCCGTCATGAGATCAAAATTTCTCATTGCAGGCAGAAAATCTAGGTAACCATAACTTCCTCGACGTCCCCCAGTATAATAAAAAGTATTAAGCGGGCGAAATCGATAAAAGTGTTGTTTATTTTTTTCAATAACTGCAGATCTAATGTCATGATCAAGAATCGGAGCCGTCTTTTTGAATATTCCAGTAAAAAGGATTTGAGCAAATTGAGAATAGCCTTGGGCATTTAAATGTGATCCATTAATAGTTAACTCATTTTTTTTAGAATCCATTAATGACTTGGTTCCTTTAAAAACATTTACGAAACCAATTTTGTGCAGTTGAGCAATTTTGTGCATGGACTTTACATAAGCATCTAAATTTTTATTATTTCGATCCGCCGCTGCGACTCCTTTAATATTTTCGTTCGCGATTGGAGACACGAGAACCACTAAAGGAGATACCTTTCCATTGTAAGCTTTTGTGGTTAAACCAGACAAATATTTCGCCAATCGGTCTTCAAATGATGAGATTTTCTCTATTCCAGCAAACGACTCGTTAAAACCAAAAGCAGCAATTATAACATCCGCATTCATTGCAGTTAGATATTGTTCTGTATCAGCAAAGTTATCCGGCCTCGGTTGCAGATCAATTTCGTCGGCGGACCAAGCCAAATTGCGTACCACAAGTTCAAGCTTTGGATGAGCTTTTTGGAGGAGTGCTTCGAAATGGCCAAAATCTCTCATTCGATCAAAAAGTGTATTTCCAATTAATGCAATTCGAGCGTGCTTTTTTAATTGAAGTGGTAGCTTGGTGAATATTGGGTCAGAAGGTATTGGTCTTTCTGCACTTGTTGAAAACATTGCATATTTCTGAAAATCCTCGTCTTCTGAAAAAAGTGTAGCACAAAAAAGAGAAATCAGAATGATAATTTTAGTAATATGGTAAGTTTGAATTTTCATTAATTTCGATTAATTTTGGAGTTGAGTTCAGTTAATAATTGGCGTACTATATTCGGGTTTTTAGAAGCGATATTTTTGGTTTCTCTTTCTGTGGTGGAATGATCATATAATTCAAAATACTTTTCTTTATGTGAGATCAGTCTGTATCGAGACGTACGAATTGAGTGAGCGTTTTTACTGTAAGATATTGCAGAGTGTCCATCTGCATTGGGGTCCTTGAGAATAGAATAAAGGGATTGTCCATGAATGAAATTAGGAATAGGCAGTTTAGCCAAGTCGCATAGAGTGGGAAAAATATCTAATGTTTCAACAATACCATTAGCAGATTTCCCCGGTTTGGGAATTTTGGGATAACTGATTATGAGAGGCGATCGAAGGGATTCTTCAAAAAGTGAATGTTTTCCCCAGATCGCATGTTCTCCAAGATGCCAACCATGATCACCCCAAAGAATCACAATCGTATTTTTCCTCAATTGTAATTGATCAAGTTTTGCTAACAGGCGTCCGACAAGTGCATCGGCATAAGTGACGCAAGTTGCGTAATGTTTTCTTACCTCTAGAGCAAATGCAGGATCACGATTTGGATCTTTGTTCCATCGGTTGTATTTCATGAATTCCCCTGATCCGTGCCAGGTTGTTTTTCCATCAGGTTTGGTGGGGTTGATTATTTTTGGAAATGGTTTGTCCCTATACACATTCATATATTGAGCCGGGGCACCAAAGGGGAGGTGTGGACGAATAATGCCGACTGCGAGTAAGAAAGGCTTTTCCTTGGACATTTGATCAAGTTGAGATAAGGCTTTATTTATTATTAAACCATCTGGATAAATTTCATCTTCGCCGTTTTCAGATTGAAAGACATCCATCTCCTTTGCATTTTTTCTAATTTCGCCATTGGCTAAGCCATGCATTGCTCCACGTGGATGGAGCCAGTCACCGGAAGGGAGTATGTGACGATCCCAGGAATTTGGCATTTCAAGAGATGATTTATCATCCCAATCTTTTCCCCCTCTTCCCCCTGGATGGTGTGACACCTTACCCACTGATATTGTCTGGTATCCATTTTGATTAAAATAAGCAGGTAACGATGGAAATTTAAGATTTTTGGCTCTTTCAAAAAGAGCATTGTTTCCCGCAGGTCCATATTGACCTGTTAATAAGGTGTATCTAGAGGCTCCGCAGGTTGGAGCCTGAACATAATGTTGGAGGAAAGGACGACCTTGCGAGGCGAGCCGGTCAATATTTGGGGAGAGTATATGATTCGCTCCGAATGAATTTAATTCGGGCCTCAAATCATCCACACAAATTAATAAAATATTGGGTTTTGCGCCAAGGTGTACGGACCAAAAAATAACCAGAAGTAAGCTAAAACAAGTTAGGTTCACGTTTCACATGAGGAACAAGATTGATTTTCTTTCAACTCTCAAAACTAGATAGGTTAAAAATACTCAATGTACCTGCTCCTTCTCCCCAATTTGATTTATGATAATAAACCTTATTTCGAAAATGTAAGAACTGTGAGATTATTTATCGGTTTATTCGAACAGAAATCCCAGTTCCACGAGAATAAGTCCGAGTCATCCCCGAGTAGCCACCTCCACTTATTCCGTTTCCATTCATATTCATCCCACCGGTGTATGGATTAACAAAGACTGGGGCTGGACCGCGTGGTAAAACAAGCACTGAATTGGCGCCTGGATTATTGCCGAGGATCACAACTCGTTGGGGTTGTTGATAAATAATGGGACCGCCTACACTGGGTAAACCATAAAAATTACCCGAGGGAATAACCGCCACTCCAGTATTTTGAGTCATCGATCGACCAGTCTGAAATGAAATGCTGGCCCGCCAATTATCCTTAATTAAATCGAAGTTTACCCGTGTGGCATTAAATCGGCTAAAGGAACGATCCAATTTGTTGTATCCGTTTACCCAGGCGAGAAATGGGGTGGCTCCATTTCCAATCACGACTGGTGCTTGACCAGGTTGATAAAGAATAGTTTGTCCATACCCTACCCCGCCTGCGTTTACAATCTTAAGGAACATTTGCAGGTGGCCCGGATATTCCTTTCCCACATAGAGATAATTTGCTTTGGTTCCCTCCAACCAATTCAAAATATATTGCTGATCTCCAACACTGAATGATGAAATTTTACTATTAAATGATTTTCCATCCTTCCGAATAATGCTAACTACTTCAGATTTTTCATCAAAAGCAGAGATAGATGCTTCCATTTTACGAACTCCATCCGAACTTGTAAATGTGCGAGCGTCCGAAAAAGATATTAGGAAAAAGAACCAGGAAATCGCTTTAATATGAGACATTCTAACATAATCTACTTTGTAATAGGATGATTCGTCAAATCACAAGGGTAGTTTTTGAGCTTGAGGATATTGTAATGATATCATTCCATGCTCAATTTAATACGATGACCCAATAACCAGAATAATATGAAATCACTCCCCTTTTCTCTCCTTCCTCTTTTTCTATTTTGGGGAATATTTAATCTTTCTGCGAAGAACCCCGCTTTTTCCGAAAAGCCGAACATAATTTTGGTCATTACTGACGATCAGGGGTATGGACCAATTGGAAAGCATGGGCATCCATGGATTAAGACACCCAATTTGGACACACTTCACGGACAAAGCACTCGCTTCGAAAATTTTCTGGTCAGTCCGACCTGTTCACCAACACGAGCCGCTCTTATGTCTGGCCGGCATCCTATGAAAAATGGAATTACTCATACTATTCTCGAACGCGAACGGATGGCGCTTAGCACGGTCACACTTCCTCAGGTCTTGTCTCAGGGTGGATATACATCGGGAATTTTTGGAAAATGGCACTTGGGGGATGAGGAAGCTTACCAACCGCACAAGCGGGGTTTTGACGAGGCGTTTATTCATGGAGCGGGTGGAATCGGTCAGGCTTATAATTGTTCATGTGCTGACGCTCCAGGTAATAAGTATTTTAACCCGACTATTCGACACAATGGATCCTTTGTTAAAACGGAAGGCTACTGTACCAATCTTTTTTTTACTGCCGGCATGGGATGGATCAAGCAAGTGAAGGATCAAAAAAAGCCTTTTTTTGCCTACATCACAACCAATGCCCCGCACGGACCTTTTATTGCCCCTCCATCCAATACTAAGCGATTCACCGACCTCGGATTCACTGAGAAAACCGCAGGTTTTTACGGCATGATTGAGAACATCGATGAGAATATGGGTCGCTTGATGAAGAAGATGGACGAGTGGAAACTGACCGATAACACCGTTCTTATCTTTATGTCAGATAATGGAATGACCGGGGGAGGTTCGGGCCGTGGTCGAGTTGGCACAACTGCCGAGGGCAAGCCTATGGAAGCGTACAATGCAAATATGAAAGGACAGAAGGGTTCAGCAGATGAAGGCGGGGTGCGTGTACCTTTCTTCGTTCGTTGGCCGGGTAAATTTAAGGCCGGTCAAACAGTTAACCGCGTTGCCGCACACATTGATCTGTTACCCACTCTGGCCGATATTGCTGGGGTGGATAAACTTCCTAAGGGACAGGTGGAAGGTAGAAGTCTCGTAAGCTTGATCAAGAACCCAAAGTCCAAATGGAAGGATCGTCCTCTTTTTACCCAAACTGCCCGCTGGAAAACCGGTTCCGAACCGACTGAACATATGTGGAAAAACTTTGCGGTTCGAAACAATCGCTATCGATTGGTTGGAAATAATTTATATGATATGCAATCCGACCCCGGACAGAAAACTAATATTGCTGAACAAAATCCGAAAGTCGTCCAGTCCCTGCGAAATGCGTACGAGAAGTTTTGGAAGGAAGCCCGTCCGCTAATGGTGAACGAAGAGGCCCCCATGTCCCCCACTCGCCCTTATCATGTACTACACGCCAAACAATTAGAGAATGGTGGCATTCCAAATTGGAAAGCTCCGAAGCTTTAAATTTAAATAAATATTTGAAAATCGTTGAGCTTCCTAGTTTGAAAATATAAGGGAATTAGTTCATCTAAATTTGACTTAAATATAACTTTTTGGTGTTCTTATATAATAAGACTACCATGAAGCTTCATTCATATTTTCCATTTATAATTATATTTGGTAGTTCATCGCTTTGGGGAAATTCAGAGTTTGATTTTTTTGAGAAAAAAATACGTCCCGTTTTGGCTGAGAATTGTTACGAGTGCCATTCGGAAAAATCAAAGAAAGTAAAAGCCAATCTGTTTTTGGATAGAAAGCAGGGATGGATCGAGGGAGGAGATAGCGGTCCAGTTATTATAGCTAATAAGCCAGAAGATAGTCTGTTGATGAAGGCGATTGGTTATCATGATAACGATTTACAAATGCCGCCCAAAGGTAAATTGCCAGAAAGTGTAATGGATGACTTCAGCAAATGGATCCTGATGGGGGCACCGGATCCACGGGATGCTCCCCTGGAGGATATTGTGAGAAAGAGTTCCAATACTTTTCAAACAAAAGGCTTGGAGGAAGGGCGAAAGTATTGGGCATTTAAGCCAGTCGTTTCCCCAAAGTTGCCGACTGTACGGAAGGAGGCATGGATCGAAGATCCGATAGATCGGTTTGTTTTGGAAAAGTTGGAGTCGAGGAATTTAAAGCCTGCTTTGCCCGCAAATCAAAATACTTTATTAAGAAGAGTTTATTTCGATCTTATCGGGTTACCTCCTAGTCCTGAGCAGATTGACCAATTTTTAAACGATGATTCTGCAGATGCATATTCAAAATTGGTAGATCAATTACTTAATTCTCCTCGCTTTGGAGAAAGGTGGGGGCGACATTGGTTAGATGTGGCTCGCTATTCAGATACGACTGGTGGGGGGCGTAATAAGCCTTTTCCCAGTGCCCCACTCTATCGAGATTATGTTGTTCAAAGTTATAACGAGGATAAACCCTTTAATCAATTTGCGAGTGAGCAAATCGCAGGGGATCTGCTTGATTCATCCACGGATGCTGAATATAATCAAAACCTGACTGCAACAGGTTTCCTTGCTCTTGGTCCGCATAATTATGAATTACAGGATAAGGCTCTTCTACGAATGGAGATTGTCGATGAACAGTTGAGTTCAGTCGGACGAGCTTTTCTTGGGGTGACTATGGGTTGTGCCCGATGTCACGATCATCCGTTTGATCCAATCCCCACGGATGAATATTACTCCCTTGCAGGAATTTTCCGGAGTACTAACAGTGTAGTTTCGGGAAATGTGGGAAATTTTGTCGAACGCGAATTAAGAGATACTCACGCAAACGATAGAGTAACTCATTTGAAGCGAAAAAAGAATTTGGAGGATAAGTTGAAGCAAGCGGAATCGAAGCTTAAGTCCATTGTAGAAGCGAATAAAATAGAGGGTATTCTAATCGATGATGAAGAAGCGAAAGTCGTGGGTAAGTGGATCTCCTCCACTTCTGTAAAAGGCTATTTTGGAAGGCGATACCTTCATGACGCGTCGACAAAGAAAGGAGAAAAATCGGTTACTTTTCCTGCTAATATTTTAGAGTCAGGTCTTTATGAAGTACAATTTTCCTATACAAGTGGCACCAATCGTTCTCGGAATACGCCAGTAAGCATTACCCATGATAATGGAATAAAAAAGGTAATGGTTGACCAGACTAAGTCACCCCCGATCTCTGCATGTTTTATCTCATTAGGTACTTTTCAATTCGCAAAGGGAAAAAGAGACATTATACAAATCTCAACTGAGGCTACCAAACAAACTGTAATTGTAGATGCCGTTCGGCTCCTTCCTAAGTTTAAGGGCGAAGAGTCTTCGGATGGTGTGAATAATGTGGATGATAAGAAAAAAGAGGAAGTACGTTCGCAACAGGAAGGCCTTGAGTTACTAGTCAATGAGTTAAAAAGTAAAAACAAAGCTCATCAAAAAAATTCTCCACCCAAGGTGGTGAAAGTAATGTCAGTTCTTGAACACAATAAAGCGAGCGATTGGCATGTTCATCGTCGAGGAGATATTCGAAATTTGGGTCCGATCGTAAAAAGAGGATTTCTTGCTGTGGCTACTCCCCAAGATTTGTCTTCAAAGCCCAAGATTCCAAAGGGTGCCAGTGGTCGCCTTCAGTTGGCCAACTGGATTACTTCACCGCGAAATCCACTTACTTCACGAGTGTATGTGAATCGAGTCTGGCAGCATCTTTTTGGCCGAGGGATAGTTGAAAGTTCGGATAATTTTGGGGAAATGGGGGGACGACCAACACATCCCGGTTTACTCGATCATTTAGCAGTAAGTTTAATGGAAAACGGTTGGTCGACCAAAGAGCTGATTCGTAAAATAATGCTTTCCAGTACCTATCGTATGTCTTCAACTGGATTATCAGGTGCGGTTGTGGTCGATCCGGAAAACAAATTATTTTTCAGACAAAATCGTCGTCGTCTTGAAGCGGAAGCTATTCGTGACTCGATTTTGACTGCGGCAGGGGGGATTGATTCGACTCAACAGGAGGCAAACCAAAAGCGATCGATTTTTCTTAAAATTGACCGTAATCGACTCCCGGAATTGTTCAATGTATTTGATTATCCGAACCCCGGAGTTGTCTCGGGAAATCGGAATGATAGCACCGTTCCAACGCAGGCCCTATTTATGATGAATAATGAATTTGTAATCAATGAAGCCAGAACTACTGCGGAAAGAATTCTTTCATTCGATAATATGAACGATGAGGAACGCCTGGTTTTTACCTATAATAGTTGTCTTGGACGTGAACCTCGTGAAAAAGAAAAGTCGATCTCTCTTGCTTATTTAAAAAGTAATAATGAAAAAAAAGATCAATTGAATGTGTGGAGTGGTTTAATTCACGGTCTTTTTGCCTGTATTGACTTTCGTTTTTTAAACTGATGAAGTTAATTTCGTTATGCAAAATCTGACCCACTTTCTTTCTCGCCGAAGTTTACTCAAGTCGGCAACTTGTGGTTTTGGTTCCCTCGCACTGGCAGGGATGCAGAATGTCGAAGCTAATAAGAGTAACCTTTTGGCTCCAAGGATGCCCTTGATTCCCCAACGAGCGAAGCGGGTAATTTTCATTTTTATGGCAGGTGGGCCCAGTCATGTGGATACTTTTGATTACAAGCCTGAACTGGTTGCCAAGGATGGAAAACAAATCGATTTTGTTGGAGTGCGGACAGGCACTTTTGGGAAACAGGCCAAGCGTCGTTTGATGAAACCTCTTTGGGATTTTAAAAGGTACGGCGAAAGTGGTAAACATGTATCTTCCCTATTTCCGCACATTGGCGAATGTGTCGACGATGTGGCTTTCATACATTCTATGCATACAGAGGGCGTGGCTCATGGTCCATCAACGCTTTTTATGCATACCGGGGCTACGAATCTTGTGCGTCCATCGATGGGCAGTTGGGTTTCCTATGGGCTTGGGACTGAAAATGAAAACCTACCTGCATTTGTTTCTATTTCACCATCGGCGAGTAAGGGAGGACCTCGTAATTATGGAAATTCTTTTCTCCCTTCAATTTATCAAGGTACTGCCATTGGTCGAGCGGGCAGTGTAAATGAGGCCAAGATCAGAAATATTGAAAACTCGATGCTTACTTCAACCCAACGAGCAAAGCGTTTTGACTTTTTACAAAGTTTGAATGCGGAACAAGCAGCGTATGCCCAGGCAGATGATCGAATGGAAGCGACTATTAAAAATTATGAATTGGCGTGGAGAATGCAAATGGAGGCACCGGAATTAACAGATCTATCCAGTGAGACGGAGGCTACAAAAAAGATTTATGGTATTGGAGAGAAGCAGACCGCAGACTTTGGTAAACAATGCCTTTTAGCCCGTCGCATGGTGGAGCGAGGAGTTCGTTATGTAAGTGTAAATTATTCTGATGAATCAGCCAACCCACGTTGGGATCAACATGGGGACATGCCCAAGCATGCAATCCATGCCAAGGCAACTGACAAACCAGTTGCTGGATTGCTTCGAGATCTCAAAGCACGAGGACTTCTTGACGATACGCTTGTTTGGTGGGGAGGTGAATTTGGTCGTACCCCATTTTCTCAAAATAAGGATGGTCGTGATCATAATCCCCGTGGGTTTACAGTTTTTCTTGCTGGTGGAGGAATTAAGCCTGGCATTTCTTATGGATCCACTGATGAAATTGGTGGTGTGGCAGTTGACAAACGCGTTCATATGCATGATCTGCACGCTACCATACTTCATACATTGGGTTTGGATCACGAGAAGTTAACCTATCGGTACGCGGGTCGTGATTTTCGCTTAACAGATGTGCACGGACAAGTGATCAATGAAATCTTGACTTAGTCTGTTAGCGGTTATTTGTTGATCAGTAAAAAGATTAGAAGCTTTGCGATTAAGGCTGTCCCCCTTTGGCAGCTGGTAATTGTAGTAAGTATTTCTTAGGAATGAATCGAATCTAAGAATGATTTTTAAATTATTGGCGAACGTGACCCGAAATTAATTTAGAAAAAATGTCTCAATCGTCTAAATTAATACTATTATTTGAAATATATTACATAAAAATTCGTAATTATTCTTTATATTTCTATAATAACAAACCTTTAATTATTCAGACTTTTTAAATTCCTATAAATTTTAATCCATTGATTTCTAACGTTATAACTAATCTTAAACATCTTCATTTCTCAGCAATTAGGGAATTTAGGATGTCAAAAATGACCGTAATTTCAGGTTCATTTTTTCGATTGGTTATTTTGTGAAAAAGAAGAAGTCTTTTTCCAAAAATTCTTCCAATCGTACTCATTCTAAAATAGTACAAGTTGATGGTGCTGAGGAGAGTAAAAATTTAGTTAGTTCGGATATGAATCAATATCCTAGGCAAGTAAAATCGATTAATAAATTCTCTCGTTACGGTTACTCATTATTTGCAATAATAATATTCCTTGGAGGTGTATATATTGGAACAAAAATTTTACCAGAAAGTGAACTGAGTGACAAATCACTTTCTAAAAATAAAGACCCTCTTGTGCGTACATCAATTTCTTATTCTAAACCAGAAGATTTCTTTCCAGTCGCCGAATTTCGAAAGCAAGCAGCCCTGTTGATTGGTTGCCAAAACCAACTCCAACTTATCCCTCAATTATATGGTGATATTGCTAGGGCAGTTGATCAAAGAGTGCCCCTTTTCGGAATCGTTTCTACCGAGACGCAAGCAAAGCAGGGTGTTAAGATAATACAAAAACTGGGTCTGCCTCCTGATGCGATGAGATTCTTGGTAATCCCATCAAATTCCATTTGGATTCGAGATTACGCCCCTTTCATTCTACGTTACGATGATGATCGAGCCCTCATGGTTGACGCAAAATATCACACCCGAACAATGAGAGAAAATCGTAAGCAGGATGATTTTATGGGTTTTGAATTAGCCCGATACCTTGGGCTTCCTGTTAGATCCATTCCTCTCGTCCTGGAAGGGGGTAATTTTATTAGTAATGGAGACGGTTTACTACTTACATCCTCAAAAACCATAGCAGTGAATAAAGAAGGTCATTTTACTCAAAAGCAACTTATAAGCATGTTTAACGACTACCTTGGTGTAAACGGCGTTTATGCGGTTCATCCCCTAGAGGGAGAACCCAATGGGCATATTGATATGTTTATGACTATGGTGGATACAAATCTTGCGATTATCGCTGAGATCGATCCTTCAATTGACCCTGAGAACAGTGCGCGACTCAATAAAACCGCAGAATTTATTTCAACAGTTTCAACTTCAGAAGGTCCGATCCTTGTAAAGCGTATTCCTATGCCGCCGAAATGGGGGAACGATTGGCGTTCGTACACAAATATTATAATGGCTAACGGCGTTTTGTTGATGCCTTCTTTTGGGGATGTAGATAAAGCGATAGAAGATAGAGCCGAGGAGGTTTACCGTTCCTCTTTACCAGTCGGTTGGGATGTAAAACGTATTAATTGTGACAAATTAGTTGCATTACGAGGCCAACTCCACTGCCTGAGCTATAGTATTCCACAATTTATTTCAATAGAGGGATTATTGGAAAGATCTTTCCCTCGTCTCTGGGGAGAGAATTTGGTGAAAGAGTAACACAAGAAGCAGCCTTCTAAAGGAATAGCTTTAGTTATTTATCATGCCCGTTTTGTATAAGGCAGCAAATCCTAATGATAAAACCATTTGAAAAAGCTTAGCCTCAGGAAATTAAAACTACGCAATTGACAATTTTTTGAAATATGGGGTGTCGTTACATCAAATGACCAAAAAGGGAAAGTGATATTAGATTATTAGCTTCAAACTAGAGTTTATGATGCCATTTGTCTGAAACATGGGAACACATTCATTGAATATGTTAGTGGAAATAGTGTTGTGGAGGCAATGCCAGAAAAAAAAGTCATTTTGGACTACAATTAGTTCGAATTAGCAGATGATGGGATAGCGTTTTGGTAAGTAATCGAAGGGCAGTAGATTAGCACGGTTAGAAGGAAGATTTCCGCTCTTAAAAAAATAGTCAAAATTTATATTTAAAGCCTTTCTTCGCAATGAGTTTTTTAGGCACATGTTAAAGACGGTGGAGCGCCCAGTGCTTTCTTGCATGAACTTTTAGAATTTAAGCATGGTGCTTTTGCCGGACCTGCAAATAGGATGCTATTTAATTATTAAAAAAAGCCGTAAAGTAGAGTTATTTATGGAGTAAGAGAATTTCTTGTGATATGTAATAGTCTTAATATGGGTAAAGTTCTTGCCAGATTTAGCATCAAATGTTAATAATATCTACTTTCCCAAATTTTTGTACCCCAACTAAACATGTCAGAATTAAGTGATTTAACCATTGAAGTTTCTCCTCGTGAGCAAACCGGTCGTCAAGCGTGCAACAAACTTCGTGCATCAGGAAGAATTCCAGTTGTTTTTTATGGTAAAGAATTAAATAAGTCTTTCTCCATAGAAGATCGTGCAATGCGAATACTGCTGAGAAAAGCCTCGGGAACTTCTTCTTTGTTACGCTTGCTTGGAGAGAAAGGGGAAGATGAACTTGTTTTGATCAAGGAAATGCAAATGGATTCAATTAAAGATACCATTACGCACATCGATTTTATCCAAGTCAATCGCGGGGAAGATTTACAAACCAAGGTGCCTCTTATTTTGCTTGGAGAAGCGGAGGGAGTCAAAACACAGGGAGGAATCTTAGAAGCATTGACAAACGAAGTTGAAATCCGTTGTCGCCCAAGTAGTCTACCATCCCAAATTGAACTAGATATCTCAAAGTTGGAACTTGGAGAGAATTTACAGGTTAAAGATTTACCTAAAATTGAGGGAGTTTCTTATGTCGCTGAATTGGACGGAATGCTTGTCTCCTGTGTTGGTAGTGCGGGTGGCCGATCTTCTGCTGGTGATGGAGAAGATGAAACAGAAGAAACTGCGACAGGAGAAGATTCGAATACCGAGTCAGATTCCTCAGGCGAATCTGAGGAATAAAATTTTAACAACTTATTTTTAAATGATTCGTGGTAAACTTCGCTATAATTGGATTAGGAAACCCCGGAGAAGCTTATCAAAAAACAAGGCATAATTTAGGCTTTTGGTTACTCGATAAAGTTGCAGAAAAAGAAAATGTCTTATTTAAAAAAAGCAAAGAATTTCATGCCGACCATTTAATTATGACTCGTAATGGGAAAAAAATTCTTTTGGTAAAGCCTAAAACTTTCATGAATGAAAGTGGTCGTTATCTTGCCAATATTCTTAATTATTTTCGTTGCTCACCTACAAACATGATATTAGCACATGATGAGTTAACTTTGCCTTTCGGGGAAATTAAGATTTCCAAAAACCGCGGAGCTGGCGGGCACAATGGTGTGACTAGTGTAATGTCAACCTTGGGAAATACTTTTATTAGATTCCGCTTAGGAATTGGTAGTAAGACTCTTCCGCAGATGGATCTTGCTGATTTTGTGCTTTCCAAACTTTCTTCTGAGGAACTTACTCTACTTGAAGGCAGAAGAGACAATATATGTGATGCGTTATTCAGCATTTTAGATAATGGACTAGACGCCACAATGAATTTAATTAACCAAACAAATCGATCCCAATCAACCTCATGAACAAGAGAAACTATTTAGCAACCATTGTATACGATGCCCACGGGGCGGACGGATCTTCAGATGAAATGATTCCAAAATTGAGCGAAATTATTCGTCAAGCAGATGGAGAAGTCACGAAGGTGGAAAACCAAGGAAACCACGATTTTATATATCCGCAAAGTAAAGAAATGACTTCAGGTACATACCTTCAATTTGAAATTGAAGCAGATCCGGAATTACCAGTTCGACTAAAAGAAAAATTAAAATTAGAAAAAAAGGTTGATCGAGTTCTCATCGAGCGTAAATAATTAAGATCTTCTTATCTTTTATTTCGATTTTCAATTATGGCATCCCTAAACAAAGTACTTCTTATCGGAAACCTTACTCGTGACCCTGATGTAAGGTTGATGGGCAATGGAAGACCGGTTTGTAACTTTGGACTAGCATTAAATCGTTCCTATAAAGATGCAGAAGGAAACCGTAAGGATGAAACAACTTTTGTGGATGTAGAATCCTTTGGGCCTCGTGCAGAAGCAATTGGAAAATTTTTCACCAAAGGCCGGGCCATTTTCATTGAGGGTCGCCTTAAGCTAGATCAATGGGAATCCAAAGAAGGCGAAAAAAGAAGTGCCTTAAAAGTGGTGCTAGATAGTTTTGAATTTGTTGATTCAAAGCAAGATGGAGGATCTGCCGAATCTCGCAACGCTGAACCAGTTCCCTCTCCAAATACTGATCCACCCAAAGATCCCACACCTCCTTCTTCTTCTGATAGTACAGACTTAGATGACGATGTTCCTTTTTAATCACTTATAAATTTATTATTATGGCCACCACAGAAATATTACTCGTAGAACACATTGATAATCTCGGAGCAGAGGGAGATGTTGTAAAAGTTCGTCCTGGATATGCTCGGAATTATCTTTTGCCCCAAAAGAAAGCAGTTCCTTTAAATCAGGCTAATAAAAAACGCTTGGACTCATTAAAAGTCTCCCGTGCGGCAAGAGAAACTGACGAACTTCAGAAATCTCAAGAAATTGCTAATAAGCTAAAAGAGACAAAAATTGCGGTAGCGGTTAAAACCGGAGCTGGGGGTAAACTTTTTGGTTCGGTAACGGTAAATCACATACTCGAGAAGCTGAACGAAAGAGGTTTTATTTTTGACAAAAAACATATCACTTCTTTTTCCCCAATTAAAGAATTGGGTATTTCTAAAGTTTCTATTTCTTTACACAAAGATGTTGAAGCAGAATTAGAAGTGGAAGTAGTATCTGAAAATCCAATTGAAGATAGCGAATAACTTTTTGTATTAGCCTAAGCAACAGGATTATTTGAATGTCACCGCTAGGACCTTCTTCGAAAGAAAAGCCGGCTCCTAATTATAAAGGTACTGGGGCGAAGCATCAATCATCCGTTAAAGATACGATAGAGGGAAAACCTCTACCGAGTAATTTAGATGCAGAGCAAGGATTACTTGCAGCCTGTATCATGGATACGTCGGGCGAAGTGATGGGGAGATGTGCGGAACAGGCAATTAGTGCCGATCATTTTTATAATTTAAACCACCAAATTATATTCGAAGCTCTTTTGGACTTGAATCGTGAAAATAAGGCAGCGGATGAAATACTTCTAGCAGAAAAACTGGAAAGTAAGAAACAATTGGAACAAGTTGGCGGACAAAATGGATTGTTTGAGCTTACCTCAAGAATTGATACAACAGCACATGCAACTTACTGGCTTGAGATTGTTAAAGAAAAAGCACTTTTACGAAGGTGTATTTATGTAGCTTTTGAAATTATAGACGGTGCTAATAATTTGCAGGGTGAAGTAGATGATTTCTTATCCGGAATGGAACAGCGAGTTTGCGAATTGGGAGATGATCAGAATACCCGTTCATCCATTCACTTCAGGGAACCTATCCAAAAAGCAATGGGTGAGATTCAAAAAATGCTTTCCAAGGAAGAGTCAGATGGATTATTAACTGGGTATAAAGATTTAGACAATTTAACGAATGGATTAAAAGCAGCAGAAATGATTGTTATTGCGGCTCGCCCTTCAGTGGGAAAAACAAGTCTGGCGATGAATATCGTAGAAAATATTTCTTTTTCTCATAAATATATTAACAATCCTAAAAATATTTTAGTTTTCAGCTTAGAAATGAGTGCTTCCTCCCTAGCTATGCGATTAATATGTGGAAAAGCAAAAGTAAATATGAATGATTTACGCAAAGGCTTTGTTGCTAAAAATTATGCAGAGAAACTTAATGAAATTAGTCAACAATTTCAGCAAGCCCCTATTTGGGTAGACGATACAAGTGGTTTGAGCATTAATCAAATCCGTGCAAAAGCCAGAAGAGTGAAGTCAAGAAACGGTCTTTCTTTGATTGTAGTTGATTATTTACAATTAATTTCAGGGGATCGTTATGCATCTTCACGTGAAAATGAAATATCAGTAATTTCAAGAGGATTAAAATCAATGGCTAAAGAACTTGAGGTACCGGTTATTGTTCTAAGCCAACTCAATCGAGATTCTGAGAAAGAAAAAAGAGACCCTCGCCTTTCTGATTTACGTGAATCTGGCTCGATTGAACAAGATGCAGATATCGTCATGTTATTGGGAAAACTAAGAAAAGGAGAAGACATTCGTGAAAGTGATATTTCGCAGGATGGCGATGGGAGCCAAGGTGAAGACTTTGAGCAGATTAAGTTAATTCTTGCCAAACAAAGAAATGGACCGACAGGAAATGTAAACCTTGCCTTTGTACGAAAATATACGAGATTTGAAAGTGCTCAATACGACACTCGTCTTAATTAATAATTAAATGAATAAACTTCGTTCTGTTTTTCCTATTTTATTCCTACTTTCAGGAATGATGATTCTATGGTCACAGGTAATGCCTGAAGGTAAAGTAATCTCTTCCATTTCCATTGAACTTGAGGGCCCTGATACGATTGGTAAGTCTTTTATATTACAAAATCTTCAGATTGAAACTGGGATTCCTTACAAATCAAATGCGATTGATAAATCAATCACAAACCTTATGGCAACCGGTGCAATTGATGATGTAAAAGTATTTCTTGATCCTAAATCAAGTTCGGAAAATAAAGTTGCACTAGTATTCAAGGTATTTACCAAATCTCGTATTGGGGCAATCACTTTTCAAGGAAATGAAAAGCTTTCTAAAAGAAAACTCGAAAAAGTAATCGAAATTAGTATCGGAGAACTTTTAGACGAGTCAGAGATAAAAGCTGATCAAAAAGCGTTAGAAGAGTTATATTTAGAAAAAGGTTTCTGGAATTCTCAAGTAGATAGCCAGATTAATACCGAGGAAAATGGACGAAGTGTTTCTGTGATATTTAAAATTATTGAGAATGAAAAGCGAAAAATAAGTAAAATTATTTTTGAAGGGAACCAAAATATTTCGGATAAAAAACTTTTAAAACAAATGGAAACTGCACCATGGAGATTTTGGAGATTTTGGTCCAAAAGGTCCCGTTATCGTCCTGCTATTTTCGAGGAAGACTTAAGTGCCCTCAGAACTGCTTTTCGTGACGAAGGTTTTTTAGATGTTTCGATTGAGCAAAGCGGAGTAAAAATTATAGAAAATGGATCTAATGCCCTTGATCTTTTTTTACAAATTGACGAAGGGGATCAATCGTTTTTCGGAGAAATTATTATAGTTGGAAACTCGGTAATTACTTCAGAAAAATTAAGTGAGGAAATGAAAATCAGTACTGGAGTACCCTACTCGCCCACACTTCTTTCAGAGGAAAGAAATCGATTAAGAAAGAAATATGGAGAAAAAGGTTATCTTGATGCACGGGTAATTTCTATCAGAAAACCAAATCTTCAAACTGGACAAATTGATCTACGATTTGAGATTACCGAAAATAACAAATTTTCGGTTAATTCAATTCAGGTTCGTGGAAATGAAAAAACTAAAACAACTGCAATTGTTCGCGAACTTGCATTAGCTCCAGGCGAGACTTTTGATTTGCTTAGAATGGAAACGAGTGAAGCGCGCCTTAAGAATACACGCTTTTTTGAAAAGGTGACACTGGATGACGAACCCATAGCATCGCAGGATCCTGAATTACAAAGCAGTAGGAGGAATTTAGTTGTAAATGTAGAAGAGGGTCGTACTGGGCATGTTTCATTTGGAGTTGGCTTTAGCACATTAGAAAAAGCCATGATGTTTGCGGAATTTCGACAAGGTAATTTTGATATAATGAGATGGAGAAGTCCTCATCGATTACAGGGAGATGGTCAGAAATTTCGATTACGTTTAAAATTAGGCGCTAGAAGTAATGAGGCTAGACTTGCCCTGGAAGAACCGTGGTTTATGAATAGGAGGGTTGCAGCGGGTTTCGAATTATTTAGAGAAAAATCAGATTATTATAGTTCTTACTACGATGAAATGAGAGCGGGCTTTGAAGTATATTTTCGAAAAAGATTATTCGAGCTCGTTGAAGGACGTCTCTTTTACCGTTTGGAGGATGTTGTAATTAGTGACATCGGAATATCGGCCCCGTTTTTTATTACCACTGACGGAAGGTATGATAGTGCGAAAAATGAGATTGATAGAACAATTTCGAAAGTGGGCCTTAGTCTTACTAGGGATACTAGGAATAGTATTTTGTTCCCCTCTGAGGGTAGCATCGTAACCTTGAGGAAAGAATTTGCTGGTGGGCCTTTTGGCGGAGATGCTGATTATGGGCGCTTTGAACTACAGGCGGCTAAGTTTTTTGAGACATTTGATCCAATGGAGCAAGTACTCTCAGTCGTTGGAAGAACTGGAACGCTAGGACGATTTGATGGTAAAGATGCCGATGTTCCCTTCTTTGAGAAATTTTTTCTTGGTGGACCTTACAACCTAAGAGGCTGGGACTATCGAGAGGCAGGTCCTCAATCGTCAAGCGAACCTAAAGGGGGGAATTCCTACAGTTATTTAAGTGCAGAATATACTTTTAAAATTGCAGACCCTTTACGCTTCGCCTTCTTTTATGACGGAGGTTTTTTAAGAACAGGAGATTTTAAATTTTTCCCCGGTAAAGATATGCAAGGTTGGCATGATAATTGGGGAATGGGTGCTCGTATTATGGTTATGGGAATGCCACTTCGTCTTGATTTAGGATTTCCTATTACTGATCCTACCAAAACAGGTGGATCACCGCAGTTTCATTTTTCTGGTGGCACTCGATTTTAACTTTCAATAATCTACCATTACTTAACTCTCAACTATTATGTATAAGCTTATCCGTTTTTTGATTCCCATAGTCCTTTTAACTTCAATTTCTTTTACCTACGCACAAAAAGTGGCTGTAGTAAATGTACAAAAAGTTTTTGATGGATATCAAAAGGTTAAGGAAGCGAGGGAAAGGTTGGATAAATCTAAGAAAATTGCGATGGAAGAACTCCAAATATTTCGAGCAGAGATGGAGAAAATTGTAAAAGAACTTAAGGAAATGGAAGAGAAAATAAAAAACCCAAATATTGATAGCACAGATCTAAGAAAGAAATATCAAGAAAAAGTGGAGAAGGCAAAAGTTAAACAAGATGACATGGTCTCCTACGATAAGCGTGCAAAAGCTACGATCTCACAAAGACAGAGAAACCTCCTTGTCGAACATCTTGCGGATATTCGACAAGCTGTTGAAAAAGTAGCGGGAGCCAAGGGATTTGATTTAATATTAAATTCGTCAGAAACCCAACTAGGAGTTTTTTATGCAGGTGAAAAATTTGATGTAACAGAGGAAGTAATCGTTACGCTAAATGTAAGTTCAGAAAAAAAGTAGAGTCCTCTCAGTTCTTCAACTTTTCTTAAATGTAGGGATTATGGAATTTAAGATAGCATTTAATGAACTTCTTGAAATTCTTCCTCAGTCGAAAGTGGATGGAATTTTAAAGCTTACTAGTCTAAATGGCATTGCATCACTTGAAAGGTCAAAAGAAGGGGATATTTCATTCCTCGGTAATTCAAAATATAAGTCCTTAGTTTCAAAATCTAATGCCTCCGTTATTTTGTTACCTCATAGTTATTGTGGTGCTCCTAGAGAAAACCAGGTTTTCCTTAGAATGGAAGAGCCATCCCATGGTCTAGCTTCCTTGTGTAGTTTTGTGGAAGCTCAATTATACCCTAGTCCTGCAGTAGAAATTCACTCTACTTCATGGGTCGATTCAAGCGCTATATTGGGAACAGGGGTATCGGTTGGAGCATTTAGTTTTATTGGAAAAGATGTTTATATTGAAGATAATTGCTCAATAGCAACGCATTGTCATATAGGGGATTATTCAAAGGTTGGACGAAATAGTACTCTTCACCCCGGTGTAAAACTCCTGTCTAGGTGCGAGCTAGGAAACGGAGTAATCGTTAACGCTGGAGCTGTGATTGGGTCAGAGGGATATGGATTCGACCAAGTCGAAGGTTCCCATCGAAAAATACCGCATATTGGAACAGTCGTTATTGAGGATGATGTAGAAATTGGTGCAAATACTTGTATTGATCGTTCTCGATTTGAGGAGACAAGAATAGGTGTTGGATCTAAAATTGATAATTTGGTCCAAATTGGACACAATGTGAGAATGGGTAAAGGGTGCTTGATAGTAGCCCAAGTAGGTATCGCAGGTAGTGTTGAGTTTGATGATAATGTAGTAGTTGGAGGACAAGCAGGCTTTGCGGGGCACCTGAAAATTGGCAAAGGTGCTAAGATTGCTGGACAAGCAGGAATTACGAAAAATGTAGAACCTGGCGCTTTTCTAAAGGGAAACCCTGCATTACCATTTCAATTAGCACAGCGAATTTCAATTTTACAAAAAAGATTACCAGAATTGTTCAATAGATTTGATGGACTTGCAGTAAAGGAGTAATTTTCAAAGATGGATAACGGAAAAAAACTAAAAATTTTTGCAGGTAATTCAAACAGGCCATTGGCTCAAGAAATATGCGATTATCTTCAAG
The DNA here is from genome assembly GCA_964383925.1 of uncultured Puniceicoccaceae bacterium. GTDB lineage: Bacteria > Verrucomicrobiota > Verrucomicrobiia > Opitutales > Seribacteraceae > Seribacter. Next base: position 34,584 of record CAYLIJ010000005.1, read on the forward strand.
TTCCTCTAGGAGATGCTTCGGTAACCTCCTTTCCGGATAATGAAAGCTTCGTTCGTTTTAATGAAAATATTAGGGGAATGGATGTTTTTTTAGTTCAATCCACCTGTTCGCCAGCCAATCATAATGTAATGGAATTATTAATTATGATGGACGCCGCTAAAAGAGCGTCTGCAGCCAGAGTTACAGCAGTACTTCCATTCTTTGGCTATTCAAGACAGGATCGAAAAGACCAACCACGTGTTCCAATCACTTCGAAATTAGTTGCGAATTTGTTGGTAGCAGCAGGAGCTAATAGAATATTAACTATGGATTTGCATGCTCAACAAATCCAAGGTTTTTTCGACATTCCCGTTGACCATCTTTATGCATCTCCAGTGTTTTTTGAAGAATTAAAAAGTCGAGATGTCCAAAATATGACAATTTTTTCTCCAGATGTAGGGGGAATGAAAATGGCGAATGCATATGCGGAAGTTTTAGGTTGTCCTCTTGGATTTGTTGCAAAACGTCGGACTGGCGCGAGCACAGTTGAGGCTATGAATTTGGTAGGAGAGGTTGAGGGCAGGGAGATTCTTCTGATCGATGATATGACAGAGACTGCAGGTACATTGAATGCAGCTGCAAAAATATTGAAAGAACGAGGAGCTAAAAAAGTAAGTGCAATTGTTAGCCATTGCGTTTTGAATGATACTGGTAAAGAAAGATTGAATCAGGGTATTCTGGATGAATTAATCACGACAAACACTGTTGATATGGAGATTGACGAATTACCTATAAAAAAATTAAGTGTTGCACCACTTCTTGGAGAAGCAATAAGGCGAACCAACACCGATAGCAGTATTTCAAGTCTCTTTCAAATTAAGGGTTTTTAAGAAATTTAAAAATTTAGACAATCGCGTAGATTAAATACGCTATATTGAATATGAAACCAATCCGCACCACTTTATTTGCACTAATTCTGTTATTTGTGAATGATGGTGTTTTTGCAACACAAGTTGGGTTTACTTTGAAGGTTGAAGATACTGAGATTGACCGCTCTTTGGGTCGAGCACCCAGTAGTTATTCGCCATCTTTAAAAAAGGCTACTCCCGCTGTGGTTGCAGTGACTACACAACAAGTAGTAAGGCGACTTTATCCTGGTGGTGCTTCTAGTCCGCGTGAAGAATTACTTAGGCGTTTTTTTGGATTACCTAATTTTAATAGTCCGCGAGTAGAGGAGGAAATAGTTCCCGCTGGAATAGGTTCGGGTGTGATTGTAACTCCAGAGGGACATATAATTACAAATGCTCATGTTATTACAGACCCAAGAACTGGAGAACTTGTGGAAGAGGTAACAATTCAACTGACTGATAAAAGAGAATTCCAAGGGAAAATTATTGGTTTTGATCGATCGACAGATGTGGCAGTTCTTAAAATAGATGCAGATGAACAATTACCCTATGTCATTCTAACAAACAGCGATCTATTAGAAGTTGGCGATATCGTTTTTGCAGCTGGGAATCCGCTGGGAATTGGAATGACCGTAACAATGGGAATTATCTCAGCGACTAAAAGATCTGAATTGGGGGTACTTGAACAGGAAGGATCGTACGAAAATTTTATTCAAACTGATGCTGCAATTAACAGGGGCAATTCAGGAGGCCCGCTTTTAGATGCAACAGGACGTTTAATTGGGATTAACACAGCGATAATTTCACAGACAGGTGCAAGTATGGGAATTGGCTTAGCTATTCCAATTAATATGGTTAAAAAGGTACTTATAGATTTAGTGCAAGGAGGAGGAATAAGAAGAGGTTTTCTTGGCGTGGAGCTGTCAACTTCGAATGATGATAATGGTGCAATTATAAAAAAGATAGTAACAGGGAGTGCGGCTGATGTCGCAGGCTTCAAACCAAACGATCGAATTATTAAGGTTGATTCACAAAAGGTTGATTCGGTTAATCAATCAAGATGGGCTATTTCTCAAACTACACCTGGAACTAAGATCCCAATCGAAGTTATACGTAGTGGAAAGAAATTAACTTTACATGTGACCTTAGATTTAATGGGGAGCAAAAACAGAATATCCATCCCCGGGGTATCCTTGGAGCCATTGAGTCAAGAGAATCGTTTAAAATTTCAAATTCCTTCCTCCACTAAAGGTATGGTTGTAATAAATTCCACTGGGCAGGCAGAAACTTTTAAAAAGGGCGTAGTAATTGTTGAAATTAATGGATATCAAGTAAACTCAATTCAGGAAGTGGAAGAACAGATAACAAGTGGAATTAATCGGTTTTACGTATGGTATCGAAATAAATATCGGTTTTTGGCCTACCGGGTTCCCTAGTTAGCTCCCTGGTTTTATAGGTTTCAAAGATCTTAACTCTTCGGGTAAATCATTTGGACTGTAAGTCGGGAAATTTAATTTGAGTAGAGGTTGAAATGGGACTCCAAATTCAAGATTATCGGTACTTCGGTCAACTAGGGAAGTTACTGCACAAATGTTACATTGGGTCGTTCTTAGGATTGTAAGAGCTTCATTAACCCTTCCCCCTCTGGTTACAACATCCTCAACAAGTAAAACATCATCTTTTGATGAGAGAGAAAAATTTCTTCTTAGATCAAGCTTATCATCCACTTTTTCTAAAAATAAAAATCGACACTTTAATTGCCTGGCCACCTCCTGACCAAGAACAAGTCCGCCCATTGCTGGAGAGACTATAGTGTTTGGTTTTGGGCAGTCCAATTGGTTAATGAGTAACTTGGCTAGAGTAGTTACTTTATCCAAATACTGACAAACTTGTGCACATTGAAAAAAATGTCCGCTACGAAGACCCGAACGCAAAATGAAATGTCCAGTTAGCAGTGCTTGAGTTTCTTTAAAGATTGAGATTACTTCCTCATCGATTTTATTTTCCATACCAGTTTTTAGATATTAACTGAGAAAACTACTTAGAGGAAACAGTCTTTTCCCAACCCAAGTTGATTTCTGGACCCATTTTATTTAGTTGTACGTTTATTATTCTCAGTTTTTGTTGATCGGTCTCTATCATAGTATCCATTGCCAATCGCATATTTTGCAATTTTTTGGAAGAGTTAACATATTCATCCGATGCTTTAAAGTTGGGAATTTTAGACCGAAAGACTGCACCACCAGCATCGAACTTTAATTTACACTTGTCGCAACAAAATCCAACTTTTCTTCCTTCGAAAATTGAAAAATTCGTATTATCGAGTGCTTTTTTGGAAACTGGACATTTTTCGTTTAGCGGATCCTTGTCAGCGGTTTTACCACTTATTTCTTTTGTCTTTTCTTCGTGTTGCTTGAGTTTAGACCTCTCAGATTTAATGAGATTATTTAATGAAGTTTTCATCTTATTTTTTTGAGCCACAAGATCGTCATAAATCCGGGAATTAACAAAATGCTTTTTTAAGGAATCTGCTCCTTGTGGGGTCATTTTAGTTTGCCAAAGGAAAATTTTGTTTAGTTTACTCAATTTTTGAAGATTGGGAACAGAAAGGTCTGATATTTCGGTACCATACAGATTTAGGTATTCCAAGTTGGATAATTTGGATAAGTGGATGGTGGCAACATCCGTCAAGGAAGTATTTTCAAGATGTAAACGAGAAAGAAGTTTATGTTTTGTAAGAGAAGCGATTCCCTTGTCGGTGACTCCAGTTCTGGCAAGGTTGAGCCAAAGAAGTTGATTTGCAAGGGGTTCAAGCAGAAGAAGTTTTTCATCATTAAAGTCTTTGCCGGCATAGGATGCATTTACATATATTGCATTGGTATTTTGTGCGATGGGCATCACCAAAATTCCTTGTTTGCGCAGACTTTCCAAAACATCGGGGTTAGCGGCTAGCACAACAGGAAGTTTAGGCTGCATCGTAACGCTTTTTGGTAAAAGCTTCTTGGGCATATTCTCTAATACATGAAGAGCTGATTTTCTTGAGCGATCATCTAGGTCAGAAATAAGAAGATCAAAGGAGGCACCTAATGAAATCCAAGCTTTCATTACATCAAGTTCTTCCTTCGTGACGGGGTTGTAATGGCTTGAATCTTCCATTGGGGGCATCGCTTCTTCGTCTTCTTTGGGAAGAGTTATCCGATAAATTAATTCACTGTCTTCGATATTTCCTTTAATGATAATATCTTTTCCTACCCCACTGCCTCCATTCAGAAAATCTTCTTTAGTGTGAAGTTTCAATTTACCTTTGCTTTTATTTTCACCATGGCATTCTAGGCATTTTGCCGCAAAGACTGGATTTATTAAGCTTTCGAAAACCTTTTTGGTTGATTGATCATTCTTGGCTTGCAGAAAGAGCGATTGAGTAAAAATTGATAAAATAATAGAAAAAGTTAATAGCTTCATAATTCGATTGGGAAAAATAGATTGGCGAGTATCTTAATTATTATATCCTTTGATACCTAATGCAAGAGAACGATTATTTAATGAGCAAAAAAATTGATTGGAGTAAAGAGCTTTGGTGTGTCTTATTTTTTGGATGTATTGGGTTCACGATTTGGCCTTTAATGGTCTACTATCTTGCACAATCTTTACATGTAAATTATTTTGTAAACTTACCACTGAGGGTGTGGGCTGAACAGAAAGTTTATGGTCCACTAACCTACTATAATTTACGATCTCTCCTCAGTTTAATTTTCCTGTGTTTTCCCTTCATTGCTTCAATTTGTTTACGATGTCTGCTTAGATTTGCTCGAAAATAAATTTTTATATTACTTGCGGAATTAAACTTTCTTGGTGCTTACAGAAGTTTTCATAAGAACCTTTTTTCTCAAGAAGTTCGATATGACTTCCCTGTTCAATAATTTCTCCATGATTAAGAAAAATTATTTGGTCAGCATCCCTAATCGTACTGAGTCGGTGAGCGATAATCAGCGTCGTACGATTTTTAGTTAATCTGTTTAGTGCAAGTTGTATTTGCCTTTCAGTTTCAACATCAACGCTTGAAGTTGCTTCATCTAGAATAACAATTGGTGGAGACTTCAATATTGCTCTTGCAAGCGTTAGCCTTTGCTTTTCGCCCATACTTAGTCGAACCCCTCTTTCTCCGATAAGTGTATTTAAACCATCGGGCAGATTTTGAACAAAATCCCAAGCACTAGCAACTTGAAGTGATGAAATTATGTCATTCTCATTGGAAGAGGGAGCAGCAAGTAAGAGATTTTCTCTTACTGAGGTATCAAATAAAAAGGGATCTTGCGAGACGAGGCCAATATTTCCTCTTAGTGAGCTTAAAGAAAACTTTCTAACATCTATTCCTCCGATGGAGACATTACCATTTTCAACATCATAATAACGAAGTAGTAGGTTGGCGATAGTACTTTTACCTGCTCCTGTGGGTCCAACTAAAGCCGTGGTTGATCCAGATGGCAAAAAGAAATCCAAATCCCTTACAATAGACTGTCTTTCATCATACGCAAAAGTTACATTTGAAAACCGAATAGAATGATCTTGCACCGGAAAGGGCATTGCATGGACTGGACTTTTAATCGCAACTTCTTCATCAAGAATTTCAAACACTCTTTCGCCCGAAGCTTTTCCAGCGGAGATCATATTATTTATTGAAACCAATTGCCTCACCGGTTCATAAAACATATTAGCGTAGAGCAGGAATGCAAAGAATTGCCCATTCGTAAAAGCAGGATCCGTTTTCAAGAGATATGCTCCCATACCAACAACGGCCAGTATTCCTAGAGAAGAGGTAAAGCTAGCACTAGGTCCTTGAATAGACCATCTGTACATAGCCTCAAGCGATCTAACTTCTAATTCTTTACTACAGGCAAGAAATCGGATTTTCTCCCGGTTTTTTAAATCGAAGGAATGAATTAAGCGATTGCCCTGAATGTCTTCCACCAAGAGAGAGTTAAGATCACCAGAAGCCTCTCGTACAGCCTTCCAATTCTTCTTAGAAACTCTTGAGTAACGAAATGCCATTATTATTAATACAGGAAGAGGAAGGAAGACCAGTGCGGCAAGTCTGGGTTCTTGTAGAAACATCATTATTGTTACCCCAATTAAGGTGAGAACTGCGATTACTCCTTGTTCAGTTCCGTCTAAAATGGCTCGTTCAACATTTTGGACATCTTCAACTACCCTGGAGGCGATATCCCCGCTTTTCCTTCGATCATAAAAATTGATTGGTAAATCAAGCAATTTATCATGAAGAGCTTTTCTAATTCGTAGAATAACTTTTTGTTCTAACTTATTATTTGCTCTTATTCGTAAGCAATTCAGAATTTCTTTTGAAAGAAAGAGTCCACCGATCAAAAGGATACCATTTATGAGGATTTCTGAATCACGGAATCCTTCAATAAAAATTTGATCAAGAACTCGTTGAATTACAGATGGAACCATTACCGACAGTATGGTCATTACAAAAGCCAGAGATAGAGTTAGGGCAAAAAGAAATTTATGCTCAAAAATATATCCCGAAATTCTTTTTATTACTTTTTTGTTTTTGCTTTGTTTCATTTATGATGTTGTACAAATAGACAAAACCTTTTTTTTCATTTTGACAAACATCGACGACCATTTAATTGAAGGACCTACAGGAGCAATCCTGTGTGACCTTCCATCACCTTACCAATCTCATCCATTCGGACTGCTTCACCTACCGCGTTTTATTGGAAAGATAAGGAAGCATTTAAAAGATGAACTTCCTAAGAGCTATCAGAGGAATTTCACAAAAGGATTTGATGGCTTTCTATGCCTCCATCTAGGGGTTGAACCCAAAGATGTAATCGAATGTGTTCGAAGTTCAGGTTCTGATGAAGAATTAAACTCAAAATTAAAAGATCTCTTTCCAAACGAACTTAACCCTCATGTTTGGAATCGAAAAGTAGTTCAAATGGGAATGTCGGATATGGCATTAGAAAAGTTGGAAGAAATTAAATCAGATCTTGGAGCCGAAAACCGTACGGATTTACGATCTTTTGCTGATGTGATTGATTATGATGAGAAGCGGATAGAATAAAATTATTCTAAATTCTTTTAACCGTTAATAAGGTTAAGTCGTCTCTATCGGAAGTCATTGAGGAAAATTTCTCCAAGCTATTCATAAGAGTTGAGTTAAAAGAATGGGGGCTTTTTTCTACAGCCCCTTCGAGTTGTTCGCACAAGCGATCTAATCCAAATTCTTCTTTAGATTGGTTTTGAGATTCAGTAACTCCATCCGTATAAAGCACAAGCATATCACCTTTCTCAAACGAACAAGTCTGATCCTCGATAACTTCTTCAAAAAGGTCCGAGGGCACCATTCCCAAAGCCATTCCATTACCTCGAAGTTTCTCTACTTTTAATTGGCCATTATTAACTTTACCTAAAAGTGCGGGTTCATGACCGGCACGGGTAAAAGTTATGGTATTAGATTGGGTATCAATAATTGCGAGGAATAAAGTAATAAACATATCTTCCCTAATTCTTTCCTCTAGGTCTTGATTCAGCTTAATTAGAATTTCTCGGGGAGATTTTGACTTTTTAACATAATGCCTAAGGTTAGTTTGACAAAGCGCCATGAGTAAGGATGCGGGCACCCCTTTTCCTGATACATCTGCCACTGAAACGGCAAACTTGGTAGCTGAAAGCTTGTAGAAATCATAGAAGTCCCCGCTAACCTGTGAGGATGGGACATATTGTGTGTCGATTTCCAACCCTTTAAAATCAGGAGATTCTTTGGCGAGGAATAATTCTTGTACATCTCGAGCGAGAGTTAGATCTGAGTCCATTCTGGTTTTTTCAACCCGTAAATTCATTGCATCCGAATTTTTAATTGCCAATGCCGCCTGTTCAGCTAGGGAATTAACAAGCGACAAGTCTGTTTCGCTAAAAGGTAAACCATTAGCGGGGTTTGCAACCACAAGAACTCCTAGAACTTGATCATCGTGAACTAGGGGTGAATATATAAGTGAACGAAGTGTTAAAGATGGATCTTCATGTCTGACCACTCTTGGGTCGCTTTGTGCATGGGGGACATAGACTGCTTTACCCGTTTTTGCTACTTCTCCTATTATACCTTCTCCATCTTCCAGAATTTCAGAAACAAGAATTTTTTCCAAGAAACGTGCTCGAGTTGTACTGGTCTCATCAAGGGGGGATTTAAGTTTTCGTTGCGGGGGAAAAAGACCTTCTGTGGCACCGCTTCGAAGTTTACCGCATACAAGTTTTTCATAGACGCATGCACTTATTGCACCTGTGGTCATGACAGCAGTATGGGCGATTCTTTGATATAGATCTTTCCGAACCACTCCCTCTCCTATTGCAACAGCTAAATTATGCATGAAATCAACAATTATTTCCTTTTCTTGTTGAAGGCGGACTTTTTGATCTTTGAGTTTATTCGTTTCAGCTTTCGCTCTTTTTCTTGCATAATTCCATACAAGAATTCCTAGAAATAGGCCTGCTAGAAAATAAAGCAATGAGTTCATCCGAAATATTTTAAGCCGAATCTTCGACTTTTTGCTCTAGGTAATTAACTACATCTCTAAAAATCCTAGAATTTTTTTGATTTAACTCTAATAATGCTTTGTGAGCATTGTAAATTACTTCTGTGGAGGCATTCTCTCCATCAGTATTATTCTTAAGATTTTCTAAATCATTTGGCCCAGAAACGAACGCAGAGCTAACGAGAGCAATTTTGTGAATACCAAGATTTTCTACCGTTTCAAGGTTTCTACCAACTAAATTAAGAAGGCTTAGACTTCCACCCTCTCCCATTCTTTTTAATTTTAAGGCAAGACCTACTAAAATTCCTAAAAAGGTACTATCCATACTCGAGCAATTTTGGAAATCAATCACAAAGGTTTTACTTCCGCCCCCAACCATTTCGTAAAGAAAAGATCGCAAGGGGGTACAATTTAAATAAGAGGCTTTTTCTTTGATTCGAACAAAAACTTCTTCATTGGTTGCGCAAACTTGATAAATCGACTCTTTATTCACGCTATCTTATTATTTAAAGGGGAATTAAGAAACCTCAGAGCAAGTCTCGAACGATTTGTTCAAAAGCATAGAGATAACCACACATAAAAAGTTCAATTTTAATACTCGTGTCCATTCGTTTATTGAGAATCATAAAATTTAAAAGAGCGCATGTTACTCAATTATCGAATATAATATATTCGGTAATAAAAAGACAAATATTTCTCGGTTTATGACTCGGGTAATTCCATTTTAAGTCTGGAATTAAATTACAAAGCTTTTTGAATAGCGCTAAAATCGGGAAGTTGTTTGGGGTCATCTGAGGACCAAGCGAAAGTAATTTCCCCATCTTTTGAAACAACAAAAGCAGATCGTTTACTTACTCCTTTAAAACCAATAAAATCTTCATATAAGACACCATATTGCTTGGAGACATCTTTGTTAAAATCGCTAAGAAGCGGAAAATTAAGATTTTCTTTTAAAGCCATTGCTTCTTGTGAAAAAGGACTATCAACACTCAAACCGTATACTTTAGCATTTAAACTTTCATATGAGCTTATGTCGTCTCTTACCGAACATGCTTCTTCTGTGCAAACACCTGTAAAGGCAAAAGGAAAGAAAAGTAAGACGACTGATGATTCTCCATTGTGTGAACTAAGGGTTATATCTGAAAGTCCTTCTGGCGTTTTTGTTTTAAGAGTGAAATCTGGGGCGGTTGCACCAACGGATAATGTCATGGCAGTTTCTTTTAATAATAGGGTAATTAGTTATATATTAGGTAACGGACTACACGCTGAAAGCAAGTGGAATTCTTGATTTTTAAAAAGAATTCACATTCTACGCTCGATGAATACTAATTATAGCATTATAAATTTATTATTTATGAATGTAAAAGAATTGTTAATAAATACCGAAATTGTAATTGGAGAAGAAGAATTTAGCGATAAAGTCGCCAATGGTGAAAAGTTAAAAATCAAGTTCGGCGTAGATCCAACCCGACCTGATCTTACCTTTGGACATCTCGTTGTATTTAACAAATTAAAACAATTTCAAGATCTTGGACATGAAGCTATTTTATTAATTGGGGATTATACAGCTAGAATTGGCGATCCAAGTGGTCGATCAGATTTACGCCCCGAATTAACAGAAGAAGAGGTAAATGAGAATGCAAAAACTTACCTTGAGCAAGCCTTTCGTATCATCGACCCAGAAAAGACAACCGTAAGGAGGAATAGTGAATGGTTTAGCAAGATGAACTTTGCTGATTCATTGGCGCTTTCTAGAAAAATGACTGTGGCTAGAATGTTAGAAAGGGATGACTTTGAAAAAAGATTTAAGAATAACCAGCCTATTTCAATGGTAGAATTTATGTACCCATTAATTCAAGGCTATGATTCCATAGTGCTTGAGTCTGATGTGGAAATAGGAGGATCTGACCAATTGTTTAATATGCTTGTTGGAAGAGCCTTGCAGAAAGATGAAGGAGCAAGACCGCAAACTATCTTAACGATGCCATTACTTGTTGGTCTCGATGGTAAGAAAAAAATGTCAAAGAGTTATGATAACTTCATTGCATTTAATGATAGATCAAAAGATATTTTTGGAAAAACAATGTCAATTTCTGATCATACAATGTGGGATTATTATAAATTACTACTTTTAAAAAATGAAGATTCAATTAATGATTTAAAGAAGAATCATCCAATGGAGATGAAAAAAGAACTAGCGAAGGAATTAACCGCACTTTTTTATTCTCCAGAAATTGCAGAAAATGAAAAAAAATCTTTTTCAAATGTCTTTACTCAAAGAGAAAATCCAGAAGAAATGGATTCATATTCAATAGCTGAAATTCTTACACCAGAAGAACGTCCTAATGTTTTAAACATTCTTGCTAAATCTATGGTTTTTGAATCTAAGGGACAAATTCGTCGATTAATTCAACAAGGTGCAATCAAAATTGATGGGCAAAAAGTGGAGCAACCAGAAGATATAATAGATGTAAAATCAGGGGTGGTAGTAAAAGCTGGTAAAAAAATCTTTTTCAAGGTGGTTTCTTAAGATAGTACCTTTTTCAAGAATGGTTTAGTAAGACTTTTCTTGGAGTCCAAAATCCCTGAGGTAATTCCTTTATAAAGTAATTCCCCCCCCTTTTTCCCACCAGTTGGTCCAAGTTCAAAAATAAAATCTGCTTCGGCAATGACATCCGTGTCATGTTCAATCACAATCACAGTATTTCCTTCATCAACTAACCGATGAAGTAATAAAATAAGTTTCCTACAATCTAAAGTATGTAATCCAATTGTAGGCTCTTCTAAAATGTAAAGTGTGGGTTTAGCTTTAGAAAGTTTTCTGTGTTTTTGTTTGTCTAATCCCAGAGCCAATTCAGCGGCTAATTTTAGTCTTTGTGCTTCTCCTCCGGATAAAGTCGGTGAAATTTGCCCCAGCTTGATATAACCGAGTCCTGTTTCTATCATTATTGAAAAGGTTTCATGGAGGAAGTGGTCAAATTTAAAAAAATCGGCTGCCTCTTCGAAAGTAAAATCTAGAATTTCTGATATATTTTTTGTCTTCCAATACAAACCAAGAATTTCTTCCTTGTATCTTTTACCATTACACTCAGAGCATTGTATATATGAGTTGGGCATGAAACTCATTTCAACCTTAATCCTTCCAGCCCCCTTACATACTTCACATCTACCACCTTTGACATTAAATGAAAAGTGGCTGGGAGGAAATCCCTTTGCCTTTGATTCAGGCAATGAGGAAATCATTGTTCTTATTCTATCCCATACTCCTAAATACGTAGCAGGTGTAGAGCGGGGAGTCTTACCAATTGGGCTTTGGGTCACCTCAATCACTTTACTGAAAATATCTCCATTTATGATAGTTCCATTATCAAGTTTTAAACATGCAGATTTTTCTAGAATTGCTTTTTTAACCGCTTGATAAACAAAGCCTCGTACAAGACTTGATTTCCCTGACCCCGAGACACCACAACATACCGAAAGCCGAGCAGCAGGAATTTCGAGGTTGAAATTTTTAAGATTTCTAAAATTAACCCTTTTTATTTTAAACCAATCTTTAATCAATGAAGGTTTTGACTTTGAGGGTAGCTTTCTCCATTTCCCAAGTATTGGATGCTCAATACCATCACGCATGTACTGAGCTGTTGACGAACCCTCAATTTTGGCAACCTCATCAGGTTTACCAAGTCCAACAATCTTCCCCCCTTTGTGACCTGCCTCAGGGCCAATATCGATAAGGTAATCTGCTTGTGAAATAGTCTCGGGGTCGTGTTCTACTACAAGTAAGGAATTTCCTCTTTCCTGTAATTCGCGGAGAGAATGTAGGAGTCTTTGGTTATCTTTGGGGTGAAGTCCAATAGACGGTTCGTCCAGGACATACAAAACGCCTGAAAGATTTGAGCCTAGTTGAGCAGCCAATCTAATTCTTTGAGCTTCTCCTCCGGATAATGAAGATGTTTCTCGATTGAGAGAGAGGTAATCAAGCCCCACCTTTTTCATAAATTGGAGCCGTTCAATTACCTCAGGTATTATTGCACTAGCCACAGAATCGAGTCGTTCTGGAAGTTGTATATTTTGAAGGAATTCAATAATTTCTTCTGGAGTAAGTTGGAGAAGTTGTGGAAAAGATAGTTTCTTTTTTTGGGTTCCATATAAAACAACATTACGACTTATTAAATTGAGCCTTTCACCTTTGCATTCTGAGCATGTTTCACCATCTTCCATTTTCCACCATTTCCCAGTCGCCGGTAAATCGTCCTTCATCCATTGATAAATTCGTCCATATCCCTTACAAAAAGTACACCAGCCTCTTGCTGAGTTCCAAGAAAGCAGACTTGGTTCTAATTCGGGATATGATTCACCATTTGAAGAATCAACTCTTGAGGTTGAATACCAAATACTCGTCTCGCCATTCATAGATGCAAGTAGGCTTCTACCATTACCAATTTGTAGAGAATTTCGAAGACTATTACGGATCATAGCTTGATCTGGAACACTAGTCCATTTTTCTAATAGAACTTCGACGTCGTGTAAGCGATATCTATCCAATCCTTCGAACCCATTTGTTTCTAAAAATTGACCGTCACACCTAACAAAATCATAACCTTTTTCTCTTGCCCAATTAACTACTGGTTTATGATGACCTTTTCTACTCGTAATAAGAGGGGCAAGTAGGTAAAGCGGAGATTTACTTGTTGGCTTTCGAAGTCGGATCATCTTTTCGATTCGAAAAGAAATTTCAGATTCACTTGCAATAGATAATGGATTTCCATCTTTAACGCTCAGTTGAGTGCCAACACGGGCATATAATAACCTGAGGAATTGAGCTACTTCCGTTATTGAACCGACTGTTGATTTTTTTGTTCCCCGCGTCACTCTTTGCTCAATTGCGACTGTGGGGGAGATGCCAGATATTCGATCAACCGCTGGTTTTCCGAGTTGTTCTACGAACTGCCGTGCGTAAGAAGACATAGATTCCATGAATCTTCTCTGTCCTTCCGCAAAAACAACATCGAATGCAAGTGAGGATTTTCCAGATCCTGATGGCCCAGTGATAACCACAAATTGATTTGTGGGAATTTTGAGGGATATATTCTGCAAATTATTCTCTCTCGCCCCATCAATTTCAAGGTAATTAAATGTATTGGCGCCCTTTACTCTTTTCTTATGTCCTTTCTTCTTTTCTAAGTGGGGCTTCTTTTTTAATATTGAACCAGTCGGTGTCTTTAGCTTTGCTAATTTAGCAGGTGGAAGTGATGCAATTAATTGCCCGCCATTTTTTCCTGAACTAGGTCCCATCTCTAAGATCCAGTCTGCCTGTGCGAGGACATGTGAGTGATGTTCCACAATTAAAAGACTGTGCCCACTTTCCACAATATCCTGTAGGCTTTTCATTAATTGCTTTATATCCTCTAGGTGTAACCCCGTTGTGGGTTCATCTATAATCAGTAAAGAAGGAAAACAATCTTTTTTTAAAGTGGTCATATATTTTACCAACTTTAAACGTTGAGATTCTCCACCAGAAAGTGTGTTCAGTGGTTGACCTAAGGTTAAATAACCAAGTCCCACTTTTTTTAATGAACTGAGTTTCCGCTTGGTTTTTGGAAAATGGTCGAATCGAAGAACAGCCTCATCGATTGTTAAATTTAAAGTTTCTAAAACATTTAATCCGTCCAGTTGAACTGTTAAAATCTCATCTTTAAATCTTTTACCATGACAATGGCTACAAGGAATTTGAACATCAGATAGAAATTGCATTTCAACAATTTCATAACCAAGGCCGGCACAAATATCACATCTTCCATTTCCAGAGTTAAAAGAGAAATCGCTTGCTGAGAAACCAAGCCTCTTCGCTGAATCAGATCTTCCAAACGCTTCCTTAATAGGACTCCAGGCATCAGAATATAAAACAGGGTTTGATCTTGGAGAGCGAACTACTGAACTTTGATCAATTACGACAACCTCGTCAAAGTCTATGTCACTTGTAACATTTTTTGTTTTGGACGGGTTAATCATACCCGAGTAGATTATATCATGAACTAATGTTGATTTGCCTGATCCTGAAACCCCTGCGATACATACAAGCTTGGACAGGGGTATTTTAGCACTTAGATCTTTTATATTGTTATGAGATGCTTTTATAATATGCAAAGAGAGGTTTTTACTCAGAATTCTCCGCTTTGGTATTTTTAGAAATTCAGGGAGATGGTCCCTGCTAAGCCATTGCCCAGTTATTGAATTTTTAGATTGATGGAGTTGTCTAACAGTTCCTTCAAAAGAAATTTCTCCACCTTTTTTACCTGGTAAAGGCCCAATTTCAAAAACTTTATCCGCCGCATTAATTATCTGCTCATCGTGTTCAACCACGCATACACAATTTCCTGCATCTGCAAGTGCTCGAAGAATTGAAATAAGCTTATTAATATCAGTCCCATGAAGCCCGATTGTTGGTTCGTCTAATGCAAATAGCGTATCTGTCAAGGAAGCTCCAAGGCATGCAGTTAAGTTAACGCGCTGAGTTTCGCCCCCGCTCAAACTTCTGGCCGAGCGATCCAAGCTCAAATAACCAAGTCCCACATCCTGAAGATAGGAAAGCCTCGCTCTGATGCTCTCGATAGCAAGATCGGATTTTGGATTTCCAATTAGTTCATAGTCTGAAATCTTTTCCAAAAGATCGTCAATTGGCAGGCGATAGAGTTCCGGCAACGTAGAAGATTTCCATTTCCAAAGAAGCGATTCTTCTTTTAAACGATTGCCTGCACAGGCTGGACAATCAAAATAGCCCCTGTATTTAGAAAGAAAGACTCGGACATGCATTTTATAAGTCTTTTTTGCCATCCAATTAAAAAATGCATTGATACCATACCATTTTTGATTTCCTTCTTGATAATCGGGATCGCCCAGCCAAATAAAATTCTTTTCTTTCTGGGAAAGCTTTTTCCATGGAGTGCTTGTAGAAATCTTCTTTTGCTTACATGCTTGAATGAGTTCGTTCTGACAATGGCCATACACTTTGCCTGAAAAGGCTTTAATTACACCCTTCGAAATTGCCAACGATGGATCTGGAATAACAAGATTCGGATCGATCTCAATCACCCGTCCAAAACCTTTACATTTTGAGCAAGCTCCAATTGGGGAATTAAATGAAAAAGCGGAGGGATTCGCTTCAGAGAATTTCCTCCCGCTGGTTGGAGATCGTAGACCCTCATAAATCAGATCTAGAATTTCACCATTCTTATCCCGAATTTGTCCTAAGCCATGTCCATGCTTGATAGAAAGGGATATGGCCTCTGTTAATCTGGATTTATTGGTTTTTTTGCTACTAACACGATCGACGACCACAAATATTTCTTTTTCATTCCAGTCTGAATTTATGATATCTTCTAAATGGGAATATTTTTGTTGATGAAAGCCGCGGGCATGACCTGCTTGTATCAAAAAAGTAAGAAATTCTTTGGAGGGTAAATTGTCGGGTTTTGTTGCAATAAAGCCAATGATAACATTTGAATTTTTTTTATTTAATAATTTAGATGTGTGCGATTGAGGAGTTTCGTGTTGTAAGATTCTCCGCGAATCTGGATCGACAAAACTTGCTACTTGAGAAAACCATACTTTAAAATAATCACAAAGTTCAGTCATCGTACCAATAGTTGATCGTGAATTACGAATCGTATTTTTCTGCTCTACTGCAATAGAAGGCCTAATATTTTTAATCGAATCAACTTTAGGCCTTTGCAGCGTTTCAAGGAATTGTCGGACATATGGGCTAAAGGTTTCGACATATTTTCTTTGCCCTTCTGCGTGTAGAACATCAAAAAGAAGAGTTGATTTACCAGCACCGCTCAAGCCAGTAAATACAATAAGTTGTCCGGGAAATAATTCTAGATTAATTCCTTTAAGATTATTTTCTTTCGCACCAAGAACCTGTATTGGAGAATGAATAGAAGCCATTATTATTATTTAGGTGTAGTATTAAAACAGTCAAGCTACACAAGTTAAATGGCGTCCCGTAGGGGATTCGAACCCCTGTTGCCGGGATGAAAACCCGGTGTCCTGACCTGGCTAGACGAACGGGACAAGATTACATATAATGCTTGAAAAATGAATTTTCGCAAGATCAAATGAATTTAAAGTTATAATTGTGAAGGTTTGACTTTAGCGTCCACTACTCTATCGTGGATGTTTTTTCCAATGAAACCTACCTACAATCCATCCAAACTGCGTCGAGCACGTAAATTTGGCTTTCGTAAACGCAATCAAACAAGTGCCGGGCGTAAAGTTTTAAGAAATCGACGCCGAAAGGGAAGAGCTAGCTTAACGGCTTCGGTTCCTCGCAGATTTCGCTAATGTATATGCCTTTTTTGTTTCTTTGAATTTAGAGAACCAATGTTATTCGCGACCCATGCGTTTGCGGAAATCTTGGCAATTTCAATTTGTTAAAAAAAATGGAAGGCGATTTAAAGATCAAACTTTTTGGTTCCAACTTTTTAGCGATACGAATTCTAATAAGGTGCCTAAATTAGGTATTATTGCTTCTAGCCGATATGGTGGAGCAATCCAAAGAAATCGTGCAAAGAGAAGGTTTCGAGAAATTTTTCGCAAAAACATTAAATCATTTCCTACAGGTTCACAATTAGTCCTCCTTCCAAGACCGGCATTGTTTTCTTTTTCTTTCGAAGAAGTAGAACTACGAATTTTAAAAGCGATAAAAAAAACAATTTCTTAAGTAATGAAAAATATTTTAATTGGTATAAGTATGCTAGTTTTAGCTTTTTACTTGTTATGGGAACAAGGCAAACAGCAGCAAGAATTTTTAGATGAAAGCATAGTTCAAGATGATGAGCCAAATAAGCTTCCAGATGAATTAAGCCAAACAATGGCGGAGCTAAATTCGACCTTATCACTCCAAACCTCTCCGACAGATCGAAACTTGAGTCAGAACATATTTACTTCCCCTCCGATTCAAATCGAGAAAGAAGAAGAATTATTCGAGGGGTTGAAAAATGAATTTTCCACTATTGTATTCACTAACCATTCGGGGGGAGTTCGTGAAGTTAAACTTAAAGAGTTTTCAAGATTAAGTCGTGATTACAATATGACTCATATTGGGGATTCCATGCTCTCCCTTTCTTTTGAGGATGAAGAGGGAAGAAAACTAACTGGACCACTTTCCTCTCCTCGTGAATACAAGAAAGTCAGAAGTGATGTATCAAGTGTGGTGTACGAGTGGGAATTACCAAATGTTTTAAGGATTGAACGAATATATTCTCGAGAAAACAATAGCACTTATCTATTTGATCATAAAACAATTTTCACTAACCTAAGCAGTATTCCACTTGCCCTTGATCGGGTTAAATTAAGTTTGGGTTCTGCCTTTAGAATGCCGCGCCTTTACAATCCTTTCGATCAATCGGCGACATATTTAAATGTCGGTTACTATAATGCCGGATTACCATTGGCAGAAGGATGTTCGTGTGCCGAATGTAGCGGTCGAATCGATGGGGAAAAAGAAGAGTTTTTTCAAGTTAATGAAATGGGAGCAACTGGAGAAATGGAGATGAGGAAATTATCTCAGGCAAAATGGGCCTGTGTAAATAACCAGTTTTTTGTGAATATAATTCGACCAACTAAAGATCTTTCAAATACTTGGATAAGCGGTAAATCTATCGAAAAGAAGGGAATTGGTGAGGAAGAAATCCAAGGAGTAAGTGGAGCAATGTCATTTCCTATAGGAATTTTAAGATCTCAAGAATCAAAAGAATTTTCCCTTCATGTATACTCAGGTCCAAAAGACTATGCAGGACTTGCATCGTTAGGCCATGAGCAAAAGAAAGTTATGCAGTTTGGCGTATTTTGGTGGATTTCTGAACCATTCAGTTGGGTTTTAAACAAGCTTCATGGCTTATTAGGAAGTTATGGATTAGCCATTATTGTTCTAACTATTCTAATAAAGTTAATACTTTGGCCTCTTACTGCACAAGCTACTCGTTCTCAGAAAAAGATGCAGTCCTTACAGGGCCCAATGTCCAAGTTAAGGGAGAAACACAAAGGGAATTCGCAAAAACTTAATCAAGAAATGATGAAGTTTTATAAGGAGCATAAAGTAAACCCGTTCGCGGGCTGCTGGCCGATCCTTATCCAAATCCCGATTTTTCTTGGTATGTTTTGGATGTTACGTTCGGCGGCAGAGCTTTACGGACAAAATTTTTTATGGGCTACGGATTTATCTGAACAGGATCATGTAGCACAAATTCAGGGGTTTTCTTTAAATGTTCTACCTATTGTTATGGTAATCACTCAATGGTTTCAAATGAAGTTGAATCCTATGCAGATGGGCCCTGAATTAAGTGATGCACAGAGGATTAACGCTAAAATGATGCGATTTATGCCTTTTATGTTTTTAATATTTCTCTACTTTTTCTCTTCGGCATTAGTACTATATTGGACCATTCAAAATTTAATGACAATTCTTCAAACTCTTATTACAAAAAAGGCTCCGGATCCAACTGCCGTGATTGAGGAATCAATTGATAATAAGCAAATTGAAGAAAAGACTCATAATAAAGAGGAAGTTTCTGAAAAAGAAAAGAATTATAGGAATTTACTAGGTCTCAAGAGCAGAGGGTCGATTGATCCAAAGATTTTAGAGAGAAATTATCAAGAAAGAGCAGATAATTACACTGAATTAAAGTTGGAAGAAATGAGTTCGAGTAAAAGGAGAATAGCTTTGGATAAAAAGCAGAGATTGGAGCAGGCCCATCAATATCTCTTCGATCTCTTAAATAAGTGAACTTGACAAAGGCTTGAATCCTGATTTTCAATTTTAGCTCATGTCAGGACATAGTAAATGGGCAACCACCAAAAGACACAAAGCCTCAGTAGATGCAAAACGAGGTAAAATATTTAGTGTTATTAGCAAAGAAATTACCCTTGCAGCAAGAGACGGTGGTAAAGAACCTGAGTTCAACCCCCGATTGCGTACGTTGATTATTAAAGCAAAGCAGTCAAATATGCCTGCGGATAATATTGATCGTGCAGTCAAGAAAGGAACAGGGGAACTGGGAGGAGTTATTTTTGAAGAACTTCTTTATGAAGGCTATGGTCCAGGTGGCGTAGG
The DNA here is from genome assembly GCA_964383925.1 of uncultured Puniceicoccaceae bacterium. GTDB lineage: Bacteria > Verrucomicrobiota > Verrucomicrobiia > Opitutales > Seribacteraceae > Seribacter. Next base: position 54,140 of record CAYLIJ010000005.1, read on the forward strand.
CCTAATTGTTGAAGTGACAACTGATAATAAGAACCGCTCTGCATCCGAAGTGAGAAGTACTTTTTCTAAAGGTGGGGGAAATCTAGCCGGTGCAGGTGCCCTAGCCTTCAATTTTAAAAGAAAAGGCCAATTTCTTCTAGCAAAAGAAAAGATAGGAGAGGATGATCTTACTGAATTGGCTTTAGAAAATGATGCGGAAGATGTAATTGTGGAGGAAGAACATTACGAAGTCATTTGTGAAACTGCTCAATATGATCAAGTCGCAGAGGCATTTTCTAATGCGGAGATTTTACCTGATGCATCCGAGCTTGCTTATTTACCCAATAATTTAGTCCAGGTAACAGATCCAGAAGTTGCCCGAAGGGTCTTGAAATTGGTAGATAATTTGGAAGAACTTGAAGATGTTAAAGCTGTGCATGGAAATTATGACATAGATGGTGCTTTGCTTGAATCTTTGACCTTGTAATCTGATACACGGTTGGCAGCAAGAATTGCCTCCCTTTTTAGATGAAGACAGAAGAAGAAAAAAATAAAATAGAAGAAGCGGGCGAGATTGGATTAATTACACCGCAAATTTTTGAGTATAAAAAAGAATTTTCTATGACCCACGGAGTCTTAGAGAGTTTTCAATTATATTACGAAACCTATGGAAGCCTTAATGAGGAGGGAACAAACGCTATCTTAATTTGCCATGCTCTTACTGGGGATCATCATGTTGCTGGGATTCATGAGGGGGCAAAAAGGAAGGGTTGGTGGAACCATGCAGTAGGCCCAGGCAAGGCAATTGATACAAATGACTTTTTTGTGATTTGTTCGAATTGTCTCGGTGCTTGTCAAGGTTCGACAGGGCCAACTTCCATAAATCCTAAGACTCAAAAGCCTTATGGTATGTCATTTCCAGATCTTGCCATAAAGGATATGGTGGTCGCACAAAAGTTATTACTTGAGCATCTAAAGGTCTTTTCATTGTACTCAGTCGTGGGTGGCAGTATGGGGGGAATGCAGGCTTTACAATGGATTATTGAATTCCCTAAATTCGTGCAGAGGGCTATGATTATAGCCGCGACCCCACAACATAGTGCTCAAACAATCGCATTCAATGAAGTAGGGAGAACCTCCATTAAGGGAGATCCCCGATGGAAAAACGGAAACTATTCCCATGATGCACGCCCTGAGAAGGGTTTAGCGGTGGCTAGAATGATGGCCCATATTACTTATCTTTCAGATGAAGGAATGGAGGAAAAGTTCGCTCGCAACCAGATGAAACTAATTACTGACGAAGAGAAGCAGCAATTCGCTGTAGAAAGTTACCTTCATCATCAGGGCTTAAGGTTTGTCGATCGTTTTGATGCAAACACATACTTGAAGCTTACAAAAGCATTAGACCATTTTGATCTAGTTGGGGAAGAGGGACTCGAATCTTCGTTAAATAATGTCGAAGCAAAGGTATTGGTTGTGGGTTTTACTACCGATTGGTTATATACACCGGCTCAAAACAAAATGATTGCTGAGGCACTGCAAAAATTAAGTAAACATGCATCCTACCTAGAAATTGATCATCCTAATGGGCATGATTCTTTCTTAATTCCATCAGAAAATTTCCCCAGGCTTATAAGTTTATTTCTAAAGGGTGCAGACCAAGATGAAATGACCCGACAAGGAATTAAGAAGTCTCGTTCGGCAATCACGCGGGCAGATGTAAAAAAAGAAGCTGATTTAAAGGTAATTGGCGATTGGGTCAAAAAAGATGAAAAAGTTTTGGATTTGGGCTGTGGCCGAGGTATTCTGCTCGAACACCTTCGTGAGACTAAGAATGTGAATGGCCTAGGGGTTGATTATGATTGCGATAAAGCAAGTGCTTGCATTTCGCGAGGAGTGGCGGTTTATCAAGGAGATATTCGTAAAGCATTATCTATGCTTCCAGACAGTTCTTTTGATTGGGTTGTATTTTCTAGAATGGTCGAAGAATTACCCGAACCGGGCCAAGTAATTTTAGATGCTCTCAGAGTCGGCAAGCGGGTTGCAGTTAGTTTTGTTAACCACGGATATTGGAAAAACCGCCTATATTTCTCTCAACATGGATCAAAAATAAATAATGATGTATATCGTGAGAAATGGCACAAAAGTGTACCGAGAAATCATTTTTCCATCAAGGAGTTTGAATCTTTTTGCTTTGCCCCAGAAAGCCAAAAAATTCCATTTCAAGTTGGGAGAAAGGTATTTCATCGAGGAAACTGGAAGACTACTTGTAAATGGCTGCCCAATATCCGAGCTGGCCTAGCGATTTACGAATTAGTTCGGCTTTAGAATGGAAGCCAAAATTTATTTTTATTTACCGACGGTTCCAACGAACCGCTGAAATATAGCCCCACGCGGAACCGGTCAATAATCCGCCAGCATGTGCCCAATTAGCAATCCCGAAGCTTGGGATTATAAAACACAAAAAAAACCAACCTAACATAATAATTGCGGTGGTATCCGGAATAAACAAACCATCTCCTGGGTCAAATTTACTTTTTACCCACACATACCCAAGGAGGGCATAAACTACCCCGGACATACCTCCAAAGCCAGGGCCCCCAAATTTAAATTGAGCTAAATTCGAAATTACAGCAGTGATTAATATAAATAGAATTATGAATTGTGAACCTTTTCTTTTTTCAATCTGGCCTCCTAAGTCATGTAGCCAAAACATATTAAAAAGAATATGAAAAAATGAAAAATGTAAAAAAATTGGAGTCACTAAACGCCAAACCTGCCCTTCAAAGACTTCACTTAATGTACCATTTATTTTTTCTGAAATTAGAAATTTACTTACTATTTCCCCATTCTGCCCTCTACTTGTGATTAGGAAAACTGCGACTGAAATTATAATTATTGAAAGAGAAATTATTCCAGGACTCCGGTCTTTTTTTTTCCATTTGTCACTTAAATTGTAGTTCTTAAATCGTGATTTTAATACAGTTTTTTTAGCACTTTTCTGATTTGGTTTTGAATCAGGCTTGCCCGTACTGTTAAACTTTGAATCTTCAGGATTTTCTTTAAATTGTTCGAATGATTGAATTGCTGAGGCGAATTTTTCTTCATCAATGACCCAAATAGCCCAAGCATCGTTTCCGTCTTCTTCCAACGATGACTCAATTCCCTCTCCTTGTAGAAAATTCCAGAAACGGAGTGCGAGTTTTTCTTCTTTAAATGTAGCAATGCTTCGCATGTAAAATATTTAAATACTTAATGTAAAATTTGCGAGAAAATGCCAAAGAAAATTTATCATTATGTAAAACACTGCATTTATCAGATTATCAAAAGAGTTAAGTTAATCAAGAGGAGTAGAATAATAAAACCATATTTGGAAATCTTGTCATAGAGGGCAGCAGTTCTATTGATCTCATCAAGTTAAGAAGAAGATTTATTTGGGTAAATTCGTTAGTTCAAGTTTAATCTCACCAGATTGGTCATAATGAGCTTTTATCGCATCTGCTTTGAGTTCGCTAAGCATTTTTTCTTCTAGAAGCCGACTGGTTAGTTTTCTTAGCCTTTCAATGTGAGGGTCAGAAGGAAGAAAATGTTTATGATTTAAATTGAAGGAACTTTGTTTTTTTTCTTTAGGTTTAAGGCGAGGTGCTTCTTTTGGTTGATTATTATTAAACTGCTTTAATAGAGAATCCTTTGAGTTATTTAATGATTTTGAAGAAATATTCTTTATTAGTATTGAAGCCTCCTTTTGGCGTTTAAGTGTAAGCAGAACGCTGGCTTGGCATAACCTGAAATATTCTTTTTCTATTTTCGATCTGTCAGGAAAATTTCGTTCAACATTTTCCCAAGCTTTTAGGGCATTAGATTTATTTGAATCAGGGAAATCAAAAAAACTTTGTGCGTATCTCAATTGAAAGTCGAAATTATCGGGCTCTAAGATACTCGCCTCTTTGAAGCAGCGATGCGTAAATGATTGAGCTGAGGTTTTTGTAAAAATATGTTCTTCAGCGAGTTCTTTTTCAAAAAGGAAGAGGAAGTTCCCAAGATGAAAATGATAAACTGCTTCTTTTGGGTCCAATTCGATGGTCAAAATTAAAAGTGGAAAAGCATCTACGGGACGGTTTTTTTCAATTAAGTAATTTGCTAATTGTTGCTTAATGACCGCTAGATTTGGATTGATTTTATCTGCTTCTAAGAAAAGTTCCACCGCGTGTTCTTCTTGCCCGACTTTTCGAAGGAATTTACCAAATAATATTAAGGAATTTACATCTTGAGGGTTTTGACTAAGAAAGTTTTCGTAATTGGCCACGATTTCTTGTGCGTGCCTGGTCATTTCTTTTTCATTGAGGTTTTTAGAAGAGTAGTAATTTAGAAAAAACCTTTCCTGTTTATCGAGAATTTGGGCTAAATTTTTTTCAGAAAGTGTAATTTCCGAACCTAAAAGTGGGCATTCTATTAAAAAAATAATCCCGACGAGGGCTATCAATTGGCAGGATAAAAATAAAAGTTGATTACGAAGGCACACGATCTTTATTTTCTTTTAATATCATCTTTTTTTCAAGCTTGGAACGCGTTGCCAAAGTATCTAAGGTTGGAAATAGATGTTTATTCAAAAATGTGTGTATTTTATATTAATTCTTATATATCCATTACTTTTTGCGAAAACGGATCGATGGAATGAGAAAATTTCCTATCAAAATATAATCGAAAAGGCACAGTCTGGATCGGCATATTATCAGGGTTTATTAGGAATATATCTGAGGGCTGGAGAAGCAGGATCCTCTGTAAATACTGAGTTATCGCGAAAGTGGTCCAAAGTGGCAGCTAAACAGGACCATCCTTTTGGGGCTTATAATCTTGCGAATTTAGCGATGTTGGAAGGAGATCTTGTTTCTGCTACAACCCTTTATCAAGATGCGGCTCTAAGGCTACAAAGACTTGCTTCTGATGGAGATCCTGTCGCTATGTATTGTATGGGAGAAATCGATTTTCAGGTTATTCCAACCAATGTTAATAAAGCATTAGATTTATTTATGCGCTCGGCTGATCTTGGATATCCCCAAGCACAAGCAACAATAGGAGCATTATATTTGAGAGGTTTACCTGGCCTTTTAGACAGAAATACAGACGAGGGAATTAGGCTTTTGTCAAAAGCAGTGAAAGCTAAGTCTTTAACCGCTCGTTTTAATCTTGGCATGGCTTATTACAACGGTGACGGTGTTGAGAAAAATATAAAACGAGCATCTGAATGGTTGAGGTTGGCGGTAGAGCAAAATTTTTCTGAGGCACAATATTCACTTGGTTTACTTTTACTTGATGGAGGTGATGGTATTAATAAGAATACTACTGAAGGCATAAAACTCCTCCAAGATGCCTCGGCTCAAAATCATCAATTTGCTAAGGAATACCTACAAAAAAGAGGAATACTTTCTAGTAAGAATAATTCCATAAGTTCAAGTCCATCTGTTCAAATAGATAAAGACCAGCCAATTGAAAATGACTTAGAACGTATGAATTTAGCCCGCAAGCACTATACTGGAGTGGGTGTAGAACGAGATTATGAAAAAGCCTATGAGCTTTTCTACCCCCTGGCCCAAGGAGGTAATGCAGAAGCCGCAAGATTTATTGGACTAATGAAACTAGGTGGAAAAGGCACCATTAAGAATTTGAAATTAGCCAAAGAGTGGCTTTCAGTCGCTTCACAAAAAGGGGATAAAATCGCTAAAAAGTTACTATCCTCATATAAATCGCTCTTTTAATATTTGCAGTCGAGATAATTTGTTTTAATTCAAGCTTTCCCTGAAAATAAATTTAACCTCTTACAAGGGATTTGTTTAATTGCTGCTTCGAATTTCTATTTATCAGTAAGTTGTCAAAGATATTGGCAAAACTAGTTAATGGAATATTAGGAATTAATTTCCCCTAATATTTTCTGCAAAATCGAGAATAATCCAACTTAACTAATTTAGGTACAGCGAGTATCCTTTTTTATTTTAAATTGAAAATTTCCTGTAATTAATAAACTTTGAGGAATGTATGATCTTTCAGATTTACCAATATGTAAGGCTTTTAAAGAAATTAAAGAAGCTTTTCTTTCATCGCTAAATCTTATCATTAAGTCGCCAACTGGTTCCGGGAAATCTATCGGCTTACCTATACTCCTATTAAGAGAAAACTTAGTTCAGGGACAGATCCTAGTTGTCCAACCAAGACGGATTGCGGCACGATTATTAGCCCGACGGGTTGCGGGGATATTAGGGGTTCCAATTGGAGATTCTGTTGGATATCAAGTTCGTTTCGAGAATGAAACTTCTTCTAGTACAAAAATTATTTATTTAACAGATGGAGTATTATTCCGAAAAATTTTAAGCGACCCCACTTTATCTCGTGTTGGCCTTGTCATCTTTGATGAATTTCATGAGAGAAGTTTACAGATGGACGCTTCTTTGGCCCTTCTTAAAGAAATTCAGGAAACTCAAAGACCATCACTTAAGCTATTGCTTACTTCAGCCACACTTGCGTTAGAAGAAACAAAGCAATATTTAAGCAATAGTAAATCGATAGAATTGTTCTTTAGAACCTACCCGGTTGATATTGAATATCGTTCGTTGCAATCCGAAGTAATTTGGAAACGAGTTTCGGTTGAACTTAAAAGATGCATATCAAATCGCGAAGGTGATGTTTTAATTTTTGCTTCAGGTGCATATGAAATTACTAGAATTATCCAGGAAATACAATCGGCTCCATGGTCTAAATCATTACTCATCCGACCACTTTATGGGGATATGAGAATCGAGGATCAAGAATTCGCCCTTAAAAAAACCGAAGAAAGGAAAATTATTGTTAGTACTAATATAGCTGAAACTTCCTTAACTGTAGAAGGGGTAACAATTGTTATTGATACAGGAATAGCAAAAAGATCAAGTTTTGATCCAATTAGAGGAGTTAATATTTTACTTCCAGAAAAAATAAGTAAAAGTTCAGCAGATCAAAGATCTGGGAGGGCTGGGAGAATGTCTCCAGGCTATTGTCTGCGATTATGGGGCGAAAAGGAGCATGAAAATCGTGAAGATGTCGAAGTACCTGCAATCAAAAGATTAGATTTATCTGAAATTTATTTAAATTTATCTAAGCTCGGCAAACCTCCTCGTTCATTAACTTGGTTGGATGAACCCCCAGAAAATTCGCTCACTCGTGCCCAAGATACATTACATTCTATCGGTGCATTAGCCTCTAATTTTGAAATAACTGAAAAGGGCCGTGATATTTGTAAATTTCCAGTTAATCCAAGACTTGGAATGGCATTATTATTGGCAAAGAACCTAGGTTGTTTGCCGGCATTTTCATTGGCTTTAGCCTTAGTCGAAGATAGAAGTCCTATTATTTACAAAGAGTTCAATCAGCAGGAGGTGGATTCGTTTTTAGCCAAAAAATATACAGAAAAAAACACTAATGATTTTGATTCTGATTTGAGGTTACTATTAGGTGCTTGGTCCTATGCAAAGGAGGAGGACTATTCCATCGATCGTTGCAAGTATGTTGGGATTCATGCGATGCGATGTCGCGAAGCAGAAAAATTAGCTTTACGATTTTGTAAGATTGCGGGTTTAGAATCCTTTCATTTTGAATTCCCCAAAATAAGGGATTTTGCGGAGGTTCTCTTGGTTGCTTTTCCGGATCATCTTGCACGATTAAAGAGTCGAGGCACAATGATGTATGAGAGTATTAATGGCACTCATTTACATGTTAGCAAATACTCTGAGGTGCAAAAAGCAGATTGGGTCGTGGCACTTAATTTAGTGGAAAAACCCTTGAAGGGAAAAATTGGTCTAGAGATGGAGTATGTAACCGAGTTGGATGATCACATTATTGAAAATATTTTAAGTACCCGGGTCGTTAAAGGTGAGGAAATTAGAATTCATCCTGACACGCGCCAAGTAATCAGGAGACAGTATAGTCAAATCGGAGCAATTAAATTTAAGATAAAAGAAAATGAAAGTTTAAACAAAGAAGACTTTGAGCAAGCGTATTCCATGGAACTTAAGAATGGTAATCTCAGTTTAAAAAAGTGGGATAATCAAGTAGATGAGTTTTTAAATAAAATTTTATTTTTAAATTATAATTATCCAGAATATGATGTGACTGAGTTTAGTGAAGATTCGAAAAAACTATTATTTGAAGAAATATGTAAAGGTGCAAAAAGCTGGAAGGAAATAAGAAATAGGGAGGTTCTACCAGTTTTAAAAAATCTTTATTCTAGCGAAGAACTTGATTTATTAGAGGAAGCAACCCCTTCTGCACTTTCTTTGAACAATAAGAAAAGGTCCTATCGGGTTAGTTATAATGATAAGAACCCATTTATACGGGTAAAACTGCAGGACTTATATGACATTACCAAACATCCCAGGGTTGTTTTTAATAAACACTTGGTTACCTTACATATTTTGGCCCCCAATGATAGATGTGTCCAAGTGACCGATAATATTCTCGAATTTTGGACTGGTTCCTATTTAGAAATTAAAAAAGAATTATCTGGAAGGTATCCTAAGCATGAATGGCGTTAATCTTTTTGCAAAAAACAGATGTATTTGAAATCTTTAAAATGGTTTTTGGGATTGAAGCCCAATTTTAGAAACTCAAAAGAAAATGGCGAATATGGCGAATGGGTTGGGAAAAAATATTTGAAAAAAAAGGGCTACATCGTTCTATATTCTAATTGGAGAAGTACTCGTGACCGAAGAAATGAAATCGATATAATTTGTATGGATCAAGAGATACTTGTTTTTGTTGAAATAAGGGCGAGATCAGAAAACTCTTTGACCAATGGGTTCGAGTCACTTAACAAAAGGAAAAGAAAAGCCTTGTTAGTTTCATTTAAAGCTTATCTGCGAGAAATACCAGGAATTCCAAATTCCTATAGATTTGACTTGGTCGAAATTGATTTACCTTCTACTTCGACAGGAAAAGTAAAAATTTTTCATCATGAAAATATTGCCATCTTCAAGGACTCATTACATTAAAGATATATTGTAATATGATTAAATCCGCCACACTCGATTCTAAAACTTCTTTAAATAGAAAAACGCCTCCGACGATTATAATTATTTTTGGTGCTTCCGGAGACTTGACAGCACGAAAACTAGCACCTGCTATTTTTAACTTGTCAAAGGATGGGCTTTTACCCAAAAGGTGCTTTTTAATAGGCTATGGTCGATCAGCAATAACTGATGAAGACTTTAAAAATGAGATCAAGGATGCTCTTGACGCTCACTCGAGGCGAAAAATTGAATCTTCCACCTGGGAAGCTTTAGAAAAAAACCTCATTTTTCATGCAGGTGCTTATGACGATTTAAGTAGTTTTAAGGTGCTCGAACAAAAAATAACAAAAATTGAGAAACAAATAGATTGCAAAGCACAATGCCTTTTTTATATCTCGACTCCACCAGGAGTTTTTATGCCAATTTTGGAAAACCTTGGTGAGAGTGGGTTAGCCAAAAGGCACCGAGGTACAGAAACAGCATCTAAAGTCATTATTGAGAAACCTTTTGGGCGAGATTTACAATCGGCTCATGAATTGAATGAGGTGATTAATCGGAGGTTTGAGGAATCTCAAGTATTTCGTATCGATCATTACTTAGGAAAAGAAACTGTGCAGAGTCTTCTTGTTCAGCGATTTTCCAATTCAATTTTTGAACCAGTTTGGAATCGTAATTACGTATCAAGCGTGCAAATTACCGTATCGGAAGACATCGGGGTTGGAGGTCGCGGCGGTTATTATGACAGAAGTGGCGCCCTTCGGGACATGATTCAAAATCATGTAATGCAATTGCTTGCATTAACTGCAATGGAACCACCTTCCTCTTTAGATCCAGAAGCAATTCGCGATGAGAAGGTAAAGGCACTTAAGGCGTTAAAGCCTTTAGTTATTGAGGGGGACAGCCCGGAGGTAGTCAGGGCATCTTATGCTGCAGGCTTAGTCGGAGGATTGCCCACTAAATCTTACATTGATGAAGATGGCATTCCGCAGGATTCTAGCACAGAGACTTATGCCGCTATGAGATTATATTTAGATAATTGGAGATGGAAGGGAGTTCCCTTTTATTTACGATCGGGTAAGAGGCTCGCGATGAAAGCAAGTGAAATTGTGGTGCAATTTACAAGACCACCCGCAATTTTGTTTGGTCAAGATTCCCGTCTCAAGGTTTCTCCGAATTTACTTGTTATTAGGATACAACCAAATGAAGGCGTTACATTATATTTAAATTCCAAAACCCCAGGTTTAGAAACTAAGCTTCAACCCATCAAATTGGCATTTGGCTATGAAACAACATTTGGCTCGAATACACCTGAAGCATACGAAAGACTTATTCTAGATGCGTTAAATGGAGATGGTACACTTTTTATTCGGGGCGATGAAGCCGAGATGTCTTGGGGTTTGCTTTCACCTGTTCTTGACTATTGGAGTAGTCAGGGGAGACAAGGGTTGGAAAGTTACGCTTCTGGCACATGGGGGCCGCTAGCGGCCGATAAGCTTCTACTAGGCAGCGGACATGAATGGATAACTGGAAGAAATTATGATTAAATTTAAATATTGTTCTTATTTATTGATTTTTACTGCATTGATTACTTTTGGCTGTTTGCATCAAGAGGAGGTGACGATTAAATCGAATATTGATGAAGTTGAACTTAAAGGTCAAAAGAAGGATGTTATGGAATTAGCAGTTTTGGGAGGAGGATGCTTTTGGTGCACGGAAGCCGTTTTCGAAAAAATTGAAGGCATCAAAGATGTAATTTCTGGGTATGCTGGAGGCGAATCGCCCAATCCCACATACAAACAAATTTGTACAGGAGAAACTGGGCATGCTGAAGTCATAAAAATTGAATTTGATCCGACTGTTATTACATTTGCTAAGATCCTTGATATTTTTGGGGATTGTCATGACCCAACCACATTAAATCGGCAAGGTGCGGATGCCGGCACGCAATATCGTTCTACTATAATGTATCTTTCTGAGCAGCAGCGAGAACAGGCGCTTAAATGGAAAAAAGAGCTTTCTCAAAAATTTGAAGACCCGATTGTGACTGAGGTCGTTATTGCTCCTCCTTTTTATATAGCGGAAGAATATCACCAAGATTATTACAGGAAGAATCCTAACCAAGGATATTGCTCATTTGTCATCCGGCCCAAGTTAAAGAAACTTAACTTAGAGTAGTTTTTATTTACATATCTTTTATTTAATCAAGCTTGTTTCGGTTTAGCTGAACCTTGCACAAGTTTAAAAAAATAAATGTTTTATGGGATGAATTTATAATAATCTTATCTAAGAAGTCTCCTCCTCAAACTGGCTCCGAGGAGTCAGCAGTTGTTTTGTACAAAGCCTTAAGCCTTATGGGGTAGTCCTAACACATTGAGGAAATAGATAATAAGTAAAGTGGAGACAAATAAGGCATACTTGAACATGCGTTTTAGAAAGAGAGCCTCCATACGATTATAAATCAGTTGCACTAGGCAAACCTTCATTCTGAATGGACGAATGGTAAATGTAGTCCCGTACGCCTCCCACCTGTGAAATCATGCAGTGTTGGAATATGCGGAATGTTCGCCAGTTGTGGTAAGGTGGTTAACCGAGTCGAGCAAATATTCGAAGATGAAACCCACCATTATAGACTCACAAGATGAAAAGAAATCTTGTTATCTGAAATCTGCTTACTGAAAAGAATAACAAAAATGTCCTAAATTAGATAAATTAATTAAAAAAAAATACAAAAAATATAATAAAATACAATCTCTCATTAAATTATTATTAATATGACAATTATTTTAATCTAAAAAATTAATTATTTTTGAATAGATTATTATTAAGATATTTTTTTTGATTAAACCCTTAAGAATCTAATTTAAATTGAAAATGTATGTAAATTATGAATAAAAATAATTTGTTAAAATTTTACATTTTTATTATCATGAAAATGACAATAATTAACCTTAATTCAAAAATATTGTTGATAATTTACATAAAATCTATTAATTTAAAAAATTAATTATTGAAATAATAACATAATTTTAAATTCTTTAAACTTCCTTATCGTAAAAAATGAAAAATTTTCAAAAGTTGAGTCTCGAAAATACCAAATTCTTGCACAATTGGTTTGAAGACGAAAATTCTAGTGCCGCACAATTGAGTTTAATTTTCGAAAATATTCCCGGGGTTTCTTTTTTTATAAAAGACTTAAATCATAGACTTATTTTTGTTAACGAGAGTTTGTTAAATCGCTTCGGTTTAGAGCGGGAGGAAGATTTAAATGGTAAAACAGATTTTGATCTTTTTCCGCCACGACTTGCTGAACACTTTAGAAGAGAAGATCGACTTGTTTTTGAAACAAAAAAACCAAGACTCAATATTTTAGAGCTCTTTTTTAACAAACAAGGTTTACCTGGTTGGTGTCTAACTAACAAGTATCCTATGTTTGATCACGATGGGAACGTGGTTGGAGTTATGGGCACAGTCCGTCCTCATGATAGTGGAGAACTTAAATGGGAGCGGGAGGATGGAATTGGTCGAGCGGTGGGGTTAATTCGCCAGAAGTTTAGAAAAGACTTGGCCATCTCAGATTTAGTTAAAGAATCAGGATTAAATCATCGCAAACTGCATCGTGGTTTTATTGAACTATTTGGTATTGCACCAATGCAGTTTATTACGCGTACTAGAATTGAAGCTGCATGTGATGACTTACTTACTACTAGTAAAAAACTTGCCATGATTGCCAAAGAAAATGGGTTTTATGATCAAAGTTCATTCACTCAACATTTTCGTCGTCAGATGAAAATCACTCCTCTCAAATATCGAAAACAAAAAGGTTTCGCTTAAGAAAGTATATTTATATACCGGTCGGGAAAACTCTGATTCTACGAATGTAAACCTCCGAATTTTTTTCTGCAAGTTCCCACCAATACTCTTCTGCAGAAATTCCTTTTGGTGGTGGAATTAACCCCTCTTCAAAAGCAGAGATTGCAGAGGCCCCCTCGATTGTAAGTATTCTAAGCATTACATCGATTACTTCAGGGAAAGCATGGAGTCGGTTTGGTTTCCCTGAAATTCTGTAGTTTTGATTACTTGTTGCCATGTAATCATATGGCGGTGAAGCTCCTCCGCTTGAAGCATTAACATCGGGAAATATTTGTTTTAAGTTTCCAGTGCCAAGACTATTTTTCTCAATCAGGTAAGCCCTAATTCCAAAATCAATAATATTTGAAGCGAGTGAGAAATCTGTAGACGATCCATTTGCACCATCAACAATGGGATTTTTAATATTGGCAGGTTTACGAATTCCATTAGAGCCTAGAACATAAGGACCTAATGTAGGGTGAAGGTTATATCCTGCATTAAATGTCTCCACGGTAGACACATCTGACCTAAATAATTGGTAACGTGGGCGTGAGGTAGATGCTGCTGTTAATCCATGACGAACAATTTGATAGGAGACGGCTCGTGCTCCCCCTGTATTTTTGGAATCGGGGTCTAGTTCAGGTGCTAGAGTAAAAAATCTAAAAAAAGTACCGGCTACACCAAATCTAGAATTTATTAGTGAAATTTGATTGTTTGCCTCAGCGATTATATCATTGGGTCCGTCGGTCCAATCGTTAGGAATAATTCTAAGAGATTCATTAGTTGGTTTGGAAACAGAGTCTTCTTTCCATGAACCACTAGAAGTTGTATCCTCAAGGATTGTCGCTGCCATCCAAACATTTCCGTCGTTTCGATAAACGGCACACTGTAAATCTTCTTGGATTCGGTCTAAAATAAACTGGGCAACTTGATTGGTTTCAAGATCTCCAGATGCCTGTGTTTGGGTGCTAACAACTTGGGATGTTATATTAAGCAACATTCCTGCAAGAAGTGCTGTTACTGAAACCGCTACGAGTAATTCAAGAACGGTGAATCCGGATGGGCTTGTTCTTTGTAAAGACATTTTAATAAGAAATTAAAATGTAAAGCTGAAGTTTTATTTAGGCAAGGAGAGAGAATTCGTAAAAGTTTAATTTACTGTGCCAAGAGATTGTCCCATCTTGGCATAGAGTTCCATTCCTTGTGAGGTGGATTCTAGTAAATCATCCGCAATCGAGATCGAACCCTTTTCAAAAAGAGTTAAAACGGATGAGCCGCCAAAAAGAAAGTATCCATACTCTTCACCTTTAGTAATGTCAGCAGGTAATTGGGAAGTGATCTTTACTGAACCCACGCAAGTCGCACCTACTAGGAAACTTGCGACCTTTCCTGCATTTGAGCTTTCAATAAATGAAAGGTATCTTTTATTTTGCCAAAAGATCCCAATATTTTGTCTTAGGGCAATTGGGTTTACTGAAAAAAGCGAGCCATTAATTAGCTGTGGAGTTGATGAATAACCAGAGACAGGAAAATGAAAACGGTGATAATCCACTGGACATAAACGGCTGATGACCATTGATCCTTCTTTATAAGACTTAGCTAATTTTTCTGATTTAAAAAGTGACGGGAGATTAAATTGTTGGCCTTTTACAAAAATCCTTTCGACCTTAGATAAATTTTGGATTCCTAAATGTCTTCCATCTGCAGGGAAAATGGCAGATTTTGAATCTTGGTCAACCGGTCTAGCTTCGCGAGTAAGTTCGCGACTGAAGAATTCATTAAAAGATTTGTACTCAGAAGGTTTCTTTAGGAATTCTTCTTCATTTAATTTAAAGTTTTGGATGAACGGTAATACCTTTTCCTTACTTTTTGGGGTATTCATCCTTTGCCCATACCACTTGGAGAACCAAGCCCGCTTAATAGCAACCCAAAGGGGAATTTTTCCTAAAGATGTACCGTAAATAAGAGATAACCAGTTTTCTCCGTAAACTTTTTCGGTTTCTATGCAACCCGAATCTCGGTGCATATATTTAATTTCCTCGATCATTGATCGTAGGTGGATGGCCTAGGAGTGACCGATGAAGAGAAAACTACCCCTTTACGATCTTGCCCGCTTTGATCGCTTTTACGGATACCCACATACGTTTCACTTGTCCGCTAGGCAATTTAACGCGAACACGTTGAACATTTGGTCTGAAGGTCCTTTTATTATTCTTGACCAACTGTAATCCGATTCCACCAGCTTTCTTGCTGACACCTTTATGAATGATACGACCACCAACTTTGGGTCGCTTACCTGTAATTGCACAAATTCTAGACATGGGTATAAATGGTTTAAAACAATATACATGAAGATTTTACCTCTCTCTGACAAGTTCAATCATCTTTCAAACTTTAGAAATGTATTATTTTAATTTATTAAAGTATACTTAATTACTATTTTGCAGTTTGGGTAAGTATAATATTATTACCTTTTTGCTCCAAGAAGTAAGCACTAACAGCAGGCAAATCTTTTAAAAGTTGAATTCCCTTTGCGGAACCAAGCACAAGGGTTGCGGATGCAAGGGAATCTGCCCTTATTGCAGTGGGTGCAATCACGGTAACTTGGGATAATGTAGTAAGCCCCAGTCCAGTAATTGGGTTAATTAAATGAGAATATGTTTTGTCTTTTATTGTAACTGATTGTTCCAAATCACCTGAGGTTGCAACCGCAACGTTTGAAAGCACAAGACTTGGCAGATCGGTATGCTTCTTACCTCCAATTGTAATTTTCCAACCCTTTTTACCTAAAGGGGCATCTCCCACCAGTAAATCGCCACCGGCATCAATTAAAACACGAGATATATTATGTTTATTAATAATTTTAAGCATTTGGTCAGCTGCATAACCTTTAGCAATTCCGCCAAGATCTAAAACCATCCCTACTTTTAAAAGTTTAGCCTTTTTCTGTTTATAATCTAAAATTAAATTTTTATAGCCTACCCTCTTATGTGCATTGAAAAGTTTTTCATCTGATGGAAGTCTCTTTTTAAATCGTGCAATTCTCCACAGTCTTGATAGCGGGCCAATTGTAATATCAAACTGGCCCTGTGTCGCGAATGCCAGTTCTTGGCTTCTCGCTAATACAGAAAATAAATCACTAGAGAGGGAGAAAAATTGAGGAGTACCCGAATGCTGCGATAATTTTGAAAGTTCGCTCTCGCTTAAGTAATCACTAAGAATTTTGTCTAAACGGTGGGCTTCTTCAAATGCTTTATTTGCAGCAATTTTGGCTTCTTTACTATTTTTTTCGTCAATCAAAAGAACGAAGTCAGTCCCCATACATTTTTGGGAAAATTTATGATAACTGGAATCTTCTTTTTCTTTTGCCCTAAGTATAGGAACTAGGAATACGAAAATGAATAAATACGAATAAATTTTTTTCATATAATATAATACCCAATAGCTGAAAAAGCTTTTCTTGCCCAAAGAATTTTGGGATAAAGAAAGATTGTTGATATATTAGTCTTCATCTTTCCTGCCATGAATAATTCTAAATTTATAAGTTTAATTGTCTTTTTGTTTGTTTTTTACAAGCCGCAAGCTCATGCTGATATTGATTTCATACGAGATGTAAAACCTATTCTAGAGCACAATTGCGTTAGTTGCCATCGTGAAGATAATGCCAAAGGAAAGGTTAGATTAGATACAAAAAAAGCCGCGTTTGCTGGAGATGATGTAATTATACCAGGAAATCCTGACGATAGTTCTCTCTATTGGACGACAATTCTTCCATCTGATGACGAATTAGTAATGCCACCTTTTAAACATGAGGACAAAGATTACCCATTAAGAGATGAAGAAAAAGAAATTTTGAAAAATTGGATTCAAGGCGGTGCGGCTTGGCCTGAAACTGAAGTTCTTGAACCCAAGAAAAGATTACCCAAGACGGTTTCTTTTGTGACCAACATACAACCCATTTTAGAGCAAAATTGTGTCGCCTGTCACTACGAGGGGAAAGTGAAGGGTGATTTAAGATTGGATACCTTTGAGCATGCATTTTCATCGGATCATGTAATTGTGCCAGGTGAGCCTTTAGAAAGTGATTTATGGGTGTTATGTACTTTACCCCAAGATGATGAAATGTTTATGCCTCCTGTGGGGAATGATCCTCTGTCCGCCACGGACTTATTTATGCTTCGTCGTTGGATTGAGGAGGGAGCTGATTGGCCGGAATCGGCAATGTTGAGTCCGAAAAAGAAGAGTTTTACCGTACTGGGAACCATGCCCAAAGATCTTTACAAGGAATTAGGGTTTAAAAAAGGCCAAGTACAAGATGAGTTTTCAAGTTACAGGCAAGAAATTGAAACTTCAGATTTAAGTTTTGAAATGATGCCCATCACGGGTGGAACTTATAACATGGGAAGTCCGGCTAGTGATAAAAATAGAGGAGAAAATGAATTACTGAGCCATAAGGTTAAAGTTTCAGACTTTTGGATGGGTAAATATGAACTTACCTGGGATGAGTATGAACTTTGGATGATTAATCTTGATAAAGACAATCGAGAATACAAAAAACTTGATCCAACCAAGGCAGATGCTCTTTCCGATGCCGTGACTAAACCCACAGCTCCCTACACGGATATGACATTCGGCATGGGCAAAAGCGGGCATCCTGCAATCTGCATGACTCAATTGTCAGCAAAAATGTATTGCATGTGGCTGAGCGCTCGTACTGGTAAATTTTACCGTTTACCTACTGAAGCGGAATGGGAATTTGCCTGCAAGGCAGGTACGGAAACGGCTTATAGTTTTGGAGATGACCCCAAAGAATTATCCAATCATTCCTGGCATGTATCAAACAGTCGGTTTAAGTACCAAAAAATTGGTCAGAAATCTCCCAATCCATTCGGTCTTTACGACATGCATGGAAATGTGTGGGAATGGGTATTAGATCAATTCGTTCCTCCTGCAGAAAAGGCCCCCAAAGGCATTTTAGAAAATCCTGTAGTTGCCCCCAATACTCTCTATCCAAGGGTGGTAAAGGGAGGCTCGTGGGATGATGGTGCGGTTAGCCATAGAAGTGCTGGGAGAATGGGTTCGGAAGAGGCGTGGAAACAACAAGACCCTCAAATCCCGAAAAGTGTTTGGTATCATACTGACGCAATTTTTGTTGGTTTTCGTGTTGTCAGGCCAAGGGAAATTCCTTCCCTAGAGGAAATTGAAAATTATTGGCCGTCAGAAGCAGATATTTTAGCTATCCCCTCCCGTTAAATTACTTTTTCAGCCTTTAAAGTTGCATCTGATGTAAAAAAGGGCTCCATTATAGGTGTTGCCCTATGAAAAAGTTACCCGATCTTTCATGTGATTTAGTTAAGAATCAAAAAAAAGGCTTTGCCCTTGTTCTGGCTCTTTCATTAATGAGCTTGGTCTTTTTATTAGTCGTGTCTTTAGTCAGTTTGGTAGGCACGGAGTTAAATTTAGCTGAATTGAGAAAGCAAAAAGTATTGGCACAAGCCAATGCTCGAATGGGAATGATGGTGGCGTTGGGCGAAATCCAAAAACACCTGGGCCCAGATACAAGAATTTCGGCGACCGCTGATATTTTGGATGAACGAGTTGAAACTGGCGAATCTTATGTTACCCAAAACTACGATCCCAATCTTTCTGTAACAAGTGGTGTCGATTTGAATGAAGATAACCAATACGACAAATTGTCTTTTGGCCAAAGATATTGGACGGGCGTTTGGAAAAACCGTTCCAAAAGTAAAGGTGGACTTCAACCAGGAACTAGGCCTTTTCCTAATATTTTAGAGACGGGAAATTCTGTAAATAAAACAATCATGCCTGATTCTGAATATGATCCTCACCCTGCAGTAGAAGTTGCTTGGTTAGTAAGTGGAAATGAGGGATATGAGAAAAAACTAGCAGTGTTACAAGGGTCAGGTTCATTTGTTTCGAGACAGGACTATATTGAAATCCCAGATGGTATTGAGCAGGACCAAAGGTATTTTC
>CAYLIJ010000006.1:0-43980 GCA_964383925.1 uncultured Puniceicoccaceae bacterium
CCTGAACCTTCAACTTACATAATGGTGACTGGATTATTTTTGCTTCCCGGTTTTCGAATGTTTAAGAGGTGGCGTAAAAAATTCACCTCTTCTTCTGCCGATGATTCAGAAGTAACCTAAGAGCATATTTAACTTTTCTTTCTCAATAGTTTTCTAATTGTCTGTTAATTCGACTAAATCTTTAAGAGTTGAAAAGTGATCGGCAAGTACATTGGGTCGGTCCATTTCCCCGATAATCTTTTGAAAAGTTTCTTTTTTAGAGATTTGTAGTGCTCTGACTCTTTCTTCTACCGTACCTTTTGTGACCATTCGATATACAAAAGTAGGCTTTGTTCGACCTAATCGATGAGCCCGATCAATTGCTTGCTCTTCAACTGCCGGATTCCACCATGGGTCCATGAGAAAGACATAATCTGCTGCTTTTAAGGTAACTCCCAAACCAGCTGCTTTTAAGGAGGCCAAAATCACGGTAGGTCCAGGAGCATTTTCAAAAGTCTCAACTGGTAATGTTCGATTACGAGTGGAACCAGTAAGTTCTAATATTTGTAGGTCTGGAATTTGCTGAGAAATTGCATTCTTTAATATCTTTAGGTATGAAGTGAATTGGCTAAAAACAATAATTTTTGTTCCAGAACTTGTGAGTTCAGTTAGTTTCTCAAGAAGAATTTCTCCTTTTGAACCAGTTGGTGGAAGACCTTCTCGCCAAGGAAGCAAGGCAAGGTCGCAGCACACTTGTCTCAAGCGGGTAAGTAAAGAAAACACATGTGTAGGGGCGTGCTTAATTGCCTCTTGTAAATTATTTCCATGTTGTTCAATCGCACCTTCTGTAAGTTGACGGTATTCTTTTCGTTGTTCATCGTTCAGAATACAGGGCAATTCATTTTCAAGTTTAGGTGGAAGTTCTTTAGCCACTTCGCTTTTAATTCTTCTCAATACGAATGGGGTAACTTGTTTACGAAGAAGGATCGCAGTAGCTTCGGGGTCGGCAATTAATTCATTTTCAAATTCTTTTCTTCCCCCGAGAAGTCCGGGCATGAGGAAGCGAAAAATTGTCCATAAATCAAGTGCCGTATTTTCAATCGGTGTCCCTGATAATGCGAGTCGATGATCAGCTTGAATAGAAAGGCACGCTTGGGTCACTTTTGCCTTGGGGTTCTTGATTAATTGAGCTTCATCCAGAATTGCATACCTGAATTGGTTTTCATCAAGGAGGTGACGATGTCTTCGAAGTTGAGTATAACTTGCCACCCACAAGCATGGTTCTTCATTTTTTTTGAAATGATTTTCTTTGTTTAAAATCTGTACCTTAATTTGAGAGAAACGTTCTTTTACCTCTCTCACCCATACTGGAACGACTGAAGCTGGGCAGATGACTAAATCGGGAAGTATTTGCTTGGAATTCGCGGAAATAATGGCGAGAGCTTGAACGGTCTTACCAAGCCCCATTTCATCTGCAAGTAAACCATGACATCCAAGCTTGTGCAGAGTGTTTAAATGAGCGACCCCGTCTTTTTGATAGGGGCGAAGAAAGGTAAACTTTTTTGAAACCCCATTTTTCTCAGGATTTATTATGGCAGTTTGCCAATCAGCTAGTCTTCCGTCCGGTCGGGCATTTAAATATTTTCGTGCGAATAGGGAAAATAGCATATAACGGGGCCAATTTGTACGCCTTGTGTCACCCCGATTCCTTTGCCACCATTCAAAATCTTCCAATTGATCCTGATCGAGTTTAACCAATCCATGACCTTCTATGAAAGTGGCACCGTTGCGAGCACGAGCAATTTTTCTAGTATGCTCACTTCCGAGACGATGCGAACCAAGTTGAAAGCTTTCACGGAGAGTCATTTCTTCATTTCCCTTACTGCGCGCCTCAATTTCCCAACTAAGTTTTCTTTGGCCATGCTTTAGCAGTTTGGCATCATCTTGAAATTGAAGCTTAAAAGTTCCTTTCCAAAGGGGGAGGGTATCTTCAACAAATAAAGCAACCTTCTTCCAATCTTTTAGACGAAAAAGACCTTTGTTTTTCTCAAAAATAAATCCCTGTTTACCCGCTTCTGCCACGAAACTCATTAATGTCGGACGATCGGTATTTTCTAGCTTGGATCCATCCGGTAATCCATAGGCTCGCTGTTGATTCTTTTTCGATATTTGCCATAGTGGCGTTGCGGATAGTCCGTTAGAAGGAGAAACTTCGATTAAAATTGTGACAGGAATAATGCCGAAATTTCTTTTTTTTCGGGGTGCCTCAACGATCGGTTCCACTTCACTTTCTAATGGACTACCTCGTTCCTCTATTTCGGTACAGGTCAGTTGTTCGAGAAGTGGGTCTTCTTCGTGAATTTCAGCAACTAATTCTTCAATTTCATAAAGGCCGGCTGTTCCTAAAGCAATTCCGAGCGTATCATCCATCGAGGAAGTTCGGATTTCAGGTTTTTTCTCGTTCCATTCAATGACTGAATAGGTTTCCACTCGATTAACCTTACGAGTTACGATTATTTGACTCGTTTGAATATCCAGGGTGGAAAGAACGCCTTCTCGATAAAATGAACGACCAATTTTAAGTTGGTCTTTGTTAATGAATTTTTCCCAATCGCAATCTGAGAGACGAAAAAGCCATGCCTCTACCGCATTTCTGGTGAAGGTTCGAGCAGGGCCGTTAGATATCATTAAAGAGGAGGGAACTTATAAAATAAATTAAACATTTTAATTTTTCCTTATCTCAATTCGCAAGAGGAAAGCTTTAATTTAATAAGAAAGTTATACACATGGACTAATTTGATAGTTCTTCATTTAATGCCCAATCGTATACATCAACATATTTTTTGGCGGCTAGATCCCATGAACAATCGGAATTAAGTCCATTTTCGCGAATTCTTTTGAAAGAAATAGTGTTTTCATAGACGGTTGCTGCTCTGTGAATAACTTTGGCCAAAGATTGGGACGAGGATTCTTCGAAAAGAAATCCATTCGAAGAATCCGGATCTTCAGGCATGTCTACTAGGGTATCTGCAAGTCCTCCAGTTTTCCTCGCAATTGGGATCGAACCATACTTCATTGCATATTGCTGAGCTAAGCCACAGGGTTCAAATCGACTTGGCATTAAAAAGAAATCAGATCCAGCAAATATTCTACGTGCGAGACCATCATCAAATCCAATAAAAACACTTATATTTTTAGGAAATTTTTTGGACAGTTCCTGGAATCGATTTTCTTCATTTTTATCTCCACTACCCAAAAGAACAAATTGTAATTTTGGGGAAGAAGAAAGAAGTTCGGGTAGGGCATCAGCCAGCAGATCTAAGCCCTTCTGGTGATATAATCTAGAGACTACTCCAAAAACAGGGTTCTTGTCTTCAACGGGTAATCTCATTTCTTGAAGCAACTCGATTTTGTTGGCCTTTTTACCTTTTGAGGGTGCGGAGGGATTAATTTTATTTTTTAAAGCATTATCGTTTTCTGGATTCCAACTATTTTCATCAATGCCGTTTAATATTCCAATTAGGTCAGCCCCTCGATATTGGAGGCATTTTTCGAGTCCCTGGCCATAATGTTGAGTCCTGATTTCTTCTGAATAGGTGGGACTGACAGTGGTAATTTTGTCTGCATGTTGAATCCCTCCTTTTAAAAAGTTCATCGAATTGTAATGTTTAAATCCTTCAATTCCCGAAAATGCTGGAGGCAAGCCCGATAATGAAAATATTTTCTCGGGAAATGAACCTTGGTGTTCCAAGTTGTGAATAGTAAGTACAGATCGAGATTTTCTTTTGGAAGATGTTTGAGCGTTCAAATAAGAGGTTAAAGGAGCGGCCATCCAATCGTGAGCATGATAAATATCGGGGGTCCAACCAGTGGCTTTCTCTATCCATAATGCAGCTTTGCTTAGAGCAAAGCAACGAATTGGGTTGTCTTCATAATTTCCTTGTTCATCTGCGTAGATGCCAGGACGATCAAAGAGAAAATTATTTTCAAGAAGGTAGACAGGAATATCGGAATCACCCAATCTTGTTTCCTTAAATCGAGAGGGAAAAGACTGGGCCCCAAATTTTAATTCAATTTTAGCTGGTAGTAACTGAGCATCCACTTCTTTGCATTCTCGGTGTAATGGGCAGAGGACTCGGACATCTATACCTAATTCCCGAAGGGCAAGAGGAAGAGCCCCGACCACATCACCCAATCCGCCTGCTCTTACTAAGGGACCTACCTCGGGACTTATAAAGAGAACATTCATCTATGAAGTTTTAATTTTATTCATTAGTTGTCAAAAAGGATAACTTGTCAGATTTGCAACTTGAATCGAGTTGAAACCGATTATTCAAGACTTGCGAAACTCGGTGTAAATCTTGTATTATAACACCATTATTTCGTCATCCATATATATCTTTACCCAAAAATTATTAAGTTATTTTGCTCGTTCGGTAAGCAAATTTGATTAATTTGGATTTTCTCCCTCAATGATTTTCTCATGATTTCTGTTGATTGTTTTTTTATTTTGCAATTTTAAATCCCATGTCTGCTCGTACTATTGAATTCGATTCTGAGAGAGAATTTCATAAGCTTTATGATGAAAAGCCTAAAAACTTAAAATCTATCGAAAAGAGTTTGAGTGTAAATATAGTCGCTCGTGGCTCATCTCTTCAAATAAAAGGAGAAGAACAGAGTATCAATCAGTGTGAAGAATTATTTTTACTTCTCCAGCTTGCTCAAGAGCAGGGTTTTACACCTAAAGGTGGAGATTTTTTGAGGTTTTTAGAAAAAATAGCCACCGGTCAGACTCAAGAACTCCGCGACTTGCTTTCTAATCCAATGGTTTTAAAGATTCGGAAAACTTCGATTGTTCCCCGTAATCTGAGTCAAAGGCACTTTCTTGATCTAATTCTTAAGAACGATTTGGTTTTTGGCATCGGTCCGGCGGGAACGGGAAAGACATTTTTAGCTATGATACTAGCTTTAGACGCCTTATTGAGAGGGGATGTACAACGCATTGTCCTTGCCCGACCTGCGGTTGAAGCAGGTGAAGCACTTGGTTTTTTACCGGGAGATCTTGAGGAAAAACTTCTTCCTTATTTGAGACCCCTATACGATGCAATGGATGAGGTGCTTGGTCCGGTTGAAGCACGCAAATTGATTGAAACTGGAGTTGTGGAAATTGCTCCGCTTGCGTACATGCGCGGACGGACATTGAGCAAATGCTTTGCATTACTCGACGAAGCACAGAATACGACCCGATCTCAAATGATGATGTTTTTAACTCGATTGGGTGAGGGTAGTAAAATGGTGGTAACTGGCGATGTAACTCAGGTTGACCTGCCATCTCACCAGGTATCGGGATTAGTCGAGGCACATAAGACTCTTTCCAAGGTCGAGGGAGTTCATTTCCATGAATTTGACCATAGAGATGTAGTGCGTCACCCACTTGTGAGTCAAATTATATCCGCGTATCAAGAATCAAACGCTTGACCCCCTTCATTTGTGATGGAAGAAAATAAATCTTTGCGAAAAAAGAGTGGTCGCGAGCTTGCCCGTAGAAGGAAGAGTTTGGAAGAGGGGAATGATGAGGTAAAGATGTTTTCAGGCTTTCGTGGTTTTTGGGAAAATTTTGGAAAGCAAGGATTTTTCACTTTAATTTTTGCGACATCAATTGTTTTTATTTGTTTTGTTGGACAGGATCCACCTGGGTTACGTTCTCTTGGTGAGGTTGCTCCTGAGAACATTTATTCAGATCGAGCATTCTCTTTTCAAAGTGAGATTAGAAGACGTGATGCGGAAGAGTGGATTAGGAGTAGTACCCCAAGAGAGTTTTCTCAAAATATAGCAGGAGAAGAAAGTTTTAAAAAAGCAATGATTCGAATGGAGGAGGGGCTTATTTTACTTAGTTCGATGGATATAGAGAGTCAAGTTGTAGCCAGGGAATCATTACGAGAAGAATTGGATGTAAACTTTAACCTCCTAGTTACTCAGGTTGAGCTGGATAGCCTTTTCTTATGGCGTGATTTTTCTGCCCCGCTCACATTTTTTGAAATTATTAAAGAACTCCTAGGAAAACTTCATTTAACTGGGGTAGTAAAGTTTCCCTCGTTAGACCAAAAGTTTCATTCCGAGTCCAATGCGACCATTCAAATTAACAATACAATGTTAAAC
The DNA here is from genome assembly GCA_964383925.1 of uncultured Puniceicoccaceae bacterium. Classification (GTDB taxonomy): domain Bacteria; phylum Verrucomicrobiota; class Verrucomicrobiia; order Opitutales; family Seribacteraceae; genus Seribacter. Next base: position 6,139 of record CAYLIJ010000006.1, read on the forward strand.
TTATCAAATAAGCTTATTGTTATTGAGGGTATTCAAAATGGATTACGATTTAATTTAGATGCTGAGAAACTTGCTCCAACTTATCCAGAGCTTTCTCTTTACTTAAATAAATTGAAGGATCATTTAAGTAATGATGGCCCTTTTCCTGAGACGGGTTTGTTATTGGAAGATTTTATTGAGAGTGGCGATGAAAATGCGTCCTTTTCTGCTCAGCAGTTTCGCAATGAACTCGCCGGAAATCTTTCAAATTTCGTAAAAAAAGGTCTGTTTCTACGGGATATTGATCGAGAAGCAACCACCGCTGCTCAAAATCGTGCGATTGCAGAAATGGAGCAACCTGTTGTGGTAGTGCAAGAGGGCGACTTAATTCTTAAAAAAGGAAGTGAATTAACTGAAAGTGATTTAGAGAAGTTTGGTGAATTTTTATCTTTAACCGTTGAAGATCGAGATCTTCTACCTAAGAGAATATTCATAACTGCTGGGACTTTCCTGATTGCAATCTTTTACATTAGTCTAGTACTTCCCAATTTTTGGAGAGATACCATTCGCACGACTATTGTTGCTGTGGCCATAATTGCAAATTTATGCCTCTCCAGACTTATATTAGAGCTCGGGTCCACGGACTTGTTTGGGGGAAATAGCCTACTAATTGGATTGATACCGTATTTAATTCCCGTGGCTTTTGCACCAATGATCGTCATGATTACGGTGGGTCCGCGAATGGCCGCACTCTCGGCACTAATGACCAGTATATTTCATGCTACCATGCAAAATGCGGGTATAGAAGCATTAGCTATTTCTCTAAGTGCAGCGCTAGTAGGGGCTTTTTTCTGTCGTGAAATTAGGCTTCGTGGAAGTGCACTAAAAGCTGGAACTATGGCAGGTCTAACCGGTGCTATCTTAGCCTTGGGTATTGGTTTTGCCTCTGGCGGAGCGGGTGTAGCTTCTGTGAACCAAGCGTTGGCATCTTTGGTAATTGGCGTTTTTACTGGGGGACTCGTTCTTACTGCAATGCCATTGATCGAGCACATTTTTAAAGTCGCCACGGATGCAACCTTATTTGAACTAACTGATTTTAATCATCCACTTCTTCGGAGAATGCAGGTGGAAGCTCCAGGTACATATCATCATAGTCTTATGGTGGCCAACTTGTCTGAGAATGCAGCTGTGGCTGTGGGGGCGAATCCAATTCTATGTCGAGCATGTTCCCTTTTTCACGATATAGGAAAAATGGCACAGCCCCATTATTTTACTGAAAACCAAGGTGAATTTGGGAATCCTCATAATAGACAAAACCCAGCTATGAGTGCTTTAATTATAAAAAGTCATGTCAAGGAGGGGATTGAAATGGCACGAGAAAGTGGACTACCCAAGATTTTAAGAGATGTGATTAGGCAACATCATGGTACGACTTTAGTTAAATATTTTTATCACCAAGCAAAGCAAAAAATTAAACAAGAAAAATTACCTTATGGTGATATTGATACTGAAGAGCCTGATGAGTCTACCTATCGATATGACGGTCCCAAGCCACGATTTAAGGAAAGTGCGATTATCTTTTTTGCCGATTCTGTAGAGGCAGCAGCAAGAAGTCTTTCCAAGGTTACCCAGCATAGCGTAGAGGAATTATTGGAGAATATCTTCCAAGACCGTTTGGAAGACAGTCAATTGGATGAATGCCCATTAACTTTGGAGGAGGTTGCAAAGATTAAGAAAAGTTTTACCAAGACAACTTTGAATATGCTCCATACCCGGATTGAATACCCTGATGAGGATAAAAGTGGCAGTTCATCTCCCTTTAGTGATCAATCAAATAAAATATCAAAACCTTGATTACGGTAGAGTTTACAAATTTATACCCGACCCTTTTTTTTAAAGAGGAGAAAGTAAATAAATTATTTCAACGAGTTTTTTTGATGCATGATTGTAAAGCGGAGGGAGTGCTTTCAGTAGCATTTTTAAATAAGGCTGAACATTCCAAAATTCATGGTGCCTTTCTACAGGATTATCGACCTACTGATGTGATTACTTTTCCTGCGGACCTAGAGAATGAAATGGTTGGAGAGATTTGTGTTTCGGTAGATCAAGCGATTGAAGAAGCAGAAAGTCGAAATCTGACATTCGAAAAGGAACTCAGCCTCTATTTAATCCATGGATGGTTGCACCTTGTCGGTTTTGATGACCGCAACGATACTGATCGAAAAATCATGCGTAGAGAAGAGGCAAATGCATTAGCCATTGTTGAGAAAGATGAGCTTTGGCCGGATTTTCTTCTCGCCCCCTAATCTTTTGAAGTTTAGCGAAAGAGTAGTGATAACCAAAACCACATCATTATCCCGAAGGTTTCGTAATGCATTTCTTACTGGTCTGCTTATTTTTCTACCGCTTGGTACCACGATTTTCGTATTAGATTTTCTACTCAACCTTTTCGAGGAGCCAGTCACGCGATTGGTTACTCAGATGGGTTTAGGGGAAGAGAGTTTTTTCTTCGGTCTTGAATCATTACTGGGTTTACTTGGATTAATTGTCGGTGTCTTATCTTTAACCGTACTTGGTTTTTTATCCAATTATGTGCTGGGTAAATTCTTTATCTCGTCAGCAGAGAGAGTTTTAGGGAAGGTGCCATTTATCAATACCGTCTATCGTTCGGTTAAACAGATTGTAGAAACTTTCGGAAAAGAAAATAGAGCAGTCTTCAAAGAGGTTGTACTGGTTGAATATCCTAGACCTGATTGTTTTGTTCTTGGTTTTTTAACCAATGATGCCACAGGAGAGACAGTTGAAGTCATAGGGAAACCTCTAACTAATGTGTTTGTACCGACAACCCCTAATCCAACTAGTGGGTTTCTTCTCATGCTCCCACCTAAAGATATTTACCGATTGACCATGACTGTAGGCGAGGGGATGAAGATGTTAATTTCAGGTGGGGCAGTAATCCCGCCATACATAGCAAATAAATTGAAAGAAGATAGGAAGAAAAAACCGGTTCCGTCTAAAAGACGAAGTACCACTGCTAAAAAAGTAGCGACGGATGCCAAGAAAAACTCTAAGCCTTCACGATCTAGTCGAACCGCAAAGTCACCTCCCGTTTCGACGGATTAAAATAGTATGTCAGCTCCTGTCCAAAGCATGGAGGGCACGATTCTTGATCGGGTTGAAACAGGTGAGTCCCATCTTCGAATATCATTATTTTCAGGGCAAATAGGCTTGAGGGCAGTATTATTTCGAATAAGTAAAAATACTCGATCCCATCCCCCCCCCGATCTTTTTGATGAGGTTGAATTTGTAACCAGACATTCAAATGATGGGCAAGGTCTTCCATTTGTAAAAGATTTTCAGATTATAACTAAGAGAACCGAAATTGCTCATAATCATTTGCGATTTAAGGTGGCTTCTTCAATCTCCCGTTTATTTTTAGATAATGGTTCCCTACTTCAGGATACTTTACCTTTCGGGCAATTATTTCTTCGTTCTCTTGTTGCCTTACAAAATGGATTAGATCCCACATCAATCTGGCTCAAAACTCTCTTTCAATTTGGTCGGCTTGAGGGTCACCCTGTTAAGCAGGATTGGTTAGCAAATCTTGGTCAGGAAGATCGTAACTTGGCAGTTTTTATATTGAATACGAAATTAACGGAACAAGTACCAAAAAAAGAATTGGTGACCAACTTAGTTCAATCCCTGAGTACTTGGCTTAATGCAGAAACTGAGCTCAGATGTTGATTGTTGAATTTCCAATTCTTTACTCTCAACCCTTGCCAAAAGTAATTTCATTTTCTAATAATGAAATCATATTTCTTTTAAAATGGCCGTGTATAAAAAAGATTGGGATTATAAAACAAAGGGAAAAGGGACTTACGAAATTACTGAAGCGTTGGTCAGTGGGTTGAATGAATCACGCCTATCTGATGGAGTGGTGTCAGTTTTTGTCCGCCATACCAGCTGCAGTCTTGTGCTGATGGAAAATGCGGACCCAACTGCTCGAATGGATTTGGAGAAATTTATGGATAATCTTGTACCCGAAGATTATCCTGATTTTGTACACACCTTAGAAGGTCCTGATGATATGCCTTCCCATGTGAAAATGGCCTTAACTCGTACGAGTGAAACAATTCCCTTTTCCAATGGACGCCTAGCATTAGGTACATGGCAAGGGCTGTTCTTATGGGAACATCGAATTTCCCCTCATTCACGAAAATTAGTTTTTAGCTATATAGGAGAATAAATGAGAGAATATTTTTATAAATTATTAACCCTTTTTTTTCTTACCCTTACTTTTTTAGGCTGTAGCCAAGGTGGTCCTATAGTCGAAGAGGAAGGAGATGACGCTTTTCAGCGTGGTCGATCCTATCTCAAAGTTGGTAAAGAGGAAGAAGCATTGGATGAATTTCTCTCCGTTACTCGACGAACGATGAATGCCCCTAAATCACATTTGGAAGTGGGACGTTTATTTTTAACACTTGAATCTCGAAAAGACCCAATTTCTGCAATCTATCATTTTAGGAGATTTCTCTTGTTGGAAAATGACTCTCGGGAGGCTCCCAAGGTAAGACAATTAATTGTGACTGCCGAACATGAAATTATTCGAGAACTTCCAGGTGAGCCTTATTCAGACTTACTTGATTCATTAAGCCTTAAAAAAGAGAATGATCGATTAAAGAGAGAGATCGCAGATCTTCAAGCCAGTCAAGGACTCCCCATAAATGCCAGTCAAGCTAATGCTCTTAAGTCTAAAAAGCCTAAGTCGGCATTACCAGTAGTCCTTCCCCCTAAAGCTAAACCAAGCCCTGCGATTCGTGCCCGAACTTATGTCGTACAACCAGGAGATAGTTTATACGCGATTAGCCGTAAACTTTATGGAGACTCTTCTCATATTGACCGAATTTTTCAAGCTAACCGTTCATCATTGCCAAGTAAGAATAGCTTGAAGTTAGGACAGGTTTTGGTCATTCCTCCAATCCCCCCCTCTCCGTAGGCGGAATTCGCTAAAATGGCGTATTTTGATAACAACGCAACGACCTCTCTTGGACTCGATGCTCTGCAGGCTTATCAATCTGCATTAGCTGAAGATTGGTATAATCCATCTTCTCCTTATCGTTCCAGTTCCCGCGTCCGGGCCAAGATGGAAAAAATAAGGAATGAATTAGCAGAATCTTTCGGATTAAAAAAAGAGGATATAATTTTTACCTCTGGTGCAACTGAGGCAAATAATGCGGTTTTTGCTCATTCTGCTTCAGTGGCAAAGAAAGGTTCGAGTTGTCTTTTATCTCCTTTTGAACATCCCAGTATTTTCGAGCCTGCGAAGCACTGGTTCAAAGATCAAGTTTACTATTTACCAATTGATAAAGATGGAAGGGTTGAGATAGAAAATATTGAAAAAATTCTTGAGAAGGACAATATTTCGATTGTTTCCTTAATGGCGGCCAATAATGAAACCGGTGTTCTTCAACCTTGGAAAGAAATGGCTCAGATATGTGCGACCAAGGGAATTCACTTTCATTGTGACGCAACTCAATGGATAGGTAAATTGAACAGTAATGATTTTTCTCTTTGTTCCTCTTTTTCGGCAAGTGCACATAAATTTTCAGGCCCAAAGGGAGTGGGGTGGCTGGCCTGTAAGGAGCCTATTAGACTCCAATTGGGCGGAGAGCAGGAGAGGTCAAGGCGTGGAGGAACCGAAAATTATCCAGCAATAATTTCTATGTGTACTGCGTGGCAGAATATCCAAACAGTGTTAAGTTCTAATAATGAACGGGCAGAATGGAGAAATCGATTTGAGGAGAATATGTTAAATGTGATTCCCGGGGTGAAATTTTTAGGATTAAATAATCCCCGTCTATGGAATACATCAATGTTTGTACTTCCCCATTTTGAAAATTTAAGTTGGGTGGGAAAGCTTGATAAAATCGGCTATTCAGTTTCCACTGGTTCTGCCTGCTCAACGGGGAAGGTGGAGCATTCTGCGATGGCTTCATCTATGAGTTTATCCAATAGCGAAGTTCGCCGGCTTATCCGAGTAAGTTCATATTTAGAACAAAACGAAAGCGATTGGGAGAACTTGGCCTTGGCTTTCGAGCAAGCAAATATAGAACTTCATGAAGATGCATCAAATTCATCAGTTATATCCATTTAAAAACTGCAAGTGCGTCTATTTGATTTAAATTTAGAGAATTTTCGTAATATTGAAACTGCGAATTTAACTTTTTCAGGGAATCATATTTTTTTTATTGGAGCCAATGGGCAGGGGAAAACAAATTTGTTAGAAGCGATTGGTATTTCCTCAAACTTACGCTCCTTTCGAAAATCGGGGATTGATGGTTTGGTTCGTGCAGGAAGTAAAAGCGGTAGGCTTTTCTTTCGATTTGAAGATGAGAATGGAGTGGAGAGAGAGACCTTGTTACAACTTCATGATAAAGGAGAAAAGCAACTCGAAGTGGATGGGGAAAAAATTAAACGCTTTGCTGATTACCTTGGAGAATTTCCTGCGGTTGCTTTTTCCTCAAGAGATTTCAGACTGGTACGCGAGGGGCCATCTGATCGTCGGAAATGGCTTGATTTATTGCTCTCTTCCTCTTCGGCCGAATACTTTGATGCATTGAAAATCTATCACCGCTCCTTAAAAGAACGTAATGCTTTACTTAAGCAGGGTGGGGGAGACAGGGAATTAGATGCCTTTGAACAAAGTTTGATTCCAAATGCCTATCGAATTTATCAATTTCGTAAAGAAGCAATACCAGAAATTTCAGGGACTCTTTCAACTTACTACGAATCCCTTTCGAACGGCTTGGAAAAAGCGTGTTTATATTATCGCCCTGATCTAGATCTTGGCAGTCCTGATGATTATGCAAATCGACTAATGAAGGAACGAATGAAGGACCGTCAATTTGGAACGACAAGGAGAGGACCACATCGGGATGATTTCGAGTTTCTCCTCGATCAAAAAGATGCGCGTATCTTTTCGTCCGAGGGGCAACAAAGAGGTCTTGTATTAGGATTACGATTTGCAGAATTCGAATATTTAAAAAAGAAACGTAATCGAATACCTTTATTATTAATCGATGATGTACTGGGAGAATTGGATGAAAAAAGAAAGGCAAATTTTAAGAAACTTCTTCCCGTTGAGGCTCAAGTTTTTGCTACTGGTACTACTTTCCCCACTAGCCCAGAACGTGGCCAATGGGAATCCTTTGAAGTTAAGGCTGGGAGCTTTGCAAAAATCTAGGCTTTCCCTGAGCACCATTCTCTTCATTCTTTTAACAATCTTATACTTCGTGATTTATTTTCTCCATCTATGGAAGCACTAACCATTACCCACTGGTCTCTTTTGGTATTGGGGTCGCTCATTATGGGTATGAGCAAGGGAGGATTACCGGGTGCGGGAAATTTAACCGTAGCAATTTATGCCCTTGTATTAGAGGACGCACTAGGTCCTATTGGAGTACCCCTTTCGGTTGGTTTACTTTTACCAGTTCTCATTTCTGCTGATCTAACTGCGACTCTGGTTTATAGAAAACACACAGATTGGAAATTTATTGTTCGGTTACTTCCCTGTTTTATAGTCGGTACAATCCTTGGCTGGTGGGTCTTTGATTATTTCCAAGGAGGTGATGATCGGGTTAGGCAATTAAAGTACGTAATTGGAGGAATCCTGTTAAGTATGACGGCATTACATTTTTTGGTCAAAATTCGAAAAGGAATGAAGCGAGAAAATTTAAAAGAAGAAAGAGAAATACCCAAGGGATCTATCGTACTAGGTCTTATTTTTGGATTGTTAGGGGGAGTAGCAACTATGCTCGCCAATGCGGCCGGACCGATTGCCCAGCTTTATTTATTAGCAATGGCCTTGCCCAAGTATGCGTTTATTGGCACATCTGCCTGGCTTTTTCTTATCGTAAATGTGATCAAAATTCCCTTTATGATTGATCTTCAGATAATCACCTTAGATTCGATGTCTGTGAGCTGGTGGATGTTCATTCCCGCAATGATTGGAGCTGCGACAGCGCCAATGATTGTGAAATATATTAACCAAACTTTATTCGAGCGTATGGTCTGGTTTTTTATCGTACTTGCGGGAATTCGGATGATTCTTTAGTTAGAGCTTAAAAATGAGTAAAAGTTCGCGAAAATTATGGGCTGATCATCTGGCCGGAAAATCAACTCGTACCACACAAATTGATACCAAGACTTTGTTGCGAAAAACTCCATACAAAGGAAGAATTCTTGGAGTTGATCCGAGTCTTCGTGGAACCGGTTTAGCGATATTGGAATGCGAGGGTAATAACTATAAACTACTTCATTCAGAAACTCTTATTTTAAAACCCAAGATTGATTCTGTTGCCTGCCTGGGAATTATTCATCAAGCAGTCGCACATTTACTCGATCTTTGGAAACCTCGTCATCTATCCTGTGAAGCCACGATTTATGTGCAGAATTTTAAAACCGCCCAAATTATGGGGGCGGCACGTGGTTCGGCTCTTTCTGCTTCTGCAATCAGGGAAGTCCCCGTTTTCGAATACGCCCCTCTTCGGGTTAAGCAGGCAGTGGTTGGCTTTGGTCGGGCAAGTAAGGAGCAAATGGCTCAGACGCTTGCTCAAATGCTTCACCTTCCGAATCCATTACCTTTTGATCAGTCGGATGCACTCGGCCTCGCTTTATGCCATGCCTTAACATGGCATCCCGGATAGTAAAAATTTAATAAAATAATCGAGAAGGTAGGAGGGGACGTCTACCATTTGAGCTACCCACTAAGGAAACATTTATGATTAGCTGGTCCTTGATCACATTAAGCATACTACCCGGGTTAATTCCAAACACCCCTCTGCTTAATTTAAATTCCCCTTTAAGAAAAATTAAATCTCCCCGTTTACCATCAAACTTACTGCGTGCTCCACGAAGGTATTTTATGGTTGCTGGGAAGGTCATTTGAGCGGTTTTATTTTTAAGTGATAGTGAGCCAAAAACCTCTGCATTAAGGGTATTTCCATTCCAGCTTGTTTTCCGTAATCCTTCTAAATTAAATATAATCTTTGGATGTTTAAATGAGTTTAACCACTCCGGTTGATGGGCGTCGCCATCTACTTTATGGTACCCAAATCTTAGATTTCTTGCGTCTAAAAGTACTGACCCTGAAGAGGAATTCGGATTTTTCATTGAAAAGCGAAGCTTACCATTCACTTCTCTAAATGCACCACGTACCTGCCCCAATCCAAAAAGTTCACCTTTTTGGAGCCTTACATCAATCTTATTTAAATTACCCAATGGTTTAAGGTCGTATTCAACCATACCGTAGGCAGATTGAATGGTTAAACTTATGCACCATACACAAATTTTAATTATTTTAATTACCCACATGTTCTTAATTATCTAAATTATTACTCAATATTTGTCGATAATGCTTGTTTGATTAGCAAGTAATTTTACTTGACCGAGACACTTAACATAACACAAAGTGATAGTAACTATGAAATATAAAAGATTGCACAATTTTATTTTTTTAATCCTTACTTTTATCGCAGGCACAATAACCACTTTGGCTGAGATTAAAAACGAGGGCTTTATAGGCGACTCATTTTATGGAGTTACAACTGATCCTACTGGCACAATTATAAACCGAGTCGGTCCGAATGCAGAATTTGCAGTCCCTTCAAAATTGAATGCCCGTTCTGAACTAACCACTTTACTCTCAGGTGAATTTTCGAAGTTATCTGTGGCTTTAAGCTTGGATGACGGTTCAATTACGCGACTGCCCCCTCTTTCCGTAACATGGGGAAGTACGAGTTCAGAACTTATAATTAAAGATGGCTTCGTAACCGCTCGAGATATCTCTAAAAGTTCTAGAGAGTCCATAAGTGCAAGTGTAGCAGGATTGACTTCAGTGGTTTTTATCCGACTGAAAAACGAGAGCTTACAATCGAATCCAGTAACTGATACAATTGAACTTTCTAAAAATGCTCTATCTGATTCGATTTCTCTTCCGCAACAAGGTTGGAAGAAATCTAATTGGTTTGGAAATTATTATGATGGTGGAAATGATTGGATTCATCATTCGAATCTTGGCTGGCTTTACACATCAAGTAATCAACCCAATTCAATCTGGCTTTGGTCATCATCTCAAGAATGGTTATGGACTGGTAATGGAGTCTATCCTCACCTTTATCGAAATAAAGACGGGACGTGGATCTACTTCATTGTCGAGGCTTTCCCGAGAAAGATTTTCTACAATCAATCTACAAAAAAACTAGAACGATCCGAGTAAGTCTATTCAGCGATTGAATTCCTGCTACTGATCATAATGGGAGTTAATTATGGAAGAGCGATGGTACTGAAAAGGGAACGGTTCGGGTAAAAGATATTTATCCAGGAACCGGAAGTGGTTATCCGTCCAATCTTACGAATATAGGAAATATCCTTTATTTAAGTGCGACTGACCCAGAGGGGACGGAATTATGGAAAATCGATACTTCGCAATAATTTTAAGGATTTATTGAAAACAACTCTCCAGTACGAGTCCATGTTCAATTTAGATATTTGTGGGACTGTATTTATTTAGTTCAACCCTTAGCATCTCCCTCATATTTCCCAACAAGTCTTTGGAGGAATTTTAAAAGCTCGATTTTATAAGTAGTTACAGATTGAGCATCTGTTGATTTTGAGGAAAAGATGATCTTTTTCTTCCAAAAAGTTTATCCTAAATTTTATATTCAATTTCTTGAAATAACTTCCCAATGGGAGGTAAATTATATGATGAGCATGGCGTCGCCGTAACTAAAAAAACGATATCTTTTTACTATTGCTTCAGAATAAAGTTTTTTGAGTTGCTCAAGGCCATTTTTATTTCCGTTGCTTAGAAATGCAGCAACGAGGCAAAGAAGAGTGGATCCAGGTAGGTGGAAATTAGTAAGGAGATGATCCACACCAAGAAAAGAATAAGGTGGACGGATAAAAAGTTGAGCCTCAGCACGGGTAGATTTTTCAATTTTTTCGTCGGGACTTGTCAAATAATGTTCGATCGCACGGACGCAAGTGGTTCCGATTGCAAGTCGTCGACCACTCCCAGTGCGGAGCGATTTTTTGGTAGAGGGCGATAAAAAATATTCCTCAGCGTGCATTGGATGGTCTTCGACCTGCTCTGTTTCGATTGGGCGAAAGGTACCCAACCCCACTGAAAGAGTGAGGTCATGTATTTGATGACCATCCTGTTCAAGTTTAGCCAGAATTTCAGGAGTGAAGTGCAGACCTGCAGTGGGTGCGGCTACCGCGGAACGATTTTCTTCCTTTGCATATACTGTCTGGTAGCGCAGTTCGTCTTCTTTTTCGACAGGACGTTGTACATAAGGAGGTAAGGGTAGGATTCCAATTCTTTGGGCAAGTGCAGAAGGATTGGCATCCTTGGGAAGTTCAAACTTAACGAGGTATTCTCCCGAGTCTAAAGATTTAATCACTTCAGCAGAATACTCATCGGGTTGCCCGAAAAATCTTGACTTTGCGGTTTTACCACCTGGTTTGAGTAAACATTTCCAAGTCGTTTCAGGTTGGTTGGTTGGTCGGAGCAGAAGACATTCAACTGAACCACCTGTGGTCCGTTTTCCATGAATGCGTGCTTTGAGGACTGAGACATCATTGCGAAAAATGGCGAGGTTTCGTGGCAGGAGGTCGGGCAGTTCGTGGAAGTGGTGATGACTAATCTGGTTGGTGACCCGATTGTAAAGAAATAATCGAGAATGATCGCGTTGTTGAGACGGGGATTGGGCAATTAAAGCGCTCGGAAGTTCGTAAATAAGTTCTTTAGTTAACATAAAACCTTCTTTTAAAACTCATCGACAAGGTAAGATCAATCGCCTAAAACTTTTATTATAATACTAAACCTGACTTTTATATGAATGAAAAAGAACCTGTTAATCTAGTAATTCCTTCAACTTCCGTTTCGAGTAATGCCTATTTCTCATCTATGGAAGAATACCAAAAGGAGTATCAGCGCAGTATAAATGAACCCGAAGAATTTTGGTCAGAAGTCGCAGAAAACTTTCATTGGTACAAAAAATGGGATCAAGTTCGTTCTTTTAATTACGACATGAATAATTCCCCCATCGATATTAAATGGTATACCGGTGCAAAAACAAATGTTTGTTACAACTGCGTAGATAGACACCTTGAAACACGAGCTAATAAAACCGCAATTATTTGGGAAGGAAATGAACCCGGGGAGGATAAAAAGATTAGTTATAAAGACTTGCACATTGAGGTGTGTAAGTTTGCGAATGTTCTAAAAAGCCGAGGGGTAAAAAAGGGAGACAGAATTTCAATTTATATGCCTATGGTAGTGGAGGCAACCGTGGCGATGCTTGCCTGTGCTCGAATTGGTGCAATACACTCGGTTGTATTTGGTGGTTTTTCAGCAGAGGCTCTTTCAGACCGAATTATAGATTCGACTTGTAAAATACTGATTACGGCTAATGGGACTTTCCGGGGAGCTAAAGCAATCCCAATGAAGCCAAATGCAGATCTAGCCATGGAGCGTGCATCGGCACAGATGGAGGAGAATGTCGAAACCTGCATTGTTGTTCGCCGTGTTGGGGAAGAATCAGGTATTGATTGTAAAATGGAGGAGGGGCGTGATCTTTGGTGGGATGAGGCGATGGAAGAAGCGAGTGAGGATTGTCCCTGTGAGGAGATGGATGCAGAAGACCCATTATTTATTTTGTATACTTCTGGATCTACTGGAAAGCCAAAGGGCGTTTTACATACCAGTGCCGGTTACATGGTTTATACTGCGACCACTCACAAATATATTTTTGATTATCGTGAAGATGATGTCTATTTTTGTGCTGCGGATATTGGTTGGATCACTGGTCATTCTTATATTGTATACGGACCGCTTGCGAACGGAGCCACCACGACAATGTTTGAGAGTATTCCGACTTATCCAAATCCTGATCGTTATTGGCAGGTGATTGAAAAATGGAAAGTAAATCAATTTTACACCGCACCCACTGCGATTCGGGCAATTGCCGCGGCAGGAGAAGAATGGCCAAACAAATATAAAATGGATAGTTTGCGAATTTTGGGTAGTGTGGGCGAACCGATAAATCCTGAAGCATGGCGTTGGTATCATCGTAATGTGGGGAAGGAAAGGTGCCCAATCGTAGATACTTGGTGGCAGACTGAAACTGGTGGGATTCTTATTTCTCCATTACCTGGAGCAACCCCTTTAAAACCTGGTTCTGCCACTTTCCCTTTCTTCGGAATAAAGCCAATTATACTTGATCCGCAAACAGGAGAAGAAATTAAAGGAAATGGAGTAAGTGGTGTTTTAGCAATTGAAGAACCTTGGCCAGGGCAAATGAGAACTATTTATGGAGATCACGAGCGTTTTGAAAGTACTTACTTTCAACAATATAAAGGTTACTACTTTACTGGTGATGGTTGTCGAAGGGATGAAGAGGGTTATTATTGGATTACTGGACGGGTGGACGATGTAATTAATGTATCTGGTCACCGGATGGGAACTGCAGAGGTGGAGAGTGCATTGGTTGCTCATAAAGATGTCGCTGAATCGGCAGTTGTCGGGTTTCCTCACGAAGTAAAAGGGGAGGGGATCTATGCCTTTGTTACCCTCAATTCGGGAGTCGAATATTCGGAGGAATTAAGAGCTGAATTAAAAAAGCAAGTCCGAGCTGTAATTGGTCCCATTGCCACTCCAGATGAAATCCATTGGGCACCCGCATTACCTAAAACACGGTCGGGTAAGATCATGAGAAGAGTTTTGAGAAAGATTGCCACCAATGAAGCAGATCAAATTGGAGATGTCTCTACTTTAGCCGATCCAAGTGTGGTTGAGCATCTGATTGCGAATAGGTGAATAACCTTTTTGCTTGGCGCTCGCCAATTTCATAATTTTCCTTTTTAAATGGATTTGAGATGAAAATTTATTTGAACGGAGATTTTGTAGCGAAAGAAGATGCGAAGATATCTGTCTTTGACCATGGTTTACTCTATGGTGACGGAGTTTTTGAAGGTATTCGAATCTATGAAAGTTGTGTTTTTAAGCTAGAGGAGCACCTCGAACGCTTGGAGTACTCGGCCAAGGCGATTTTACTCGAATTACCTCTCGATCGAGAGCAAATGAAAAAAGCGGTTTGCGATACCTGTCGAGTGAATGGATTAGAGAATGGTTATGTTCGACTCGTAGTAACCCGTGGTCCTGGCCATCTAGGGCTGAGTCCAGATGGTTGTGGTCCAGGAAATGTGATTATAATTGCAGATGATATTCAGCTCTATCCCGAGGAATTATACGAGAAGGGACTCAAAATCATCTCAGTACCCACTCGCCGAATTAATTCTTCCGCCCTTCCGCCCGCGATTAAAAGTTTAAATTATCTGAATAATATTCTAGCTAAGATTGAGGCAAAAAAAGTTGGTTTTCAAGAAGCCTTGATGCTCAACGATAAAGGAGAAATTGCAGAGTGTACTGGAGATAATGTATTTATTATCTCCAAAGGAATTCTCTACACACCTCCATTGGACGCGGGTTCCTTACGCGGAATTACGCGCGGAGCGGTGCTTGATTTAGCGGCTGAGTTGGAATTGCCTTGCCGTGAACAAGCACTCACTCGTTATGATCTTTGGACGGCAGATGAATGCTTTTTAACTGGGACTGCTGCAGAGGTTATTCCTTGTGTGGAGGTCGACCACCGAAAAGTCGGTGATGGTGTCCCAGGTGTGATGACTCGGCGCCTAATTGAGCTTTTTCGAAAGATGGTTTTGACTGACGGAGTAAATTTAAATAAGTGAAACTATCAATCCTCCTGTTCAATTTGTTAATTTGGCACATCATATGCGTTGAGTTTTACAACTATAAACATTAGATTATATATAATTTCCAAACTATTACTTAAATGAAGTGTCACCATTGCGATAAACAAGCTACCGTTCATCTTACACAAATTTTGAACGGTCAAATGCATAAAATGGATTTGTGCGAGTCTTGTGCACAGGCAAAAGGGGTTACTAATCCAGAAAATCTCTCGATCAGCAGTTTGATGGATAAAGTTGAATTAGAAGTCGATACAAGTGCTACATCAATGGTGTGCGAAAGTTGCGGCACAACTCATCAAGAGTTTAAAAAAGGCGGGCGTTTAGGTTGCGAGGCGTGTTACCATGTTTTTCGTCCAGTATTAGACCCTTTACTCGATGGTATGCATGCAGGGACAAAGCACTTAGGGAAAATACCAGCAGGGTCGAAGTCGCGAATCCATTTTGAGCAATCCATCAATTCTCTAAAAAAGAAATTGCAAGATGCAGTCGAAAAAGAAGATTTTGAAATAGCAGCCGAATTAAGGGATCAACTTCGGGATCTTGAGAATGAATCCAAGGCAACTGCGTAAACCTTTTTTCATATGTTTCATAAAATTTTAAATAAAGAATCCGGAAGTAAGAAACAACCGAAAGCAATCCCGGTTACATTGAGTACCAGGATTCGTTTGGCTAGAAATTTGAGACAGTTTCCATTTCCTGGTCGCGCCGAGGTGTCACAGAAGCGTGCCGTTTTGTCTCAGTGTATCGACGCAATGAGTGGAATTAAAGGTCTCAATAACTCAATTTCTGTGGAAGTGGATGATTTGAGTGAGTTAGATCGTCAAATTTTAGTTGAACAACATTTGATCAGTCCAGAACTTTCTCAGGTTGAGGAAGGATCGGGTATCGTGCTCACCGAAGATCGATCTTGTTGTATAATGATAAATGAGGAAGACCATTTACGGATACAGGTCCTTAGACCAGGTTTAGATTTCAGTTCAGTATGGAAACATGTGGATGAAGTGGACTCGGGTATCGAATCGGCGATCAGTTATGCCTATGATGGAGAATTAGGTTTCCTTACTGCCTGCCCAACAAATTTAGGAACAGGAATGAGAGCGTCTGTGATGATGCACTTGCCAGGCTTGGTGATGTCCAAAAATATGGACAAAGTAATTAACGCGGTGAATCAGCTAGGCATTGCTGTCCGTGGGTTATTTGGAGAAGGATCCGATGCGAATGGAAGTATTTTCCAAATATCGAACCAGCAAACTCTTGGTGAGTCCGAATCTGCAATTATTGATCGCTTAAATAGCACCTTAGAAAGTTTGGTTCGCCAAGAAAATTTTGCCCGCGACAAATTACTTCAGGATGATCGTACTCGATTGGTCGATAAAATGAGCCGTGCTATTGGTAGCCTGAAGACATGTCATTTAATCCAAAGTTCTGAAGCAATGGACTTACTTTCATTAGTTCGTTTGGCAACGGATTTCGGAATGATGCCAGAGAAATTTCGTGGTCTAGCCGACCGAATGTTTATTGAGGTTCAACCAGGTCATGTGCAGCTATCTGCAGGCAAAGCAATTGAACCATCTCATCGAGATGAATTGCGTGCAGAACTTTTACGGAATCATTTTTTGCGAGCTCCACTGCTTGATCTATCTAGCCATAGTTGACTTTGTTAAATAGAAAGGTATAAATAATTTATTATGTCTGAACCGATGAGTAATTTCACGCCTCGAGCCCAGCAAGTTCTGGCACTTGCAAGAAAAGAGGCAGACCGTTTTCACCATAATTATGTGGGTACTGAGCACTTGCTCTTGGGGCTGATTAATCTCGGTCAAGGGGTTGCTGTAAATGTCTTGCAAAAAATGGGTCTTGACCTAGACACCGTTCGGCAAGCAGTTGACGAACAGGTGGGATTGGGCCCAGAGGCCAAGCCTTCTGGTAATGTTCCTTACACGCCAAGAGTTAAAAAGGTACTAGCTTTAGCTGGAAAGGAAGCGAAGTCTTTAAATCATAGCTATGTTGGCACTGAGCATATTTTGTTAGGTTTGTTGAGAGAGGGCGAAGGAGTGGCCGCCCGTGTTCTTAAATCTTTGGATATTGATGTTGAGCGCTGCAGGAATGAAATTTTGTCTGAACTTGACCCCAATTTTTCTTCAAGTGAGGAGTCAGAAGCCTCTGTGGTTGGAAGCGGTGCTAGTGATGATAAGGGCAAAGATCAAAAGACCCCGGCGTTGAAAGCTTTCGGGCGTGACCTTACCGAAATTGCAAAAAAAGGTGAAATGGATCCGGTAATTGGTCGGGAAAATGAAATTCGCCGCGTTACCCAAGTTTTATGTCGCAGAACCAAAAACAATCCGGTTTTAATTGGCGAAGCTGGTGTGGGTAAAACTGCTATTGTTGAAGGACTAGCCCAACAAATTGCTTCGGGTATGGTTCCGGAAAATCTTTTAGATAAGCGTGTTGTTACACTTGACCTAGCACTCATGGTAGCGGGTACAAAATATCGTGGTCAGTTTGAAGAGCGGATCAAAGCGGTGATGGACGAGCTTAGAAAAGCCAAAAACATAATTATTTTTATTGATGAACTTCACACGATTGTAGGTGCGGGTGCAGCTGAGGGAGCAATGGATGCTTCCAATATTCTCAAGCCTGCTTTAAGTCGAGGTGAATTACAGTGCATAGGTGCGACTACTTTAGCAGAACATCGAAAATACATTGAAAAAGACAGTGCTTTGGATCGTCGATTCCAGTCGGTAAAGGTGGAGGCACCATCAGTCTCTGACACTATTCTCATTCTAAAAGGTATACGCCCGAAGTATGAAGAGCATCATAATGTTAATTTCACAGACAAATCTTTAACAGCTGCTGCAAAGCTTACTGATCGTTATGTCACTGGTCGTTTCCTTCCTGATAAAGCAATTGATGCGATAGACGAAGCAGGCGCTCGCTCCCGTATGGAATCTTTAAAGCGGCCACCAGAAATTGAAAAGCTTTCCGACGATATTAAAGAAATTTGTGCGACCAAAGAATCTGCTATCTCAGATCAGAATTTTGAGGATGCTGCAGAAGCACGTGACAAAGAAAAAAAATTGCGTGCTAAAAGAGAGCGTGTTTTAGAAAATTGGAAAAAGAGTAGAGACGAAAAACGAGCATCAGTTGATGAAGATGATATGCTTCAAGTTATTGCTGATTGGACAGGTATTCCGCTGAGCCGTATGGAAGCTAAAGAATCAAAGAAACTCCTCAAGCTCGAATCTGAACTCCGAAAATTAATTATAGGCCAAGACTTTGCCACAGAAGTTGTTTCTAAAGCTTTAAGACGATCCCGAGCAGATTTAAAGGACCCTAAGCGTCCAATTGGTTCATTTATGTTTCTTGGACCGACAGGAGTAGGAAAAACTCACCTTGCTAAAGTTTTAGCTGAAAGGATTTTTGGCGATCAGGATTCGTTGATACAAATTGACATGTCAGAATACATGGAGAAACATGCTGTTTCTCGAATGATCGGTTCTCCACCTGGCTATGTTGGACATGAAGAAGGTGGTCAATTGACAGAAGCTATTCGCCGTAAGCCCTATGCGGTTATTCTTTTTGATGAGATTGAGAAAGCTCATCCAGATGTGGCTCAAATCTTACTTCAGATTTTAGAAGATGGAAGGCTAACGGACAGCCTTGGAAGAAAAGTTGATTTTCGTAATACTATTTTGATAATGACATCAAATGTGGGAGCACACATCTTGCAAAGAAATAGCTCTCTAGGTTTTTCTGCTGGCAATGCAGATGACGATTTTGACAAGATCAAAGATAAAATCATGGACGAAGCAAAAAAATCGTTCAAACCAGAATTTCTAAACCGTCTAACTGAGATGGTAATCTTTCGTCCATTGGCTAAGAAAAGTATGAGTGCAATCGTTGACCTTGAACTCAAGAAAGTTACTGATCGTTTAAAAGAGAAAAAGCTCAAGCTCGAAATTTCAGATGAAGTGAAGGAATTTTTAATCGAGAAGGGGTATGACAGTAAGCTTGGTGCCCGCCCACTAAGGCGTGCAGTTGAAAAGTATCTTGAAGATAGCCTAGCTGAGGAAGTGCTTTCGGGTAGTTTACGAAAGAACAAATCAATTCGTGTCCTTATCACTGACGATGAAGAACCCAGTTTTTATTTCTCTCAGGATGATGCCGATGAAAAGGTATCTGTTTCTCCTTCTTCAAAAGAAGAAAACAAGGATACTAATTCTTAATCTTTCTTCCGAAACTAACTAGTTTCGTATTTAGTAATTCACATAGTAATTTTATGCAAAGATCTCTTATACTCTTAAAACCTGACTGTATTCAAAAAGCCATCGTAGGCCAAGTGATTAGCCGATTTGAAAATGCAGGCTATGCAATTATTGCGAGCAAGCTTGTTCAATTGGATGATTCTTTGTTAAATGAGCATTATGCCCATGTGGCTGATCTACCCTTTTTCCCCGAAATCGCTGAATTTATGAGTTCTTGTCCAGTTATGGCTTTAGTCTTAGAAGGAGAAAATGTCATTCAAGGCGTTCGTGATCTTATTGGTCCTACTGATTCTAAAGTTGCGCCAAAGGGAACAATTCGTGGCGATCTTGGTACAGATAGAATGAAGAATGTGGTTCATGCCTCAGATAGTCCAGATTCTGCTTTAGCTGAAATAAACCGTTTTTTTGAAGCGGATCAAATTATAACTTAGTTTGCTTTTCTTAAGAGCGTACAAACTGCGAAGGTAGCGATTCCTTCCAGTCTTCCAATTGCCCCAATCCTTTCGTTGGTGGTTGCTTTAAGTCCGATTCTATTTGTAGGCACTTTCATTGTAGTCGAGAGAGATTTTTTAATTGGTTCAATATAGTCCATGAGTTTAGGTTTTTCGGCAACAATGGTTAGGTCAATATTTCCAATTTGATAGCTAAGATTTGCTGCCTCCGATAATGCTTTATCTAGGATTACCTTTGAGTCTAGATCTTTATACTTCTCATCGTTGTCAGGAAAATAGTGACCAATATCAGGAAGAGCAAGTGCCCCTAATATAGCATCTGAGAGTGCGTGAGTTAGACAGTCAGCATCGGAGTGTCCAAGTAAGCCTAGATGGAATGGAATTTCTACTCCACCCAAAATTAGTTTTCTACCTTCAACTAATTTATGTAAATCATAGCCATGTCCTATCCGAATAAATAGATCCTGATTCATTTTGAAGATAATAAAAAATTAACAAACGACCAATCTGCCCGCGAGGTAATTTTTGGATTGGGATATTGTGGGTTGAATAGGGAAATTTTTTTGTTCACAAGTTCTAAGACTGATACCTCATCAGTCGTAAATTTTTTGTTGTTGGATGCAAATTTGATCCCTTCTTCAAGCCAGTCTTTTCTTGAAACCTGTGGAGTTTCCATAACCCAAATTTTGGAACGATCTATTGATTTTGTCGCACAGGGTAGGGAGATATCTTCAATATCTAAATCTTCGATTATTTTTATAGTATCATGAAGTGGTCTTGCGACCACCACCGCACCAGTTTTTGTCACAATTTTTTCAAGTTGATCAATGGTCTTTGACTGAATCATAGGTCGTGCACAATCGTGGATATAAATAAACTTACAATTTGCAGGGCAATTTATTATTGCATTTTGAACAGAATCTTTTCTTTCTTTTCCACCTTTTACAAATATTGGATTGAATCGATGGTTTGCTTTTCTATGTGAAATATCGATTTCTTTTTCTAAGGATTCCTTTTGTTTGTTATCACGATAAACAAAAATTGCTTTATCAATTTTTTTAGCACCTAGGAATGCTTCATAGCATAAGCGGAAGGAATTGGTATCATTGATCGGATCAATAAGCTTGTCTTTGCCTGGCGTATTCATTCTGGAGCCATTTCCTCCGGCAAGAAGAATTGCAAAATGTTTCATTCGTTTAACTCTTTTTGAATCGCAGTGAGTGCTTCTTCTGGATTTTCTGCCGCGAGGATCGGCCTTCCAATAACAAGGAAATGTGCACCCGCTTGTGATGCTTCAATCGGAGTCATAATACGTTTTTGATCGCCCGTAGCAGATCCAAGTGGCCGGATTCCAGGAGTTACAAAAGTGGTGGATTCAGGAAGAATTGATCGAAGTCTAATAAGTTCAAGCGGAGAACATACAATCCCATCAATTCCGGCATTTATTGACATTTCAGCTAATCTATCGACTTGATCAGGTATTTTGTTATTTACTCCAATTGAGTGGAGGTTTTCTTGGTTCATGGATGTGAGAACTGTAACGGCAAGTAATTTTGTATGTGGTAGCAACTCAGCCGCCTTCTGAGCACACATTTCTAATGCCTCAGGTCCTGCAGTGGAATGAAGGGTAAGCATTTTAATTGGAAGATTCACCAAACTTTCAATGGCCTTTGCCATTGTATTTGGAATATCATGTAATTTTAGGTCTAGGAATACCGATTTTCCGCTTGAGGCAACTTCATGAATAAATTCTGGTCCGTCACGCAAGTAAGTTTGTAATCCAATCTTAACCCATTTGAGGCATTCGCCAACTGCCTCAAGTTTAGCTTCTGCTTTAGTCCGACTTTCGACGTCTAATGCGAGTATGACTTCGGTTTTAGAATCTTTCATTTACTTACATCATGCTTGGTGGATTCATCGAGCCAATCCTATTCTTTCTAATCGCCTCTTAAATTTTTGTTTGTTAAAATTTGTATTTATGAAAGCCAAAAATGCGATAAGGCAAATTTCTCTGCCTGCACCTGCAAAGGTTAATTTATTTCTTGCTGTAACCGGAAAGAGATTAGATGGATTTCACGAAATTAATTCGGTCATTACTAAGATAGATCTCTGTGATCAGGTCACCCTTGAAAAAACTGAACAAATTGATGAGGTTCAATGTCATTGTACAGGAAGTCATTTTTTGTCTGGTAAAAATAATCTTGCTTACCAAGCAATTGTGGAATGGCGTAAATTTACTGGTGATCGAACGGGAATGAAGGTGACGATAGAAAAGCGAGTTCCTTCGATGGCCGGTCTTGGGGGCGGTAGCAGTGACGCAGTCGCCACTTTACTCGCTCTCAACCTTTACCATGGTCAACCTTTTAGTAATGAAGAACTTCTTGTTCCGGCAGCAAATATTGGTTCGGATTGCCCTTTTTTTTTAACAGATGGATTAGCACATGTAACTGGTAGAGGTGAGAAAATAAGATCGATCGTAGATGATGAAAAAAATCAATTGAATGGCCAAAGAATCTTTTTGTTTCAACCACCGATGGGTTTTTCAACTCATTCGATCTACCAAATTTTGGCACAGCAGGAATCGTACTCAGACCCCAAATGGGCTAAGGAGGTTGTAAATGAATGGGAAGGTGGAGAGCGAAGTATTTCTAAATTTTTGTATAATGATTTTGAGTCTGTAATTCTAAATAAATTTTTGTTCATAAAGCCCCTTTTTGATAAATTAAAAAATTATTTTGGATTGTCATTTCAAGTCTCTGGCAGCGGTTCTTGTTGTTTTAGCTTTGCCGACAATAATTTAAATCCGAAAGAAGTTAAGGATTTGATTGAGAGTTCACTTGGTGCTGAGAGCAGATTTTGGGCAACTCGAATCCGGCTGAACTAAGTTCAAGGTTTTTGTTTCCAATCTTATCGAAATTAAGTCATATTGAGCTTCTTTTAAGTTATTTAAGAAATATTTATTTTTATGTGTGCACTGAATAAAGAAATTGTTCTCTATGGAATTCCTGGTTCTCCAGGAGTTTCACATGGGCCCATATTTCGTTTTTTACATGGTGATGTAGAGGTTCCTCAATACCAAGTGAGTGAGTCAGAACAAGCATCTGAACTTGAACGGTTTAAAGATGCAGTTGGGATTACCCGAAGTCAAATTGAGGAAATTAGAAAAGAAGTCGCCAAAAACTTAGGAGAGAAAGAGGCTGGCATTTTTGATGCCCATCTTCTTGTGCTCGAAGACAAAGCTCTTTTTGATGATATTGACAAAGAAATAAAAGAAACCGGAGATAATATCGAACAATGCGTCTATCGGGTGACTCAGAGGTATCATGATTATTTTAATCAGCTTGAAGATGAATATCTCCGCGAACGAGCCGCTGACTTGAAAGATATTTCAAAAAGACTGCTGCGGAATCTGATAGGAGAGACCGCGGCAGGAACAGCTTTTCTTGGTGAACCGCGAATTCTAGTGTCTGAAGATTTAAGCCCTTCGGATACTGCTTCTTTAGACCGGGCTAAGATTCTGGGAATTGCCACTGATACTGGCGGGCGAACGAGTCATGCTGTAATTATGGCAAGAGCCAGCGGAGTTCCTGCTGTCGTTGGAGTGGGTGGATTAACAGAAAAACTTGTCGAAGGAAATACATTATTAATTGATGGTTTCGAAGGAGTTGCGATTATCAATCCATCAGAATCGACTCTTTTTCGCTACGGGAAGGTTGATCTTCAGAGAAATAAGATTAAGGATTTATTAGCTGAAGAAGCTTCTCTACCTGCTGAAACAAAAGATGGATTAAAGATTAGATTTCTTGCAAATGCGGATTCACCGGAAGAAGTAAAAAGTGGAATTGATAATGGTTGTGAAGGCGTGGGGCTATTTCGAACTGAATCAATTTTTTTGAGAAGAAATCAAATTCCTAGCGAGGACCAACAATTTGAAGAATATAAAAAACTCATTTTGGCGGCAGATGGGAAACCAGTTACTATACGAACGCTCGACTTAGGTGGGGATAAGATTTTAGATTCCATCGGTCGTGAAAAAGAAGAAAATCCGTTTATGGGGTTTCGGGCAATTCGTTATTGTCTTCGTAACCCATCAATTTTTTTGGATCAATTACGATCAATTTTGCGTGTAAGTGCTTTGGGACCTGTAAAAATAATGTTCCCGATGATTAGTGGAGTAGGAGAACTTGTACGGGCTAAAGAGTTTTTATTCACCGCTAAAAGACAATTGAGTGATAAAGGAATTAACTTTGATAATGAGATAAATGTTGGGTGTATGATAGAAACTCCTTCTGCGGTTACAATATGTGACATGCTTGCGGATGAAGTTGATTTTTTTAGCGTGGGTACAAATGATTTGGTTCAGTACTTACTTGCTGTGGATCGGATTAATAATCAAATCGCATACCTCTACGAACCCCATCATCCAGCAGTTATCCGATCCTTAAAGCACATTTTTGACATTTCAAAAGAAAAAAAAGTTGAGGTCACACTTTGTGGAGAAATGGCAGGAGATCCACATTTCTTACCACTTTTGATTGGCCTGGGTTTAGATACATTAAGTGCAACTGGAACTTTGTTACCCGAGTTGAAATTCTTTGGCCGTAGATTTTCTACACAAGAAGCGGAACATTTAAAAGAACGAATCTATTCGATGAGAAGACCCTCTGAAATAAAGGCGTGTTTAAAATCTTTTTATGACGAACGAGTCTCAGACTTAATAAAATGAAGGTATAGTTTACTCGTCTTGGAATTTTGACGCGAAAAGTTCAGACATTTCTTTTTTAAACTCTGATCCTTGATCCGAGTTAACAAGAAAGGTCAGAACAGTTCCTTTAGCCGCTGCTAACATCATAATCCCCATGATGCTCTTGGCATTCACCTTCTCCTCTTCTTTTTTTACCCAAATGTCGCCCTTGAAACGAGACGCAATCCGAACTATCATCGCCGCAGGGCGAGCATGAACGCCCATTTTGTTCGAAACCTCTAGCGTAAAAGAGAAGTTTTTATCCGAACTATTTTCCTCCGAGTTACTCATTAATAAGTAAATTAGATGATGAAATTATCAAAAAGACAAAGGAAAAGTTTTAACTAGATAAAGCAGACTGGCTGAAATTAATGCAGCAGCTAGGTCATCAATCATGACTCCAAGTCCGTTAGGCAGTTTTTGAAGTTCTGCAATTCCAAAGGGTTTTCTGATATCAAAAATACGAAATAGAATAAAACCCGATATTAAAAGGAATACACTATGTGCAGAAAAAGAATGTAATTCTTCCAAGCAAAAAAGGTAAACTAGGGGGATTGCAGTGAACTCGTCCCAAATTACTTCCGGAGGATCTTCTTTTCCCAGGAGTATTTCAGCACGCGTGCAAAGTGGGATACCCAAAATAAATAACGCAAAGAACAATATTATTATTCCAAGTGATGGTATGGAAGTGGCCCAAAATAGAAAAGTGAAAACAAGTAACCCTATTAATGACCCAAAAGTTCCTGGTGCTGGTAAACTAGTTCCAACTGGACCAAGGGTTGACAAAGTTCTAATTAAAAAATCCTTCACTTGTCTTCTTCAATAAAGAATCTCCAATACTTAGATAGGTAAATAATGCCAGAGACTACAGTTATAATGGTCGCAGCAATTAATGTAATTCTACCAGATAATAGAAGGAGGTTTATTAGATTTTCTTGAAGCTCTGGAGCAAAAATTCCCGTAAAGTCATCTTCCACTGCTATTTTTCCGAGGAATAAACATATACATGTAAGTTGAATTACAGTTTTTAATTTACCTATTTTTTCCGCCGCTAGTGTTTTTCCGCGAGCTGCCGCTACCAATCGTAATCCAGTAATAAGAAATTCACGCGAAAGTATCAGTAGTATGGGAAAGAGTGCCCAAAGGCCAATTTCATCTAACGCTAACAAACTAATAAACATACCCAAAGTTAAAACTTTATCTGAAAGTGCATCCATGAACTTACCGAATTCCGAAACTTGACCAAATTTTCGTGCTAACCACCCATCTAGCCAATCGGTAAGTGCGGCAAATAGAAAAACAATGAGTGCACTAGTTCGTATCCAAGGCAGAGAGGTTTCCGAAGATGGATAAAGTAATGCTATGACTACTAGCATTAATGGTATCCGTGAAAGTGTAAGCAGGTTAGGCAGATTCATTAAATATAATTTAAATTTTTACATGAATCTAACAGTTTTGCAATCTCAAGGATATCCTTGGTTGTGGACTTGTTTGAATTCTTGGCTATCATAAACATCTTTCTTTTTATGAACATTGCAATATACCCAGGTACTTTTGACCCAGTTACAAATGGACATTTAGATGTTTTGCAACGGGCATCCAAGATTTTTGACCAAGTCATCGTAGCTGTTTCCGCTGATAATTCAGATAAGAAAACTGCATTTGATTGTAAATCTAGGGTAAATCTTCTATCAGAAAATATAAGTGAATATTCAAATGTAAAGGTCGACTCTTTCAACGGTCTACTTGTTGATTATGCTAAAGCCAAAGGAGCAAGTGCATTGGTCAGGGGGTTAAGAGCAGTCTCAGACTTTGAATATGAATTTCAGATGGCTCAAATGAACCGGCATCTAGATTCTGAACTTGAGACTATATTCTTAATGCCCAATGAAAAATATTTTTACACTAGTTCCAGTTTGATTAAGCAGGTTCACCTTTTTGGAAATCATGATACAAAATTAGTTCCTGAAAATGTATCGACCGCATTACGAAAACTTTCCCTTGAAAATCAAAATAGGGGGGGGAGTTTAAAATGAGCGAATCAGAGAAAGACGCGGCTAAAAGAAAGCGGGCAACCTTTGGAGTGGTTTTTCTTACCATCTTTCTTGATATGGTTGGGTTTTCCGTCATCTTCCCTCTTTTTCCTGCAATGCTCGATCATTATTTAGATCGGGAAAGCATATTGGGGGGAGGATTGTTAACCGATTTTGTACATTCACTTCAAGGGCTTGGGTTTGAAGGAGATAGTCAAAATAAAGATTTCCGTTTTGAAACTGTTATTTTTGGAGGTGCATTGGGTTCATTGTATGCAATATTGCAGTTCTTTTTCGCTCCAGTATGGGGGCGATTATCTGATAAAATTGGAAGGCGGCCAGTTCTTATGTTCACCCTTGCCGGGACATGTTTGGGCTATGGATTATGGATATTTGCAGGTGATTTTTGGGTTTTAGTTATTTCCCGTGTGCTTGGGGGTATTGCCAGCGGAAATCTTTCTGTTGCGACTGCATCAATTGCTGATGTTACATCAAGGGAGTCCCGTTCAAAAGGAATGGCATTTGTTGGTGTTGCCTTTGGTTTAGGTTTCATAATTGGGCCAGCTCTTGGTGGATTTGCATCTCAGTGGTCTTGGGGAAATGAAGAAAATTACTTTTTTGGATTGAATCCATTTTCGTTGGCGGCACTAATAAGCTTTTGTCTAGCATTAATTAATTTGTTTTGGTTAGTCTTTTCATTCAAGGAGACCTTGCCAGTGGAAAAAAGAGGAAAAGGCGATGAGCCAAGACCTGCCATATTTCAATTACGGAGGATTAAAAGTGATGCGGTTTCGAACACCTGCCTCGCTTATCTTTGCTACATGATTTCGTTTTCTGGAATGGAGTTTACCCTTACCTTTTTAGCAGTGGAAAAGTTTTCCTATGACCCAATACAGATTGCGAAAATGTTTCTTCTCATTGGGATCACTCTAATTTTCGCACAAGGATTTTTTGTACGAAGATTTGTGGGGACAATTGGTGAGAAACGCATGGCATTACTGGGGATTTTTATTGGTTTTTTTGCCTTTGCAATGCTTTCGAGTATCCGCGGAGAAACATGGTTTTTCGTTGCTTTGTTTTTAATGTCAACCGGAGTGGCTTTTATAAGTCCAACACTAACCTCCTTAACCTCTCTTTATTCGAGCGAGCAGGACCAAGGGTTCCATCTCGGAGTTTTTCGTTCTTCAGGTTCAATGGCACGGGCGATTGGACCACTGTTTGCGGGTTTAATTTATTTTAAGTATGGATCCTCAATTGCGTATTTAGCCGGGGCATTGTTTTTACTAGTACCCGCATTATTTTTGTTTCGAGTGCCACAACCAACAATCAAACAGGAAAAAATCATTAAAGCTTAAATACATTTTATCTCGCTATTTACTCTGTTTAATGTAGAATATATATTTTTCTGTTAATAAATTATTGCCAGTTTATACCATATACTTTGTACCTGAATGAATGTTGAAATTATCGATCAATTGATTGAACAAGATCCTTCCTTAGAATCTTCCCGCCCCGCCCTTGAGGCTATGAATGATGGTGCCAGTTGCATCCATAGAAGTTGGGGACTAGGCAAAGTTACAGGTTTTGACACCGATCGTGGCATGTTATTGATTGATTTCGAGGAAGATGAACGAAAAAGCCATGCAATGGATCCAGTATTTTGTCTTGGGAAAATCGAATTTCTTGAGTTGGATCACATTATTTCCCGCCATCGGTCCAATCCTGAGGAAATCGATACAATGGCAAAAAAGGAACCTGTCAATTTAATCATCGAGATTCTAGTTAAGTTCGAGGATGGTTGTGCAGCAAGTCGCGATATTGAGCGCATTTTAGGTTTGTTATTTGGACCTGCTAAAGCAAAGAAATGGTGGACTGCCACAAAGAAACTTCTTGTTAAAGACGCTCGAGTTGCTGTGCCAAATAAGAAAACAGAACCTTATGTTCTGAGAGATGAACCTGTAAAGCCTGAACAGGAAATACTTCAAGACTTTTTCGATGAAAAAAGATCCAAGGTCAAAATCGCTCTCGCCGAGAAGTTGTACGACTTAGCCTCAGAAAAAGAAGATCTTCAGGCTGATTTGCCTCAGGTTTTGGAGGAGTTAACCAACGCAATTCTTGAAGCTCGTAATCTAAGTGAAGCGGATCGATTGTATGGTATTTGGGTCAGAAATAACTTGGCACGTGATGTGGAGGAAGATGTTGAGAAATTAGAACCTACTTCTGCTTCTATTTTACATGAATGTGAATCAGACCTTCCTCGCTTAGCTAATTTATTACCAACAAAATTTCATTCTCGATTCCTAGATCTTGTTACTAGAGTTTACGCCGATAATTGGAAGGAAGTTGTACTTAATCTTCTCCAAAATACTTCGGTCAAGTTTTCAGGTGAGTGTGCTCATTTTCTTATTGACCGAGAAGAGAGCAAACTTCTTATCAAATCCCTGTCCAATTGGCTTGACGAACAAACACTTAAGGCTCCTGTATTGCTTTGGATTTTAAAATTTCGTGAATTAGTGAAATTTAAAGATTTACTCAAGGATCTCATTAATCCGAGGCTACTTACTGCTGTGTTTTCTGCTATTGATTATGAATCTTTGCAAAACGCCACAACTCGAAGAATTCCTTTAGCAGAAATTTTATCTGACGATAAGGAATTATTACCTGACATTTTGACTAAGGGCAGTGCTGAAAATGCTCAAGATTTAGCTCAGGCCTTGTTACTTAATCCGGGTTTTGAAGATTTAAGTAAGCGATCACTACTTGCTCGTTTTATTAAGAAATACCCTCAAATCCAAGATCTTTTAGATGGTGGTGCTCATTCTGATTCATCTAACAGTTCAGCAATTACTGATGATACCTTGATCGTTTCTCAACCAAGTTACGATCGGAAATTAGCTGATCTTGATGAGATAACTAAAACCAAAATACCAGAAAACTCATTGGCTATTGAAACTGCTCGCGAACACGGTGATTTACGAGAAAACGCTGAATATCACATGGCTAAAGATGAGCAGAAAGTTCTTTTGGCTAGGCAATCAGAACTCCAAACTGATATTATGCGGGCAAAACCAACCGACTTTTCTGATGCCCCTTCAGATTTTATAGGTATAGGATCTGTTGTTGAATTGGTTGACCAATCTACCTCCAAAGCACAGACCTATACTGTATTAGGTGCATGGGATAGCGATCCCGACAACAATGTGCTATCATATCTAACTCCCTTGGGGCAGATGCTACTTGGCAAGAAGAATAAAGATGTCGTTGAAACTGATGTGGCAGGAAATATTCAAACTTGGAAGGTCAAAGGGGTATCCCGTTGGTTGGATAAAAAGTAAGTTTTTGTCCGATTTGATTTTGGTTTATTTTTTAAAAAACCACACACAAAGGGGGTTTTTTCATAATCCGCCTTTTAAGATATTCTAGTAGGCGAGTGCAATGAAGGTTACTGAAGTACTGCAGGTTCTTTCTGATAGCACACGTCTGCGTATGTTGAGACTATTGGGGCAACATGAACTTTCAGTCGCTGAACTTCAAGAAATTCTAGAGATGGGACAGTCTCGGATATCAAGTCATCTTTCATTACTTAGAAGATATGACATGGTAAGTGATCGAAAAGAGGGGAAAAAAACATTCTACACACTTTTTTTGGGACAATCTAAACATTTTGAACTTGTAAGAATTGCCTTGGAGGTAGATTCAGATGAAGAATTTTGGGAGACTGATCAATCTGCTCTTCAACGAATTATTGACAGGAGAAGGCGAGTGAGTGAACAACATTTTGATGAAGTCGCTGGGCGTCTCGGTAAAAATTACGTACCGGGTCGATCTTGGGATGCAATTGGACATTTTCTCCTCCGGTTGGTTCCCCAAATCATAATTGCCGATCTTGGTGCAGGAGAGGGAATAATTTCTCAATTATTAGCTGAGAGAGCCAAAAAAGTATATTGTATTGATAAAGCAAAAAGTATGGTTCGAATTGGCACTGAGTTATCTCAAAAAAAGGGATTATCAAATTTGGTTTATAAATTGGGTGACTTAGAGAAAGTACCACTTAAAGACAATTCAGTTGATTTGGTATTGATGAGTCAATCCCTTCATCACGCGGAGCGACCTGATATAGCATTACAGGAAGCATTTCGGATTATAGTTCCAGGAGGGCAATTAATCATTATCGATTTAAAACAGCATCAATTTGAAAAAGCCCGCCAACTTTACAATGATCGTTGGCTTGGCTTTGCAGAAAACGAACTTTATAAAAGTATAAAAGAGACAGGTTTTCGAAAAGTTAAAGTTGAAATAGTTGCAAAGGAAAGTTCTGAACCATTTTTTGAAACTTTACTTGCGGTGGGAGAAAAAGAAATCTAAAAGTTTTCCCTTTTTTAACTTGGGTTTGGTTGTGGTTCTCGTTTAAATCCGACCCATTTTAATGTTTTTTTGCAAAGCGTTACAATGTCCTCTAAAATTAAGTATAAACAGGGGACCATAATCAAGGTAATGAAAGTGGCAAAAAGCACACCAAACCCGATTGCAATGGCCATGGGTTTCAAGAATTGTGCCTGTAAACTACGCTCAAATAGAATGGGTAGTAAGCCAACAAAGGTGGTAAGGGAGGTTAGCAGAATGGGACGAAACCTTGCCATTCCCGCACTTTTAGCTGCCTCAATTAAGGGAGAGTCTTTACTTTTTTGATTTACATAGTGGACTAAAACTAAGCTATCGTTAATCACCACTCCAGTTAAAGCAACAATACCAAACATGGAGAGTTGGCTGAGAGGAATTGAAAAAAGTAAGTGACCCAAAACTGCACCAATCAACCCAAATGGAATAACAGACATAACTAAAAGTGGTTGAAAATAGGAACGAAAAGGAATTGCCAAGAGGGCATAGATTATAAAAAGAGCAATCCAGCCAGATTGAGCTAGGCTGGAATCGCTTTCATCTTGTTCTTTTCTCTCGCCCACAAATGAAAATCGTAAATTAGGAAATTCTTTTCGTATTGAAGGTAAAAAAGACTCATCAAGTTCTTTTTCTATACTTGGTATATCAGCGATAATCTTATCTGCAGAAGATTGCACATTTATGATTCGAGCACGACCAGATCTTCTGATCGTAGGATAACCCTGACCGTATGAAATTTGGGCTACCTCCTCGAGGGGGACTTCGATTCCTTGTGAAGTGCGAATTCGAAGGCTTGTTAAGGAACTTAGGCTCTTCCGGTCTATGAGGGGATATCGAAGCATAACTTTTAGTTCCTCTCTATCTCGCTGTAGTCTTTGTATTTCCTCACCGTAGTAAGCTTGTCTAACTTGTCGGCCAAGATCAGATTCAGTTAAACCTAAAGCCCGCCCGGCAGAATTAAGTTTAAGTTTTAATTCTCTTTTTCCTCCTGAGTAGGAATCAGAAATATCAAAGAGCCCCTCATACTTTTTAAGATGCTCTTTGAGTTTGTGAGCTGATTTCTTCATCACCTGTAAATCCTGCCCCGCAATTTCTATATCGAGTGCAGTTTTACTACCCCCAGCGGCGACATCACCAAAAAAAAGTTGCTTTACACCTGGTAAAGGAGCGATTCTTTCGCGCCAAAGAGCTGAAATTTGGGGTGCACTTCTAGTTCGGTCTTCAGATTTAATAAGTTCAACACTTATTTCTCCAATATTGGACCCATTCACAATAGCAGTTGAACCTTTAGGTCCACCCGAAAACGGTTGAGCTCCCATTGTTATCATATCGTATCTGAAAGGGTTTGGTTCACCAACTGATTCTAAATATTTAATCACTTCGAGCCTGGCTTTTTCAACAAGTTTAATTGAATGCTCGGTGGTTGCCGCGGGAACACCATCTTGCATTGTTATTTTAACCGAGATGTAATCTGAGGGAACTGGTGGGACACCACGAACAGATTTAACATGACCACCAATAATAAGGGCAAAGGTAATAATGAGTATTCCCAAGAATCCGGTTACCACAGGCCATCGTAAATGCAGGCATTTTAACAAAAAGGGTGAGTAGATTTTTTCTATAAAGCGTTCAAGGCTATCTGCTATGGATTCTTGCATTCGAGAAAACCAATTTTTACTCCTTTTGTTAAAACGGCAAAAGGTGAGATGGTAGGGCAAGATGAATTTTGATTCTACCAAGGAAAATAATAATGCAGGGATGACCACCAAAGGAATATCTTTCATCAACTTCCCTAACCATCCAGGTAGAAAGAGAAGGGGCACGAATGCGACCACGCTAGTTAGGATCGCAAAAGTCACTGGCATGGCAACTAGTTTAGTACCCCTAATTGATGCCTCGACGGGAGAATGGCCTTTTTTACCAAGAGTATAAACAGATTCTCCAACTACAATGGCGTCATCCACAAGGATTCCTAAGACAACTATAAATGCAAAAAGGGAAACTAGATTAATAGATGCCCCAATGACTCCCATTGTTGCAAAAGCCCCCATAAACGAAATAGGAAGACCGAGGGCTACAAAGAATGCTAGAGAAGGCCTCAGGAAAACTGACAATACAAGAAATACAAGTATTAAGCCATGCTGAGCGTTCCGAATCATCATATCTAAACGACCTTGTAGGTAGTAAGAACTATCTTGCCATATAGTCATATCAATGCCCTCAGGAAGGGTCGCGTTTTGACTCTCAACATATTTGGAAACTTTTTCGGAAATATCAAGAGGGCTTTGTTTTCCAACTCTGAAAATACGCAAGGTTACGGCAGGCTTTCCTTTGAATTTTGTATATAAAGTTTTATCTTCAAACCCATCTTTGACTAGAGCAATGTCTTGGAGTTGGACTGAAGATCCATTCGGAGAGGAAATAATCTCGATTTGATCAAACTGTTGACCTTTTCTGGCTTTCCCCATGGTTCGAATAAGTGTTTCCCCAGCTGTGGTTCGAGCCACCCCCCCTGGAATATCGATCGAATTTTTTTTCAGAGATTGTGAAACCGAGTCGAAGCTTAACCCATGTTCTCGCATTGCTTGTTCTGAGAGTTCTATCCCAATTTCAGGCCTTCTGATGCCCGATATTTCGACCTGAGTAATTCCTGGTATATTTGTCAGGTCATCTTGAGTTTTTTCTGCTAATTTTCGAATAGATCGAAGGTCACTATTTCCATGTATTGCAAGAGCTAGAACTCTTCTTTTTGCAGTCATTACTTCTACAATCGGCTTTTCTGCTTCTTCTGGAAAATTATTGATAGCATCTACTCGAACTTTGATTTCGTCAGCGAGAATCTTAGCATCTTTGCCTTTTTCAACTTGTATGGTGACGACTCCAGTATTTTCCCTCGCGTAGGATGCCATTTCTTTAATTCCCGTGAGGTCCCAAATCTTTTCTTCTATTTGTTTACAAATTCCATCTTCCACTTCAAGAGGTGCGGCACCTGGATAGATAACTGAGACTGAAACTATATCTAAGTCGAAATCAGGAAACAGTTCCATCTTTAGCCCCCGAATTGAAATGATTCCGGCTAATAGAATGAAACCCGCAAGTAAATTGGCGGCTACACCGTTTTTGGCGAACCATGTAATCATGGTTGTGTGTCGTTCAGTTCTGAGGTCGTCGAAGAAACTTTAACTCTCATTCCTTCTGCAATAATATCCATTGGAGTAACACATACTAAATCTCCTTCTTCGATTCCACCGACTACCCATGCCTCTTGTCCGTTTCTCTTGACACTTTTAACCTCTCTTAAATTAAGACGATTTTCTTGGTCGAGAACAAGAATCGTATCCTGTTCTCTGAATGCAGAGATTGGAATTATAAATACATTAATCGTTGGACCAGTAAGTTTAAGCTTAACAAATTGACCAATACTTAATGGATCATCTACCTTAGAAGACTGATTATAGGGGTCTGTGAAACAATTCACAAAACTCGCGACTAAATTATGTAAGCGAGTTCTTGAATCTATGACTCCCTGCGATCGATCAATTACTCCAGTATGTATAGTATTTCCTCGATCGTTCAATACTTCCGCCACAATTTGATTGGCTCCCTTAGGAGCGCCTTCATCAAAATCAAGAAAAGAAATTTCCTTCCTACTCAGAGAAAGATGAACTTCACCAGTTTTAATTGAATAAATTTGAGCTAGGGAGGAAGAAGAGCCTGCCCCAACCTGTTGTCCTTCATCGGCCAAAATATTTAAAACTCGGCCGCGGAAAGGGGCTCGCACATTTGCCTTACCTACATTTTTTTTTGATTGATTGAACAGGGCTTCTGCTGCTTTTGCTTCTGCTTCTGCCTTGCGTATTTGTGGGCGTCTTTTTACTAAATCAGATGCGAGGTTCCAATCTCGGTCTCCCCACTCGGTTTTTGCTTGATCGGCAAGAGCTTGTTCTTGTGCTAATTGGTATTCGGTTCGTCTCAGATTAGCTAATGCCTCAGCTTCCCTTGCTCGCAGATCAATATCTTCAATTTGTACAAGCAAATCACCCTCTTCAAAGAAACCACCATTTTGAAAAGAAGAAATTGAACGATTCGAATCAAATTCAAAGGGAGCAACTCCTTTAATTAGGCCAGGAACTTCTGCGATAAGATTGGTAAGAGTACGTGCTTTAACGGTCCCAAAGACTTGTATCGTAGCTTTTTTAGAAACACGACTTGCTTTTATAACATCAACAAAAGGAAGTTGTTTAATGATCTCTTTTGGCTGAGGGTTGGTTTTGCTATCGATCAGAAATTTTCCGATCAACACTGCGGTTCCAATAATTATTCCGCATGAAATAAAAAGGGTCAATTTCTTCATGATTCTGGTTCGATGGCTTCCATTCCGATTGCGAGGTATAGGTTGATGCGGTTAAGAATTCTTTCTTTTTTGAGTAATAAAAATCGACTTTCTGCTTCAAAAGCTCTTCTGCGTGTATCAAGGGTATTAAAAATATCGATCACTCCCCGTTGATATCTTTCCCAACTAAGGTCAGCTGCTTTTGTTAGAGCAGTTGCAGCTTTGCGCAAGTTGTCCCCTTCTTTGGCGAGGTACATATCAGATGAAAGGGTATTTTCTACTTCAGAAAAAGCACGAAGTACAACTGCTTTAAAATCTGAAATTGCTGATTCTTGTAAAGCTTTGGCTTTTCTTACA
Organism: uncultured Puniceicoccaceae bacterium; assembly: GCA_964383925.1. Taxonomy (GTDB): domain Bacteria; phylum Verrucomicrobiota; class Verrucomicrobiia; order Opitutales; family Seribacteraceae; genus Seribacter. Next base: position 41,535 of record CAYLIJ010000006.1, read on the forward strand.
TTTGCCCGCAACCTACCTCCTTGAAAGATGGGTTGACTCACCGCTGCTGAAATGTCCCAGATACGAAATTTTTGATCAATTAGATCTTCAAAATTATCTGACCTGCTACCTGGACCACCACTCAGGGTAAGGGAGGGAAGTAGGCTTTTATTCGCAACTTTAAGATCTAGACCAGATGATTTAACTTTCAGCAAAGCGGATGTTAGGTCGTGACGCGATTCCACCACATCTGACGGAGTGGGGGGTAGCGGTGGTAATATTAAAGCAGGTAGCATGCTTGAAGAGTTCAAATCAAAATTGCCATCCGGATATTGACCAATTAGTTCTTGCAGACTTTGTGAGAAGTTATTTGCAAGTCTTTGCCTTTGTACAAGGCTTGCCTGTGACGAGAGAAAACTTGCTTCCGCGAGTTTTTGCTCTAGGGCAGTGGCTAATCCTTTTTGATATCGATCGTTAATAAAAGAGAGGTTCTTCGAATATGTTTCGATAGTTTTTTCGAGAAGTCGGGTTTGGAATGAATTTTCAACTAAGTTGAACCATGCCTTAGCGACTTGACCGTTGAGTGATAACCGAGCCGCCCTGTAGTCTGATAAACTAGACTCGAATCTTCTTTTGGCCGAATTTCGAGAATCTTTGACTTTTCCCCAAAGGTCCAATTCCCAACTTATGTTGATTCCGGAATTAAAGCTATTGGATGTGAAAGAACTTTCACTATTCGGGAAATTAAATCCTATTAAATTACGTTTGTTTCTAACACCAATGAGATTCACGTTTGCAGTAGGTAAAAGTCTAGCCCCTACAATGGTTGCGTCTTCTCCTTTTGCTATCACCCGTTCATACATAGCGATGAGCTTGGGGTTTTGGACATTGGCAGTCTTAATTAGCCGAGTGAGTGAAGGAATATTAAATGTATTGGCCCAGTAAGTAGTGTTGTCATCAAAGGATAAACTTCGTAAATCTGCACTCCATTGAGTGGGAATCAAATCCTTTTCCGAATTAGAAATTTCTATATTTTTTGTTCTACAAGAGGAACAAAGAGATAGAATAAAAGATAAACAAATATAATAGACTTTCATTTTTTGTTTTGAATACCAGCTTCGAACCCATTGGATACAAAAACAATTAATCTTTCAATCATGTCTTGTATTGCATTTTCGTTGCACTTACCAAATGAAAAATCACTAATCCTTCTGTTCAAAGCTAAAGCACCTAGCATTGAGGAAACTGCAAAGTGATAATTCCAATATAAGTCCTCCTCATTAGCAGTCGGATGAGAGTTTTTAAGTTCGGTTATAAAAATTTGAGATAATTCACCAAAAAATCTTTTGTGTATTTTTTCTAGAAATCTTGCCGGTTCAGTAAAACTGCGTGAAATAATTTCAATAATTCCAGATTTGTTTTTTATCTGCTTCTCAACTTCCTCTCCTACTGGATGAATAAGAGCTCGAAAAATTTCGGTGGTGGGCAAAGGTTGATTGGGGAACTTTAATTTGGCATCAGCAAGCCTTTTTCTTCTCTTGGCATTAATTGGTTCGATTTTTGATTTAATCATTTCTAAAACTATACCTTCTTTTGAACCAAAATGGTAGTGAGCTGAAGCAAGGTTTGTTTTGGCTAGTTGCGCAATGCCTCTCATCGTAACGCCAGCCACGCCTTTGGTCGCAAATAACTGTTCGGTTGTTTTTAAAAGACGAGCTTTTGTTTTTTGTCCATTAGCACGGGTATGAAGTGGAGGAACTGACATGATAATTTTATTTAAACGATCGTTTGAAGAAAGGCAAGATTGCTTTAAAAAGTAAAATTAAATTAATTCCTTTTAGGTGTTTATGTACTGATCAAATAAGGGATTTTTCATTGACAGGACACTTCGGATAATCTTTCATATTCAACTTTTCCTAAATTCCAATTTCCATTTACTAAGTAGACTATGATCAAGATTCGCTTGCAAAGACACGGAGCTCGCCATGCCCCTTTTTATCGTATGGTTGTAACTCCATCTACCACCCGTCGTGACGGTAAGTTTATTGAAGTCCTAGGAACTTACAATCCGAAGGCTCACGCTCGCACCGAAGAGTTAAAGTTGAAGATGGAACGCATTGACCATTGGTTAGGTGTAGGAGCACAACCCACTGACACTGCTAAAAGTCTGATTCGTCAAGGTCGGATGACTCCCGAGGACTGGCTTAAGAAATCTGCAAAAGAAGCATCTAAGCGCCTCGCTCGTGCCCAAAAAGGTAATGCCGCTCCTGCGATGGAAGAAAAGAAGGAGGAAACTCCTGCTGTAGAAACTGAATCTAAAACAGAAGAAGCAAAATCTGAAAAGAAAGAACCTGCTGAAGAAAAGAAGGAGGAAACCCCTGTTGTAAAAGCTGAATCCAAAACAGAAGAAGTAAAATCTGAAAAGAAAGAACCTGCTGAAGAAAAGAAGGAGGAAACCCCTGTTGTA
>CAYLIJ010000006.1:44080-65551 GCA_964383925.1 uncultured Puniceicoccaceae bacterium
AAGGCTGAAGCCAAAGCAGAAGAAGCAAAATCTGAAAAGAAAAAACCTGCTGAAGTAAAGGAAGAAGAGTCAAAAGAAGGCTAGTTACTAGCTCGTACTCTTCATCCCCACATGCTTTTTATAATTAGTGATGATTCGCAAGATGGACCCAATTCTGCGTTTCGATGTTTTATCTCTTTTCCCTAAGACTCTAGAAGGTTTTGTTGGAGAAAGTATAATCGCTCGTGCAATCGATAAAGGTCTTATCGAGGTCAACTCTCTTGACCTTCGCCGTTGGGCAGATGGTAAACATCGGGAAACTGATGATCGTCCGTTTGGAGGTGGTGCTGGTATGGTGATGAAACCTGAGCCTTTATTTGCCGCAGTGGAAGAGATTTCAACAGAAACTACCACGGTCATCTACATGGCACCAGATGGTGAAAAATTAACTACACCGCTTTGTAAAGAATTGGCCCAAGAAAATCATATTGTTGTTCTTAGTGGTCATTACGAAGGTGTTGATCAAAGGGTTCGTGATAAGTTAGTTACAAGAGAAGTTAGTGTTGGAGATTATATTTTGACCAACGGTACTCTGAGTGCATCCATATTAATTGATGCAGTGAGTCGACATATTTCAGGCGTGTTGGGAGATATAGATTCTTTAAAAGAAGAAAGTTTTGAAGATCAACTTTTGGGATTTCCTCAATATACTAGGCCTGCTGAATTTCGTGGAATGAAGGTGCCTGATGTCCTTCTTTCCGGAAATCATTCCCAAATTTCGAAATGGCGTGAGACACAAAGGTTAGAAAAAACCCAAAGATTACGCCCTGATTTATTGAAAAATTAACCTGAGAGCATACTGAATTATGAACAACCAACTACTAGAAGAAGTAACCAACGAATATTTAAAAGAAGGCCGCGACCAATTTAAAGTCGGAGATGGTGTAAAAGTTCATGTTCGCGTACGTGAGGGAGAAAAAGAGCGTATACAAATCTTTGGTGGAATTGTGATCGCACGAAAAGGATCTGGAGTTCATGAAACATTTACGGTACGCCGTATTGCCTCCGGTGTTGGTGTTGAGAGGGTTTTTCCAGTTCATTCGCCTCTTATTGATAAGGTTGAGGTGGATCGTGAAAGCGTCACGATGCGAGCCAGAATGTATTATCTTAGAGACAGAATTGGTAAAGAAGCCAATAAAGTTAAAGAAAAACGCCTTTACGAGGCCAAGCGTAAAAGCAAATAGCTGTTTAAATCATATATATAACTTCTTGATAAAGTAAGAAGTTGTAATGTAGATAGATTGGGCTTTGTAGGCGTTATCACAAAGTAAATTTATTAACTTTTTGATCGTTATATAGCTTAGTTTAAAGTCTTTCTTCACTTTATCTTAGTGGTTGGAAAACTTAGAAATTAAGAACATTGTGGCTTTTTAATGAAAAAGTTTTTTTTGGTAATTTTCTTATTGATGATGACTATCGCGATGGTCGACTTTTTGATATTTGATTTTTGGTTGCCACAAAAATTTGAAAATCAGTTGTCAAAGAGTATGACGGGTGGAGATTTAAGTTTTGAAGATGTTGAGTTAAATTGGAGGGATGGACGTATTAAGGGTGGCAAATGGACAGGTCCGAAACATAATCTACTTTTAGAAGAAGGCAGTTTTTCCTATTCTTCGTTCGATTGGTTCTTCAGTGAGCATTCGCAAATTAAACATTTAGTATTAAATAATTTTCGTTTGGTAGAAACGGATGCAACAAGTACTAAATTTAACATCGGGCAAGTACTCAAAAACCTTCGATTAAATCCCTTAGATTTTGGGTGCGATTCAATTGACATGAGCGGAAGGGTAGAAACAAATGAATCTGTTGTACCTTTTTCTATGTATGCGTCTCATTCCAAGCACGAGAAAGCAATTAATGCAGATATTAAAATAGGGTTAGAAAAGATTTTTCCTTCAATTAGCAAGTTCTTTTTAATCAAAAAAACATTATCTTTAAAAGTTCACTTACGACAGAAAGAAAATCTGGGGAAGAGAATTTTGAGAATTTCAATTTATAATGAAAATCTAGGACAATTCATTTATGTCAATAATGGTGAATCAGAGGCAATTGAATTATCTCTAGGTTTTAGTTCAAATAATTCGACTAAATTATCATTTACTGCAGATCGGAAAATTGGTGCGAATTTATATTCAGGAGTGTGGAATATCAAAATTAATTCTCAAAGCTTGGCTAATAGATTTCCTATTCTTTCATTTATTAATGGCGCACTAGATGGTGCTGGAGATATCACATTTGATACATTAGGAGAAAAAATTAATATTTACGGTGATGGAAACTTCTCGGTTTCTTCCATTTTTTTTCCAAAAGAGGGTGTTGTCCGAGGTCAGGTTATCGGACATTATAAATTAATAAATAAAAACTGGGGAATTGAGGATTTTCGTATTTTGCTTGAGAATGATATGGACGAACAAATAGAAGCTAATATCAACTCTCCTTTTTCAGATTTTAAGAAAATTGAAGAATTAAACCTTTCGTTTAATTCATTCAATATTGGTCGCCTAGATAATCATTTTCCTGAAGGTTCAAGACTTAGTGGTTCTTTCGAAGGCGATTTTATAAAGAATATTTTAACTTTGTCATCCAAGAATTTAAGACTGAAAACAAAAGGGAAAACACAAGATGGAATAAAAGCGACTTTCGAGACCCCCATTGCTTCTACATTTATTAAAGATAAGGGGATAGATTTTGATATTGAAACTTCTCCAGATTTTAAAATAGGAACTGGTCTCATTCCCCAAAGTTATACTGACTTTAATAAATTTTCATCTGGAAATTTACATATTAAGGGAGTTATAAAACCTACCTTTTGGTTAGTAAATGAAGGAGAGGTTAAATTCTTGGTCCAAGACAAAGATGCATTATTTAACTTTAAAGTTGAAGATTCATTTAAATTCGGTTTTAGAAACGGGTTGGCAAATTGGTCACCAGTTAGTTCAGTTGCCAAGGGGAGCATCTCAGTTTCAAGTAAAGATTTCGCACCAAAATTTTCTTTGGGAAATCAAAATATTCAGATCACAACTCCGAATATCAATTTTGTGGGAAAGGTTTCTCTTGAGGATGGTTTTCCGGTTTGGAAGATTGAAGATTTTAACACTGAATTGAATTTCAAAAACATGGATTCATTTGAAATGGAAGTTTTCCAAAGTCAGGGAGATTTAAAGTTTTATCCGCAACGGGGCAGGTTTGGTTCCTATGAAGCAAGCAATCTTATCTTAAGTAATGATGGAGATGAAATATCTCAAGGTGACTTATCATTTTCTTTTAACCAAAATTCCCAAATTAATCGAGTTACGAGTCACGATCTTCAAATCAGTTCTCGAATAGTTAGTAATTTTTTATTTCCTAACATCGATATTTTAGACAAATCAACTATTAAGATTAATCGGATTGATTGGAAACCTGAAGAAATTAATGAACTTGTTGTAGATGGTCTTATTATTTTACCTTCAAACGAAAGTCTAAGGAATAGCACTTTTGAAATTCCGCTAAAATGGACTTTGGTGGATAAAGATAATGAATACTCACACTGGATGAAATTATCGTTTAAAAAGAACTCACGGTCAGATTTAGAGATAAGCTTTTTAACCGAGAGCAATTTACTTACCTTCAAGAGTGAAAGACTTGATTTAGTTGATTTGATTACCTTATTCAAAACGATTTTTCGTCCTCATATTGAAAATAACAATTTTATTTTTGGTTGGTTCAAGGAACGATCGAACTTTAACTCGCAATTTTCTTTTAAGACACTTCTTTCAAAAGTTTCTATTATTCTGGATGACTTTGAAGCCAAATTAGATTTATCAAAGCAAAAAATAATTTTTAAAACGAACTTTAAAGGATCACTAATTGAAGGAAACTTAGACTATAAGTTTGGAGATCAAAATTCATCAGAATATTCTACTTTTAATCTACAATTAAGTGGACAAGATACCAATGCATCTTTTTTTAATTCTATTATTAATAATTCAATTTTGATGAGTGGTTTAGTAAACTGGAAGCTAAATGCAAATGGAAATGTTGGTGGGTCGTATGAACTCAATAGTTCAATTGAAGTAAATAATTTGTCCTTGAAATTATTGAAGGATGAGAAGGCTAATGTTTTAAGAATCCAGGAGGAGATGGAGCGGAGCTTGGGCAGTTCCTTTTCTTGGTCGCCATACCAACTGAAAATGATTGAGGTTTTTAGCAGTCTTTTAAAGGTTATTTTTTTTGACAAGGGCTCAATTGAATTAAATCGAAACGAAACTGGTGAATGTACTTTTTCCTTATCGAATTGGAAGGGTCCAAACATTACTCTTTTTGGTCGAGGTGAAATTTCCTCAGATGGTAATGTAAAGATGAATATTTTCCCTAGTGTTAAAAATAAATGGGCAGATTTCCTGCAAGTGATTAATTGCTTGGCAGTAGGAAAAGTTCGTAAAGGTTATCGAACATTAAAAAGGGAACCCCTCGTAATTGAAGCTAATCAGGACGGATTGAAATTAACAAACTGGTGGAAATTGGTTGGACAAGGAATGGGATTGGAACCGAATTAATAGAATTGTCAGGTTCTGAGAAGATTCAAGCGTTCGGGAGTGAGGAAGGTATTAAGCAAATCCTCACCTCTTGCATATTCAAGATGATCAAATTTCACCTCTATAAGTTCATTGTAAATACCATTTAGCTTTTTGACATAATTTTCTTGGGCAAAATTTCCTATAATAGATTCTTTGTTTTTCTGTATTATTTTTGGGTCTAATTTTTCTAGTTTTATTTGGCAACGTATATCATCCTGGATACTTTTTGATTTTGAGGTGGATAATATAATTTCTTCTTGTAATCCTTCATCTAAGCGCCCGAAATCAATTCGATTGCCTTGTACCATTGATTGATAGGCAATTTTCGTGGCATCTTTTGGTATAGCTTGTCTGTAGTCAGTAAATAATTTCTTTAAGACTGTGTTGATTTTAAATTTCAATACTTCCTTATTTTGCAAGTGTTGAAGGTCGATATTAAGTCGTTCATACAAACCTTCTAAATTAATCCCTAGGTTTGAGAAATCTTTGGTGATTTCAGGAATATTTCTACCGTGTAAGAACTTATTGAACATCCATGGTTCGAGGAATCCGAGTCCAAAACCCTCTGCAATACTTGTGGTGAGGATGCCTTCCGCATGGTTCAACATGTCAGGGAACGAGCAAGAGATTTGCTCTCCAATACCAAAAGAAATCGGCAGGTTCAAATTTTTGCTGAACTGTGTCCATCTTTCAAATAGTTGAGAAAAGTTTGGGTTTGTAGGACCTAAACTATTGGCAAAATGTTTTTCAGGATGAGCAGATGCAATCAGAGCTAGTTCACCAAGATTTTTTCTTCGTACCGCCCGCACAGGATAGAGAAAAAGATTATCGGGTAAGTCCCGATGGCTTTGATTTTTTACTTCTTTATCTAAGGGAATGCTTATTGCATTGGCTAAGAGGTGGACTTGACTTGTTTTGCCAGAAAATATTTTTTTTAAAAATGAATGATCACGATGATTCAGAGTCGCATAATGAATCCGGGAGGAAGAAGGGTAAGCTGTAGAGTATATTTCTTGCAGAGCATTGAAATTAGAAGGTCTACCGTCCTCCGCAAAATCATGTGGATGAAGAAGTATGGGATTTGATTCTTCTGCAAGAAGAGCAACCGCTTTGGTCAAGGAAGGGTTTTTGCCTAGGCTATGGTTATGAATGTGCCAAAGGTCTGGTTTTACACCAAGTCCCTTTTTCGCAGCTTGCTCCATTCTTTCTTTAAGAATTACTGGGGAAATTGAATTTGTTGGTGATGAATAATCAAGACCCTCTACGGTCTGAACATTATTGATTCGCTCCCCTGAGTACTTTCGTCCACTTAGTACCGTAAATTGCGGCGACTTAGATTGTTGGGAAAAAGACTCGAGTGTATTTTCAATTACCCGTGTCACTCCACCGGGTTCAAGATGGTAATGCACTATGGCAACTCTCATGCCAGATGGGTTTTCTCGTAAAGAGAGTTAAGAACTGATCTTCCGATTGCGGTATCCATCAATTTCAATCATTGGCGGTCTTTCCTCTTCCACCACTTCCTGAATGAGTTGATTATAAGAGCCATCTTCCACCTCGAAGCGTCGATAGAAGGTTTCCATATCAGGAATACTATCAATCTTGCCTTGGGAGTGTAAACGATTGATGAAAGTTTGGAGTATGCCGAAGCTCATTTTACCGAGTGCACTAGTGGTTTGATTCCGGTGGACTCTTCGATCGAGATCAGTTTGGGCAAAGGCATCCAAACCGAACTTTTCATATAAATCAAGTAGATGAGATGTTTCTACACCATATCCGATTGGAAACGGAACCATTTCTAAAACCTCTCTTCTGGCCGCATATTCTCCAGATAATGGTTGAATAATATTGGTCAGTTCAGGGTAAAATAAAGAGAATAAAGGTCGGATCAGGATTTCGGTCACTCGTCCGCCACCGCTGGCACGAAGACCACTTGAGTAATTGAGCGGTCTATCGTAAAAGGCTTTTACATATTGTACTTCTTTTTGCCTGATGAGAGGAGCAACCAACCCATAAACAAATCTGGGGTGGATGTTTGAGATATCTGCATCTACATAGCATATAATATCGCCTTTGAGTTGATGTATCGCTTTCCAAAGATTTTCTCCCTTTCCTTTTTTATCCCCCACTTCCGGTAGGATTTCAGAGGCCAAATAGGTATCAGCACCATAGCTTTTTGCCACTTCAAGAGTTTTATCCGTTGAGCCAGAATCAATCACTGCAAACTCATCAATTAATGGATATCTTTCCATTAGCTCCGATCGGAGGATTAAAACTTCTTTCCCTATTGTCTTTTCTTCATTCAGAGTGGGAATACATAAAGAAATTTTGAGCCCTTTCTTTTCTTTTTCCTTAACTAAATTCAAAATATCCCAAAATTCACCATGGTGAAAAGTATTTTGTTCTAACCACTTTTGATTATCGCCAGTCATGATTCGCAGAGTCCTTGATCGATTGCTTGAAGGAGGGTAACGAGTTGAGCAATTCCAGCTTGAAGAGGATCAAGTTGAATAGTTTCATTTTCTTCACCAATATTTTCCGCATGGGTTAAGCCCAAAGTTACACCAGCATATCCGGCTTCAATGAGCACATTTAAGTCGCCGGTGCTTGGCATTACTTGTGGGTTGATACCAATTTCATTCATTATTGATCGGGTTGCTTTGACTAAAGGATGTGTAAATGGAATACCACAATTGGGGCGTGTCGCTACAACTTCAAGATCTACTTTAGTACCATTTTCGAGAGAACATTGTTCACAGAGTTCGTTTACTTTTTTTCTTAGGTCGGCGAGCACTTCATCGGCTTCACTAGTAATTTCGAAGCGTAAGCATCCACTGCGTGGAGTTTTATTGTAGGTCGATCCGCAAGTTAATCCCCCAAGGACCATTTTAGTCTTGGGTTCTTTGGGTAGAGGGATTTCAAGCAATTGGTTTATAATTCGAGTCAAATGACCCACTGCACCTGCTGAACCAAAGCGGTTCCAATCGTAATTCCCTGGTACTTCTAAGCGAATTTCTCCTCTTAGTGTACCCAGTCCTGAATAGCTCAACCGTCCTTGGCTTGCACCCTCTAAGCAAATACCTGCTCGAATGGGACGTTGTTTAGTTTCTAAAAAGTATCTTGCACCGTCTAGGTTACCACGGCCCAAGCTTTTAGTATTGGCTAAGAGAATCAAATCATCTTTGAGGGTAATTCCCAGCATTTCAAGTAACTTGGGAAGTGCCACGACTGTGGCCAGTCCAATTGCATTGTCTGCAATACCTGGTCCTGTAATTGAATCTGGCCCCACATTTAAAACATGCTGAGTATTGGTGTCAAAAACGGAATCTGCATGTGCCATCACAAGGATGGAGGATCTACCTTCACTCCCTGGTAACACTGCTGAAGCATTTCCATGTTCATCTATTTCAGGGTCCTCTAAACCATTTTCCCTGAATCGATCTACAGTTAGACGGATACGGTCATCCTCATGAAAAGTAGGTGAAGGAATTTCCCCAAGCAACACTGCATCGGTTAAAACAAGCTTTCGTGTTTTCTTAAGTTTTTCGATTTGTATGGGTAATTCTTTGAGTAAATTCCCGAGGTCAAATTCTTTTGAAGTGGTTTCTAACATAAATAGTATTACTCGCCTTAATGTATTATTAAAAATCATGCCACGATAAACTTATTTTTTCTTTTTATTTGTTGAAAAAGTCTAAGAGTTACTACACAAAATGTTGACTAGATGTCGTTGCTATTAAATGGCATAATCGATTAAATTTTTATGTCAAAAAATATAGGCTTTATTTCAACCCGTTTTGCTGGGCAAGATGGGGTATCTCTTGAAAGTGCAAAATGGGCAGAAGTGCTTTGGGAAGATGAGCATATTAGTTATTGGTACAGCGGGCAAAGTGATCGAAATCCCGATATAAGTTTTGTGGTACCCGAAGCTTACTTTGGCTTTTCAGAAAATAAATGGATTAATGAACGAATTTGGGGGTCAGGGCAGAGGGATCGATTCGTTTCTTCCAGAATTCGAGATTTGGCGGATTATTTGAAAAGTACACTTTACCGTTTTGTTGAAAGATTTAATATTGATATTGTTATACCACAAAATTGTTTAGCGATACCGATGCATCTTCCCTTGGGCATTGCATTGACTGAATTCTTGTCTGAAACTCAAATGCCTGCCATTGCTCACCATCATGATTTTTTCTGGGAGCGAACAAGGTTTTCAGTTAATTCAGTTCCTGAGTATTTGGATATGAGCTTTCCGCCAAAGTTTACTAACATGAGGAATGTGGTTATAAATCAGGAGGCTCAGGAGCAACTTGCATTGAGAAAAGGCCTTTCCTCATTAGTGATTCCCAATGTATTTGATTTTGATAATCCACCCGACCATATCGACGAGTATGCGTCAGATGTTCGCGAAGAATTGGGACTTGCAGAAGATGACTTTTTTATTCTTCAACCCACCCGAGTTGTTCCACGAAAAGGAATCGAGCAGGCAATTAAGTTAGTAAGTTTGCTTAAAGACCCAAGGTGTAAATTAGTGATCTCGCATGAAGCAGGTGATGAAGGATATGAGTACTTAGGAATGCTCGAGCAATTAGCCAAAGAGGAGGGGGTTGATATGCGGGTGGTTGCTGATCGTGTGGGGGAGGTTAGGCAACGAGATTCGGATGGAAAGAAAATATATACTTTATGGGATCTTTATTTACATGCGGACTTTGTAACCTATCCGAGTACATACGAGGGGTTTGGGAATGCTCTTTTGGAAGCGATTTACTTTCGGAAACCTGTTTTAATTAACCGCTATTCTATTTTTGTTCGTGATATTGAGCCGAAGGGTTTTCGTTTATTAACAATGGACGGTTTTGTTACCCCAAGTCTAGCCAAACGGGTGAAGCAAATTCTTTTTGATGAAGAACTTCGAAATGAGATTGTGAATTTTAATTACGAAGTCGCCCGCCACTTTTACTCTTACTCAGTGGTCCGGAGTAATCTACGCGCTTTTATTGCCAGTTTAACCGGTTATTAATTTATGAAGAGTCCCACTATAACATCCTCGGTTAAGCATGTATCTAGTGCAAAGCTCAAAGTGATAAGAAAGCGTCTAGCCAATCTGTACGGAGTGGCAGAAGCTGATTCTCTTCTTGATCGATTTTTTCATATGATCGGGCGTTATGGCGTGGGTGTTCATCGAACAACATTATCATCTAAGCCAGTTTCACAGAAGGATGCCGTTTTAATTACATACGCCGATATGGTTTCAAATGAAAAGGCAGCTCCTTTGAGCACCCTAAGGGAATTTTGTACCGCTCGTTTAAAAGGAGCATTTTCAGCAATTCATATTTTACCCTTTTATCCTTGGACATCGGATGATGGTTTTTCGGTGGTTGACTATCGGGAAGTTGATCCGAGATATGGTAATTGGGAGGACATTTCTCGGTTATCCGAAGAATTCGAGCTCATGTTCGACTTGGTTCTTAATCACTGCTCTTCGAAAAGCCCATGGTTTCGAGAATACGTGTCTGGAGTTGAACCGGGAAGCAATTACATTCTTGAAGGTGATGAGGATGCCGATCTCTCCTCTGTAGTAAGACCGCGTGCCTCACCCTTACTTACCCCATATCAAACTCGCAAGGGAGAGAGACATGTCTGGACTACTTTCAGTGCGGATCAGGTTGATCTAGATTGGACAAGCTCTGATCTGCTTTTTGAATTTCTTGATATTATCATGTTTTATTCTTCAATTGGCTGCAGGGTTTTAAGACTTGATGCAGTGGCATTTCTTTGGAAAGAGATTGGGACCAATTGTTTACACCTGCCCAAGACGCATGAAGTCATCAAATTGATTAGGAATTTCATCGAGGTAGTTGCCCCCGAAGTTCTTATTTTAACTGAAACCAATGTACCACATAAGGAAAATATTTCTTACTTTGGCAAGGGGGATGAAGCCCACGCTGTTTACCAGTTTCCCCTTCCACCACTTCTGCTTCATGGATTATTACGAGGCACCGCGGAGCATGTTATTAATTGGGCATCCAATTTAGCTCCTCCTCCGAAAGGTTGCTATTTTCTTAATTTCACAGCAAGTCATGATGGAATTGGTGTTCGACCATTAGAAGGAATCTTACCCACTGAAGAAATTCTAGCTCTTGCAGATGAAGTACGGGGGAATGGTGGACATGTTTCAATGCGTAAGCTTGAGGACGGGACAGAATTCCCCTATGAGTTAAATGCGACTTATTATGGAGCACTTTCGAACAAAAATGATATAGAACTGGGGAACAAAAGGTTTCTTTGTTCTCAAGCTATTGCTCTGGCTATGAAAGGTATTCCAGCTGTTTATTTCCATTCATTATGTGCAACTCCCAACTATGAAGAGGGGGTCAAAGAGACTGGGCATAACCGCACTATCAATCGAAGGAAATGGGAGAGTGATGAATTGGATAACCTGTTGAACGATGATCAGGGTAATTCGGGTGAGATTTTTGAATGGTATACTCGGGTATTACGAAGACGGGCTTCCTGTCCGGCTTTTCATCCTGATGCTTCACAAAAAGTAATAAGTTTAGGTAATGAGATTTTTGCCTTTGAAAGAAAATCTTTAGATGAAAGCCAGGTAATTCTATGTTTGTTTAATTTTCTTCCTACAGAAGCTAAGGTTATCCAAAAGCAAACTATCTCTTCTTATTTTCCAAATGGTCCCGTCAAAGATTTGATCAGTGGAGGAGAGTTATTTTTTGATAGTAATTCTTTTTCACTACGACCTTATCAAGCCCTTTGGCTTTGTCAGAATTGAATATTCTTTTAATTTCCGATAAAGTTCCTTTTCTAAATTTACCGGTAAATGGGGAAATAGTTACTCATATTACTAATGTTCTGAATGCCCAAATAGGCGATGCGATTGATATTGGGGTTCGTAATGGACCGAAGGGAAAGGCAACATTACTTAGCTTAGATGATTTGCATCTTAAATTATCCATCAAGTGGAATAAAGAACACCCTATTGATTTATTTCCAGTGAGCCTATTAGTGGGTCTTTCCCGCCCCCAAACTTGTCGTAAAATTTTGGAACAAGCCAGTGCACTTGGGGTTTCTGAAATCCATTTTTTTATTTCTGAAAAATCGGAACCCTCCTATCGGGAAAGTAAGCTTTGGAAGACAGATGAATGGGAGGATAAAATACAAAAAGGAGTCGAACAGGCCTTTTCCACTTTTATTCCTGAATGTAATATTTGGTCCAATCTTGATGAATGTTTAGAATCGCAAACTGAAAACTCTTTTAATATTGCCCTCGATAATTACGAAAGCTCTGGAGTATTGAACCCTTCAAAGTTCAAAGGAAAAGTTGATCATTATACACTTGCAGTTGGAGCTGAGCGTGGGTGGTCAGAAAATGAAAGGCAGAGATTGAGAAGTTCTGGTTTTCTGCTTCTCTCCCTTGGACCTCGAGTCTTGCGTCAAGAAACTGCGGTTGTGGTAGCATTAGGTCAAACCCTAGGTCAATTATGGAAATCTTAACCTTCTATTTGAAAGAGTCGAAATAAAGGAGAGCCCTTTTTACTTTTCCCTATCGTTTTGATTAGATTCCATCCTTCAAAGTTAGATTTTTCTTCAGCAGGGGCTTCATGTATAAGAAACCCACTATTCTTAAGTATTTGATTTTGTTTAATCAGATCAAAAACCTGCTCGCCTACTTTGGAAAATAATGAATAAGGAGGGTCCAAAAAAATTATATCGAAGGATGTCTTTTCGTTCTTTAGATACTCGGTGACTTCACGATTTTCAATGACTGCAAGGCTTTGGTGGATTTTCGCACTTTTACATACACTGGAAAGATTTTTTCTTAGGCTAAGAACGGCTTTTCTATGGGTCTCCACGAAAACCCCTTGCTCTGCTCCACGGCTAAGTGCTTCAAGTCCATAAGAACCAGTTCCACCAAACAAGTCTAGGAAACGGGTATTAAGTATAATTTCACCAAGTGAGGAGAATAATCTCTCTCGATTCGCATCCGTTGCCGGTCTGATTTCAATTCCCTTTGGTACCTGTAAGGGAATTCC
Organism: uncultured Puniceicoccaceae bacterium; assembly: GCA_964383925.1. Classification (GTDB taxonomy): domain Bacteria; phylum Verrucomicrobiota; class Verrucomicrobiia; order Opitutales; family Seribacteraceae; genus Seribacter. Next base: position 56,727 of record CAYLIJ010000006.1, read on the forward strand.
TTTGGCTAATCCCCCGCAAATTCTCATGGGTAGATTTGGTTGAAATGATTTGATTTACTAATTTGCATGTTTGCTCAAATGGCTGAGGAAGATTGCCAAGTAGTCGTTTATTTATTTAAACAAGAACGATGCCTCGTACAATAAGAACTTTTTTTGATTCGGAATTTCTATCTTCAAATGATTTTATTTGCTTGGATGAAATGGAAAGTCACCATTTAACTAAGGTTCTTCGTTTAAAAGAGGGTAATCAACTGGAAGCCTTAGATGGAAAAGGAAATAAATACTTTACGGAGATTACGAAAATAGATCGGAAGCAAATAGAATTAAGAATTTTGGACAAAAACTTCTATGTCCCCCAAAAGCCTGAATTTCGTTTAGGAGTCGCATTAGCCAAGGGTAGTAAGTGGGAAGACATGATTCGTCCATTGACTGAATTGGGAGTCGCTCGCTTAACGCCCTTGCTTACAGACTATACGGAATACAATAATCTTGAAAAGAAGCATGATACAAAGTTAAAAAAATGGCAAAAAATCGCTATCGATGCTTGTAAACAATCGGGTAATCCATGGCTACCCCGTTTTGACTTTCCGCAAACATTTTCATTTTTTATTAAGAACATGACCAGTGATGAAAAGGTTTTTATAGGAAGTTTATCAAATTCACCTAAACCTTTTAAAGACTTAGACCATAAGGCAAAAGAACGAGTTGCGATTTTAATTGGACCAGAAGGTGGTTGGAGCGAAAATGAGGAAGAACTCGCTAAGGAAAATCGATTTACAACTTTCAGCCTTGGTGACAATACCCTTCGCTTAGAGACTGCCGCTATATGTGGATTGGCGGTTGCGCGAGAAAGCTTCATCCTTTAATATATTAGCATATATGTCGGTAGAATTTTCTGGAGAGCAAAAGTTACGGATCGTACTTGAATCGATTATTAGGAATGTTTCCAAGTCGGAACAGAGTAAGAAATACGGTATTTCTGAAGAAGAGTTCCAATCTTGGCACGATCATTTGATTCAAAATGGAGGAAAAATTTACGATGGCTCTGCTTTAGTGAGTTCGAAGTCTCGGACTAGGAAAAAAAAGATGAGTCCAATGGGAAAATTTTTCCTTACCTTGAGCATCTTGTTTAATTTTGGGTTAGTAATAGTAGGGGTTGTTTATTCCTTAAACATAAAAAATAAAGAAGATAAATTAGCCCAGGAAGAAAAGAACTCACTCGACTCGCCCATTAATTTAGTAGACCTCTCTCCACAAACAACCTCTCCAACTATTGAAAAAAAACCCCAAGAAGCTAAAGACGATTCTATTGATACAATTTTAGAAAATGCTCGTGTAAAACCATTACCAAAAGATAACCAAACTAGTGGAATCCAAAACCTTTTAAGGCCTCCTGTAGTGCAACCAAACCCTTCTTCGATAGCTCCTGTTACAATTATTGAACCGGTGAATGAGGTCACCTTTTTAGGTAAGTCCTACGAAGGGAGGCATGTGGTTTATTTACTTGATGTGGGGACTTATGTTTTGGAAGGAAATGATTCTGTTAAGCATTTCAATCAATCTAAAGATGCCTTAATTTCTTCAATTATAACTCTTTCTCCGAATTCTTATTTCAACCTCGTTTTATGTTGGAACTTAAGAGAGGTAGCAGCGCTCGGAAAGACGATTTTAAAAGCATCGCAAGAGAATAAAAAGTATGCGGTTGATTGGATAACAAGTTTGGGAGGTGATAGAGAGTCTCTAAAAGTTGAAAGAAATCAGTATTATCCGAAAGAACTTTTATATTCCAAACCGGCTTCGGGTATAATTGGTCCATGGTATGGTTTAAGTACTGCGATTAGCTTTGATCCTGATCTGGTATTTGTTTTGGCAGGTAATCTACCCAATTATGACAGATCGGAGGTTCCGCGTTCTCATTACGAAGGTTTAGGTAAAATAAATTTTGAAAAATTGCAGGGAGGAGAAATTGGTAATTCGAATATCAATGCCTTGATTCGTGAAACTGCACGGAAATGGTTTTACGCGATTACCCCGGTTATGTCTCTGCCTGCTAATGAACAGGAGGTGGAGAGAGTGGCACTTGCACGATTAGGCTTTTCTTCGAGTAGTGAAAAGAAGGCTGTTTATACCCCGTTGGCTTGGGATAAAGCATTTGGTAATTTTTTATCTGGATTAGAGGTTGGATCTGATCGAATTCCACAAACTCATTTTATGGTCAATCTTCCAAAATATGTATCTTGGCCGTCCTCCCTTTCGAATACAGCCAAGGAATTCGCAGAAAGTTCAAAAGGATCATTTTCTCAAAATCTATTTTTACCTTAAGGCAGAGATATCGTTATGCTTAGGGGGCATTTTAATAGTTGGATAATTTTATTCACATTTTTATTTTTTACATTTCATCATAGTAATGCACAGAAAATTGATGACCTGATTGAAGTCTCACTGGTCTCAGAAGTAGAGACAATAAAATCTGGTGACAGTGCTTGGTTATTACTTCAAATCGATATGAAACCAAGTTGGCACGCATATTGGAAAACCGCGGGCCAAACTGGATTCCCAACCACGATAGATTGGGACTATCCTCAAGGAGTTGAACTTGAAGAAACCTTATTTCCCGCTCCGATATTGTATCAATTTCAAGATTTTATAAGTTATGTCCATGCAGATACTTTTTATTTACTCACTCATTTAAAGGTTAAACCAGGTGCAGTTTTTGATAAAGAGATTATCTCATTAACTGCACAATTATCGACTCTAGTTTGTGACGAAGGAAATTGTATTCCCTTTAATAAGGAATTGATTCTAGAAATTCCGGTATCTCAAGAGACTGTAATTTCGAGTGTCAATAGTAAGAAGGTACAAAATGCTTTGGCAGAATTACCCAACCCCCTTCCAACAGGCACAAAGTTTTCTGCTGTCATAAAAGAGGAGTCTATTGTTTTATCATTTGATGAAAGTTCTTTGAAAGATTTCGACTTAAAAGGGTTTAATTTTTTTCCAGATGGAGACTTTTTTTCCCATGGTGAGAAGCAACAGTTCAAAAAAAATGATGAAGGTCGGATCTCGGTTCAGCTATCTATTGATTCATTACCAGAGGTTTTTTCGTCCACAATAAAAGGGTTGTTAGTTCATTCAAGATTCCCACAAGGTTGGTTAATTGACCTATCAGTAGAACAGGTTTCGTATGGAGTGGCACAGGATGAGGTTAAAATTACAAAATCCAGTGAGATTGCTCAGGTTGAATCGGGTTTTAATCAATTGTTAGTCATGCTCGGACTTATTATGGTAGCAATGTCCATCTGGCTATACGGAAAAACAAAATACCCGCTCAAATCATCTCCGATTCGAACTCTTGGTCGTTTTCTTGCGTTTGTTCTTTTAATTTTTGGTATCTGGCTCGGTTACCCTCAAGATAATGCCGAGACCGATAACCAAATTGAATGGATAGCTTGGACTCCCGAGACCGAAGAATCATTACTTGCTACTGGTCGTCCGGTTTTTATTGATTTTACTGCCAGATGGTGCATGTCATGCCAAGTTAACAAAGCAGTTTACCAGAAGAGCGTGGTGATTGAAAAATTTAATGAACTTGGAATAGTAGCCTTACAAGCGGACTGGACAAAGCGAGGTTCTCTTATCCTAAAAGCATTACAAAAATTTGATAGGGAAGGGGTACCTTTATATGTTTACTATCCGGCTAGAATTCAAGGTGAACCTGCAAAAGAAGGAATTATTTTTCCTGAGATTTTAACTAAAGAAATCGTTTTATCTGTAATTGAGAATGAAAAACCTTTTTTAGTCCCGGTGGGAGATAGTTTTTTTGCTCTGCTCGGTTTTGCCTTTTTGGGCGGAATGATTCTCAATCTAATGCCCTGCGTATTCCCTGTTCTTGGACTTAAAATAATGTCCTTTGTCAAGCAGGCAGGGGAGGACCCTAAAAAAGTACGATTGCATGGACTCATTTTTACACTAGGTGTTATTCTTTCTTTCTGGATTCTGGTTGGAATTCTTTTGGGATTGAGGGAAAGCTTTGATGGCGAGTTAGGTTGGGGGTTTCAACTACAGGAACCAGTTTTTGTATTTGGCTTGGCGATTTTTCTATTAATTTTCGCTCTTAGCCTAAGCGGAGTTTTTGAAATAGGTATGACTTTGACTGGGGTTGGAAGTAAGCTCTCTCAGCAATCCGGGTATGTGGGTTCCTTCTTTTCAGGCTTTCTTGCCACTATTGTGGCTACACCGTGCATGGCTCCATTTCTCGGTGCCGCCGTGGGGGCTGCCTTAGCTATGCCATGGGCCTCAGCATTTGTAGTTTTTACCAGTATTGCACTTGGGCTTTCAAGTCCCTACTTGCTACTTTCTGTATTCCCCAAATGGATAAGCCGTTTACCAAAACCTGGTGAGTGGATGAATACCCTAAAGGAGGGTATGGCATTCCCCCTTTATGCAACCGTTGCCTGGTTACTTTGGACTTTAAATAGTCTGATCTAAGATCAGAGTGCTTCTTCGCCCTGCTCGCCTGTCCGGATTCGAACTGCCTGTTCAATAGGTAGCACGAAAACTTTTCCGTCTCCAATTTTTTCAGTCTTGGCAGCTTTGACTATGGTATCAATAACCTTATCACAAAGATCATCAGGAACAGCGACTTCAACCACTACCTTAGGTAAGAAATCGATGGTATATTCACTCCCGCGATAAATTTCAGTATGACCCTTTTGGCGACCGAAACCCTTTGCTTCGATCACAGTCATGCCTTCAATTCCGATTTCAGAAAGTGCATCCTTCACATCTTCGAGTTTGAATGGTTTGATAATAGATTTTATAAGTTTCATTTTAGTTTTGTCCTTTAGGAAAATGTTTAGTGAAGGGTATAAGCATTCTCTCCATGAAGTGCTTGGTCAAGTCCCTTTGTTTCATCTTCATCAGAAACTCGAATTCCACCAATCAAGGGAGAGATGATTTTTACAATAAGGTAAGTCGCAACAACTGATAGAGCAATTGCAGCAACACAGCCCTGTAATTGAACTATAAACTGCTCATTGGCAGAATCTAAATTGATTCCAAGCCCGCCAAAGTTTCCTTGGACACCAAGATAAGCAACCATAAGCGTACCCAGGATTCCTCCGACTCCATGCACCGCCGCGACATCAAGAGAATCATCCACACCCAGTTTTTCTTTGATAAACCCGCAGGCAAAATAACAAACTAATCCAGCACTTGCTCCGATTATAATTGCTCCCATTGGCCCAACACTCCCCGAGGCGGGTGTAATTGTAGCCAGACCAGCAACCATACCGGTAACAATTCCAACAAGACCTGGTTTGCCGGTTTTTTTCCACTCGATGAACATCCATACCAAACTCGCGGTCGCTGCAGATAAATGGGTTACCAGCATAGCCATTCCAGCACTTTCATTTGCCGCCGCTGCACTCCCTGCATTAAAGCCAAACCATCCAACCCAAAGCATTGAAGCACCAATCATCACCATTCCTGGATTGTGCGGTGGTTTTAAACCACGAGGGAAGCCATGTCTGCGTCCAAGCATCCAAGCAAGAGTAAGAGCAGAAGAACCGGCGGTCGCATGAACCACAATTCCACCAGCAAAATCAATTACGCCTTTTTCGGCTAACCAACCACCACCCCATACCCAATAACAAACGGGGAAGTAAACCGCGAGTAACCAAAGACCGCTGAAGAGGAGCACCGCAGTAAATTTAATCCGCTCCACAAAAGCGCCCACGATTAGTGCGGGAGTTATGATTGCAAAAGTCATTTGAAACATAATCCAAACAGTTTCAGGAAAATCACCGTTTAGACTTTCTGCACTCAATGTCTCCAAGAAGAATGAAGCCGTTCCGCCAATCCATTGATTACCGCTTGGGGTAAGAGACAAGCTGTAGCCGCATACAACCCAAAGAATTGATGCGAGGCATGCGATGGAGAAGCATTGCATTAAAACCGAGAGTACATTTTTGGATTGGACTAAGCCCCCATAAAATAAGGCTAACCCAGGGAGTGTCATAAATAAAACCAATGCAGTGGCAGTAATCATCCAGGCAGTATTACCAGAATCCAAAGTCGCCACATCCCCTGCAACACCATCAGCACCTTCGTCATGCGTTGCCAATGAAGTCTCTGCCGAAGAGGTTTGGTTTTGATCCGAACTTTGAGCAAATCCAAAACTGCTTAGACAGAGCAGTAGGGTAAATGAAAGAAGGTTTCGTAAGTAAGGGATTATATTCATGTTGATGATGGATTAATCAGGTTATTTAAATTTCTTGGATTTTTGGATGATCTAGTAAATGACAAAATCTAATTGATCATAGGAATTAAGAAATGGGTAACTGCAAGAATCTTGCCATGAAGTAAATTCATTTAAAAATGAATAAAATAAATACAAAAAGTTTGAAATTTATCCTCATTATAAATCCACTTATTTCAAAAATGTATAAAAAAGGCCCGATTCCGAAGAATCGAGCCTTTTAAGAATGTAATATTGTTCGACTAAAACTAGTAGTAGATTAAAGAGCTACATCTCCTTTCTCACCTGTTCGAATTCGAACTGCTTCCTCAATTGGGATAATAAAAACTTTCCCATCTCCGATTTTACCAGTCTGTGCAGCACTTACAATTGCGTCCACAACCTTGGTCACAAGATCATCGGCAACTGCGATTTCAAGTTTTACTTTTGGTAGGAAATCAACCGTGTATTCACTCCCACGATAGATTTCAGTATGTCCTTTTTGTCTACCAAAACCTTTTACCTCCGAAACGGTCATACCTTCGACGCCGATCTCGGAAAGGGCATCCTTCACTTCCTCTAATTTAAATGGCTTAATAATGGCCTTAATTAATTTCATATGAGTCCTTCTTTATATTTGATTGTATTGTGGTGTAAGACCAGCGTTTAGTTGGTGTATGCTTCTTGTCCATGTTCAGATATGTCAAGACCTCTTTCTTCCTCCTCTTCGCTCACGCGTACTCCCATTACTGATTTTAGAATTGAAAATACTATATAAGAGAAGACAAATGCAAATCCACTTACTAATAACGCACCTTGTATTTGCGAAGCCATTGAGAAATCTCCCTCTCCAAAGATAGCGACTGCGATTGTACCCCAAATTCCGCAAACACCGTGTACGGAAATGGCACCTACTGGATCATCGATTTTGGATTTATCTAAAAAGATAATTGATACCACCACGATTGCACCCGCTATTAATCCAATAATCAAGGCACTGCCAACGGAGATAACATCCGCATTTGCGGTTATACCTACCAAGCCGGCTAGTAATCCATTCAACGCCATGGAAAGATCTGGTTTCTTAAGCATTACCCAGGAGACTGCGATTGCACCTAATGCACCTGCACAGGCTCCCAATGTGGTTGTTGTAAAAACAAGACCCAATGCACCTGGCTCAGCGGATAATACTGACCCACCATTAAATCCGTACCAGCCAAACATAAGCAAAAAGACTCCGATCGCGGCAAGTGGAAAACTGTGCGCGGGAATCGGCTTGATGCCATTCTCAGTATACTTTCCTTTTCTGGGTCCAAGTACTAAAACGCATGCCAAGGCACCAAAACCACCAAATGCATGAACCACAGTTGAACCAGCAAAATCTTTGAAGGGGACATCTAGGCTGGCTAGATAACCTCCGCCCCAGTGCCAGGAACCGGCAACCGGATAAGCAAAACCAACAAATAGAACCGCAAAAATCATAAATGAACCCAGCTTTACGCGTTCAGCCACGGCACCTGAGACTATTGTTGCTCCTGTAGCAGCGAACATCGCCTGAAAGATAAAGTCCCCAAAACCAGTCATGGCAAGACTGAGCCCGCCGTAACCCCAGGTGTTTCCACCATCAGCATTCAAGTCCCCAATCATTCCACCCCAACTGAACCACCCATTAAACTCTCCCGGATAGTGTGTGTTAAAACCACAAAAGGCATAAGTGACTACCCCTATCGAGATGATAAATACATTTTTAAAGAGAACATTAACCACATTTTTTCGCTGGCAAAGTCCCGACTCGAGTGTGGCAAACCCAAGGTGCATTAAGAAAACCAATGCGGCCGCAATTACAGTCCAAAGCATCGATGTGGTGAAGAAGTCATAAGCTGGGGCATATTCGCCCTGAGCTTCGAGCAACTCATTGTAATCATCTACAGGCCCCGCCTCCTCTTCAGGAACTTCTTCAACAGATGCAACTGCTACCGCAGGGGCTTCTTCGTGATCATCGGCGTGAAGGGGGAGGGCGTGAGAAAAAAGCAAAGCTGCTGCCAGAAGTAGAAACTTCCATGGTGCTGCACCTAAGCCGGTGAGTGATGCGTATTTTGTATTCATTTTTGTTAGTTGTTAATAATCAATAATTTATCTGTAATAGATATTGAATTAAAAAGGTAGGTTGCATGAGCCATGCCAAGAATTTCAAAAGATAAAAAAAGTACAAAATTTCCATAAATATTTTTCATTTAAGCGAAAAATATATTCACATTTTAAAACTTATACATTTGTATTATTGCTGTAAGATTGACAATTTCGCTGGGTTGACATGTTCAATAAGTTGCACAATGATCTTGAAATGAGGTGTTTATTTTTGGGGTTTTCTTTTGCTCTTTTATTTTCTTTGCACGCACAGAGTACAGTACCGGTTCCTTATTCAGGGAAAGTGGCCATTCAGGGTGTTAATTATTATGGGACGGCCGAGTTTGTATTCTCCCTACAGGACTCAACGGGAGTGGATCATTGGCGAAATGGAAAGAGTGAGCTGGATAGTCTTAAGGTGCTGGTTCAAAATGGTCGATACAGCGTCTTGCTTGGTGGG
>CAYLIJ010000007.1:0-65037 GCA_964383925.1 uncultured Puniceicoccaceae bacterium
GTTAAAACTAAATAGAATTAAAAAAAATGATATTCCCAATTCGAATTGTAAAAAAATTATATACTTCATATTTAACATAAATACATATTTATACTAAATAAGCAAATAGTAATTTAAAGTTTACAACTAAGAATTTTGATATGAAATTTTCCCAATAATGATTTTTTATAAAATAAAGAAACCGATTAGAAGAGAATTAAAGATCCACAAAAAAACTGTTATTATTGGATCAAGATTGCGAAAAGATTCTGTTCTTAGTTAAAATCGGATTATGAAATTCATATTACTTATCATATTTTTTATTCCATTTTCACTCTGCCTTGGAGTTCGACCAAACATTCTTTGGATAACTGCTGAGGATATGAGTCCAGTGATTGGTTGCTACGGTAACACAGATGCAATAACTCCCAATATCGATGCTTTTGCTAAGGAAAGTATAAAATATTCGAATGCTTTTGCATCTGCACCAGTTTGTTCTCCATCTCGGTCGTGCCTTATTCAGGGTTGCTATCCGACCTCTCTCGGCACCCAGCAGATGCGGTCAGGGTTTCCCCTGCCCTCTTATATGAAAGGTTTTCCTGCCCTACTCCATAAAAAAGGCTATTATTCAACTAATAATGTAAAAACGGACTATAATTCTGGTAACTACAAAGAAATCATCCAAAGCTCCTGGGATGAAAGCTCTGGCGATGCCCATTGGCGCTCCCAAAAATCAGAGGCTAAACCGTTTTTTTCTGTGTTTAATTTAATGACATCCCACCAGAGCCGAACGATGGTGTGGCCCTACTCACGTTTTCAAAAGGAAATTCAATCAAAATTAACCAAGGATCAGATTCACGATCCAAAAAAAATCTCCCTTCCTCCCTACTACCCTGATACTCCGATAATTCGTAAGACGGTGGCACGATTCCACGACTGTGTTTCAGTGATGGACCAAGAAGTAGGAGTGATTCTAGAACAATTAGAAGAAGATGGACTTGCTGAAAACACGATCGTTTTCTTTTTTTCTGACCACGGATCCGGTATGCCGAGGCATAAACGAGCCCTTCTCGATAGCGGTATGAAAGTACCATTATTGATTCGCTTTCCCAAAAAATGGGAACATTACGCTCCTACTAAACCAGGAGGGCTAAACAATCAACTGGTCGCCTTCGTTGACTTTGCACCCAGTATTCTGAGCCTAACCGAAACTGTTACCCCCAAACATATGCAGGGGAAATCTTTCCTCGGGCCCAAAAAATCATCTCCTAGAAAGTTTGTTTATGGCCACCGTGACCGAGTCGATGAAGTGCGCGACCTTGCCCGTTCCGTGAGAGATCAGAAATTTCTATACATTCGAAATTATATGCCTCATCTCGGATATAACCAATCCACCGCTTGGCCCGACCTTGGTGAAATCAGGCATGAATTTTATAGGTTAGCAAAAAAAGAGATGACTACATCTCAATGGCATTTTGCGGGCCCTACCCGTGCAATCGAGGAACTTTATGATTGTCAAAAAGATCCTCAAAACTTGGAAAATTTGGCCAACTCGAAAGACTATAAAAAAATACTTTCCAAAATGCGTAAAGAACTGACCAAACATCTTAAGAGTAGTCGCGACCTCGGATTCCTGCCCGAATATGAAGCCTGGAAGTTATTTGAAGGAAGTTCGGGTTGGGATGTGGGGAAATCAGACACACTCGATTTGGATGCAATTCGTATCGCCGCTTCCGAGGTGGGTATTGCCAACGAAAAAACTCTGATATCAAACCTAGAATCCCAAAATGAACTTATTCGATACTGGGGAGCAATTGGATGTACAGTCCAAAAGAAAAAACTAAGTGAAAAAGCTAAACTCGCTCTGCTTAATGCCCTTGGAGACATCTCTCCTTCAGTACGAATCGAAGCGGCAAATGCCCTGATTATTAAGGGTTCGATTCAACCAGCTCTCTCTGCACTTATTAAAGAACTTACACATCCAAATCTAATCGTAGTCACACATGCCGCACGCACCATCGAATTGCTCGGAAAAAAAGCCAAGGCGGCAATTCCCGCGATGCAAGCCTGCCTAAAAAGAGCCCATAAAATCAGACCACCCGATCTTTCCCCGGTAATCGTGCTTCCCGGAGATCAGGACATGGCCATGTTTGTAGGCTTCTCCTGCCAGGCATTCCTCCAAAAAATACAGGTTGTAAAATAGGAGTAAAATTATGGCAACTCCTTTGATTGAATTCGAATTTCGCTCCATGAGGGTCGACGAATGGGAACAAGTGGCGGGACTCATTTATGAGTCGACCAATTTTTGGTATATCAACCATGGAAAAAGTCCGATTTTCACTGGACCCAAATCAGACACGCTGCTCTTTTGTGAAGTATACGAATCTCTCGATCCAGGATGTTGTCTTGTTGCAGTTTGCCAAAAGAGTGGAACCATTGCAGGTTCCTGTTTTTACCACCCTCGATCAACCCATTTCTCACTCGGAATTATGAATATACATCCCGACTTTTTTGGAAAGGGAATAGCGGGGGCTTTATTATCCAGGATCATTGACTTTGCCAAAGAAATAAATTTGCCTGTCCGCTTAGTCTCTAGTGCCCAAAATCTCGATTCATTCTCACTTTATTCAAAGAAAGGATTCGTCCCTTTTCTCTCTTTTCAGGATTTGTTCTTAGAAGTTCCTCAGGATGGACTAAATATTGAGTTAGCGGGAAGTGAGTTTGTTTACGAAGCCGTACTGGAAGATGTCCCCAGTATGGTAAAAGTTGAACTGGAACTGGCGGGTATCGAGCGTGAAAAAGATTTTTCCTTTTTCATCCAGAATAGTACCGGTATTTGGAAGACATTAACTTATAAAAATGAAGAGGGTGAGTTGTTGGGCTTTCTCTCATCCGTAAATCATCCAGGCAGCTGTATGATTGGCCCTGGAATAGCCCGCACCGAGGAGATTGCAACCGCTTTACTGGCGACCCAGCTTAATCAATTTCGGGGTCTTTGCCCGGTTTTCTTACTCCCCACAAGTGCATCTAAATGCGTGCAGTCGGCCTACTCCTGGGGTGCGAAAAATTGTGAAATTCATTTCGCTCAATGCCTCGGCCCTCATCAACCACCAAAGGGGGTTGTTTTTCCCACATTCATGCCTGAGACTGGATAAATTTTAATTCCTTTCCTGATACCAGTCTGGGGTACCAAACCAATCGTGCATTTCTTTCTCAAAAGGAGCGACAATATGTTTGGGTTCAAGAAATTCCCCACGATCCTGAGTTTCCACAATCCAAACATCTAAAGCCGTTCTCATCTTAAGCAGAGCTTGGCGATGATGAGTTTTTTTGGAATGGGCGAGGTTATTAATCTCGTGAGGATCGTTTTCGATATCAAATAATTGCTCAGGGGAGACAGTTGGCGACATAAGGTCGGCAGGAGGGCCTTTTAATTTACCCTCCTTCATCAAACGACGCATCAGTGGCTTGATCGGGAAACACTTCTCTTTATAACGGTTAAGCGATGTGAAGTGACGGGAGGGGTAATAATTGCGAATATAATGGTATTTTTCACCCCGAACACTGCGAACTCTATTGATAGTCTCGTCGACCCGGTCACGAGCAGAGAAGGCATAAGTCCGCTCGGGTCCGACTTGATCACCAAGAAATATTCGTCCTTGCATACCATAGGGTTTTTCGATTCCGGCAAAACCAAGAGTCGTCGGGGTCAGGTCGATCAGGCTGACTACTTCATCCTTCACTGACCCTGCATTATAATTGGCTGGAGAGGGAAAGGCTTTAGGCCAATAAATAATCATCGGTACATGAAGACCGGTATCATAACACCAATGGATACCCCTTGGTTCAATACGCCCGTTGTCCCCAAAGAACATGATGATGGTATTTTCTGCCAATCCATCTTTCTCCAGACGACGGAGCACCTTGCCAATAGTTTTATCCATCCCAGAGACTGAATTAAGATAGCGAGCCCATTCCTTTCGAACAATAGGGTGGTCAGGATAATACGGAGGTGGAGTTACATTTTCAACAGTGGCAATCTGTTCATGGCTCTTCTCCCCTTTCCACTCAACTCTTGGTTGCTGCCATGTATTTCGGTCATAGATGTCATACTCGCACTCCAAAGTGTTTATTTGAGCAAAGAAAGGTTGATTATCCTTAAGTTCCTCCCACTTACTTCCGTCATAGAGTTTGCCCTCGTTTACAAAATTAAGATCAAGTTTGCCAGAGCCAATCTCTTCCTTGTTCATAGTCTTGAGGTTGGCAGTAAAGTAGCCCGTATCTTTCAATCGATGAGTGATCGGACGGACGCCTTCAGGTAAGCGATACTCATCCTCACGATGTGATCGCATATTATGGGTATCTGTAGTGGTTTGGTACATACCCACAAAAAAGGCACTTCTGCTGGGTGCACAGACAGGAGAAGTTGAAAAAACTTTAGTGTAGCGCTCACCTTTTGCTGCTAATTTATCTAAATTGGGAGTCTTCACATTCTTGGCTCCATAACATCCGAGGTCGAGTTTCAGGTTTTCTCCGACAATCCAAAGAATATTTGGTTTCTCAGCAAATATTCCGATTGTGGCAACGGGAAGAATCAAAAAATAAAGTATCAGGCGGATCATATTTGCTCCTCCGTTCTGTTCATTATTTTTAGCATGGTCTCTCCAAATGCACGCCCAACCCGCGAAAAGAAAAGAGTACTTCCTAAATAATGGTAGGGGCGATCGGATCCAATTTTCTTCCACGCTTCAAAGTTATCCTTCCAAGTGGGGTACGCTTTGTCCGCTTTTTTATCCCAAAATACATCGGTTTTAATCGCTTTCACATTACCCTTGAATTTTACAATCTCGTTCATTGAAGCCTGAGCTGCCTTGACAATGGCCATATTCCCAGTCGCTTCCTTGAATCCATTCTGTCCCATAATTCCAATTACAAAGGGAAGATCTGGCTCGTCCAGTTCTTCACGCACATCATTGATAAAATGTTCCATATTCTCAGCATACTCATCTTGAAATTCATTATACATATCATTCCAACCCTGAAACCAGACAAAACCGGAAATCTGATAAGGCCGGCCGTCGTAATCGGGAAAACGAGATTTTAATTCCGCGAGGGTGTTTCGAATTTCAGTCATCATTAAACGATAGAAATAACCATGGCTCTCCTTCACCTGTTTACGAAATTCTGACCCTTTTTCTTTAAGAATAGATTCCATTGATACCGTCATTGATTGCTCTACTTCTTTACGAGAAATGTTGGGGGTCTTTTTTTTAAGTTGGTTCCATTTCCCTTTAACCAAGTTATTGAACTCCTTCTTGGCCAGGGACTCAATAAATTCTTTCATTCTTTGAACGCTTGGCATCCCTGAACTTGGCGGACGAAAATCTCGCGCTAGACTCTTCCCTCCCCATGCAGTCTTGATCAAAAGAACCTTCTCGTCGAAATGATTACCCATCGTATTACCAAACTCCAGCTCTGGGCCAATTTTGCCAGGCGAACCGTATCCAACAGATAACTTTCCCCGCCGGTCCAAATAATTGATCCATACATCATCCCGTTCAATGTATTTTCCATCGCGGTGTAAATGGGCAAAGAATTCCTTGGTTTCGGGTGCTTTAATCTGATAGTTAAGTAGGGGATTTATTCCGCCCTTCCCCTCCATGTTAGATTGACCCGCCAGAATAAAAACTCGAAGAGGGGTAGGTGAAGATCCTATTAAAAAATGAACATAATTACTGAATATTATAGAAATTGCAATTGCGTGGATTAGCTTCATATGCACATAATTAGATAGGAAATCATTGAAGCAACGAGAAAAATGTACGGAATTAGAAATTTAATTAATTTACCCTTTCAATTTTCCTGGTCTCCGTACTGGTGAAAAATTCACCCACAAAAAAAGTAGTTTGGTCGATCCTCTGTGTTCTTGGATTATGGGTAATCTATCCAATAATTCGAGTTGGTTTTGTGTTGATTTCCGATCCTATTCCTGAGGATCGAAAGATCATCCTAAATGAAAGCATTATCAACGATGCAAGTGGACTGAATGAAACCCAGCATGGCGGGGTGATTACTCTCGTTAACGATATGAACAAAAGTATCACTATCCTCAAAAACCTCGTGGAACAGGCTCGCGCAGAACAGACAAAAATTATTCCGATTGGAGCACGCCATTCAATGGGAAAGCAAAGCCTCGGAGAAGGAGTGATTCATGTGGACCTATCTGCCTTAAAAGCCATGAAAATAGAGGATGGCTTGCTTCGAGTGCAAACAGGGGCTCGTTGGAAAGAAGTTCTACAATACCTCGCTCCATTAGGGCTTTCGGTAGAGGTAATGCAGAGTAACGCCGACTTTTCTATTGGTGGTACTATTAGTGTAAATGCCCATGGCTGGCAGCCTAATCGACCGCCAGTTAGTTCGACTGTAAAAAAGATCTCTCTAATCAATGCAAATGGGGAAATTCTTCTGTGCTCACGATCTCAAAATACCGAGTTGTTTTCACACGCTCTGGGTGGTTATGGACTAATGGGAATTATTCTCGAAGCCTGGATCAAACCCGTGCCCAATGAGATTTTGAAATCGTCTCATAAAATCGTAAGTTATAAGGATTTCACTCAGGAATGGGATAAGATAAAACAGAGACCCGTGCACCTTGCTTTTGGTCGACTATCAGTGGCACCCGGAACTTTTTTTGATCAGATACTCCTTACTACTTACGAAACCACCAATGAGATATCTAAAGAGCCTGCAGGGTATGAAACATCTTTCAAAACCTCATTAGCACGGGCAATTTTTCGGGCTTCCTTAAATAGCAATCGTGGGAAATCTTTTCGCCAATGGATGGAAAATCTAATCGGCGGGGAAGCTGGGGGAGTACATTCCCGAGCAAATTTATTAATCGAACCGGTCCGTATCTTCACTAATAATAAAACGGGGAAAACTGATATTCTAGTGGAAATCTTTCTCCCCCAAGAAAAATTTGCCAATTTTATACCTCAAGCTAAAAAGCTAATGATTAATAGGTCCGATAGCCTTCTCAATGTGACGATTCGAGAGATTATTAAGGATTCTGATACCGCATTACCCTATGCCAAGAAAAATGTATTTGGATTAGTGATTCTTTTTACCATTGATCAAAACAGGGGGGCAGAAAAAACTCTCCAAAACCAAGTTAATGGTCTGATCGAAATTGCCCTCAATCTGGGCGGAACATTCTATCTTCCCTATCGAAACTTCTCCGATGGCAGACAACTCGAAAGGGGATACCCAGAGATGAAAAATTTTCTCGCAGTTAAAAAAAGGTGGGATCCTGAAGGAATTTTTTCGAGTGGATTCTATCAATACTTACTCTCGTCAATCGACAGGACAGAAACAAAACCCTAAAGTTTTTTCTTTAAATTAGACTCATAGTCCGTTCCGCTGAGCACTTGTTTTAAAGCCGAATAATCGGACTGAAGGGATTCTTCAAGAACAGAATAATAGAGCTCAGAGTGATAAAAACAGGTTGCTACATCTGCATCAATTAATTCTACATCCTCTTCACGAACCGTGGGCATTCGGAGAAGGCGACCACGGGTAAAATTCTTTAATTTCAAAATATAATCTGCCGCATTCAAAGAGATTATCTTCTTCATTAAAATTGCATTTTTAAGTCGGTTTAAATCATTCAGATTTCGGAGGAAAATCACCTGCTTGGGCGCTACTCCGGGATATCGTCTGTTGGATTCAAGTAAAAGTGAACGCCATGCTTGATTATCGGGGCAATCAACAATCTTAATTTCTGGAACTGGTTCATCAAGAAGTTGGTTAATTTCAAGTGAGTTTCTTCGCAGCCGGTAGCATAAACCAAAGGCCTTCCCGCTTTGCTTTTTCTCCAATACAAAGGGAGCAACTTCACGGAGATACTCGGCTAAAAAACGCACTTTGATACCGGCACCATTAGTCTTACCCTTTTCGAAGAAAATTAATTTCTCCACATCGAGAACCTCAGAAGCCTTCTGCCTTTTTAATACTTCATAAATTTGCCTACGGACTAGTGCACCTT
Source organism: uncultured Puniceicoccaceae bacterium (assembly GCA_964383925.1). Lineage (GTDB taxonomy): Bacteria > Verrucomicrobiota > Verrucomicrobiia > Opitutales > Seribacteraceae > Seribacter. The sequence goes on from CAYLIJ010000007.1 coordinate 8,024, forward strand.
CTCCCGGGACTGCATCATAAGCGAAGTTTTCGTAAGGATATTCTTTTGATAATTGAGGATGATCGGTCACGACTCGATCCACTGCTCCCTGTAGCTGCTGTAGTCCCTTATTTTCTGTCAAATATCTTAGGTCAAAAGTATCTTCTGCACGAATTCTATAGGCATCACGAAATAAGCGGTGTCCAAATTGATCAAAAAGATCGTCGTCTTTAGGCATACCTGCATGAACTGGACTATCTTCAGGTAGTACAGAAGGAGTAATGACAATTATAACCTCTCTTTTTTGGCCAGTCTCAGTCTTGGAGCGAAAAAGGGCACCCAATAATGGAATGTCACCCAAAAGAGGTACCTTTTTAACCGTCTGCTCCGAATCATTGGCAATCAGTCCCCCCACAATGAAAGGGGTATCATTAGCAATTCGTGCATAGGTCTTTACCTCTCGAATCGAAAGTGTGGGTGCAGTGGCCAGGACTACCGAATCTTTCCCCAGTACTTTTTCATCTTTCCCAGGTACTCGAGCAGAGACTGCCGCATTAATCTGCAATGACACCTCAGTTCCATCTTTATTTATCCGAGGACGAACTGCTAATTGAATACCCGCTACAACGTCACGAAAATCAACAGCACTTACATAGTCTTTTATAAATTTTGTATTCGCAATGGGAATTTTTTCAGAAACATTAATATAGGCCATTCGGTTATCCAATGTCAGAATACTTGGACGTGATAAAACCTGAGCAGAACCATCTTCGACCAGAGCCTGTAATCTTATATTGAATTCACGAAACACATTCGTAAAGGTTGCGTCTAACTGAGCACTGCCGACAGGGGGATAGGCAATTTTCCCCAAGACCAAACTATCATTTTCTCCGTCTAATTTATCCTGGATGAAATTACCATCTGATATTCCATTGCCTCCACTATTAAAGTCCCATTCAACTCCAAGCTGGTCCAGTGCCTGAGAAGAGATTTCCAATACCATTGCCTCGATCATGATTTTGCGGGCAGGTAAATCGATTTGTTCTAGAATAATCCGTCGGACCCGGCCCGCTTTTTCAGGAAACGCGGCATCAAAAAACAACATTAATTCATTTATAGGATCGGTTTCTGTCTGAGGAAAAACCTTCTCATGATCCGGGATGGTTTCATGAAATGACGTTTCGGGAATAGCAACAACCACGGGCAATTTTTTTAAATCGATTGGAGATTTCGGATCGCCAATATTTATCCCATAAAAATTAAGTAATTGAGCACAGCGAGCAGGATCCACATAACTTAGTCGAATTCGTTCCGATAGCATTTCAATCTCTTGAATAGGTTCGGACTGAGTATTTTGCCCAACTAAAGAAGGTTTTAAAGAGGAAAGTAAAAGAGTGAAGACTAGGATGAATTTCATCATTATGAATTTGATTTATTAGGAACAGCCTTAACCGATGGATTTGAAGAAGGAAAAAAATCAGTGAAAAAAGTTTGTATGGTATTACCCATTCCACTTTTCTTTTGTGGTATTGCCGTCTTGGCATCTTGCTGTTGAATCTTCCATTTTGTCTTCATAATTCGATCCTGCCCCAGTACCATTCTTTCATTTAACAACGAGAGGAAATCTCCATTTCGAGAAGCTAATTCAGCTACTACTAATGGATCAAATGCTAAGACTATTGAATCAGTGATTGCCGAGATTGTTGAGAGACGAGTGCCTTTTTGTAAGACACCTTCACCACCAAAATGAACTCCCGACTCCAGACGCTCAATTTTTGCCTTACTCTCATTGTCTAATAATTCAATCGATGAACAAAGCAGTCCCTCTGCTAATAAGAAAAGAGAATCTCCAATATTACCTTGCCTATATAAAATTTCCCCTGCTTTTAAGTTTTTTCGAACCACTTGTTTTAATAAAGAACTACAATCATCTTTCGAAAGAACTTCAAATAATTCACTTCGGTTTATGACTTCATCAAAATTCTCATCCTCCGGTGCAGGTACACTGGATAAACTTGAAGCAATATCCAAGAATACCATTTCTTTTTCCATAGATGGAGCTAATCCCGCACGGGCAAGGTGTTCGATTACACTTTTATTTACAATGTGCCTCGATTCTTTGGGTGAAATATTAATTGGCAGAATAAAGAATCTCACTTCGTATCTCTGTCCACCCGATAATGCTTCGTCTAAACGGACCTCTGGAGGCGGATCAATTAGAATCGTCTTATTATCTGCAAGTGCTTGAACACCAGATGTTAAAACTCGTATCGCTCGGTCTGGAGAAACCGAATAATCGAGTACGAAATTCAGATCTATCCGAAAATGTGGTTCTGGGCGCATATAATTAGTGAGTATTGCCTCCCCCATCTTACTGTTAGGTACGACCACTAAATTCTTGGCAGTTGTTTTTAACCGAGTGGTTCTCCAATTAATCTCAACTACTTGCCCCACAATATGAGTTTCCCTTCGATTCTGATGAATCATAACCCAATCTCCGATTCTAAAAGATTGCTCAACATGCATCGACAAACCGATAAACACATCCAGAATTACATTTCTGAGGGCAACTCCGATCACGATACTAACCACTCCAGATGTTGCCCATATTCCTGTAACTGATTGATTAAACACAGTCGCCAATATTCCAATCATTGCCACTGCAAATATACAGATTGCAGTTACATCTTTGGGTAACCTCGGAACAGGACGACCGGAAATACCGGCAATTAAACCATCCCATATAAAAATGGTGATCATTCGCTGTACAAGAAATGCAGTGGATAACCATAATCCAATCTGACTGCCATATTCCACAACCTGCCTGAAAACCAAGGATGCATTTCCAAGGAATCGGGCAAATAATTCTTCCTTGCTCACAATGGAAACAAGAAAAAACAAAAAGGCAGAAAGTGGAATCCACAATCTTGTTAGCAAAAAGAGTAACGGAATTTCTTGCTTGGGTTGCATTTTTTTATTTTTGATCACTCGCTCCTCCATTCTCTCGTGTATCTCTAAAGACCGACTCTTCGTAATTTTTCATTAATCGAGCCATCATTGCAAATTTTGGTATTGGAACCTGTTCTCCATCATGATGGATGACCTCGAGCATTGCCGACAGACTTTGGTTTACAAATTGATTAAAATTGTAAGCGTCCCCAAGATCTGAACAAACCCCTTTAATTTCATCAAAAGTCTGTTCAGGTACTCTTATTGTTATGGTTTTACCTTTTGCCATCCAATTTAACAGATTAGTCTTATTTATAATTGCACTGCAAGTTTTAAATTACAATAAATATATTTTTTATTACTAAGATTGCAGTGCAATCGTAATTAACCTGTAAAAATAAATAATAAATATGTCTAAAAATGACTTGATTGGATATTAATATGTAATAGAATTTATATTTATAGTCTTAAATTATCAAATTGATCTTATGAACGATACTAAATGTTTTGAATTGCCCAGTCATTTTTCTCGTCGAGAGTTTATGCATGTCGGATTTATAGGTGGACTCGGATTATCCCTTGCTGATTTTCTTAAAATGAAGGCTCATGGAGCCCAAAAATTTTATAAATCCAAGGAGGGAAAAGCGAAGAGCGTGATTCACATTTATCTGCCCGGCGGGATGGCTCATCAAGAATCTTGGGATCCAAAGCCTTACGCACCACTGGAATACCGAGGACCCTTCAAAAGCATTCCCACCAAAATACCCGGCGTTCACTTTAGCGAACAATTTAAGGAATCTGCAAAAATTGCCGATAAAATAACTATTTGTCGATCCATGAGTCACGGAGAAGCTGCACACGAGCGTGGTACCCATAACATGTTTACAGGCTACCGCCCAAGCCCCGCTCTTTCCTATCCCAGTATTGGATCGGTAGTTTCCCACGAATTTGGTTCCAGAGATAACTTGCCCCCTTATGTTTGCATTCCAAAAGTGCCAAATGAATTTGCGGGCAGCGGATATTTAAGTTCTTCATACGGCCCTTTCGGTCTTGGAGGCGACCCAGCCAAAGCCGACTTCCAGGTTCGAGATCTAGCTATACCGAAGGGTATTTCTGAAGGTCGTTTCAGTAAGAGACGATCTTTACTCAACACGGTCGACGATCATTTCAGGCAAATGGAAAAGTCAGACGCACTCAGCTCGATGGATAACTTTTATAACGACGCCTATTCTCTGATCAGTTCAAAGGAAGCCCGTGAAGCCTTCGACATGAGTAAAGAAAGCGACAAGGTAAAAGAACGGTATGGCAAAAATGAAGCAGGACAAAGAATGCTCCTATCCCGTAGACTAGTAGAATCAGGGGTTCGTTTTGTTTCCATGACCTACGGAGGTTGGGACATGCATGCGAATATTGAAAAAGGGTTCCAAAAACATGGCCCCGAACTAGACAAAGCATTTGCCACACTAATTTCCGACCTTGACGAGAGAGGGTTGCTTGATAGCACCCTCGTCATGATGACCTCTGAATTTGGTAGAACTCCCAAAATAAACAAAACTAATGGACGTGATCATTACCCAAGGGTGTTCAGTATTGCTCTGGCCGGGGGAGGTATTACCCGAGGTCAAGTCTATGGTTCATCTGATGCCTTTGCCACTGCACCGGAAGAGAACCCTCTTTCTGTGGAAGATCTTGCTACCACAGTCTACGATCGTTTGGGTATTGTGGCAGATAAAGAATTAATGGCTCCGGGTGATCGCCCCATAGAAATTGTGGATGGCGGGAAAGTGGTTAAAGAACTTTTGGCATAATCTTAAATTTTTCTAGTGAATTTCTTACAGAGGCTTTTCTTCTGTCGAGTGTTATTCCCTTTTTTTTCCCTCTTTGAAAAATATTGTAATCTTCCTGCTCTATGAAAAAAATCGCCTTATTGCTTTACATCCCAGTCCTCTTTTTTGCACATTTCTTATTCGCAGCTGAACCAATTATAAGTAATGTATTACCTCGAGGTGGGGCCGTTGGTTCTGAGATGGAAGTAGTGGTTTCGGGAAGCCGTCTGAGCGATGCCGAAGAAATATTTTTCTACGAAGATGGTTTAACTGCATACGATCTCAATGTTTCGAATGCAAAATCAATCAAAGCAAAATTTAAGATTTCAAAAACTGCCCGTATCGGCCAGCATGAATTAAGACTGCGAACTAAATCAGGCATCAGCACCTTAAAAACCTTTTGGGTGGGCCCCTATCCTAACTTACAGGAAAAAGAACCCAATACATCCTTTGATGATGCTCAAAAAGTCACCCTCAATCAAACCATTAACGGATTAATCAAAAGTGAGGATGTGGATTATTTCGAATTAAATGCGACTAAAGGACAGAGACTCTCACTTGAAATTGAAGCAATTCGGCTTTCGGGTGCTCTATTTGATCCCTATATTGCGATTCTTGACTCCAATCATTTCGAAGTGGCGACCTCCGATGATACCGCACTTCTTCTTCAGGATAGCACATTGAGCATGATTGTTCCAAAAGATGGAAAATATTACATTGAGGTGAGGGAATCTTCTTATCGCGGTGGAAATAACTTTTATTATCGTCTTCATGTAGGGAATTTCCCAAGGCCCTTAATTGCATTCCCTGCCGGTGGTCAGGCGGGTAAACTTCTTTCTGTAAAGTTAATGGGGGATCCTACTGGTCCAATTCAAAAAAATATTCAACTGCCCGAAAAAGAAGATCTTTCTTTTGGATATCGTGTTGAACAAAATGGGTTAATTGCTCCCTCACCTAACCTAATTCGAGTTTGTAATTTCCCTTCAATCCGCGAAGCCGAACCTAATGATGGAAGGAATTCTGCCACCGCCACAGAATTAAATCTGCCTTTAGCCTTTGATGGAATCATCGAAAAAGAAAATGATAAAGATTGGTTCAAGTTCAAGGCAAAGAAAGGACAAAAATTCAACCTCCTTGCTCATGCCCAATCTATTTCCTCTCCTCTCGACCCTGTACTCAATCTTTATGATGCAAATGGGAAAAGCATTAAGGGAAGTGATGACGCCAATAATGGAAGAGACAGTCTGATTACAATTACAATTCCCAAGGATGATTATTACTTCCTGCAAGTACGCGATCATCTATTTGCGGGAGGCGAGCATTTTGTTTATCGACTTGAATCCCTACCGTTCTCCCCCAAGGTAGAAGCCACTATTCCATTATTTGGAAATCGTGACACCCAATCCCGTCAAATGATTCCCATTGCACGGGGGAACAAAGCTGCGACTGCACTTAACCTTTCACGCAAGAATTTTAGCGGTGAATTAGAAATCATCGCTCAAAATCTTCCCGAGGGTGTTACTATGAAAGTGCCCAAGGCGCCTTCCAATTTTAATTCGGTACCGGTAGTATTTGAGGCAAACAAAGATGCCCCCCTATCTACAAAACTCGTCAATTTAACTATCCGACACACCGATCCGGAAAAAAAGATTGAGGGTCACTTTAAACATAATGTTGCCATGGTTTATGGACCTCCTAATAACCGGACTTATTACGAGACTTCCTATAATAAGTTGGCAATTGGAGTGACTGAGAAAATTCCCTTTTCCATAGTTTTGCATCCACCCAAAACTCCCATCGTGCGCGGTGGTTCAATCAATTTAAAAGTGGAGGCTATTCGTGAGTCGAACTTTACTGCGCCGATCACGGTTCGTATTCAAACCCGGCCACCAGGCATTGGGGCAAAGGGAACTATATCTATCGCCAAGGATAAGTCTTCCGCATATTATTCCCTCACTGCCAATGGAAGTACTTCTATTGGATCCTGGGATATTGCGGTACAGGGTGAATCCAATCCAGGGGATGGAATCCTATTGGCATCCTCCGCGTTAACTCCAATTGTTGTGGAAGATCCCTACCTTTCCATGAAGATTAATATGGGTGCCATTGAAGTTGGAAAAGAGGGCGAACTCGTGTGCGATTTAGAAATCAAACGTCCTTTCCTCGGAAAAGCAAGTCTCTCGATTCGAGGTCTTCCCCCATTTGTAACCACCACAGATTTGGAATTTGATGCCAACACCACTCAATTGATTTTTCCTATTAAAACAGAAGCAAAAGCCCGGGTTGGTATTACCAAAAATTTATTCTGCTTTGCTAAAATTCCATTCAAGGGAGAAAAAATAACTCATACCATTGGGCAAGGTGGGCAAATCCGGATCGATAAACCACCACCAAAGCCTAAAAGTAAATCTAAGCCAGTCCTAGTTGCGGCCGTTAAAAAACCGGTCAAAAAGAAAGCAAAGACTCTAAGTCGATTGGAACAACTTCGATTAGCAAGTCAGGGGAAATAATTGAGCATGATACCGTTTTCTAAAAGAAGCCCTCTGCTGTTAGCCTTTTGGATCCCATTTCTTTCTCTTTTTGCGGATGAGAATTCAACCGTAAATAAAATACTGCTAGAAACCAAAAAAAATATAGCCCTTGTGGTTCCCAGCTTTCATAAGGAAGTTCGACCTATTCTTGAAACTACCTGCATCCAATGTCATGGTATAGAAAAACAGAAGGGTGGTCTTCGCCTTGACACCTTGGAACACATGAAAAAAGGGGGAGATTCCGGCCCTGCCCTCGTAGTTGGAAATATTGATGATAGTTTATTATTGGAACGAATTTTCCTTCCAATTGACGATGATGAAATCATGCCGCCCGAAAATGGGCCTCTTACCTTAAATCAACAAGACATACTCAAAAGATGGGTAATGACAGGGGCTTCTTGGCCAAAAGGCACTCAATTATTTCCTCTTAGCATGAAAGAACTTGCCCTACGTGAAGGTGCCAGTTCAAAAAAATTAATCGAACTCGTTGTTCATCCGTCTGAAATTAGCCTCTCAACCGAAGAGGATTTTAATTCCTTTGTGGTTGTCGCTAAATATGATGACGATGTTACCCGGGATGTAACTAAGGAATCTTCAATATCCATATCGAACTCTTCAGTTATCCGCATGGAGAACAATACCATTTATCCTCTCAAAGATGGGAATTCCAGTCTCTCTATTTCATTTCAAAACCTCAAATCCAATCTCGCAGTCTCGGTTAAAAAAGCCCAGGCAGAACGACCTGTTAGTTTTAACCTCGATGTAATGCCAGTCTTTTTAAAAGCGGGTTGTAATACTGGTTCTTGTCATGGATCTGCACGGGGACAGGATCGATTTATGCTCTCTTTATTTGGCTACGACGCGAAGGGAGACCATTACCGTATTACTCGTGAACAAGGTACCCGTAGGATTAATTTAGCAATCCCAGAGGAAAGCATGTTGGTGGAAAAAGCCATTGCCGCTGTTCCTCATACTGGTGGTAAGCTGTTTGAAAAAAACAGCGATCATTGGCATACCCTCGTAAATTGGCTAAAAAGGGGAGCGCCTGAAGACCCCAAGGATGTGGCCAAGGCCGTTGACATTGAACTTCTCCCTAAAAGTCTTCTTTTAGAGGGTAAAGGCGCAATTCAACAAATGGTCGTCATGGCCCATTATTCAGATGGTACAAGTCGAGATGTTACCTCACTTTCTGTATTTCAGACAAACAATGATGTATCTGCCCAAGTGGATAAAAAAGGGCTGATCGTTGCAGATAAACGAGGGGAGGCTTTTATCACCGCCCGCTTTGATATCTTTACTAAAGGAACTCAAGTTATTGTGATCCCCGAGGATCTTAAATATGCAAGACCGCATTTAGAGACCAACAACTTCATTGATCAATTAGTATATGATAAACTACATAAACTCAGAATCTACCCCTCTGATCTTTGTTCTGATGAAGTGTTCCTCAGGCGGGTCTATCTTGATGTGACCGGAGGTGTTCCTGATGTGGACACAATTAGCAAGTTCATCAAGGATAAAACCCCAAACAAAAGAGACATTGCGATTGATGGTCTCTTAGCCCGAAAAGAATTTACTGATATGTGGGTGATGAAATTTGCCGAGCTTCTTCAAATCAGGACTGATGATAATAATGGTGTGAGTTACAAATCTACCCTGCTTTACTTTAATTGGATAAAAGATCGAATTGCCAACAATGTACCCATGGACAAGATTGTCCGCGATCTTCTAACCGCAAAAGGGGGTACATTTGTGAATCCGGCTACGAATTACTATCAAATCGAAAGAGATAATTTAAAAATTACAGAAAATGTGGCTCAGGTTTTTATGGGGATGCGTATTCAATGTGCCCAGTGCCATAACCATCCATTCGATCAGTGGACTCAGGATGACTATTATTCATTTGCCTCTTTTTTCAGTCAAGTGGGTAGAAAACGTGCAGCAGATCCGCGTGAATCCGTTATCTACAACCGTAACTCCGGGGAAATCAATCACCCCGTTCATGAAAAGCCAATGCCTCCCAAATTCCTCGGAGGGGTAATGCCTGAAATAAAAAAAGGTACTGATCGACGCGAAGTCTTAGCCGATTGGTTAGCCTCTCCTGAAAATCCTTTTTTTGCACGAAACTTGGCCAATATTGTATGGGCTCACTTTTTTGGTCAGGGTATTATCGAACCGGTGGATGATGTTCGTGTATCGAATCCGCCATCCAATCCAGAACTGCTTGACCAGTTGGCCAAGCGCTTCACTGAATATAAATACGACTTTCGCAAACTTGTCCGTGATGTATGCACTTCAACAATTTACCAACTGAGCACTAGGACAAATCCATCCAATGAAGACGACCTTCGTAATTTTGCTCGGGCTCAACTTCGTAGAATGCGGGCAGAAGTTCTACTCGATGTCATTTCTCAGGTGACTAAAACCAAAAATAAATTCCAAGGGCTCCCCCTCGGTGCCCGGGCCCTACAAATTGCAGATGGGCGATTCACTAATTATTTCCTCACTACTTTCGGCCGAGCCACTCGCGAGACAGTTTGCTCATGTGAAGTCGTAATGGAGCCTAATATGTCCCAAGCCCTTCACCTTCTTAACGGCGATGTGACCAATGACCGAATTACCAAGGGGCAAATTGTTAAGTCTTTGCTCAAAGAAGGAAAGAAACCAGATGAGATTATTGATGATCTCTACCTTCGATGCTACTCCAGAAAAGCAAGAGCCGATGAAAAAGCCAATCTTCTTGCTTCATTGCAAGGAGACGACTCAGTCGAATCTGGGCTCAACGATATTTTTTGGGCGCTCTTAAATTCAAAAGAATTTATCTTTAATCATTAAATTTTACTTAGCTTAAAATGTCTAATTTGTCTAGTAGCATAGGGAGTTATTTATCACTAGCGGTGACTCTTGTTTATTCATGGACAGGCCTTTTCGCATCTCTGGAAAAGCCAAACCTTGAAGATGATGTGATGCCTATCTTTGAATCAAAATGTAACTCCTGTCATAACGCAGATCGAGCAAGAGGTGGGTTGGACCTCACAAATATGAATGCTATTCTTGCCGGTGGCAGTTCTGGAGAGAGTGTAATTTCTGGAGATGGAGCGGAAAGCTACCTCTATAAATTAATTGCCCGGGTTGAAAAGCCATACATGCCCCAAAGGGAGGATAAAATGCCTCAAGCCGAAATCGATCTGATCAAAAAATGGATTGATTTAGGGCTCTTGCCAACTGCCAATGGTAAACCAATTCAAAAAAAGAAATCATCCGTAAATTTAGCTCTTGGAAATGTATCGATCGGAAAACCCGAAGGACCACCCCCCATGCCTAAGTATTTATCACTGGAACCTTCTGTGGTCACCGCACGGGCTTTTGCTCCTTCCGCAATGGCTTCTGCTCCTTGGTCTCCACTAGTGGCCATAGCGGGCCAGAAACAGGTATTGCTCTATAATACCGAGAACCTGAATTTAATGGGCGTTCTACCCTATCCCGAGGGCTTCATCGAATCACTGTCCTTTAGCCGAAACGGTAAGCTAGTAATAGCTGGTGGAGGAAGGGGTGGAAAGAGTGGTCGCGTAGCTGCATGGGAAATCGAGTCGGGAAAAAGAGTTCTGACTATGGGAGACGAGTATGACTCCATTTTGACTGCGGATCTTTCTCCTGACCAAAGTCTTGTTGTAATTGGCAGTCCATCTAAGCTTATCAAAGTATATGACGTTGCATCCAATGAACTTCTCTACGAGATCAAAAAACACTCTGAATGGGTAACTCAGGTTGCATTCTCACCCGATGGGATTCTCTTAGCCACTGCAGATCGTAATGGAGGTCTCCATATCTGGGAAGCACAGACTGGAAATCCATTCTATTCCTTGGACGGACACAAGGAAGCGATTACTGATTTATCTTGGCGGGCAGATTCAAATGTACTCGCTTCCGCTTCCGAAGAAGGATCAGTTCGAACTTGGGAGATGATCAATGGGAAACAGGTAAAAACATGGAATGCTCATAGCAATGGGGCTCTTTCGATACACTTTGATTCAAAAGGAAATCTTGCCACTGCTGGAAGAGACAAAACGATCAAGATGTGGCAAGGCGATGGAAAAGCCACCCAAACGATAAAAGACTTTAAGGATATCGTAATGGAGGTCTGTTTCTCCTTTGATGGATCACGGGTTATCGCCGGAGACTGGTCCGGGCATGTATCAATTTGGGATTCCGCTGATGGGAAAAAAATTGGTGATCTTACCGCAAATCCTCCAGAACTTGAAACACGGGTAAAGATTGCTGATACAAACATCAAGAAAGCATTATCTTCTCTACAACAAGCTAAGACAAATTATAAGCTATTAACAGATTTAGTCACCCAAGCGAAAAGAACCCTAGAAAAAAACCAAGAATTGACTGTCTCTTCAAAGCAGGTGCTTAAAAAGACCACCGCTTCTCTTGAACAGTCGAAGAAAGCTCTTGATCAGGCAAAAAGTGATCTTGCGAAAAAAACACAGGAAAAAACAAATAAACAAAACGCCCAAGTAGGTAAAAATAAAGTGGTCGCTCAAAGTAAAAAATCCCTACTTGAGGAAAATAAATCTCTCGATCAAAAAAACAAAGAAATCGCAGAGCACACTGCAAAACTAAGCCAATCTCGGGAAAATTTGAAAAGAGCCCAAGTAAAACTATCCGAAAATCCAGACGATCCAGTTCACCCCGAATTAGTGGCCAAGCAAAAAGCGAGCATAGATAAAATAGAAAAATCATTGGTGAAAACTCGCGACCAACTAAACAAGCAGAAAGTAAAAATTGACCAGCTCTCTAAATCTTTACAGGCACAGACCAATCAGTTAGCCGAAACGGAAAAATTATTATCTTTGGCTGTAAATTCCTTTAATTCTGCTCGGGATGAGCAAAATATTAAAAACCTAACTTGGCAAAAGATCACTCAATTATGTAAGCAGCACAATACAGTTGTAGTGGAATCAAAAGCCAAGATAACCCTTAATGAAAAGGCACTTGAAAAAGCTCAGAGCGACCTAAATGAACCAAAAGAAAAACTGGCTCATGCAGAAAAAGCATATATGCAGGCAAAAAATGAGGTGGCCCGGTGGAATGCAGAGGTTATTAATGTAGAAAGACATATAGAACTTAGAAACTTAAGAAATCTTCAATCAGAATTAGAGAATTTTCAAGCGGTTCTTTCCGAAGCCAATCAATTTAAAAAATCGGCCCTGCAGGCTTTTGAGAATGCTCGCAATTCTTTAACCGAATTACCTGATAAAATCATCCAAAACCAGCAGATAGTAACTCAGAAAAAAAGCTCTGCTCAAGAAGCGGAAAAGAATAAAGTTTCGGTTATACAAACTAGAGAACAAAAAAATTCTTTTATTTCTGAGGTCACTCAACTTGCCACATTAGCCCAAAATAAATCGCAGGCGAAGGAACCAAATTCAACTTTTGGGCAAGCCAGTACTAAGTTTCAGGAAACCCTCACCCTTCTCAATAAAGACCTGGCAGAAACCGAAAATCAATTGGCAGGTAAGGAACAAGAAGTACAGAAAGCTACAGAAGCAATTCGACTAGCCGAAAAAAAGTTAGCAGAAACCGTCAATCTCAAACAATCAGTTCCCTTACTTGTTAAGAATAAAGAAAAGATTCTGACTGAAGCCCAAGCCAAGGAAAGTAGTAGTCAAAAAAACTTGGATCTTATTAAAATTAAATTTGATCAACAATCCATCAAAACCAAGGCTCTTTTAAAAAGTTACCTCGAATTACTCCCTCAATAATTAATTTATTTTTTGGATAAGTTTTTGCATCTCCAATCCAATTATACTTCCTGGTCCAAGGTCCAAAACGCTTCTTTTTTTAAGAAATTCAATCGCATCTAATGCCTGTTTTTTCTGACCCACTTGGACTAGTTTTTCAACATATGGTCTGATTAAGTTATAATATAATTCCCCACCCGCAGTCTTTTCAAAATCTTTGACCATACGTTCATAAGATTTTTCTGCCTCAGTCCATTTTTGGTCTTCGACTTTATTCAGAATTTGCTCAGCTCCCTCCTTGATCGCCAAATCAAATCTACCCGAGCGGTTCTGTTTTACTATAAGGCTCCTAATCCGATCAGCCTGTCTTGGATTTCCCATTTCATCGTAAACATCAGCCAATTTCTTTTGACCTTCAATTTTTAGATCCACCGTATTTGAAAAAGCTTTAAGCCATGAATCCCAAAAATTTCTTTTTTCTCGGACATCCGAAAGATTTTTCTCAACCCAATTTGCCTCCTCCTTCCAAACCTCAGTATAAGCGGGGTGTAAAGTACGAGCACGTTGTAAAGATTCACGATAAAACGGGGCAGTCGGATTCGCTAGTGCCCACGCAAAATAATCTACCGCCTTTCCACGAAATCCGCTCAGGTTCTTCTCTCCACGGGCAAGGGAACCTAGTTCATCATCGGTAATTAACTTCCACCTTTGTGGATCAATTGCATTCCCCACCGGATAATTCTGATTCTCATATCGTCCACAATCAGTTTCCCAACGCCCGGGGTTCTTAAGAAACCCAAACCAAGCGTGTCCACCACCACTACCCTGCCCCACAAAAGTAAGCGTGGGGATTCCTTTCGCTTTCCCTGCCATCGAACTAAAATAAGCCTGATCCACACAGATACCTCCTTTTTCCTGTATTGCAGCCAATGAATAACTACCATAAGGCCAACGAAATACGGCCCCTTCTAGCCTCGGTCTGTCGTATTGAATGGAAGAGAAGATTTTACCAAAGCCAGATCTTCGAAATTTGACACTTTCACGAACCCATTCCAATTCACTTGATGGTAAACGATGATCGATCACAAATTTTAATTCAGTGACTGATAATTGACTCGGGTCATATTCTAACTTTCTTGCTAAATGAGCTTTCACCATTTCGCCAAACCGTGCGCTTGGAAGTCCCGGATCAACGGGGACATCACTCTTTAAAACTTGGTGATGTGGCCAGTCCCGTGGGAATGGTTGATCAAATACAACCGCATAAGCTACCGCTAAAGATCCGTATTTTTCAATTGTTTCAGGATGTTCTTTTGCAATAGAAAGAAAGATCTGAAGGGCAAGGATTTGATTATCTTCCCGATGTAACGCTTTAAGAAATATTTTTTGTAAAGTAGCTCTTTTTCCAATCCCAATGAATACCTCTTTCAATGAATCATTTCCCATTTTTTCATGAAGTTTTGCATATAATTGAATCCATCGAAAATGATCAAACCAAGAGAAGAAATCTCTTCCCTCTCTCATCGATCGATCCTCTTTCTTGGTCCAAATAGAGCGTAATCCAGATAATAATTCATCCGCCAGTTTTTGTAGATCTCCCTCCTGATTCGTCGCCCACCATTCATCAATTACAGAGGGGCTCCAAATTGGCATACTGTTGGTTGATAAACTCGCTCTTTTCAACCCGGTGGGTTGTACTACTATCGAAGTGTCTGGACTCCCAGTCTTATTCTCTAATACATTTTTTACATAGTCCCGGTCTTTCTGAGAGAGTAAAGATAGTGGAAATACAAATTGTTTTGAATCGCTTCTTTCAATCGTAAGTTTATCTGCGGATTTACTGATAAACCGAGCCTGTATTCGAACACCACTAGAAGAAGTCCAGGTTCGAAAAGGAAATGTCTGCGAAAAGCAATTAAGATTAAAAAACAATACAATAAACAGGCTAATTGAAATACTTTTCATTCATTTACAGTAATTCTATTTAATCATTATGACTATTATAATTTTCGCCCCAATTTAGAATGTAGTCCTTCAAATCTTTTAGTAACGAGCTTGCTCATTTCTAAAAATATCAATTTACCCCTTGATCCTTTATAAAAATATTTGGCATAACTCGACCCATTTTAAAGTCCGATTAAAGGGACCAGCCTTTTCGATATTTTCGTTTAATGTATTTTTCTGCCTCCTTCACACTTGTTTTCATTGCGGGCCCATCCCAATCAATTTTTTCTCCCGTACGCACCGCTAAATTTCCTAAAAGAACTGTCTCTGTAAATGGACCAGCGTAAGCAAAATTAGACTGAGGTACACTTTCTCCCTTTATCCCGGACAGCCATTCAACATGATTTGCGGTTTGTACAGAGATCGTTTCTTGTTCAATACGCGGAATGGTTTGTGCAGTTGACTCTTCGATCTGTTTAACTTCATCCAGATCCCGACCCAAAATTTTCCATTTTGAGCTGCGACGGCTAAAAACCATAGTTCCTCTATCACCGATGAGTACCGATTCGTACCCTCGAAGATCTTGTCCATCCGCAGTGCCAGGATGGGGCATATTGGCTTGACCGTCCTTTCTTCCATCATACCAAGTCATGGTAACTGGGGGCAACGGACCGCGGGCTGGATATTGATATTTAATTGTAGACCAATTGGGCCCGGAGACTTTCGTATTCCCTCCTTGCTCAGACTCGACAGAAAGAGGGTACTTTAATTCCAGAGCCCAATAAGGCATATCCATAATGTGACAGGCCATATCTCCGAGTGCCCCAGTACCAAAATCCCACCAACCCCTCCATTTAAAAGGAACATATTTCGAACTGTAGGCAGTTTTCTGAACTGGACCCAGCCAAAGATTCCAATCTAAGTCATCAGGTACTTTTTCCTTTTCAGGAAGTATCGACATACCTTGAGGCCAAATAGGGCGATTTGTCCATACATGGACTTCGGTTACATTGCCAATAATTCCTGCTCGTACTAATTCAACCGCTCTTCTAATTGGTTCCCCCGCATGTGCTTGATTACCCATCTGGGTAATCAGTTTATTCTTTTCAGCAGCTTCGGTTAACACTCGAGCTTCATAGATTGAATGGGTTAATGGTTTTTGACAGTAAATGTGTTTCCCCAAGTCCATTGCAGCTTTGGCGGCCACTGCATGAATATGGTCTGGTGCACTAATCGTAACCGCATCGATATCCTTTTGTTTTTCCAACATCACTCGAAAATCAGAATAAAGCTTGGCTTGTGGAAAGGAGGATATTGACTTGGCACCTCGGGACAGATCCACATCACATAGGGCAACTATGTTAGCCCCTGTTTCGGCAGAGCTTGCAATATCTCCCGTACCCTTTCCCCCTACACCAATACCAGCCACATTAATTCGATTATTAGCACCCCAGACTCGAGACGGAAGAAATTGAAAAGAAAAAGCTGTGGAAGCCGTAGCGATGAATTTTTTACGTGATAAGTTTTTCATGGACTGTATTGGTGATTGAAATAATTTCTAATGCTCAATTTAAAACTTGTCTCTTAAAGATTCCCTGACAATCGAAAACTTATTGTCGGGCAAACTTGACTTTCAAACCCACAGCCTAATGATAAAGATTACTATGAGTTTCTTGCGGGTTTCAATTCGTTTATATTTATCCGTGCTAGCATTATTTTTGTTTTGCACCACACATGGACATCTTAACGCCAAAGATGCTATTGAATCGAATTCATCTAATTTATCTGAGCTCCAACTAGCGAAGCGAGACGCGGAAGACTTTGAAAATCTCGCCGCTTTAGTAAAACCATCAATTGTAATTGTGGAAAGTGTCGACCGAGTGGGTCGCGAGGGTGGAAGGGGTACTGGTTTTGTCGTCAGTCAAGACGGGATAATTGCCACAAACTTTCATGTCATCGGAGAGCATCGGGATTTCAAAATCCGCTTCGCAAATGGTGAATCGTACTCCCCTCAGGCGATTCTTGCCATAGATCGTGAGAATGATCTAGCTTTGATCAAAATTGACGCTACTAATTTGCCCGTTTTGCAACTTGGAGATTCCGACAAAATTTCGCCCGGACAGTCAATTTTCGCAATAGGTAATCCATTGGGTTATGGACATAGTGTTTCGCGTGGAGTCGTGGCTGCTATTCGGGAGTTAGAATTTGGAGATGGTCGTGCCCTCGTTCAAGTCGCAATCCCAATCGAACCGGGAAGTAGCGGTAGTCCTACCCTAGACTTAGATGGTAATGTCATTGCCATTCTTGCCATAAAATCGGGAGGTGCGATGGGTTTTGGTATACCCGTTAATAAACTCAACCTTTTACTAAAGAAACAAAATCCATTACCCATGAAAAAATGGTTAACCATTGGTGCATTGGATGAACTTGAATGGGAATCAATTCTATCAGGTAGTTGGAAACAACGAGCGGGAGTGATTACGGCGTCTGGATTGGGTTCTGGGTTTGGAGGAAGAATGCTTTGCCTCTCTCAACAAACTCCTCATTCAGTTCCCTATGAGCTCGAAGTGGATGTCCGGTTAAAGGATGAAAGAGGAGCAGCAGGATTGGTGTTTCATGGGGATGGGAGAAATAAACATTATGGCTTTTACCCAACCAATGAATCCCTTAGATTAACTTGTTTTCAGGGAGGTGATGTTTTCTCTTGGAATATTTTAAAAACGGTTGAAGCCTCTGCCTATCGTCCAAATCAATGGAATCGTCTACGGGTTAAACTCGAAGAAGATGGAAAGATCATGTGCTTTGTGAACGACCAACTGGTAATTGAAATAAAGGATGATGGGTTAAAGGAAGGAAGGATTGGTTTGTGCAAATTCCGAGCCCCCACTGCTGAATTTAAAAATTTCAGACAGGCCAAACGCTTCCCTTCCTCTAAAATTAATCCCAAAACAAAGATCCAAATTAAGAAATTTGCAAAATCACTGTCCAAGAATGGCACCCTTACAAAAGAAGAATTCAATCGCCTTATCAAATTAGGTTCCACAGTCCCCCAAGCCTTACTTGACCATGCAACGGAAATTCAAAAACAAGTTAAACAGGTTAAAGTGCTCTCCAAAGAAATTAAGGATCAACTCATAATTAACGAGCTCGTCCAATCTCTTTCCAATAATGACGAGAATTCAATCGATCTGTTACGTTCAACACTTTTAATTGCCCGTTTGGATAATCAAGATTTCGATCTTAATAACTACCTTACAAAAGCCGAAAATATCGCGAGTAAAATATCTTCTCATTTCCCTGAAAAAGCGACAGGTGAGGAAAAATTAAAAATCCTGGTCTTTCAACTTTTTGAAGAAATGGGTTATCACGGAAGCACGCTTGACTACAACCATCCTTCTAATAGTTACATGAATGAGGTCATGGATGACCGTGAGGGTTTGCCCATAACTCTGTCTGTTCTTTTTATCGAGCTAGCTTCTCGTCTCGAACTTCCCGTATGCGGACTGGGCTTACCCGGTCACTTTCTTGCCATGTATCGAGATGAATCAAGAAAAAAACCTCACGAGATTATTGTCGATCCATTTGGAGGAAAGATCATTTCACGAAAGGAAGCTTCTGAAATTACTGGGCGAAAATTGACTGATAATGATTTTAAACCCGCTTCCAATCGGGATATTATTACCCGTATGTTACGAAACTTGATTCAATCATCGGAAAGTCAAAACGATACAACATCTACCATTCTTTATATCGATGCAATTCTAGCTATCGACCCAAAGGATAGTTACACTCGTGCCATGAGGGCAATGATTCACTACGGAGCAGGTCATTATGAAAAAGCACTGGAAGATATTGATAATTTAATATCAGAAAATCCAGATGGACCTGAATTTGCTCCACTAGTTGAAATTAAAAAACGTTTAATTGAAAAAAAGTAAATCAGGCTTGGATTTAATTCTTTAATTTAAATCATCACTGGCCCATTCAGCCTCACCCGTCTTCCCGTCGGGTCCCATTGAAAACAATCGAAAGCCAGGTTCTTCATCTTCTCGTGGATACTCGTACTTGTATTCATTGCCCCACGGATCAGTAAAGGCTACATCCTTACCCAATATTTGAGATAGCCAAAGCATCAACGACTTACCCTCGTTATGTTCAACATCAGGTATCTGGGTGGTGTCATAAGATTCTAAATCATACCCAAAAAGATGAGTGGAGATAGTGGCCGGATAAGGAGGCATTTCTAGGGTTCCTCTTTCATTATGAAATCCGGCGAGGGATAAAAATAAACATTCGCCTGGAGTGCATACATTTTGAGGACAAGTGGGATACCCTTTAAAAGTTCGTCGATAATTCTCAATTGATACTTTTAATACCTTTAATTCGACCCTAGCTTGCTTATGAGCTTGTTTATCAAGAACATAGAAATAGCCCTTAAACATCAACCCAAACAATATCCCCACAATGGCAAGAACTACTAACAGTTCGACCAAAGTAAAACCTTGTAATCTCTTTTTTATACTAATGTCCTTCCCCACCCTAACTCAAGTAAGGCCTCCCGCACATCAAGCAGATCATCGTCTTCCAAAGCCATTAGCTTAAACTTTTCATCCCTCTGCACTGCTTCCTTTAAAAAATCCAAGCACTCCCCAGGGCTTTTCATCACACAGGCATAGCAAGCTAAATTAAAACGAATTAATCCATCTTCAAAATGTAACGCTAGTCCTTCAAGGAGAATGGTTCGAGCTTCGGTGATTGATTCGAATCTACGGGTAGCATAGGCATCCGCAATCCACCAATCCACTTCTTCAGAAAATTCATACCTTAAACTACGAGCAACTTTTTGTGCATCCTTCCAGTTTTCCATATCCTGATAAATAGTAAGAGAAAAGACCTTTACTCGTTTATCCCAAGGTTCTTTTTTCGGTAATGCCCTTAATTCCCTTTGTGCATCTTCATACATTTCCATTGCTAAATACCCTTGAGCCCTTTGCCAATGAACTTCAGGTTTTAAAATATGAGGGGGCAAATCATCCTTCTTACTCACACAATCATATTTAATCTCCCATTTTGATTTCGGCAAGAGGCAAAGAAATTTATAATAAAGTATTTAAAATATTCTCACTTAAGGAAAATGCCTGAGCCATCAACGCCTGAGAACTTTGCATCCGTATTTGCTGCTTAGCCAGTTGGGTTGACTCGTCTGCTAAAATATCGCTTGTTATTCGTGAAATGCCCGCCTCACTCATAAAGACTTGATTACTCAATCGCTCACTAGCAATTTCAATTTCGGACATATTAGCCCCTAGAGTTGCCATTTGTACACCTATTCCCTCAATCTCCTGGGTTAAGCTGGACACAGCACTTGCTGCATCACTCGCCGTGGCGATAGAAACATCCTGCATTAGTCCGATCCCAACCGGGTCTAGAGTAACGGAGCCTGTTGATGAATCCCCTAATGAAATGTAATTAGAAGCTGTCGTTGGCACTGAATAGGTCGCGGCAATTTGAAATAATGTAGATGACTCAATTCTTAAAGTTAAATTGGTAGTTTGATTTTCAGCAGGAGTTGTTTGAACATTTCCTTGATTTGTGAATTTAACACCCGCATAACTATCCATACCCGAACTCGATAAATCATCAATTAAACCAAGGTTTTCGAGATAAAAATCCTTATTATCAAAAATGCTATCACTGGGAAGAGTTTCATCATCCGCATTACCCTTAATATTGTCAGCTCCATCCAAATCAGTCGAAGTAGAATTTCCATCGGATAAAGGTACAAATTGAAAAGTAGTATTTTGCCCGGGACTATATTCGATAATAAATCGATCAAAATCGTACTTTTTCGCGTTTCCTTTAGTATCCCAATTATTACCTGTATCAAAAATTTCCAAAGACCCTTGTTTCAAAATGTATCTTTCTCCCGAAGTGCCGCCATTAACATCAATAGTCATTATTCCAGAGCTAAACTTAACATCTTTGGTAACTTCCCAAGCATCGGTGTCACCGCTAAAATTTTCGTAAGTTTTAGGTGTTGTCTCTGCCAAACCAGCACCAAAATCGACATCTTTTTTTACAAAAGCGGCAATGTCATCGTAGAGCACCTTGCCTTGATAAGCCTCACTCCGGATATTTAGACTGTCTTGTTTCAAAGTGTTAAATTCTGAACTTAATAAAGCACGATCGAAATCGCTCATTAATGGATTCATCGCCCGAGTAGCCAAGACGCTCATTCGCTCGTAAAGCTGATGAGCTTTTTTTAATCCCGCATCTTGCATCTGAATGTAACTGACCGCGTTTTGCATACTGTTTGCGAGCGTACTTTTACTCCGATTCTCGGCTCCCATGCGGGACACCATACTCAACCCTCCCCCGTCGCCTTGCTTTAATAAACTTTCAGCTGCATTGCCCGAGTTCAAAAGACGACCCGTGGAATCTTGAACTCCGCTCGAACTTCGATGCATATTCATCGAGAGTCGACCAAGCGTTGCTGAACCAATTCCGATCATCTATTTCAAAGTAGCTTATTTACTAAGTCTCGATTAATCCCACGAGCCTGCACCAGCAGTGAACTGGTCACATCTGATCTTAGATTTTTTTTGACCAAATCGATCGCGGTATCCGCATAATCCCTCTCCCGTTTGGCAATGCTCGATTGCTCCGCTATAAAGTAAGAAGATAAACGGTCAGCGGAGAGTGATAAGTCATTAGTAAGAGCAGCCAAATCCCCTCTTTGATTTAGAGTGTTTTGTATTTCGTCTAAAATTCGCGAACCCGCGTTGGATGCATTCTCTTTGGACTCAACAGACGCATCATACAGCGTACTGAACATTGCTGGACTTAGATCTATCTTTTGTCCACCGACTTCAACGGACAAAACATCAGAACTCAATGTCGCATCGAATCTAGCTTCCGCTTGGAATAATGATCTCGATTCTATGATCACACTAAGCTGAGTTTCATTTGCCATCGCTGGTCTGGTAATTATAGGGTCTCCTTGTGAGTTTCTCATCGAACCACCCGATCCACTATTATAGGGGGCATTATCAATATTACCGTCTGAATCACTATCCAGAGTACTGTAACTATAGGTCGTCTGAGTCCCTGGGGAATATTGTACAACGAATTGATCAAAATCTTGATCGTAAGCATTTCCAGCTGTCTTCCACCAACTGCTATCGAAGATTATATTGTTTGCACCTTGTTTAATGTAATATCTCTCGGGCGCGGTTCCTGAATTCACTTTCATCGTCAATGTACCCCGATCATAACGTACATCTTTAGTCGCAGTCCAACGGCTCAAATCTCCCCTTCCGGAATAAACAGTATCGTCTGTCGAATCTACATTCCGGTGTTCATAAGTATCTGGAGCGATTGGGTTTTGTTCTGTTTCACTCAATCCACTATCGAAATCCACGCTTTCCTGGAAAAGGTAGTGTCCCTGAAATTTAGTACCCTGCATGTCAAAGAGAGTCTCTTTTAAACTTTCAAATTCAGCGTTGTACAAAGACCTTTCCGAAGTACTGACCATTGCGTTAGCTGAAGCCCCTGCTATGCTTGCCATTCGATCCATGACTCGAAGAACATTTTCCAGACCAGCATCTTGAATTTGAGCATAAGTAAGAAAATTTTGAATATTCTGTACTTCAACACGCTTTCGATCACTCAAGCTACTCAACCTTGCGGAATAACTTGCATCTCCTGAATTCCCATTCGAAATAGCCACCTCTGTCGCATTGACCGAAAGGGCTTTACTCGTACTTCTCTGAAGAGAAAGCATCGCCTTCCCAGTCGCTTGGGAAAGACTACCATAAATAGGAGCATTCGCGGAAAGCATAAGCTTTACAAAAGTTTAGTAACCAAATTTTGATTGATGCCCTGTGCTTGTACAAGCAGGGCACTTGTTGCATGGGAATGCAAGTTCTTCTTTGCTAAATCGATTGAGGTTTTTGCAAAATCTCTTTCCTTCTTTGCTAAATGAGCCTGTTCAGCAACAAAGTAAGAACTAAGTCGATCAGTGGACATAAGAATTTCATTATGTATTGATCCGATATTCGCTCTTTTATCAGAGATTGTATCAAGTTCTTCCAAAATTTTGGATCCAGAAAGGGACGCATTAGATTCACTAGATACTGAAAAACCTGTAAGATTATTAAATGAGGCAGGATTAAAAGTAATCTTATGTTTTCCTGCATTTAGTGTTAATGAATTCTCACTTGCTTTGAAAAGGTTGTAGCCTTGAAATTGAGTGTCTTGAAGTTGGCTGAGTCGGCCTTTCAAGGTTTCAAACTCGCCATTAAAAATAGATCTTTCGCCCGAACTAATAAGTGAGTTTGATGCCGAACCCGCAATTATTCCCATTCGATCCATAATCTTAAACGCATTTTCTAAGCCTGCGTCTTGCATCTGTCCAAAACTGATTAAGTTTTGTAAATTATCGACTTCTATTTTCTTTTGATCACTTAAACTGCTCAATCGTGCCGAATAACTTGCATCACCCGAATTACCTTGAGAAATAGCCACCTCTGTCGCATTGGCTGCTAGTGCTTTACTCGTACTTCTTTGCAGATCAAGCATAGCCTTCCCCGTTGCATGGGAAAGATTTCCGTAAATAGGCGAATTCGGAGAGAGCATCTAAATCAATATTCCCTTCATTAATCCTTGATTATTCCCACGAAACTGTAGGCCATTTCCAAGGAGTGGAGTAGTTTGTGAATTAAAGTGTAAGGAGCATGGCCGAAAAGCAGAAGCGTATGTGCTGTACACGCAAGTAGGATAATACAAATTAACCAAACAAATGATGCTTGAAGCTAAAAGTGCCGAGACTGGAGTTAAAAATGAAAACATGAAGATGATAAAAAAATGCATCCATGCAATATTAACTGTGTAAGTTACACACGCGTCCCTGCGTATGCGTTTAAAAAACTACTAAAACTTAGTTATGTCAAATTTTATTTTTGCTTTTTAGGTTCCACCAAGTCGCAAGGAAGCTTCCAATCAAGCAATGGATAACCGCACTTAGGGCACAAGGGGCAGGAACCATCGGTAAATGTGAAAAATGTTTACTCGCCAACGCCATTCCTAATCCTGAATTTTGCATCCCCACTTCTATCGAAAAAGTTCGGCACTCTAATGGATCTCTTTTAAAGATCAAACCGATCATAAAACCCAAGAAAAAACCGCCTAAGTGTAATAAAAAGACTGCGAGAAATAGAGTGTACCAATGATTTAAAATAATATTTCTCTTCGCTGCTAACACATATCCTACAATTAATAATATAAATAATACGGATACAAATGGGGATATTTTAGAAACCTGCCGAGCAGACTTCTCAAATAATCTTTTCCATAGTAAACCAATAAGCAAGGGGAGTAGAACAATAAGTAAAATACTCTTAAGCAAACCCCAGGAATCCACTGGTACATAATGACCCGCGTACAAATTGGTTAACCATGGAGTTAAAAAAATAGCAAGTATGGTTGAGGTTAAAGTTAAGCTAACCGATAGTGCCAAGTTCGCCTTCGCCAAAAAGACCACAACATTTGAAGCAGTACCACCTGGACACGAGGACACTAAAATCAAACCTACTGCCATTTCAGAAGGTAATTGAAGAACCCATGCAAGAAAAGCTCCCCAAGCTGGCATAATAAGGAATTGGGAGAAAGCTCCCAAACCGATTACTTTTGGCTCTCTCCACACACGAAGAAAATCTTCTGGTTGCAAAGTCATACCCATTCCTAACATTATAATCCCCAATCCAAATCCAATTGCATCTTTTCCATACCATAGAAACCAAGCAGGTTCGTACAGGGCAAGAATTCCAACTATAATCGACCAGACAGGGAAGAAATGAGTTGCTCCGGTTATGATTCTTTCCACCCTATTTTGCATATTCATTTCACTTTATAATTCTTAAACAATACAATGAAAACAAAACTGAAAGTCAAAACTGCCCTCGTTCTTGCGACTTCCATAATCATAAATATTTTCCTTATTTGGGAAGTTTTTCGCCTTCGGAATGAAAATAGGAAAATTCAAAATTCTAACCCGCAACCGAGCCAGAGTTTGGAAGAATATTGGAATGAAAACCAACCTCCAGAAAAAAAGTAAACTAAACTCAGTTCGCGATTTCCCAGAATTCAACTTCACCCCATAAATGACCCCACCCTTGAAATTTTGGGGAAATCCTAAAGTATCTCGCATTCACGGATCGTAAATCAAGTTCGGCCCATGCCCCTTTTCCTTTTTCTGTTACAAATCCTTCGTACTCGTTAAAGTCTAGAAATTGCTTACCATCTTTGCTCACCTCAATTTTAACCTCAGCCAGTTCATCCGCTCGATCAGTGGCTTGAAAATAAATCCGAATGACTCCTATTTTCTTATCTTCGCCCAGATCAAAAGTGACAACAGGGTCAGATTTGAACCATGCGGTCCAAGTCGAGCGCCATCCATCTTCAGGAAGCTTTCCATCCATCAATAGATTAACATTTAATCTCCCTGCATCCATAGTTGGGTTTTTTGAGGAGGATACTTGGACTATTGGGGATAATCGATATTTACGAGAATCTCCATCTCTCGCACGAGTTTGAGACAGCAAAAGAGTTCCAGTGCACACAACTAAGAAAAAAACGGGCAAATATAATAAATTCCTTTTCATCTTCTTGTTTTGATCAAATTAACAGTCACCTGCAAGTTTCATTAATAGGAACTTTGTAAAATTTCTCCATCAAGGTATAGATCTGCCCAAATCCAAAAGCCATCCTTTCCTCTTTCGAGATTTCTTATTTCCACCGTATTCGATTCTTTTAATATTCTTCGAAACTTATGCCATTGCCGGAAGCCTGTGCTTGCTTTGCCTGAATCTTCATTCGTGATGGACTCGACATCCAAGCCACGAACCTTAATTGTTAATGCTCGCCCAAATAAAGGATTTATCCCCTTCACATGGGCAACAAATGTATTTCCATTCAATGTTTCTAAAATATCTGTTGATGCATCCAAATGAAATTTTGAAGGAAAACCTTTTCTAATAAAATTTTGGGAAGAACAGGCTACCATGAATTGCATAAAAAAGAATAGAAAAACTAATGAAATTCGCATTTCTTTAATTAGAATGGGAAATATCTTGAAGTCAATCTTTGCACTTAAAGTGAAACTATAACTTTCTATTGACCATCCAATGACAACCAGATTCCTCCGCTATCTTGAAGAACATTCTCTCTGCCTTGTTTAATTTCCTTCCTTTTCTAACCGAAACCCCCCAAGTGCGAGATAGTTTTTTCGGTCCCAACGGTAGACTAACAAGTTCACCATATTGAACATCATCTTCCACCGCCCAATTTGCAAGAAGCCCCACACCCATGCCTACTTTGATCAATTCCTTACTCGCTTCTGGACTGCTAATTTCCATAAAAGATGATAATCGAACCCCTAATTTGTCAAAATAGTCCGTCAAAATACGAAAAGTGTAACTCCCACGATTATGGAGAATAAAGTTTTCTGAACCAGCATTATCCCAGTCAACTTTTTTATTTTTGACCCATTTATGAGTGGGGGGTACTACCACTCTTAACTCATCATTAAAACATGGTACAAACTCAATTTCTGGCATATTGATTGGAGCAAGAGTGATAGCCAAATCAATAGTTCCCTCGCTTAAAAGATCAAAACAGGCAGGTGTATCCTCACATTTCACCTCAAATCTACAAAGTGGTTGAGTTTCTTTAAATTCTTTGAGTAGAGGAGGAAGAAAAAAGCGACAGGCTTGTGTGCTTGCCCCTAATCGAATCCGACCAGTTCCAAATTTTTCAAATCCATCGATTTCATCCCGAACATTTTCCATCTCGAAAAGAAAAGGTCGAACAAAGCTTAATAGTCGATCTCCGGCCTCAGTCAGAGCGACTTTTTTCCCCTGTCGCCTAAAAAGTCTACAACCCGCATCCTCTTCTAAATTTTTCATTGAATGACTGACCGCAGACTGTGTCAGAAAAAGGTGTTTTGCCGATGCAGTAAAACTACCTGTACGGCAAAGCATGTCAAATGCCACGAGTTGTCTAGTATCAAAGGGTCTTATTCTTTTCATATAAAATACCCATTTAGCATCTCGTGATCCAATTTCGAATTTTCGTAGTTATTGTAAAAAAATTTACTGATAAAACCCAATTTTTTAGCAAATTTTGTAACGAATTAATTAAGTTCGCTTAAATTTTTATCTTCTCGCTTGTATGAATGCAAAGAAAGGCATAACTTTTTGTTATGCGAAGCATGTTTAAATCAATCTTTATTTGCACCCTAATACAATTAGCACCATGCCAAGTTAACGCTCAATTACACCCAATGGAAACTTTGGGGCGAGATATTTTTAACTCCTTCAGGCAAGATAATTTCACGGCCTTTTATCAGCGTTCGATTTTCTCTCTTGATGAAGGGGCCTTCAAAAACTTTCTTGCTAATGTTAGAAATCAATCACTTCGAAACGACCTCATTTCGCTTCACAAGCAAGCATTTCCAACTAATTCCTCATTGACCGAGAAATGGAATCTCGCCTTTCAACATTTATGGAGAAACGAACTCCGACACATTGCGAGATATTCTCCGTCTCAAATTCACAACGAATCATTTTCCCCTATCCTTAAGGATATCAAGGAATATGATATTCAATGGGAAACTACTAATCTCATTAGCATTGAAGTACTTCTTCCAGTAAGCTGGAAGAACGGCCGATTTCAAATTAAAAGTGACCTTGACCTGGATGCCAATGCAAGCAACGAAAGAATCCTTTATCTGGATCGCAACTTGAATTATCGTCTTACCCTAGACAAATTAACCTATTCTAAATCCTTCATGATCGGAACTGAACCCGAAGATTCAGAGAAAAATTTTAAACCAGGAATTGTAGGTAATGGTTCAGGACAAGGCGACATTTTGGTTAGTTTTGATTCTTCTACTCCATCCAATCTATTTTATTTTTGTCCAGATCAAAGAGGGGCTGGGGGGGCTATAGTAATAAAAGATCCTGAAGACATGAATAAACCAAACCAAAGAACCGACTTATTACTTACTTTTTCTTTCGATCAACCAGCACGTGCATTTCAAATTATTGTAAAGGACGCATTATTATCTAACCAAGGAGCGATCTTTACTGAAAGGCCCAAGTTTCTTGGCGAAGTTTCATTACCTCGTGGATTATCTTTCTCTGAGTAATCTATTGCTCTCCTAAGATAACCTCAGTCAATTGACCGTTTTTATACCGAATTACTTCAACCAAGTTTCCTTTTTCATTCCATTTACGAAAAACTCCGTTTGCTCTCCCATCGAACCACTGCCCGTTCTCTTTTAATTTTCCATTGGGCCACCAAAATCTTTCCATCCCATCTTTCTTACCCTTAAAGAAGTCGGCTTCTCCACGAGGTGAACCATCGGGGAAAACTTCGGACGCCCTCCCCGAAAATGGATTTCGCTCCACATCATAATGCCACAGCCCAGTTATTTTATCTTTAACCAAGGCACTTCCGTCGACCGTTTTTAACTTCAAAGATAGCCTAGAATTTTCCCATTTTAATGTTTCAATCTCCAATTCCAACTCCTTTAACTTTTGCTTGCGATCAAAGGCCGAATCACCTGGCTTATTTTCTAATGCATCTTTTTCGCTATCATCAGATTCCAAACAACCGCCCGAACATATTATTGTAATAATGAGCAAAATCGAATAAAACTTCATCCTAAATTCGAATAAAGGCTCCTCGGACAAAAGCAAGAGCAATAGAAAATGGATTCAAGCAATAGTTGGTAAATATGAAATGTTCTCAAGTCCTATGCTCGTTTAAAAATTAAATCAAAATGTACCTGCTTCGCTTGTTGTATCGAACAAGCATGATTAATAGTCCGATTTTACTCTTTGAAAAACTTTCTTTTTAAATATTATAAAATTAAATTATCATGAAAATCTCCGAAATTAAAAACTCTCTCAACCATCTTCAACAAGTCAGTTTCATTCTACCCAACGGAGACCGTATTCCACCTCATTTTCATATTACTGAACTGGGTATTATATCAAAGGATTACATTGATTGTGGCGGTACCATTCGCCAAGAAAAAATTGCAAGTTTCCAACTTTGGAGTGCAAATGATGTTGATCATCGAATTGAGCCAAAAAAGATCATAGATATCATTGAACTTGCACAGAATTCAATCGGTCTAGAAGATCTTCAGGTTGAAGTAGAATACCAATCCGACACCATTGGAAAATATGGTTTATCCTTTGACGGTACTCACTTCCAACTCCTCTCGACCCAAACAGACTGCTTAGCCAAGGACAAATGCGGGATTACCGAGGAAGAAGAAAATATTCCCGTCGCCGACTCCTGTTGTGAACCAAGTTCCGGTTGCTGCTAAGATACAACCTACTTCTATTTCTTTTGGATTGAATCTGCTCCTATGCATATCAATTCCTTCATCGTACGAGCATAGATAAACCCGTCCTCATAGCCTAATCCTGATAGTGCCCAAGTCTCGCCCGCTGTTCCCAAATCGCTCATTGAAATCAATGCAGCCTCGTTTAATTTTGGTACATCCCATTTAAGTACGTAGACCATTCCAATCATCGTAGGAAAATAAATTAAATCACCTACCACGATCGGAGGTGCAGATGAAACATGCCCCCAACCATTCCCGTTATTTCGCTTGTCTCCTGTGGCCTTAAATCCATCGGCATTTCTCATGTCATTAGGTATACTCGAATCCCATTGTATCTCGTCCTCACTACCAATAGAGCGGATTATCTGAACCGGCACCTGCAAATACTCAACTCGATCAGTCTTCAAATGAACTCGTCCTATATAAAAATCGTCGAATGAACGAAAGTAATGATAATCCCCGACGACAATATTGGTGAAATATGTGATCGGCTTCTTCAGATTGCTTATCTTTTGGTCTTTAAGGGAAACATAGCCACCACCATCTCGTCTCGTAATTGCGACCTCCTCCGTCAAAGAAATACGCTTTAATGGTTCGCCCGTTTCTAGGTTTACTGAACAATGCTCATTTCCAATAAAGAAATGAGCTGCATTCCCCAACCAACAAGCATTCTGGGCCGCAGCATAACCCTTAATCGAACGATCCCAGATACTCTTACCGTTGGTAATATCGATCAAAGATAAACCATAAGGCTCCTCAGGAGGTCTATGCCCGCCCCCACGCCCTGTCAGTATAAACTTTCGACTATCGGCTAATCTTCCACAAATCGAGGTCGAATGAACTGATGTGCCTTCCTCTGCTTGCCAAATGAGCGTACCCGACTCCAAGTCATAGGCACGCAGGAAAGTCCAGTACTCCTTCCCCCTCCCAAGTGAATGCGCCCCACTCTTAGTAGTAACCGAGTTTGGCAAATCGTAACGAGGAACATGCATCAGGATTACCTTACCATCGTGTATAATGGGCTCGTGGGCTCTTGCATGGTGCCTACCAAAAGGAGTCCAAATATGCCCCCAAAGCTCACCGCCATTGAAATCAAAACATTTAATTGTTCCACCCACATTTGTAAAGATAACCCTCTTTCCATCCGTCACCGGTGAAGCCGCGGTATTATCGTTGAACAAACTCGATAAATCGGTCGTACGAGTACCCGGGATTTTCCTCCGCCATAATTCTTTCCCCGTCCTTGCATCAAAGCACAAACCTAAAATTGTAGATCCTGTCTGAGTATCTCCATTAATTCTCTCGTGCGAAGTCACGAAAATACGACCTCCACTTACTATTGGAGTCCCCTGCCCCGTCGATGGCAAACTGACTTTCCAGCTAACATTCTCATTCCTAACCACACTAAAACTCGCTGAAGCATGCTCGTTGTTTACTACAAAATTTCCATTTGGACCTGCTGCCTGAGGCCAATCAGCACCTGATACGAAACATGTAATGCAAAAGGAAAAAATAAAGAAAACTTGGTTAATCATATCAATAACATAACATGAGATAATAAGTCCGCTTAGGAAAATTTATCCCGAAGGAGGCAATATGGATATTAACCTTGAACAATTGGTTTTCTCGGGAAGGTAATAAACGCAATGATCGCGACCAAAACTAGGTTTACTATTATCTGATCATAATCTCCGATAACAAGGTGAGTAACTGCCGCACCAATCATCGTAATAATCAAAACTGATCCGGAATAAAGGACGAATTTAAATTGTAAATTTTTAAAGAGAAATGGAAGAATTAAACCGATTCCACATGTAATCTCAGTTAGAGCAATAGCTCGAACAACTGACGGATCAAAATAGGAGACCCAAAGCATTCTTTCCGCGAGCACATCAATGGGTTGTACTAACCTGTCCAATCCTCCAAAAGTAAAAACTGCAAACAATAAGACCTGTATTGCCTTTCTTAAATAACCCATTTCTGACCCTAGAAATCAGGGCATCAAAGAACTCAAATAGACCACACCAATACAAAGACAAAGCAAAGTAAATGAAGGCAACATTTTCGAAGGCACGCTCTTAAGTCGTACATGGGTTATTAATGCAGCAATCATTAACACCCCTATTCCAATCGCACCAATTTCCATAATTCCAGAGTTATTACTCAAAAGCATAATCGCAAAAGAGAATTTCAAAATACCCACCAAGTCTCGTAGCCAAGTAGGAAGGTTAAAACTCTTAAACTCATCTTTTATATTATTATAACGAACGCCCCATACGAAAATAATAGATCCAAAAATAATTGTGGTTAAAAGTTCTAAAGCAATAGGCAAAGTAATCATAATATAATTTATTAATCAGTTCTCATAAGTTTACGAACTTTTTTAAAATATTAAAAATTTATCTGACATAGAGTTTAAATTGGAATGATGAATATATGACCGCTCAATGCTAATTTGTTTACCGAGAAACCCTTAATGCCAATAAGTGAAAGAATTTATTTTGATAGATCGAAAAATTGAACTTCTTAACATTCTCAATTTTAAAATATCTTCATAGGTTCGTATGGTTGTAATTTGCTGTATTAGAAACAAAACCGATAATTTGAATCGTACCGATGGACCACGGATTACGATTGTGGGGGCAAATCCTTTTTGTATGATCGCCTGTACTTTGGAGGCAATTCTGGAATAAGTTGTTGCGATTCGAAGAACTCAGAATTTATATTCATGTTAAGTGGTTCAGGAGTTGGCTCTTTATATGGTGAATTCCAATTTTGTACTTTCATAAAGTCAAAAGTCCCAGATTCAGAAGATAGTTGATTAATCTTATCTTCTACACGAATATTTCTTGATTGCTCAGCATCGTAAAACTCACGGATTTCAGAAGCGATAGAAAGAGTCATTCCAACTAGCACACAGGCAATTATTGCCAGTATTGCACAAGTCCAAATGCCCCTTCGTTGTGACACCACAATCGCATTTAATTTATTTAAAATTTCATCATCCAGATTCACTCCCTATTGATCGAGAAGATTGATTCGTCTTTCACCAATGTTGATATTTTTAACTTCCTACTCACATTCAATATTTCCCTCCTTTAAAGAAAATATCGCTTTATTAGATTTCGGTAATGGAAAGAAGATAGGCATAATATATGTTTATCAACATAAATAAATTAAAGAAAATTCTAAACACTAATTTTGATAAAAATCAATGGATAATTTGAAATTATCAAGGAAAATGGAGCCGAGAATCGGATTCGAACCGACGACCTACGCATTACGAATGCGCCGCTCTACCAACTGAGCTATCCCGGCAAATAAATAGTAAGTACGATAATCTTTAGAAATGCACTCGGGCTTGGCAATCGTGAATTTTGGTTCTTATTTTAATAAAGCCGACTCTTTGCGGTTTTACTGATGTTGCCACAAAATCCAATAATAGTTAGAGTTTATAAATTCAAATTAATTTCACTCTTTCAATGTTAAAAACCACTTTAAACAGGTGGGGAAATATATAAAATAAGTTACTTGTTTACCAATTGTGTTCATATCTCATTCATACATAATTAAACAAGATTTCTGCTTAGCTCGTGATGTGCGACCCCATTCTATTCTAAATTATGAAGAAAACATTTAAATTAACCCATCCAAAAATTAAATATCCAAGGCTTATAGAATCTGTAAAAGCCGAGGTTCGTAAATGTATTAAAAGAAACCGAAGAAAGGAATTACCTAAAGGCGTCGACTTTTGGGACTTCGATTGCAAGTTTGGAAATACGGAGGAAAAAGCAAAAGATATTCATATCGCAGAAATTGATCAATTTATCAACGAAGCAGAAAAACAGGAACTCTCTTCTTTCTATATAGAAATTTCTCCCAAACATGGACGCAGGAAATACGAAAAGTCTTAGATATTATTTAAGAAAAGTTAAATTATCCTGAATTGAATCCTATTTTGGATTCTGCGGTAAGTATAAATGAAAATAATATTTATTGTTAAACTTTAATCTTTTATAGGTTCAACTGCTTCATAAATTTCTTGTTTTTTTTCACCATCCATAGTCCACTCGATCCAAGCACCATTAGGTCTGCCATCTTTAAGTTGAACTAATCCTTTTATCTGTCGGTTAGAATACATTTCTTTCACTCATCCAGTGAAGGGTTTATCATCGCCAATCCTGTGATAGAGTTTTTCACTTTTTAATCCTCTGTTCTCAAGTTTGTCATATTCAATCGCAACAAATATGACTTTTTCTAATGTCTTGGCATTTTCTAAATCCTCTCCACATCCAACTTCTGTAAAAATTTATTAATTATCGAAAAGATTTATTAGTGGATGTCATAAAATATTTCGGTTTAACTAGTGCATATTTAAGTATATTTCAACCTAGTCCGCAGATGAAATTAACTAATAATTCAAATTGTTAGATAGCAGAACTAAATTTTATAAACTAAAAGAGTTTTCTTTGGACACTACAAACTGTATGAAGCACATTTTCTGACTCAGAGGCAATTTGAGTAAATCGATAAATTAACTGTTACCAATTTTTGCACCGATCACATTCACTTAATGTAATCACGATACTTAACACCTATTTTATATCTTGATCAAACATCATTTGTAAATTTATAATAATATTCATCATTAATTGATAATATTAAATTTCCAATTTTTAAATATCGAACCCTAATAATTCCATAATGAAAAAAGTATTTATAAACCTCAGTGTCCCTATTTTGTTAATAATGCAATTAGGAGCAAAACCGCTTAATCTCAACAAAATTTCGCAGGATGCCAATTGGCTTATGCACATGGATTTCGATGCAATGCGAAACTCAGAAGTGGGAACTTATATACGGTCATCAATTGAAAAAATCCCCGAAGCGATCGATCGAGTGAATCGAATGAAAGAAGCATATGGGGTAGACTTGGACGGTTTCTCGTATCTTACCATGTCCGGATCTGGGGAACGTGACAAAGGAATTGCTATTCTAAAAGGTGGTTTGGATGTGGATACGATGCTTGATAATCCAAAATTCAAAGATCGCTTAGAACTTAATTTGGTTGGTAAGCAAAAAGTCTACACCAGCGAAAAAGGGCGTCGCCCCATGGCTTTCGCAGCACTCAAAAAGGGCATTATTGTAGGTGGACCAGACACCGATTATGTTTCTGAAGGCATCATGCTAGCAAAGGGTAAAAGTAGTTCCTACACTGGTCACGAATTGCTCGAAAATCTAATCATGACAGTCGATCAACCTGGTTTTCTATTTTTTGCAGATCTCGAAAATGCCAAGTTGAATGATAATCTTGATCCACGCACCAAATTCATGACTGATAAAGTAAATGTGGGCGGAATGGTAATTGGTGAAGCGGCGGGGGCCATACGAATATCTGCAGTTGTTGAAACAATTAACGAAGAAACATGCGAACAAATGGAAGCAATGATCCGTGGCGGTTTGGCTATGATGGACTTGAGAAAATCTTCTGACAAGAGATTCGCAAATATTTTGGAAAACTACTCGGTAAGACGGGTGGGAAATATGATCTGGATGGAATTGGATTTATCTGTCGATGCTATCATGGAGCATGTTGATAAAGAAATGCGAAAATCAGCCTAAAATTCAACTACCTCAAAATTTCCGATTAGTTCTTAATTTTTGAATTAATCTGATCTATAGATTCTCTCTTTTCAGCAACATCCTCCTGTCCTTTTTTATGTACCAAATAACTATTTTCTACCTATCTTTTTTACTCTTTGGGACTTCACTTTTTTTAAAAGCGGAAAATCGAAAATGGACAAGTACTTCAGGAACTGCGATGCAGGCTGAATTGATTGATTTCAGTAATCGTATTGTAATACTGAAAAGCTTGGCAGGGAAAAAAATTACCCTTTCTATTGATAAACTGATCTCTTCCGATCAAAGCTTTATAAAAGACTGGTCGGCGAAAAAAAATATCCTATTTTCAAATAACAGATCCTCTAATAGGAAAGAAGGAGAGAATAAAGCAGTATTAAGCACAGGGATGACCGATTTACTTCCATCCAAATTATTAGACGCTAACGGTAAAAAAGTTTCGAATGGTATGCTTGCCGGAAAAATGGTGGGGTTTTACTTTTCAGCTCACTGGTGCCCTCCTTGCCGTGGTTTCACTCCTTCATTAGTCGACTTTCGCGATAAAAACAAAGAAGATTTTGAAGTGATATTCGTGAGTTCTGATAAAAGCCCTGATGCTCAAATGGACTACATGAAGGAAATGAAGATGAAATGGTACACCCTGCCCCATAGATCGGAAGAAGCGAATAAACTTTCCAAAAAATACGGCGTGAGCGGAATTCCCGCCCTTATCATAGTCTCTCCCGAGGGAGAAATAATTTCAAAAAATGGTCGGAGTGAAGTGGGTTCAAACCCAAAAGGAGCAATTAAAAACTGGAAGAAATCGGGTTAAACCGGCTTCTTAAAGATAATAGGGGAAAGACTTTAATTAACCGGAACGGATTCGGGAACTAAATTACGATTAATCATTGCCTGTAAGAGGTAAGGATTTTCTTGTCTATCCTCACTATGGGAAATTCCCCCAATAGGCTCCCACCCTTCTAAAATAGCATTATTTACTTTTTCGGACAGTGTTGAAGTCGCGGACTCCATTGCACCTCCACCCATCACTCCCTGTGAAGCATCTTCGATTATTACTTTGTATTGCATAATTTTTTTATTTGGATTGATCTGATGTCTTAAAATTTTGTTTAAAGATCGGTGTACCTTCAATTTTGACTGGTATTAATTTAGTCCCCTTTCCAAGTGGGCGTGCTTTAATTCCGGTTAATTGAAAGTTTTCACCCACTGGTTTCAACTCAAAACGAAGACGGAATGGTTTTTCCTCGGGGCCGTCAACCGATATCCAAATCATTGGATCACCAAACGTCTTTTCTTCGACCCAATCCCCAGTAAGTCCAACGGGAAAGTATCCTTCTACCAAAACTTGGTTACCCTCCTTAAATTGAAGGGTCACTTCCTTACCCTCAACCAAGGCTGAATAGTTTCCTTGAATTTCTTTTCCGCAGGATACTAAAAAAAACAAGAATAAGAAAACAAGGTTCAACCGATTGGTTAATTTTTTCATATATTTAAATTTAACATTTTTTTTATCATCTAGGCTATTATAATTTATACGAAATATTAGAAATTTAATGCACCTTATTTACCAAGCCCGATAAATTGATTTTCTTCCCCGTTAATTAGAATTCAAGTGATCGGGTTAAAAATTAATAAATTCTAACTTGTGATATAAGATCTAGCCAATGCTTCTGCGATCTTGATTCCATCCATCGCCGCACTCATAATTCCACCGGCATATCCCGCACCTTCTCCTGCTGGGTAAAGTCCGCGTGTGTTAATTGACTGAAATTCCTGCGGGTGGCTCTCTGCACATCTACGAATACGAATCGGTGCACTCGTACGCGTTTCAACTCCAGTTAGAAGTGAATCGGGTCGATCAAACCCCTTGATCTTTTTTCCAAATTCAGGAAGGGCTTCCTGAATCGCTTTAATTGCATACTTGGGCAAAGCCTCTCCTCCAGTTAGATCGGTTAAAAGCACACCCGGTTGGTAAGAGGGTTCTACATCGCCAAGTTGCTTACTGGAACGACCGGCCAAAAAGTCTCCTACTAATTGGGCGGGAGCAAAATAGGACTCTCCGCCTAATTTGAAAGCACTCGATTCTAAATTTCTCTGGAACGCGATTCCCGCAAGGGGGTTCTCCGCATCCGCCCCAAAATCACTCGGCTCAATCCCTACAACAATTCCTGCATTCGCATTTCTTTCCAATCGAGAATACTGACTCATTCCATTCGTCACCACACGACCAACTTCTGAAGTCGCAGCCACTACCGTGCCTCCTGGGCACATACAAAAACTATATACACTCCGCCCATTCGCTGCATGATAAACAAGTTTATAATCCGCTGCACCCACATGCTCCACTATCTTCTTGGGATGCCCTGGAAAGCGTGTGGTGTCACCAAATCGTGCCCGATCAATCAGCCCTTGGGGATGCTCAATACGAAATCCAATTGAAAATGCCTTCGGTTCCACAAAGACTCCTCTTGCATGCAACATCTCAAAGGTATCACGTGCACTGTGACCAATGGCCAAAATAACCTGCGAACTCTCGATCTCAGTTTTCTCCCCGTTTTCTAAATTTAAAGTGGTCAGGCCCCGAATCTCACCCTTTTCAATCAGAACATCTTCCACTCGGGTGGAAAACCGGATCTCGCCCCCCAATCGCTCAATCTCACCTCGTAAATACTCCACAATTTTAACTAAGCGAAAAGTACCCACATGGGGTTTACTGACATACAAAATCTCTTCGGGCGCTCCCCCCTTGATCATTTCTTCCATCACTTTTCGACCCAAGTGCTTTGGATCCTTTACCTGACTCCACAATTTCCCATCCGAAAAAGTACCTGCTCCCCCCTCGCCAAATTGAACATTGCTCTCCTCTTTAAATTCTCGCTTTCGCCAAAAACCCCACGTGTCTTTAGTGCGTTGCCGAACCGCTTGGCCTCGTTCAATTACTAGTGGCCGTAACCCCATTTGAGCTAGAGTTAGAGCTGCAAATAAACCACAGGGACCAGTACCAATAACTACCGGACGCTTATATTCTGTACGCCCCGAATAAGAAAAACCCTCTGTTTTTCCAAACACCTGATTATAAGCCATATCAGGGGTTAATTGGAGTTTAAATTTCTGTACTAGTTTGGTCGTGTCTACCTCATCAGAAAAAGCTAAATCCAAGGTGTAGATAAAATGAATATTGGACTTATTTCGCGCGTCATACCCCCGTCGATAAACATGTAGATTAACTAATTCCTCATCACTTAGTTCGAGCTGAGATACAACCTTAGCCCGTAATGCATCTGATTTATGTTCAAGCGGGAGTTTTAAATTACTCAATCGATAGGAACAAGGAATTGGTTTTATCATAATCAAGGATTTTCTTCGGCGTGCCAAATCGATACATTTTTAAACTGGGCTCCCTGTCCTTTAGTAATAAGTGCCATGATTCCCTTGGTATCCTGAAATCGTTCATGGTGAGCTTCCACAGTATGATCTCCCACTGTAACCCGGTAATGATCGCCAAGAATCTCGATAAGAATGTGGTGCCAAGAATTAGGATCTATCGATGTCTTGTAGGTGGCAAGCTTTTCGGCCTTCGTAGTTTTCGCAATACCCGACATACTCTGTATCCAGATCGAATCCGAACTAACAAATGTACGAGCAAGATGCAGATTGGGCGGAACATTATCTCGACATCCAAAAGAGATAAACTTTGCATCCCCTAATTTAAACTGTGCCTTAATGATCATATCCGTAGCTCCAAATCGAAAAGTGCAAGAAGATGCATGGTTATCTTCCGGTAGTTCATCACCATGTAATACTCCACCTTCCACACGCCACTCACCCTTCCCTACCTTCCAATTATTTATAGGACCTTTTCGAATTACAGCGGTGGGTTGATCAAAGGCAGTCGATACGATTAACTCCCCACTTTTACAAAGAGTTTCACTCGGTACAGAGTTAACTAACTCCTCGGTCACTTGTACGGAATTTTCGACCTCATTCTTTTGAGTAATTGAATTTTCCAAAAGAAGTGCTTTTTTTTGAGTAGTCCAATTTTTAATGTAAGCCTGATCGGCTATTTCAAGTTGATTAATCTGGAGGGTAATTTTCTTTCCCGTCGAGCTCTTCAAAATAACAACCCGATTCTTAAAATCAATTAACTCGGCCTCCATTGTACTTCCCGCAGTGCTCGTCCATATACGCATTTCAGCACCTGTAAAAGTGGTGGATAATAAAAGGAAAAATGTGGCAATTATAATAACAGGATTCATGATTATGGTTAGTTAAGACCGATTTATTGTTTTGTGCAACGATTTGATCAAGTCCGTTTTAAAAAGAAAAAACATGATGAGCTATATATTTCGTTCGATCAAACATAACAGTTTAAGAAAGATTTATTATGACACCTATGACTTAAGCATTACTTTTTTTGAAAACAAAAATTCTTTATTCTTCAGGTATGAAAGAAAACTCTAAAATACAGAAAAACTTATCACCTGAATTAATTGCAATCGCGGACAGTCATATTAAAAGTGTCGATAAATGATACCGCATGGCCGGTGGATTAGGCTCAAAACTGATTTCCTGTGAAAAGGGAACGATAGAATTAGAACTACTTAGTTAAGCAAAGTGGACTAAGGATAAACAAAATGAATTTAAATAATATTACAGAGTAAAAGATAAGAGATTCAAATTCTACAAACTAACAAGCAAACACAAGCTGCTATTAGCTATGTATTTAAAATATTAGCTTAGCTAATTTTAAATTCATTAACTATTGGAATAATTCAAAATCAGTCATTAAGAGATAAAGACTTAAAAATTTATAGAAATTCTCGACAAGAGTTTATTTTTTCCTTTCACAAATCGAGTCAGATTGTATGATTCGAATTCTTATGAATGAAGTTACAATTAAGGGTGAAATCGTGTTTGTGGATGAAGTCCGTGAATATGGGGCAAATGGGTTCAGAAAGCACCAGGTGGTGGTTGAAACAGGAGACGGTAAATGGGCAAACCCCATTCCAGTTGAGTTCATCAAAGACTCGATTGAACAAAGTAAAGGTTTGAAAAAAGGCGAAAAAGTCTCAATCGAAGCACGGATCAGTGGTCGGGAATGGCAGGGTAAGGATGGAGTAACCAAATGGTTTACTTCGATCAGTGGCTTTAAAATTCAATCAGAAGGCGGGGCTCCACCTTCTAAGGAAGCAGATTCATCCTCTTTTGATACCTTCGACGAGTACGATGACGGGGTTGAGGATGATGTCCCGTTTTAAACTGTTAAATCTTCGGTAAAGAAGAATTAATTTCTCGCTGACTCAGCTTTCCCATCGAAGTTTTCGAAATTCGGGAACTTTTCCCTCCCATTGGTCTCCCAACTTGCGTGACTTGGCAGAGGAACCCCTTGGTGGTCTTAAAGTGTCGGTGTCATCGAGGCGTATTTCCTTAAGACCAATCCAGTTTTTCAAAGGCTTGTTTAATGCGTCCTTGAACTCGCCAACTGACAACTGGATCGTCTGCCATTCGTTTTTTCCAATTAGAGACACTTCAGCGGCATAGCCGTCTAATCCGATAATCATTTTGTTGGCTATCTCCGATTTTACTTCCATACAAAGTTTTGCGCCTTCGGAAGCCTGCCACATGGGATCGTAAATTTTGTGCGTTTTAATCCCCCATTTTTCGGCCTTATAACTAAACCATTCCTTTTTCCATTCGCCCTTGAACTCTTCAATAATCCTGCTCTTTTGAAGGCTTGCAACCACTCCCGCTTTTTTTAATTCAACCGATCCGGTCACCCTCATAACGGACGAGAGATTGTAGGAGTCGGTGGTGTAGGTTCCGTAGTAATATCCTGCTCCTGTAAATGACTTATTCAATTTGTACCTTACATTTGCATATACCCAGAGTGGTTTATCCAAAGAAAAAATCGGTAGTTGAGCAGTCCATTCCTCTCTCCTCTTTAAAGCAGAGGCATGATGCCAGAATCGATTCTTGGTGTTGGTCGTGTCGTCTTTTTTTCCATCCATCTGACCCTGCTGAGTGTAAAAGACATCGACAAAAGAAATTTTTGCGGATTCATCCACTTTTAAAGTCGCAACCGGTATCTTTCCATCCGATAAAATCAAATTCAAACGAGGGGTCGCGGGAACTTTCCGGATACCCTTCAAATGATGGTCAAACCATATCTGCGTTCCCACTTCATAGGGGGGACTATCCTGGTGATTATGGTGGGGAGAACAGGATATCCGCCATTCTTTACTTTTAATTTCCTTAATCGAGGTTTCGAGGTCATTGATTCGTCCGTGAAAGTCATTGGATGGACTGAGAAAAAGTATCGGGCAGGATATATTTTTTAAACTGGGCGGATCACTCACCGTTGCTAAGTGTAGGGGATTAAATGAATAACGGTCACTAATCCCACCACAGGACGGGACTGCCGCCTTAACACGCTTATCCGATCCGGCAGTAAGCACAGTAAGCTTTCCACCCATCGAATGCCCATACACTCCAAGTTTGGAACCATCTACCTCTGGTTGACGCTCCAGAAAGGTTAATCCTCTACGAGAGGCAAGGGTCGCGAGATACCATGAATTATTCCTTGGAGACTCGACTGGATCCATTGTCCAATCTGCAACGGGAATGGAAGGAAACGCATCCTTACCATTCCGGCTTGGAGAGTGGTAACCATCCAAGGCTCCCCAATCAGTGGTTAGTTTATATCTTGGATCTTCTGTCTTCCCCTCCCAAAAGAGTTTTACCTCATTAGGAGACACTCGATACCCAGGTGCTGAAATCCGACCAGCCCACGCAATTGAAAGGGACGCATATCCCCGCTTCGCATTAGTCAGGGGAGCTCTATAATCAGCATACTGGCCACCACCATGAATCTGTAATAACCCGGGAAGATTCTTTGCCCCCTTTGGATATCCATATACTCCAGCCATCATCGCTTTCTTACCCTTAAAAACGCCGATTCGATAGCGGAGAATTTTGAGGATTACATTGTCATCTTCCCATTCCTTAATGATTTCAACCTCCAAAGGTTCTTTTCTTGGATCAAACCCCTTCCAAGTATCATCCCAGGTCTGGGGAGCGATACCTGCATTCAAATCGGGTAAGCTTTCAACCAAAATATTTTGTTTATTTTCGGCGGATAGAAAGGAGTTAAATAAGGAGAGTAGCAACGAGGTGATACAAATTTTTCTTAAATTCATTTATGATCATATTCCATTTTTCACCTAGTATTGCAATCTTTAGGCAAAATTTACGGAAACAAAATTCCCAACCTTTGAGCTATCATAATTATTGTTATTAAGAAACATTTTCTTGCACGATAAGACTTGGTAATAAATGGTATATTTATATGTCAGGTAAAATAAAAATTAATCCACAAACTTTAGCTGATGGTGGAATTGAATTTCAAGTAAATGCAATGGCCCCTTCTATTGTTGGGAAAAAAGCCACTTTTTCTATCAAACGAGAAGTTTTTGTAAAAGATTCTCGTCCAGTCCACGATGCTTTGGATCTTTACAGTATTACTTTTACTATTTCTGCCTCCCAAAAGTTTCGTTTATCAGCAACGGTTATGAAAAAGGCTACTGGTTCTTTTCCCTACTCGGGTTCAAAAATCAGAATAAAAACTTTTGCCGAAGTTAAAATTACTACTGCCATTTTCTTTAATTCGACCACTAGGATTAGCCTATCTAATTATGTTCCTGATAACTTACCCCAACGAGCCAAAGTAAAAAACAATGCTCAACAACTCATCGATCCGAAAGACTCTTTTAACTTCTTTAAAAATCTCACTTCAATTCCAATAAAAAATCAAATTGGAACTATTCTCATCCTCCTGATTGGTGGAATTCTCTTAGTATTTAATTTATTTGTAGGTTTTCACGATCAAATGGCGCCAGAGCATATGACTTGGTTTTATAGCCATTATGGTTCAGATGGAGATGGTTCTTCTCCATTGCTCAAAGCATTAATGGTTAGCGGATCGATCGCCGCCTTCATTTGGGTTGCCATGAAAAACCAACTTCAAAAATATATGGCTTTTCATTTCCGAACAAGAATCAGTAAGATTAATCGAAATTCAACGGTTAATATTGGCAAACTTGTTACCGGACGTAGTCGAGTTGATTTAATTGATCCTGTCCTTCGCGTAGTTGCCTGTAATATGGAAAAGGGGAAATATGTACGGGGTTATGGCAGTAACCAGCGAACCGTAAGCTTTAGCCATCCCAACC
This sequence comes from uncultured Puniceicoccaceae bacterium, assembly GCA_964383925.1. Lineage (GTDB taxonomy): Bacteria > Verrucomicrobiota > Verrucomicrobiia > Opitutales > Seribacteraceae > Seribacter. Next base: position 51,290 of record CAYLIJ010000007.1, read on the forward strand.
GAGCAGTCCTACTTTTTTCAAGGAGAGTTCCATTCATTCCTAAAGGTGCACCAATTCACAATTATTTCAATGAGGAATGCTGCTTCAAACCTATGTTTCAAGCCCTCTATCCTAAGCAAATGATTAGTCAATCACATGGACTTGATTTGATTTGGGAGGTACAATTCATCGTAAACGATTTCGTTGATCAGGAACTCATTGGTAATCCCAATGCCTTTATTCAAAAGGACTTTTACTCGGCATGAAAAAACCGGTTAGAAAACTCCTGCCTTTCGACGATTTTCTTGGCCTCACTCAAGAAAATTTCGAAGATGAACGATTGCTCGTTTTTCATGGAATAAGTGGCTCAGGAAAAAGTGCTAATTTAAACTACCTCACCCATCACCACGCATCCTTCAAGGGTAAAAAAACAAATTGGATCTGGACCCATCATAAAAGATTCCCCACGCCATCTGTATCCAATTATTCATTGGTGGTAGTGGATGAAATCATCTCCCCGATCCAACTTCCCGCAATTCGAAGACTCCTTCAGACCAATGAAAAAGTTGCGGTTGCCTCTCACCTTCATCCGATTTGGTTTAAACTCATCTGCCCCTTTATCCCCTCTTGTTTTTATCAAACCGACTCATCCTCTGCAAAAATTTCCACCTATTTACAAAGAGAAAAAATTTCACACTCACCTTTATCTGTTGAAACCTTTGTGAAAAACTACGGTTCAAACTATGTCGATTTACAATGCATCCTAGAAAATGCCCGTGGAGAAAATTTTGATCAGGCCCTAGAGTTAAGCCAAAGGTTTATTAAAATTTCTAATTTCAAACCAAAAGATTGGATTCCATCAATTCCCCGACTCGAATACGATTAATATAAAACCAGCCTCTTTTGAAAACCAAGATTTAGAATTAAGAAATTGTTAAGGCTAATTTTTTTTGATCCCTGCACTTGCACCCATCCACCATCAGCGCTTGGATGAAAGTGTTAATATGGATCAGCCAGAAAAAGAATTTTCTCTCGATAAACCAGAGCAAAGAGGACAAATACGAAGACCCCTTGCAGAACGGATGCGCCCCCGTTCAATTGGAGAAGTCTTAGGCCAAGAGCATATCCTTGGAAAGGGATGTCTTTTGCCCAACCTGATCCGTGACAATCGGGTCAGTAATTTGATCCTCGCCGGACCCCCTGGTTCTGGGAAAACAACTCTGGCCTCGGTTATTGCAACTGAGGGAGAGTGTAAATTACTCAAAGTCAATGCCGTAACCTCTAATGCGGCCGAGTTGCGGGATACGCTTAAGCTTGCCCGCTACTACGGTTCTGAAAATTGCTTTCTATTTGTGGATGAGCTTCACCGGTTTAATAAAGCACAACAAGATCTTCTTCTCCCTGATGTGGAATCGGGAGAGGTCCGTCTAATCGGAGCAACGACCCACAATCCACGCTACTATATTATCGATCCATTGCTCAGCCGTTGCCAACTGATCTCACTTGAACCGCTGCCCTCAAGTGTGATTGGAATCGCCCTCGAATCCAGTCTGGTTGATACCGAGAGAGGGCTCGGCCTACGAGTTTGTAAAGCGAGTAAAGGGATAATCGAACATATTGCCCTACTCGCTGAGGGAGATCTAAGAAAGGGATATAATTTTATCGAAACTATCGTTGAAGCTCTCCCTGATGGGAGTGAAATTACAGAAGAATTGATCGCCGGGTTTTGTCGTGAACGAAGTATTCGTTACGACCGCGATGAAGATGAACACTACAACACTGCCTCGGCATTTATCAAGAGTATGCGAGGAAACGACCCCGATGCCGCCATTTATTGGCTCGCTAAAATGCTTGCCGGTGGAGAAGATCCTCGCTTCATCGCTCGACGATTAGTCATATTCGCGTCCGAAGATGTTGGTCTTGCCGACTCCCGAGCCCTCCTTATGGCCGACGCTACCTTTCGAGCCTGCGAAACAATTGGCCTTCCCGAATGCGAGTTCAATCTGGCACATGCCACCCTTTTTCTTGCCACCTGTCCAAAAAGTAACAGTGCCACAATTGCGATTTCAAACGCAAAGCGGGCACTTCATGAAAACCCTGTACAAGCAGTTCCAAGTTCTATCCAGGACCGACACGGAAGGAATCAAAAACACCGGGATACTGAAGATGAAAGTTATCTCTACAGTCATGATTTCCCTCAAAATATCTCTGGTCAACACTATCTCGAGAATACGCTTCCTCTATACCAGCCCAAAAAGTCGGGCGCCGAAATTGCAATCGGAGAACGGTTAGAAAAATGGAAAGAATTAAGACACAAAATTAATTTGAAATAATAATCTTTTGAAAAAGTGAGCGGTACCGATAAATTAATATATTTAATCTTTCTATACATTTACTGATGATTTTCCATGTTCCAAGTATAAGACCTATCTTGGTCACACTTTGCCTGATCTTGATAGTTCACAAGGGATTTTCACAAAAAGCCTTTCGGGTCAAATTTCAAGACTGGATTGAAGATGATGATCGTATTCGGGTTCGGTCTTGGTATGCCGAAGCTGAAACTCCCATCAATTCGAATTGGGACATTGGAATCGTTGGGATGGTGGATTCAATTTCCGGAGCAACGCCTATGGGTAGACCTCCTACTGCAAATAAGAGTGATTGGCTTGCTTATCTCGAAGAGGAAAGAAGAGCAGGAGTTATAAATCTATCTCAAAAAGGCGAAGAATACGACTTCTCATTCGAATTCGGTATTAGCGATGAACCAGACTACCTGTCTCGAAACTATGCTGCACGAGTATCCAAAGGATTAGCCAGCGACACACTCACCCTGCACGCTGGAATTTCTTATAATGACGACGAGGTTGACAGTGGTGTACCAGGAGGGCCAAACCTTGGAATCCAAACCAGAAAAACACCTGAGCTGATGCTCGGTGTTCATCGAGTACTCGACCCCCAAAGCACAATTGCACTCAATTTAACTTATGGACAACCCAAGGGGTACCTCAGCGATCCTTACAAACAAATTGGACTTACGGAAACTCTTTTTCCAGGCGATCCAATTCTTGAAAAAGAAGTCTTTTATCTCTATCCCGAAAATCGACCTGATGAACGAGAGACCTTTGTCGCCTACCTCGAAGGGACTCGCTATTTCAAGGATCTGGACGGCAGTGTCGAAGCTTCCTATCGTTTCTTCTCTGATAATGATGGACTGGAAGGTCATACTTATGAAATTCAATGGTTTCAAAGACTGGGCGAAAAGTTCGTTCTACGCCCTCTGTATCGATTTTATCATCAAAAGGAAGTCGATTTTTACAATGTCACCTTGGATGGAACCGGGGTATCCCCAGTGACTCAACCGTCTGGCAATTCACCATATTATTCGGCTGATTATCGACTCTCAAAATTACATTCATCTACCTACGGGCTAAAACTGACTTACTTTCACCGACAAGATCTTATTTTTGACTTCGCCTTCGATCAATATCGTATGAAAGGCAAAGATGGGGTCACTTCACAACGAGTGTACCCGGACGCCCAAGTTTTTACCCTCGGAGCACAATGGGAATTCTAGCCTAATGGAAATCTCGGCTCTATCTACTCAATCTCTAGAGAAAGGACTATTTCGGTTGGCTTTTAATGCAATGGGAACTCAATGCGAAATTTCTTATTCTGCTCACTCGTCTAAGCAGGCTACTGATTTCCGTGAAGAAATACTTCCCTGGGTTAAACAATTTGAACAACGCTATTCGAGGTATCAGCCCGATAGTCTGATCAGTCAAATCAACCAAATGGCAGGGTTAGACTTTGTATCCCTTAATCAAGAAGATACCCGCCTGTTTGGACTTTGCGACACCCTTCATTTTCTTACTTATGAGTTATTTGACCCTACCACACTTCCCCTCGCCAATCTTTGGGATTTCAAAGCAAAAAATCCAATCGTTCCAGAGGATAAAAATATTAAATCAGCTCTCCAACTAGTCGGTTGGAAAAAAGTGGTCCGCGAGCACAATCGAGTATTTCTACCCACCAAAGGTATGGGGTTAGACTTTGGTGGATTTGGGAAAGAATACGCGGTCGATCGGGTCATTGAAAAAGCACAGGATCACAAAATCGAAAATATCCTGGTTAACTTTGGCGGTGACATTCGAACTCTTGGTGCCCCTCATTCAAACTCAAGTTGGCGTATTGGTGTGGAAGATCCGAGTCAACCCGGTCAAGCCCGCTTTACACTATCTGCATCGAATCGAGCCGTGGCCACTTCCGGTAATTACCAACGATTTTTCACCCACAAAAATCGTCGCTACAGCCACTTACTGAACCACCGAACTGGATACCCTGCAAGTAATCGGCTCACCTCTTCTACTGTCACCGCAAAGACCTGCCTCGAGGCGGGTATTCTCGCAACTTGTTCCCTCATTGAAGGGAAGAAAGAAGGCCTTTCTTTAATTGAAAAATTTTTTGGGGCTGAAGGTTGTATCTGGACAGATTCTGGTATGATTTGGACTAATAACTTTAACGAATATACTATAAACAATGAAAACTAATTTTTTCATAAGTATTTTTTTTGTTATTTTTATTCCCCTTTTCCTTTTAGGAGGATGTTCACCCAAAGTAACCGTAACTCCGATGGAGCGAGCAATTCTTAACGACTATTTAATGAAAATAGACCGCGATACACTTGCGGTCAAAATGTTCGATCATGCCTATTTCAGCCGAGAAGGTTCAAGGGGTGGTCGTGGTATTGGTGGAGGGGGATGTGGATGCAACTAAAGAAGTATAAAAAAAGGATCTCTTGGATGGCGACGCTTCTACTCCTTCAGCGTGCTCCAATAATGCCAATAGCTAAAAATGTTCTGATTGCCCTCGGATCTGTAATCGAAAAAACTTGGACTTGGCGTGTGGCCTTGCCCACTATTTCAAGCGTGGGCACTTGGCATGCCCTCTCCGGTGCCACCACCTATGTGACTTCCAGTTCTTCCAACCCATCCTCAGTTACCGAGGGTGAAAGCTTTAGTTTTGGATTCTACAATCAAGGTTATAAAGCGTTTAGTTATAAGGTTGAAGATCTTCCTGCAGGACTTACATACAATGAAAATATCAACGGCCCTGTAATTTCTGGTACTTTACCCACGGCAGGTACTTACACTATAAAGATTACTGGCTATCGCTATTCAGGACTGTCCGGTAATCAAACCCCTGTTTACAACCTAATTCTCAATGTAGCTGATGCTGTGGAAGAAGAAACTTCAACGGAAAACTCCTCATCTGAATCAAGTTCTTCTTCGGCAAATCAAAGCGAGCAGGCGAGCAGTTCATTGTGGGAAGATTCTAATACCACCTCGCTAGGGAACGGCTGGTATCGATCTTCTTGGTTCGGAGATTTTTTTGGCAACTCTGGTGGTTGGACTTACCATCTCTTTCACGGCTGGCTTTATCTCCACGGTACAGACGAGAGCAGCCTTTGGATGTACGATGAAACTTTAGGATGGCTTTACTCTGGAAAAAGCAATTTTCCTAAAATTTATCGAAATTCCAACTCTAGCTGGCTCTACGATCAATCAGACTCAACCGCTCGCAAATTTTGGGACTATTCAAGCTCCAGTAATCTTACCCCAGATAAAAACTGAAGTTTCATAGATAGCTTATTCTCATAAATAATAGATATTAGCAGGCTCGCCCACTTTATCCATCGCCCATTGTAACCACGACAGAGTGGTCGGTTCCTCCAAGGTCATACAAAGAACATCCGAACCAGTAAAATTACCTTCATACCGCTTTAGGCTTCCCAACACCTCATCGGTTTTTGCATCTTCGACTCCAACCCTCAGATCATCAATTAAATGTGCAAACTCAGCCGCGGGACTGTAATTGTGTGCCCATTGATCGAGGAAAAACTCACAACCCAACTCATCATTCAAATCAGCCCGCGTGAGATTATAGGAAATCTCATCCAAACGTGTCCTTAAATCCAATTCAGAATAGCCCTCATATTTTTTAAGGAATTGTCTCCAAGTTGGAATTTCGGGAAAGCTATTTGGAGGTTTCCCCAAGTGTAAAGTATTACACTGATCCAAATAAATACGATGCTTTACCTTTCTACGATTCTCAAGAAAAGGAGCCCCCTTTCGTTCATAATATCCAAAAGCTTTTTCGACAAAAGAATCTGATATTGTTCCCCGACGCTTATGATTTTCAGATCCGCGAATAAAAAAATACTCACTCATTCGTCATCCTCCTCTTCGTCTTCGTCAGAATAATTAATATCATTACCATTTTCATCAATTCCCCAGGCAATCTCATCTCGCCACGCCCATGGATCTTTAACTATCCCATCGTTCAAACAATCTGCCCACCCATGGAGATACATTGCATCCTGGCCCCAATGACTCTTAATTACTTGTTTTAAGTCGGTTTCAATTTCGGCTCCCTCCGCTAATCTGCCAATCGCCACATCGAGGTATCCTTCAACATCATCACTATCGTATGATGCAGTTACTACATACTGGTCATAAACGGGAATCCAGGAAATATAATAATGGACTGGCCAACTGTACCCTGGTCCGGAATCTGCCCAATTAATAGATAAAACCAAAACTGGATCACTCCGGAATCCTCGCGATGGGAGGTCTCCTTTATTCTCGTTCTGGCGCGTGTGAAAGACTCCAGTATTTCCGTAGGTTCCCCAAGTCGGCAAACTTGTCCTAATGGGGGCTAAAGCAATTCGAGCAACTGCATTGCTTAAAGCCGAATGTTCCCCACGATCTCCCCGCCCAGTTCGACAAGTAATTCCATTTTCCGCCTCGTCATAATCATCATCGGAAGAGACTTTATGAAATGGATCAATATCTTGAGCACACTTAGGTAATTTTTCTTTTAATTGAAAGTACTCGGCTAGTATTGCGTGTTCGCATGGATGAAAATATTCAACCACTTTTCGTGATTGTAAACGATCAGTTGATTTCATCGGTTCGGGTAATCGATTTGCACTCATATTTTTGTTCTCCGGTTTATGTTTGGTTAATAATAGATTTAACCAAACAATGAATGCACCTAAGCTTATTTGCCATTCAAGGGAGTGTCATATGTGTCATAGGAAATGACTAAGTCCTAAAGTAGAAATCAACCGAGCCCATGGCGCTCCCTGTTAAAAAGAGTCTACCCTTTTAACGTTACTCTGAATCTGTAGGAAATGGATTCTTAATCGCGATACCCTGAGACTTCATCTGTCTCACATATTGACCCGCAATCATTTCAAAAAAATTGGTGTTTTCTAACTTTACAGAAGCCAATAACTTCTGACTGTTTTTTTGACTTACGATCAAAAAACCTGGCACCATGGGATGCAATCGATTCGCCAATACAATCCCCCCCGGGGCAATAGGCACGCTAACGAGTTGATCTTTATCAGTCAAAGCAACCGGGACATTTTTGATTTCAATCTCCATTGGAAATATCATCGTCGAATTAACTTTCACCCATGCAATCGCACCATTGATGAAATCTTCAGGAATTTCCGGTTCAAGACTTGTATCAACCTGTCCAACTCTCGCCCCTCGAGTAGCCTCATCTTTGGCGATAATTAACTCCCTCTCCATCCCTTCTAATTTATCATTTAATTCAGCTAATTCTGTTTCGGTTTCTATATTTTTTTTATCCGCTAATTTTACCTGTTCCAACAAGGCTTCATTCATTTGAACAAAGTCTTCATTATCAGCTTCTAACTTAGCCTTAATTTCAATGAAAAATTCTTCGTTCTTTTCGAGTTTTAGAATTTTTTCCTTCTCAGCCTCACGGTTTTCCAAATCAACAGTGTCTTCAGAAAATAATAATAATACTAAAGCACTCGTACTTAGAAAAGCAATGGTTAGGCATACCATCGTAAAAGTATTAAATACAGATTTCTTACTCGGCCTCGTTCTTAATCCATGCTGCATACTGGCGAGCTTTTTTTGCATCCCCATTAGTGCCTTTGATTTTGACTCCTCTTCTGAATGAAGAGAGCGTAACTGCTCAATAGACTCGTGTAGTTCGCTCTTTACCTCCAAGACCTGATCCGTACCTACTACTAATCGATTCGCCAAAATACCGGCTAGGTTTAAACAAAGTTGTCCACCGCCTCTTGCATGATCGACAATAAATTGAAGTAAACGCTCGTAATCAATCCTCCATAGCAAGCAATCACCCACACTCTGAGCCATTACTGAAGACACTCTACCCTTCAAAAATGCAACCTCCCCAAATGTCTCTCCAATACCTAAAGTTGAGATTTTTTGATTCTCTATTCGATTACTTGCCTTGTATAAATCAACTTGCCCCTGGACCACGACATACAAAAAGCTTTGCTCTCCTCCCTCTTGGGCGAGAACTTCGTTTATCGACAACACCCATTCTCCATTTGATCTGAATGCTTTGGCTTCCTCTGGTCTTATGTTAAAACATAATCCTTCACTTGGAAATTGATACCCCGCCTCAAAAACCTCGTCCCTAGTTAATAACTTCATGCCTTGATTAAATTGTTGGATACATACTCATTCCACACACAAGAATTAAGCTTCACTCTCCACATTTGAAAACTCCTAACACTATCATAATAAAACCTAATATTTTTCACACAATTTACTGATTATCAGTTATTTAAATTCCAAAAACACCACAGGCTACAACTTTAAATTTCGATGTAAAGCAATAAACTTAATTATCTTCCGATTCCTCAAATTTGATCAACTTGGCTTATGAATTTGTACCCAATCAATTCGCTTTGCTTGACCTCTAATCTCTATGTTTTAATAGTTTTCTTATCCTATGATAAAAACAATTGTACTTACCAATTTATTTATTCTTGCCTGCTCACCATTCATCTTTGCAGCCGAGAAAAATATCATCTTCTTCATCACTGATGATCAGTCTCCCACCCTTGGATGCTATGGTGATCCAGTTGCCAAAACGCCCGCGATTGATGCCCTCGCCCAAGATGGAACCGTATTTACTAATGCCTTTGCCACTACCGCCAGCTGTTCAGCCAGTCGATCTGTGGTACTGAGTGGGCTCCATAATCATGCCAATGGACAATACGGTCACCAGCACGCTTTTCATAAATTTTCTAGTTACGAAAAAGTAATCAACCTCTCTCTACCTATTGCCCTAACCAATGCGGGCTACCGAACTGGCCAAATTGGCAAGTATCATGTAGCCCCCGAAAGAGTATTCTCGTTTGAAACCTACCTCAAAGGAAACCCTCGTAATGCGTTCCACATGGCCGAGCAGTCTCAAGAATTCATTACCAAGAAAAGCGAACGTCCCTTCTTTCTGTACTTCGCTACCTCTGACCCCCACCGCGGGGGTGGAAAGGACGACAGCTCGAAGCAAAGTCTCAAACCAGACTTATTTGGCAATAAGCCAAACAGGGAATTTCACGACGGTATCGAGGAAGTCTTTTATAACCCAAAAGATCTGCCCATCCCCTCTTTTCTTCCCGATACTATCGAAACCCGCGAGGAATTGGCCCAGTATTATCAAAGTGTCTCCCGGATCGACCAAGGTCTAGCCCGCCTCATCGAGATTTTAAAAGAAGCGAACCTTTACGATAAAACATTAATCGTCTTTACATCTGATCACGGCATGGCTTTTGCCGGTGGAAAAACTACGGTTTATGAAGGGGGTTTAAAAGTCCCCTTCGTGGTTCGTAATCCCTATGAAAAAAAACGCGGCATTAAACATAAAGGTTTGATCAGCCATATTGATATTACTCCCACTCTACTCGACTTTGCTGACGCACTGGATCACAAAAAAAATCGACCTACTTTATGGAATCAAAATACAAATATTCCAAAAGCCAAACCCGGTGCCCCCAGGGACAACCTGGGAAATAATAAACTTTCCTACTATCATGGAAAATCGTGGCTTTCCATCCTTGGTGACTCAAAGAAAATGCACTGGGATGAAATTTTCGCCTCCCACACCTTTCACGAAATCCAAATGTATTACCCCATGCGCGTCATTCGGGATAATAAGTATAAATTAATTTGGAATATCGCCCATCCTCTCCCTTACCCCTTTGCCTCAGACCTCTGGGCCGCCAGTAGTTTTCAGGCTCAGTATCAAAAATCAATGAGTGCTCCCTATGGTCAAAAAACCGTCCGCGACTACATCCATCGACCTGAATTCGAACTCTTTAAAATTGATCAGGATCCCCATGAAGCGAAGAATTTAGCCGGCAGTTCAAAACACGCTGCAATGCTCGGTATTTACAAAGGAAAATTAAAAGCCGCCCAGTCCAAATTTCACGATCCTTGGATCATGAAGTGGAGGTACGAATAAAAAACTAAAGAGAAGCCAGCTTCTTAATTAATTCTTTTTCCTTATCTAAAAAAACAATTCCCTCATCCACAAATTCAGAAATTAAAGTGCTCAGCACTCGGGCGTAATTTTTATTATAACTAATCATCCGCTTGATCGTGGACTCGATCTCGACGAAGTCACGTTTCACATCGGTCTCCGCTTGTTCATATAGCTCCAGTAATGTCTTTCCATTACTAGCAATTTTTTTAGAATCGGTATATTTTGCACACATAATTTTTAATCGCCCCAGTGTCCCAAAAGCCTTCTTCATATCAGCCTGCTTAGCCAAGACCTGTTCCTTAACCCGCATAAGTTTACCTCGGGTTTCTAACAGCTCAGGCTTTTTCTCTTTAGATAAAGTATAAATAATAGATTTCATAATCACACTCCGACCCTCAACAATCTTCTTTAATCCAAGTTCTACATCATCGAGTCGATAAGAGGAAAACTTGATCGACTTCTGAATCTCGCCCACCTGTATCGAAATTCGTTCCAACTCGGCATCTTTTTTATCCTGTTCCTTGGCCGCTTCCATTTTGGCTTTTTTCTTACGATTCTCGGCCGCTCGTTCAGCAGTCTGTTTTTTTCTCTCCGCCTCTTTCTTCCTCTGTGCAGGAGTCTTCTTGTTTTGCGATTGTTTTTTAGGCGCAGCTGTTAAATCAATATCCACCACTGGAGTGATCAAACTTAAACAAAGGAAAAGACGAAAGCAGTTTTTCATAACAAATTAGGATATTTCATATTATTATTACCCCCTCAAACTCTAGGACAAGAAAATACGGCTTAGATGGACGACCCTAATAAATCTGGAAAGGATTTTCAAAAATTTAACAAAATATTTTCTACCTTACCACTTTCCATACATCGGATTGGGTAGAAGAAAGTTTGTCTTACTCAAAGCGTTTAATGGATCGGCTGGAAAGTCTCCCACCTGATCTCCCACATATCCAATCACCCGTAATGAACCAATCTTTTTCATCCTTCCCGTTCCTTCTAAAACCTCCGCTCGTCTCACTCCTTTAGTGTCTGACTTATCAAGTCTGAGTAAAAATAAGTCTTTGCTATCCAACACATCTAAGATCTTAAGATTTTCCTTGGTTGGTTCTAGATTATTAGCCATTCGATTACTCAGAAATACTATTCGTACTCCCTTCTTCCTGACCCCCTTCAAAAATTCCTGGGCACCGGGGACTAATCCCGCTTCCTTACGATTCACCCAAATTGACCATGACTCCTGAGTAAAACTTAAACCCGCTTTCCACCTCTCCACCTGATAAAGGCTATTATCCAAAATCGTCTCATCCAAGTCCACGACCACTGCCAGATTAGCAACACCTTTATTCCCTTTCATGGCCTTACCAATTACCTCCCTGGCCTGTTTAAAAACCTGCTGGCATAACATTGGATATTCTTCTGACTTTCTGACCCACCGAACCTCATTCGGTAAAGATTCGGTCTCTCCACCAAAGCCAACCCCACCAAAGAAAAGGAATAAAGTAAAATAATACATTAAAAATCGTAAACAAGTCGTCTTTTTCATATTCTAATTTATTTATAAATCAAAGTGGCCGTTACCGGATAATGATCGGAAGGATACCTTCCCTTGTCATTGGTTCGATTGATTTCCGCGGAACGGACCCGAAAATTAGGGCTGCATAAAACCCAATCAATCCGGTTCCCAATTAATCTACCTACCCATGCGGTAAAAGTGCTCTCTTCCTCTGTACGCTTTGGATAAACTTTCCGAAAACTATCTACCAAATTTCCTCCGGCCAAAGATTGATAAGGTAGGCTCCCCTCGCCCGAATTAAAATCTCCCGTTAGCACAACCCTTGCCCCCTTCTTCATCACAGATACTCTTTTTTTAATCAACTTTGCCGATTCCATTCTGGCCACTTTTCCTCGATGGTCGAAATGAGTATTCATAAATTCAAACTCCTTCCCCTTCGCATCCCGGTCTTTTAATCGAGTATGATTAACGATCCTGGGCAAAGAGGTATCCCAACTCTTACTCGCCGGCTCATCTGGAGTTTCAGAAAGCCAAAAAGTCGACTTCTCAATCAACTCGAACCGTTTCTTTTTAAACATGACTGCACACCCCTCTCCCTCCTTTGGATCTATCAGGCGACTCCGTCCATAATACACATATTCAGGAAAGTTCTCCTTCAAATATTTTTCCTGCATCGGCCACACCTCTTGTAAACCCAATAAATCGGGATTAAATTCCCTAATCGTTCGAACCACTAATTCCTTACGCAACTCCCATCGATTATCGCCATCGTTCGCCACACCCAATCGAATATTAAAACTCATTACCCGCAACTCAGGTTCGGTCGTATCCTTGGCCAATAGGATCGTAATCGAGATAGATAAAATTAAATAAAGGGCGAACAATCGTCTTACTAGAGAGGCTTTCATATTCTAAAATAAATTCGGATTAGTTCGCCAAGGCAATCACTTCCCTGACCAGTTTTGAAATCCCCTTTCTTATATCAATAATATTAGGCCCAAGCATATAAGCGGGTGTACTCACTACCTTATTGGTCATATCTACCACTACCTCATCCACCGTACATTCGCGATGATTGGCACCACTCTCCTTCACCGTGGACGCAGTCTCCGGATCATTCCCAATGGTTAAATCAACCCCCTCTCCCCCCAAAGTCAGAGCCCCGACACACGCCGGAGTTATACAAATAAAGCCAATAGGTTTACCCATAGAATGTGTACTCCGAACCGCGCCAGTTACAGAATCAATTGGCTCTGCACTGGATCCACGAACCGCAAAATCAGACAGATTTTTCGCAGCACCAAATCCACCGGGGAAAATAAGGGCATCATATTCAGCAGGGTCATACTCACCTAATTCAGTAAGCTTCTCAACCCCTCTTGAAATTCGTGCACTCTCGGAAAAAACCTCGCGCTTTTCACCCTCCACCACTTCGCCGGTCGCATGATCCACCACATGCAACTGCTCGCCCTGGGGAGCAAAGCAATGCCAAGTCGCTCCCTCCTCCTCAATCGCAAGCAAAGTTAAAACTGCCTCATGAATTTCCGACCCGTCAAACACACCACAACCAGAAAGTACAACCGCGACTTTTTTTCTTTGCTCTTCCATTTTATTACATCCTTTTTTTATTAAATTACTAGGCTAATAAAAACCATAACCGAGGATTTTAGATCGGTTCAATCGAAATAAACTTGTTTTCATCAATTTAAAAAGAAAGAAATCATCCCTATTCAATCACTTGAAAAAAGTTGCGTCTACTCATCGAGTCCACACCACAAAATAAAAGGTGATAGTTTGATAAATCATTAATCCACTAAGGCATCGTAAATTAAGCCCTTCAATGCCCACTCGGTATTAAAACTATAAGGCATCACCTGTTCCAAGGTCAGGACAACCAAGTCATCCTTCGGGGAGATCC